>CACHPJ010000032.1 GCA_902581775.1 uncultured Pelagibacteraceae bacterium | reverse complement strand
AAATTATAAATCCAAAAATTTTAGTTCTATTAGGTAGTACTGCGCTTAATACTATAATCGGAGATAGTGAAGTTATATCGAAAGCAAGAGGAAAGTGGAAAAAACTAAAAATTGGAGATTGTAGTACAAATGTCATTTCATCTTTTCATCCAGCTTTTCTTATGAGGCAACCAGAACAAAAAAAATATGCATGGATAGATTTAAAAATGATAAGAAGTAAAATATCTGAATTAAAAATAAAAATTGACTAAACATAAAAATATAGCTGGAATTGATGAGGTTGGTAGAGGATGTCTAGCTGGGCCCGTAGTATCAGCGGCAGTAATTTTTAAAGATAATATAAATCTTAAACTCTTAAAAGACTCTAAGAAAATACCATTTAAAAAAAGAGTAGATATAGCAGAACATATAAAGTTAAATTCATATTACGCTGTTGGTACTGCATCAGTGGAAGAAATTTTTAGTTTAAATATTCTACAAGCTTCTTTGTTATCAATGAAAAGAGCAATCCAGAAGCTTTCTGTAAAACCTAAATTATTACTAATTGATGGAAATCGTGCTCCAAAAGGTATCCAAAATTACAAAACAATTATAAATGGAGATGAAAAAATAAAAGTAATTAGTGCTGCTTCAATAATAGCGAAAGTTTTTAGGGACAAACTTATGATAAAATTATCAGAAAAATTTTCTAATTATGCTTGGGATAGAAATTTCGGATATGGCACAAAAGCCCATTTAGAAGGCTTAAAAAATTTCGGTGTAACCGCTCATCATAGAAAAGGTTTTAAACCTGTACACAAGATGTTGTCGAGATAAGAAATCTCAACACAAGAACAATCATTTTTCTTTTAAAATAATTTGACCCAAGATTCAATTTAAGGTTGAATCTTGAAATGTTAAATTTTTCTAATAATATTGTGAAGGGTGATTCTTTAAAGGAATTAAAAAAAATTCCTGATAAATCTTTTGATTTAATTTTTGCTGACCCACCTTACAACATGCAGATAGGAGAAAAATTAACACGGCCCGATGCCAGCAAAGTTAATGGTGTAAATGATAAATGGGATCAGTTTTACAGTTTCAAACATTATGATGATTTCTGTAAATCTTGGCTTACTGAATGTAAAAGAATATTAAAAGACAATGGCAGTATATGGGTCATAGGCTCTTACCACAACATTTTTAGATTAGGCTATCACTTGCAAAATTTAGATTATTGGTTATTAAATGATGTTATTTGGAGAAAAAATAATCCAATGCCTAATTTTAGAGGCACAAGATTTACTAACGCCCACGAAACTTTAATTTGGGCATCAAAAAGTAAAAAATCAAAATACACATTCAATTATCAGTCAACTAAATGCTTAAATGATGATTTACAAATGAGATCTGACTGGATGCTACCAATCTGTAGTGGTAAAGAAAGATTAAAGAAGAATGGAAAAAAAATTCATTCTACTCAAAAACCAGAGGCATTAATACATAGAATAATCTTAGCAACTACAAATAAAGGGGACCTCATACTAGACCCTTTTTTAGGTACAGGAACAACTGCCGTAGTTGCAAAGAAATTAGGGAGAAATTACTTCGGTATAGAAAAAGATAACAATTACTTTAATGCAGCCCTAGAAAGAATCTATAAAACTAAAAAAATTGAAGATGATTTCTTAGATACACTTGAAAACAATAAGTCAAAACCAAGAGTACCATTTGGCTCTCTTGTAGAGCTTGGAATACTAAAGCCTGGAACAACTTTATTTGATCTTAAAAAGAAATTTAATGCAAAAATAATGGTGGATGGTAGCATCAAATATAAAAAGTCTGAAGGGTCAATACATAAAGTTGCAGCAAAAATAATGGGGACTGAAAGTTATAATGGATGGACTTACTGGCATTGTAACATAAACGGTACAGCTGTAGTAATAGATAGCTTGAGACAAAAATTTATTTCAGAAAAACAATTTTAATTTCTATAAACAATTCCAAGGTAAAAGTTTAGAAAACTCTTTCTTTTAACTAAAAATCTTATAAAAAAATT
>CACHPJ010000031.1 GCA_902581775.1 uncultured Pelagibacteraceae bacterium | reverse complement strand
GTTGAGCTCAATGAGCTTATAATCCATTTTTTTCTTGCATCTAATGTTGATATTTTTGGGGTAAAGCAAGTAAATACTTTACTTTTTATCATATTTTTAATTGGATTTTTTATCCTACCGTTAGCTAAATACATTTTGCAACCTGAATTCATACAGATTTTTGCCGCATCAAGTTTTGTTTCTATACCACCAGATCCGTAATAATTAATTTTTTTGTCTGATAATGAATAAACATACTCATCAATTTTTTTAACTTCTTTAATAAGCTTTCTCTTTTTTGTTTTATCGTAAAGACCATCAACGTCAGATAGAATTATCAATGTATCAGCTCCAATAATTTGTGCAACTCTAGCTGCTAATCTATCGTTATCTCCATACTTTATTTCAGAAGTGGCAGTCGTATCATTTTCATTGACAATCGGGATCGCGTTAAGCTTAAATAAATTTTCAAAAGTTCTTCTAACATTTAATGCTCTTCTTCTTTGTTCGGTATCATCAGGTGAAATTAATATTTGTCCAGTTTTAAATGAATTTTTATCAAATATTTTTTGAAATTCTCCAGCAAGATGTATTTGACCTACTGCAGCTATAGCTTGACTCATCTCTAATTTAATTTTTTTTTGCCTAATTTTTAAATACTTTTGTCCAAGCGCAATAGCTCCAGAAGACACAATCACAAAATTCTTATTTTTTTTGTAAATTTTTATGTCATTTATGAGACTCTTCATCCAACTTGTTTTAAAACGTCCTTTTCCATCAACAATTGTAGATGAACCGATCTTAATTACAATAGTTTTAGAATTATCAAGCATTTTTAATTAGAGTTTTTTTTATTCTTTGTAAATCATTGTTATTAAACACTGAAATAATTTCAAATTTCTTATTAATTCTTTTTTTAAATGCTTTTAGTTTTTCTTCAATTTCGTTTTTATCTAACAGATCTGATTTATTAAAAAAAACTATTTCTTTTTTGTTGCTCATTTTCTTATCATAAGCGTTTAATTCAAGCTTAATTTTTTTATAATTATTAACCAAATCATCCTCTGTTAAATCTATCAAATGTAATAATACTTTGCACCTTTCTATATGTCTTAAAAATTTATCTCCTAAACCAATTCCTTTATGTGCTCCCTCAACTAAGCCAGGTATATCAGCTAAGGTTATTTCTTTATTATTATAATAAGCTACTCCTAAATTAGGATTTATAGTAGTGAATGGATAGCTAGCAATTTTTGGCTTTGCCCTTGTCAGTGCCGCAAGTAGGCTAGATTTTCCTGCATTAGGCATCCCAATTATTCCTATATCTGCTATAACCTTTAATTGTAACCAAACCCAAAATTCTTCTCCTTCTTTTCCATCAGTTTTCTTTTTTGGGGCTCGATTTGTGGAACTTTTAAATCTGACGTTTCCTAATCCTCCCTTGCCACCATTTGCAACAAGGAATTTTTCTTTATTTTTTGTAAAATCGTAAATTAATGACATATTGTCTTCTTCATAAATTTGAGTCCCTAATGGAACTTTTAAAATCAAGTCTTTACCGCCTGAACCTGTTTTATTTTTTTTGCTGCCGTTTCCTCCTTTTTCAGCTTTAAAGTGTTGGGAATATCTAAAATCAATTAGAGTATTTAAATTCCTATCAGATTCAAAAATAATTGATCCTCCATTTCCTCCATCTCCTCCATCAGGCCCACCAAACTCTACAAACTTTTCCCTTCTAAAACTTGCAGAGCCAGAACCACCATCACCGGCTTTAATATAAATTTTTGCTTGGTCTAAAAATTTCATTTTGGATTTTATATAATTTAATTAAGTTTAATACTTAATTGGGGATTACAGAAACAAAAGTTCTATTAAGTTTTGATCTCTTAAATTTTACTTTTCCTTTAATTAAGGAAAATATTGAATGATCCTTACCCATGCCTACATTTATACCTGGATGAATTTTGGTTCCTCTTTGCCTTACTATTATATTTCCAGGGACAACAAATTGATCTCCATACCTTTTTATGCCTAGCCTTCGTCCTTTGCTATCTCTTCCATTCCTTGACGATCCTCCAGCTTTTTTTGTTGCCATTTTTTAATACCTATTTTTT
>CACHPJ010000030.1 GCA_902581775.1 uncultured Pelagibacteraceae bacterium | reverse complement strand
CATTTAAAGATATAGCTATGCAAGCAATAGGCCTTATGTATGAAGAGTTAGGCTTAAATAAAAATAAAATAAATATTATTGTAGCCACTTCCGGTGATACTGGCTCAGCAGCTATTGCAGCCTTAAAAGACAAAAAGAATATTAATCTTTTTGTATTACATCCTCATGAAAAAATTTCAAATATTCAACGAAAAATTATGACAACCTGTGAGTCTAAAAATATTTTTAATATCGGTGTGAGAGGTAACTTTGATGATTGCCAAAAGATTGTTAAGCAAATGTTCAATGATGAAAAATTTAGAGAAAATATTAACATGTCTGGTGTAAACTCAATAAATTGGGCAAGAATTGTTTGTCAGATTGTTTATTATTTTTTTGCATATTTTAAATTTCAGACAAAGGTGAATTTTTCAGTGCCTACTGGAAATTTTGGAGATGTATACGCAGGTTATATGGCAAAAAAAATGGGATTACCTATTGATAAGTTGATAGTAGCAACAAATGAGAATGATATTCTTTGTAGAGTTATTAAGTCTGGAGAGTACAGACCGTCTAAAGCAAAGCCCTCGCTCTCGCCAAGTATGGACATCCAAGTTGCTAGTAACTTTGAAAGACTACTCTTTGATATTTCCAATGAAGACGATAAGAAAGTAAAATCGTCAATGGAAAAATTAAGTACCGATGGTTTTTTTAAACTTGAAAAAGATAAATTAGAAAAACTTCAAGAAAATTTTGTAGCAGAAAAAATTAATGATGATTTAACCTTAAGAATAATAAAAGACTTTTTTGTAAATTTTGGATTTATCCTAGATCCCCATACTGCTACAGCAGTTGGTGCCGCGCATGCAATCAAAAATCAATCGAAAACTATTGTTTTGGGTACTGCTCATCCGTATAAATTTCTAGATACAATAAAATTAGCGATTGGAAAAAATATTGAACCACCGCAACAGCTTTCTGGTTTATTAGATAAAGTTGAAAAATTTGAAATAATTGATAATAACCTTTTAGATATTAAAAATTATATATTAGATAAAATTTGATGAATATAAAAACTGGATCACAACTACCATATGCCGAATTTTTTTACTTAGATAAAAAAAATGAAGTAAAAAAAACCAATACTTCTGACTTATTCAAAAATCAAAAAGTAATTTTATTAGGCATGCCTGGAGCATTTACAAAAACATGCTCAGCAATCCACCTTCCAAGTTTTATAAATAATTATGAAGAAGTTAAAAAGAAAGGCGTTACAAAAATTGTTTGTGTTTCAGTAAATGATCCGAACGTCATGAAAGCTTGGGGAGAAAGTCAAAAAGTAGAAAATAAAATTATTATGCTAGGCGATCCTTTCTGTAAATTCACTAAATTAATAGGTGCCGAGGTTGACAAATCAGTGAAAGGTTTAGGAATGAGATCTAATAGATATACGATGTTAGTGGAAAATGAAGTTGTTAGACTTTTAAAGGTAGAAAAAGAGACTGCGACCTGTGAACTTTCAGCTGCTGAAAATTTTTTAAAGATGATGTGATACTTTTATTTTTTTGTCTGAGATACTGCTAGCTCATCAACAAGATTATTAAATTTATTATTTGCATGAGCTTTTACCCATTTCCAAGTGACATTATGTTTTGTACAAACTTCATCTAATTTGATCCATAAGTCTTTATTTTTAACAGCTTTTTTATTAGAATTTATCCAACCGTTGAGTTTCCATTTTTTAATCCAATCTGTAATACCATTCTTAACGTACTGAGAGTCGGTATAAATAATTACCTCAGATTTCTTTTTGATTTTTTTTAGTGCAGATATTGGCGCCATTAGTTCCATTCTATTATTTGTTGTATTTTTTTCAGACCCAGAAACTTCAATTTGTTTAGAATTGTAATCTAAAATAATAGCCGCCCAGCCTCCCTTACCAGGATTTCCAGAACAAGCGCCGTCAGTATAAATTTTATATTTCATTAAAAAAAATAATCTTCAAAATTTTTAGAATTTTTATGAAACTCCAGTCTTTTTAAGTATTCCACTGGATCCTTAACTTTAACGATTGCTCCATCAATCGTATTTAATGAGTCAAAAACCCTTGTTAGTAAAAATCTCAGTGCCGAACCTTGTGATAAAACTTTTATACTTCTT
>CACHPJ010000029.1 GCA_902581775.1 uncultured Pelagibacteraceae bacterium | reverse complement strand
TCTTATATTTCCCAAAAATAAATAGATGATTATTGTCACTAAAATTAATGCTATAACTAACGTTTTATAAACTTCTTTAATAGCTGCTTTAATATAATTACTTCTATCAAAAGAAACTTCCAAAGTAGTTCCAGGAGGTAAAGACGGTTTTATTTCTTTTATTTTTTTCTTTACTCCATTTGCTACCTCAATTGTATTTGCATCTGACTGTTGATAAATCCCTATTCCAACAACTTGTTTTCCGTTTCCTTTAAAAAGTGTTCTTGTAGACTCAGCACCTAACTCCACTCTTGCAACATCATCTAGAGTAATTATTGAACCATCTTTAGCTCTTTTGAGAGGTAATTTTTTATAATTCTCTAAATTTTTATAAGCTTTATCTAGTTTTATAGTTAAATCGATGTCCTTAGACTCGATTCTTCCAGCTGGAAATTCAACATTTTCTTTTTTTAATACTCCCTCCACTTCTTGAGTGGTAATATCTCTTGCAGCAAGTGCAATAGGGTCTAGCCAAACTCTTAAAGATAATTCTCTTTGTCCCCCTAAACGTACCCTACCTACTCCATCAACTGTTGAAAAAGAATCTGTTAAGTATCTATCAGCATAATCTGTTAATTCTAAATCTGTCATTGTATCGGAATTAAACGATAACCACATCGTAGTTCGCATACCCGCACTTTGTTTAAATATTTCAGGCTGTTCAGCGCCATCAGGTAAATTATCAAGCACCCTTGAAACGGAGCTTCTTACATCATTTGCTACATCGTCCAAGTTAAGATCAGTCTCAAATGTAAGAGTAATTCTTGAACTTTCATCCTCACTAAATGAGTCAATCGTCTCTAGACCTGGCGTTCCTCCAACAAAGTCCTCAATTTTTTGAGTGATTTGAGTATCTACTATTTCAGCGGATGCACCCCTATACTCAGTTTGAATCGTAACAACAGGTGGTTGTACATCAGGTAACTCATCAGTTGGAATTTCTTGAAAAGTTACCAAGCCAAATATTACAAGCACTAAACTCATCACTGAGGCTACTACTGGTCGTTTAATAGATAAATCTGTTAAAAACATATTTATTTTATGGGTTTATAACTTTAACTTTAGCTTTATTTCTAACTTTAGAAACACCTTCACTTATTACTATACTTCCCTCTTTGAGACCCGAAACAATAGATACTTTTCCAAAATTCCTTTTTCCTATTTGTATATTTTTCTTTTCTGCAACATTATTATTCACAATGTAAACAAAAGCTGTTTCACCTTGAATAGTTACAGCGCTTTCCGGAACCCCAATTTGATTTATTTCATCATAAATAACTTTTACAGTCATAAGCTGGCCTGGTATAATTTCAAAATTCGAATTATCTACAATAATTCTTGCAAGAATTGATCTTGTTGATGGATCTATTCTCGAACTAATCGTGTCCACTTTTCCCTCAAAGACTTTTTTGAAAGCAGTATTTGTTACCTCGGTTTTAAGACCCGGTTTCAATATTCCTACATAATTTTCTGGTACTTTAATATCTATAACTATTTTTTTTAAGTCATCTAATGTAATAATTAAACTGTCTGATCCAAGCACTCCCTGTGCTATTTCTCTTTTCCCCAGCTTTCCTGCAAATTCTGCAATAATATTTTCATTATTTTCTAAAGCGAGAATAATTTCATCTTTTTTTACAAATCTATTTTCTATTTTTTAAATTACCAACAATATTATTTTTTTTAACTCTATATATTTTAGAGTTCTGAGCTATTGCTGTGCCAAATGTTTCAATACTTTTATAAAACATTGACTTTTCAACTTTACTTACTATTACGCCAGGAGCTGGTCTTACACTAAATTTTTTTTTAAAATGTAATCCTACAAAATATCTCGCTAAGATAATTGCAAAAATTGCTATAAAAAAAAGAATTAAAAAAGTTTTAATTTTAGTAGATGTTTTCATAATTATTCTCGACCGTACTCTGCCCAGGATCCATCATAAACTAAAGGTGTTTTACCACTTATAATAGAATTAGCTAGGCCCAAAATACAGGCAGTTACGCCTGAACCACACGAAAAAACCTTTTCTTTTGATTCTGAAACCTTAAATTGAGTAAATATTTTTTTTAGTTCTTCTTTACCTTTAAAAGTATTATCTGTTTCATTAATACAAAATTTAAATGGTAAATTCTTAGAGTCT
>CACHPJ010000028.1 GCA_902581775.1 uncultured Pelagibacteraceae bacterium | reverse complement strand
ATTCCGATTGATTTTTTGAAATTGATTTAACAATTTTCTTTGCTCTCGGTTCAGGAATTCTAATATCTTTTAACTCAATGTCTTTTAAACTAATCCAAACATTTGCAAATATAGGAAATAAAACAATTGCAAAAACCAACAAGACTGCAGGCAATACTAAAGAGTAAGCAGTTCTTTTTTCTAATTTTGATAATGTATTGCTCATAATACAAAGAGCGGATAATACTTTATTATCCGCTCTTTATAAATTTATTATTTAAAACTTAGCTAATTCAGCGTTAATTTTCTTAACTGCTTCATCAACTGAGATTTGATCATCAATATATTCTCTAGTGATTCTATTTAAAAACTGAGAATTAATGATTTTTGATGCTCGAGAAAGTTCACCTTCTTTAACTCCCCATCTGTTTGCGGTATCTAAACCAGCAACAATGTTATCAATAACATCTGCAGAATAAAGGTCAGTCAATGGTGCTTTTCTATCAACACCTACAGGTAATTTACTCCAAGCTTTCGTATAAGCACTAGGATCACTTTTGTTCCCCCTTCTTACTGGAAATTTTCCTTCTGGGGCAATTCCCAATGTAGCTGTATATCCATCACTCATTGAGTACTCTATGAATTTTTTAGCTTCGTCTGTATCTGCATCCGCTGTTATTCCAAAGTATCTTACATCGGCCCAAGCAGCTCCTTTTTTATTGTTAGGTCCACTAAAATTAGTAATAAAACCAGTTTTAGAGGCTAGCTCTGGTGATGTAGGATCACTATTAATTGTCGGAGGAGCAGAGTCTCTTAATCCTGCTAACTCATCCATTATAAATGGTGACCAAATAACCATTGGTGTTTTTCCAGCAAAATATAAAGCTCTAGATTGTTTCCAGAATAATTCTCCAGGAGGACTTGCTTTGGCAATTACTTTATAAAATTCTAAAGAATTCTTTAAAGCTTTACCTTGCTTTTTAGTTCCACCCTTTTTAATAAAGTTAACTCCATTTGCTAAAAGCACATGCTCAAGCACTTGACTCATAAAGTTTTCATCTGTTTTTGTAGCAGCTACAAAGCCAAACATATCATTACTTGATAATGCATTAACAGCTTTAACTATATTTGCATATGATGTTGGTGGTTGTAAACCAGCTTTTGCAAATAGATCTTTTCTATAAACAACCATTTGTGTCCAGCCATCAACTGGAACAGCTGCGATTTTTCCACCTTTCTTAGCCATATTTAATGCGCCTGGTGCAAATGTTTCTTTCCCTAAAGATTTAACAACATCATTATTTGCATCTACATCTAATATTCCTGCTTCAGCCCATGGTAAAACATATTGCAAAGTGTGATAAATTACATCTGGAAGATCTCCAGCTGCTGCTGCTGCAGTAGCTCTTGTTCCAAGATCTTTTTCTTCAATTGGTATGACTTCAACTTTGATTCCTGTTTTTGCTTCAAAAGCTTTGGCCATTTCACCTTGTTTTGCCATTCTTTCTGGTTGGACTTCCGTTGTCCAAAATTTTATATCTGCAAAACTAGTATTAGAAACCAAAAATACTAACACGAACATATTAATTAAGATTTTTTTAATCATATAACCCCCTTTTTTTTATTGCCTTAAATCTAGCAGTGTAATAAATTTTTGACAACAATTAATGTAATACTGTTACACAAGGAATAGTTGAAATCCTATAAATTTTTAAAAATGTCAAAAATTATTATTAAAAATCTCGAAAAATCATATGGTGATAATAAGGTTATTAAGAATTTTAATATAAATATTAATGACGGAGAATTTATTGTTTTAGTAGGTCCTTCTGGTTGTGGAAAATCTACTTTATTAAGAATGATAGCAGGACTAGAAAATATTGATCGCGGAGAAATTTTTTTAGATCAAAAAATGATAAATAATCTACTTCCTTCTAAACGTGAAATTGCAATGGTTTTTCAATCCTATGCTTTGTATCCACACATGAATGTTTTTGAAAATATGTCCTTTGGTCTCAAAATGGAAAAAATTCCAAAAAGTGAAATTGTTCAAAAAGTTAATAGTGCTGCTGTCACACTTCAAATTGAAGATTTACTTGAGAGGAAGCCTAAACAACTTTCAGGTGGACAAAGACAAAGAGTTGCAATTGGTAGAGCAATTACAAGGGATCCTAAACTTTTCTTATTTGACGAACCATTATCAAACCTTGATGCTGCTTTAAGATCTGAAATGAGGGTTGAAATATCTAAACTACATAAAAAAATGAATTCAAATATAATTTATGTAACTCATGATCAAGTTGAAGCGATGACATTAGCTGATAGAATTGTAGT
>CACHPJ010000027.1 GCA_902581775.1 uncultured Pelagibacteraceae bacterium | reverse complement strand
TGTTAGAAAATATTGTTAGAAGAATAGAGCAGGGAGATACCCCTCTTGTTGCTGCCTATAAAGGAGCCAAACAAGTATCATTTGCAATTATTGCTACAACAGTTGTACTGGTCGCTGTGTTTGTTCCTTTAATTTTTATCAAAGGTATAACAGGAGTTTTGTTTACACAAACTGCTATTACGCTTGCTTCGGCTGTAGTTATTTCAAGTTTTGTTGCCTTATCTTTGAGTCCAATGCTTGGTAGTAAGTTTTTAAAAAAAAATATGAATAAGTCAAAAGTTGTAATTAAATTTGAAAAGTTCTTGAAAAATATTACTCAGGTTTATAAATTTTCTTTAATTAATTGGATTAATAAGAAAAAAATCATTATTTCATTTCTAACAGGAACATTGGCTCTTACAGTTTTTTTATTTATTTTTTCACCTAAAGAGTTAATTGCACCAGAGGATAGAGGTGCTTTTTTTGTAATAGTAAAAGCTCCCCAAGGATCAGGTTTTAATTTTACTAAAAATAAAGCTGAAGATATTGAAAAACTTTTGCTTCCAAAAGTAGGTCAAGGTGAATATCGAAAGCTTATTATGCGAGTACCTGGTTTTGGCAAATCTGCTAAGCAAGTCAATAGTGGTTTTATCATTGTGCTTTTGGAGCCTTGGTCTAAGAGAGATCGTCACGGCGTAAAAATTATGAGAGAGTCTTTTGGACAAATAACTAAAGTTCCAGGAGTGCTTGCTTTTCCGATAATGCCACAAGGAATTAGAACCGGAGGTGTTGAAAGCCCAGTTCAATTTGTTTTATTGGGCAACACTTATAAAGATTTAATTAAGTGGAAAGAGATTGTTAAAAAAGAAGCAAGAAAAAATCCTGGTCTTACATCAATACAAGATGATTTTGATTTAAATAAACCTCAATTAAACGTGCAAATTGATCAAAAAAAAGCAGCTGATCTAGGTGTGTCCACTGAAGATATTGGTAGAACCATTGAAACAATTTTTGGCTCTAAGAGAGTGACAAATTTTACCCAGGATGGGAAAGAATACTCTATTATTCTTCAAGGAGATATTAAAGATAGACAAGAACCAGACAGTATAAGCAAAGTATTTGTTAGGTCTAATAATAATGGAAAATTAGTTTCTATTTCAAACCTGGTTCAATATGATGAAGAAGGTCAATCTGCTTTTCTAGCTAGATATAATAGACAAAAAGCTGTGACTGTGTCCGCAAGGCTTGTGGGAAATTACTCTTTGGATGAAGCATTAAAATTTTTAGTAAATGTTGTCGAGCAAAACGCACCTCAAGCAAAAATTGCTTATAAAGGTGAAAGTGAAGAATATAAAAAAACTAATAATGAATTATATGTAATATTTGCTCTTGCTCTAATCACTGCTTACTTAGCTATGTCAGCTCAATTTGAAAGTTGGAGACATCCATTAACTATTATGCTCACGGTCCCTATGGCGATTCTTGGCGGCCTTTTAGGTATTCTGGTTGTGGGCTCATCTTTAAATGTTTATAGCCAAATTGCCTTAATAATTTTAATAGGTTTATCTGCTAAAAACGGAATTTTAATAGTTGAATTTGCAAACCAACTTCGTAAGGAAGGAAAAAGTATCCATACATCAATTATAGAAGCCTCAACAATTAGATTTAGACCCATATTAATGACTAGCCTTTCAACAATTTTCGGAGTTTTACCTCTTATAATAGGATCAGGTCCTGGAGCAGCTAGTAGGTTAACTGTTGGGATTACTATTTTTGGAGGAATGTTATTTTCTACTTTTTTTACACTATACGTAATTCCTACCATTTATACTATAATTGGTAAAAATACCCAAAGAATAGATGCTGTTGAAATTGAATTAAATAAACAGCTTAAAAAATAATATATTTATTTTTATCAAGATTCTTTTTACATAAAGTAAGTTGTTTTCTATATTTGTCTGACATCTCTCTTACTGATCTTGCATAAATTATCGCTTTTTTATCTTTTGAATAGTTTTTATAGTCACCCCAGCCTTTATAGTAGGCTAAATATTGTCTATAAGCATCTTTTTTAGAAATTTTTAAAATCTTAGTTGTTTTGTTTACGTACCATCCAATAAAATCAACTGAGTCTTTAAATCTTGCTCTGGTTGCTAATTGATTATCAGTTTCTTTTTTATATTGCTCCCATGTTCCCTTAACAGCTTGGGAGTATCCAAAAGAACTAGAGGGTCTTTTGAAGGGAATTATTTTGAAAAGTTTTTTTCTTGGAGGTTTTGCAAGCCAATTAAAATCACTTTCCTTTTTAATAAATGCCAGTTGTATATGGATAGGTACTCCCCATTTCTCATAAGTTGCTTTAGAATACTTATACCATAAATATCGCTCTTCAAAAATATCGCAACTATTTTGTGTGTTTTTAGGGATAGATGAACACGAAGTCATCATAAAAAAAATTATTATAATAATAATATTTTTAAAATGAATCATGTAATATTTATACTAAAATTTATCTTTGTTTTCTCCATTTTTCTGGTTCAATAAATTTACCCACCCACAAACCAAGACTATTTCTTTTAGCAAAATCCTCATCCACAAGATATTCTTTTGAATACTTTTTATATGAAAT
>CACHPJ010000026.1 GCA_902581775.1 uncultured Pelagibacteraceae bacterium | reverse complement strand
TTCTCAAATAGAAAGAATTTTTTTTTTTCTTGAAAATTTATAGCTATCGGAACTTTTTCATAAATAATTATTTTTATCGTAGAGGGAAATCGCTTTTTAATCTCAAATCCATTTAAAAATTCATTTTTTAAAAGTTCTTTTTTTACTCTTTGATTCTCTACAAATAGAAGGCTCTGATTTTTAAGAAATTTTAAATCATTCTCTAAATTTTTGGAATTTATGACATTATTATTTTCTATAATAATATTGTTTATTGGAAAAAATATACTTTTAGAAAATCTCTCGTCAGATGGAATGTAGGTTGTTAATCCTATTAAGATTAAAATAGGAAAAAATATCTTTATAAATTTCTTCATCTATTAATACTTGCATCTTGAAGAATTTTTTCCACCAAATCTTTAAAATTTATACCGATATGTTTAGCTATTTCGGGCACAAGTGATAAATTTGTCATTCCTGGTTGAGTATTAATTTCCAATAGATAGAATTTATTATTATAAAACTTAAAATCACTTCTTGTAACTCCCCTACATTTTAAAGAGATATGTGCCTTCTTTGCTATAGTAAGTACTTCCCTGTATTTATTTTTTTTTAATTCGGCTGGCATTATATGTATAGTTCTAGCTGATCTAGAATATTTTGCCTTATAATCATAAAAACTTCTTCTTGGTTTAAGTTCTATAGCACCTAAACTTTTTCCATTCATAACCGCAACTTGTATTTCTTTACCAGAGATAAATTTTTCTATAATTAAATCATCATATTCTCTAAATAATTTTTTGATCTCTTTATGCAGTTGAGTTAATCTCTTACAAATCTTTACTCCTATACTTGATCCTTCTGAAATGGGCTTAACAACTAATGGAAATATCAATTTTTTTTTTCTTAATATTGCTTTAAGTATTTTTATTTCAAAATCTTTTTTACTTAAAACTATATATTTTGGAGTTAAAATTTTTTTTCTAACAAATATTTTTTTTGATAAAACTTTATTCATGGCTGTCATAGATGAAATGACACCTGAATGAGTGTATGGAATTTTCAGATATTCAAAATAGCTTTGGGATATTCCATCTTCTCCATTTTTACCGTGAAGTGCATTAAATATTATATCAGTATTAGATTTTTTAATTTCACTTAAAAACTTTTTTGCAGGGTCAAATTTTTTTACTTTATATCCCATTCTTTTTATAGCTTTATAACAAGCTTTTCCTGTTTCTAAACTTACTTTTCTTTCCCTTGAGTCACCACCAAGGATAACTAAAATTTTTTTTTTTTTCACCATTTTTCCCCAATGATTTTAATTTCTAAGTCTAATTTTATTCCAGTTTTTTGATAAACAGTCTCTCTTACTTTTAATATCAATTCTTCAATTTGATGTGTCTTAGCGTTTCCATTATTTATAAAAAAATTACAGTGTTTATCTGAAATTATAGCATCTCCGACCGATAGTTTTTCACAATTCGATTTCTTAATTAATTCCCAAGCTTTATCCTTTTCAGAATTTTTAAATGTACTTCCACAAGTTTTAACTCTTTGTGGTTGAGATTTTTTTTTTCTATCCAATAAATCTATTTTTTTATTTTGTATTGTTTTAGAGTTACCCTTTTTTGCTTTAAATTTTACGCTAAGAATTAAAAATTCTTCAGGTAAATCACAATTCCTATATGAGAAACGTATTTGATTTTTATTAATATGTTTAATATTTCCTTCCATATCAATTACTTCTACGGATAAAAGATTGTCTGAAATATTCTCTCCATAACATCCACAATTCATTTTTATACCGCCACCAATACTTCCAGGAATACAAGAAAGAAATTCAAATCCTTGAATCGAATTTTTCACCCCAAATTCAGATAATTTTTTATCAAGAGTTGCTGCTCCCACTTTAATCACATCTTTTTCTAGCCATTCGATGTAAGAGAATTTAGGGCTTAATTTAAGAGTAACGCCTTTAACTCCCTTATCTCTAATTAAAGTATTTGAACCAGCTCCTAAAATATTTAACTTTTCTTTATTGTTTTTTAAAAACGATGAAATTTGATTTATGTTATCAGGTTTAAATAAGATCTCAGCAGGACCTCCTAGATTAAACCAACTATATCTTGATAAACTTTCATTTATTGAAAAGTTTTCTTTATAATCATTATTTATAGAGGAATTATTTTTCATATTTTATCTTTTAAATTAATCATCCATTTAGAAATTGATCCAGCTCCCATTCCTACTACTATCTCTTCATTCAACAGATTTTTTTGTAAATATTTTCTTAACTCAAACTCATCGTTTACATTTATTACTTGAACATTAGAATATTTTTTAATGAGAAATGAAAAATAATTTTGATTAAAAGATTTGTCTTTTTTTTCACCTGCAGAATATATAGGACACAAGACAACTACATCAGAATTTTTAAAGCTTGAAGCGAATTCTTTTTTGAGAATTTTTACTCTGGAGTATCTATGTGGTTGAAATATAGATATTAATTTTCTTTTTTTACTAACCAACCTGATTCCACTTAAAACTGATTTTATCTCTGTAGGATGATGAGCATAATCGTCATAGAATTCCTTTTTATTTTTTACGAAGATTTTAGTTAACCTTCTTTGGACACCTGTAAAATTGCTTAAAGCTTTCTTAATTATTTTAATACTTACACCTAAGTTCAAACAAATTACTATAGCTGCTGTAGCATTTAAA
>CACHPJ010000025.1 GCA_902581775.1 uncultured Pelagibacteraceae bacterium | reverse complement strand
ATCAAAGTAAAAAATTTAAGAACCTATTTTTAAAAAAAAACAATAATTCAATTAATTCATTTATTGAAAAATACAGTAAACATGAACTTGACATAAAAATAAATTCTGATCAGGTCGAGATCCAATTTTCAAAAGCTGGAATTCTCACAATTAATAATTCTGCAATCAATCAATCAATTGAAATTATTAGAAGAAGAATTGATGATGTTGGAACTAAAGAACCTACTATTTTACAAAGAGGAGATAAAAGAATTTTAGTTGAATTGCCGGGTGTCAAAGATCCGAATAGAATAAAAAAACTTATAGGTAAGACTGCTAAATTAGATTTTAGATTGGTAACAGATACTAACAATGAATTTGGATCAGATGTTTTGATTTCCGACAAAGGTGAAAAATTAAATATAAGTAAAAAAATTGTTATGAGTGGTGAAAATTTAATTGACGCTCAACCAAGACTTGATAATCAATCCAATACACCAATGGTTACCTTTACACTTGATCGGTTAGGAGCTCAAAAATTTGGAAGAACAACCACGGATAATGTTGGAAAAAGAATAGCAATTGTTTTAGATAAAAAAATTATTAGTGCACCATCTATTCTTGAGCCAATTACTGGGGGTAATGGAAATATTACTGGTAACTTTACCTTTCAAGAAGCTACTGATTTAGCGTTACTACTAAGATCTGGTGCACTTCCCACAAGTTTAAGTACTGTTGAAGAGAGGACCGTTGGACCAGACTTAGGTAAAGACTCGATCAAATCAGGAACGATTTCATTAATAGTTGGTTTTTTACTAGTAATAACGTTTATGTTTTATAAGTATAGGATCTTTGGATTAATTGCTAATTTGTCATTAATTTTTAATCTTTTAATGCTTGTTGGTGTATTAACAATACTAGAAGCTACTTTAACTCTACCTGGTATAGCAGGAATAATTCTTACAGTTGGAATGGCCGTTGATGCGAATGTTCTAATATTTGAGAGAATCAAAGAAGAACTCAAGACTGAAAAATCGATTATACATGCATTTGATATTGGGTACAAAAAAGCAAAAATTACTGTTCTTGATGCTAATATTACAACTCTTATTGCAGCAGCAATATTGTTTGCTTTTGGCTCAGGTCCGATAAAAGGTTTCGCAGTTACTCTGGGAATTGGAATTTTAACAACACTGTTTTCTGCATACTATATAGCTCGTCACTTAACATCTGTAATAGTTTTAAAAAATAAAAATGGAGTTAATTTATGAAAGGAAAAAATATAGATTTTTCATCTCTATTCCAAAAAGCTAATTTTATTTCACTAATATTTATCGTTGTTAGTCTGATAACAATAATTTTTAAAGGTCTAAACTATGGCATTGATTTTAAGGGCGGCACTTTAATCGAGCTAAGATCTGAAACTAAAGATGTAAGCACTTTTGAGTTAAGATCCTCGTTAAATCTAATGAACCTAGGTGATGTTAATGTGAAAGAGTTCGGTCAAAAAGGTGATTTTTTAATTAAAGTTGAAGAAAAATTTGTTAATAAAAATGACATTACCACAAAAATAAAAGAAAATTTGGAAAAAGATTTAAATTCTAAAATTGATTTTAGAAGAATTGAAAGTGTTGGCCCTAAGGTAAGTCAAGAATTACTTAAGAGTGGTATTATTGCAATCTCTTTGTCTTTAATAGCTATGCTTTTTTATATTTGGATAAGATTTGAATGGCAATTTAGTTTGGGTTCTATAATAGCAATTTTTCACGATGTATTAATCACTGTTGGAATATTTTCAATTTTATCATTTGAGATAAATTTATCAATTATAGCAGCAGTATTAACTATTGTTGGGTATTCAATGAATGATACAGTTGTGATTTATGATAGGATAAGAGAAAATTTGTATAAGTATAATAAAATTGAAATAAAAGAAATAGCAAATATTTCAATAAATGAAACTCTATCAAGAACTATAATCACGTCAATCACAACTTTACTTGCATTGATATCTATTTATGTATTGGGTGGTGAAATACTTAAAGGTTTTTCTTTTGCTATGATTTTAGGTGTCTTGATAGGAACTTATTCTTCAATTTTTGTTGCATCACCTGCTTTAAAGTTTTTAAAAGTATCTTATAAGACTTTAGAAAAAGATAATGATGAAATTAAACCTTAATAAAATTTAATATAAATTTTGTGCTGCAACCATAGTTAGCAACATTGGTAAAGAAAGCAAAGTATTTATTCTAGATGTAATCATGGCTTTCCTCATTGCAACAGGTTTTTCTTCAGGCGTGCATTCAACTATACCAAGAGCCTTTTTTTGACTTGGCCAAATAATAAACCAAACATTATAAGCCATAATAATTCCTAGCCACATTCCTATACCTATTGCAGTATTTTTTCCTCCACCGCTTCCAATTCCGAGTGTCATTGATTGATGTAGATAACCATTAAGATAAGCAACTATTAAACCCGTAACAATTGTAGCGAAAGCCGCCCAACGAAACCAAAATAAAACTGCGGGAGCTATTATTTTAGTAATTGCAGGCTTTTGCTCATCCGAAATTTTAGGCATGTTAGGAATTTGAACAAAATTCAAATACCATAATAATCCAATCCACATAACACCAGCCAAAACATGTAGGTATCTAAAAAGCCAACTGAAAAAATATCTATCAAAAGCAAAACCATCTGCACCAAAGTATAATCCTATAAATAATAAGATAGCTAAAGCTAGAGATAAATGAATTGTTTTTGAAAGGGATTGTAGAATATTAATCATATGAGACTATACCATATTTATATTGTTTTAAGCAGTTTTTTTCATGCTAGTATTATTTAAAATTTCTTTTAAAAATCTCCCAGTATAACAGTCTTTTTCAGCTATTAATTCAGGTGGACCTTCAGCTAATACATTT
>CACHPJ010000024.1 GCA_902581775.1 uncultured Pelagibacteraceae bacterium | reverse complement strand
TCTAGATATTAAACTTATTAAAATAAAATAAAAAATATTAAAATTTATTATACCGCTTGTAATAGTGAAAACTTTGTATGGAAGGGGCGTAAAACCTGCTAAGAAAAGTGTTCCTACCCAAAAAATAAAACCTGACTTATTTGAAAGTTTACTCTGGAGATCAATAACTTTATCTTGATAATTATAAACTTCCATCAAAGATACAGATAATTCAAGGAATAAGTATCCAAGATAATATCCAAATATTCCTCCTAATACTGAAAATATTGTAGCGATAATAAAAATTTTTATATAATCACTTTTCTTACCTATAACCATTGGGACTATCATTGCATCTGGCGGTACAGGAAAAATAGAACTTTCGATAAAAGCAATAAAAGCAAGTATAGGCTTAGAAAATTTATGACTCGCTAATTTTACACACCTATCATATAATTTAATGACCATTAACAACTTATACTAACATGTCTGATAAATTTGAACAAAAAAAGCAGAACAATTTAACAAAGATTGACTTCAAAAATAAAATAAAACAAGCACCAGAAGATGAATTTATTAGTAAAAGTGAAGTTCATTCAATACTCTCCAGGAATTTTGGAAGAATAAGCAGCACTTGGTTTAAATTTATTTCAAATTGGAATTATAACGCTTATAAAACATTTCACGACATGGATAAATATTTGATTTTAGTATATTTAATTCAAAAATCTTTAAGACATTATGCTGATATATTTGTAATTTACTCAGAGCAAAATTTTTATTCAAAACCCTTTTTTGAAATAGAAAAAATAAATTTAATAGAAATATCTCAAGAATTAGAAATTCCAAAAGAAACCGTTCGTAGAAAGATTAATGAGATGAATAACGAAGGTATCCTAGTAAGAAAAGGAAAGAAAATCACAATAACAATGTCTGCTTTTCAAACGCAAAGACCTAGACATTCTATTAAAGCATTAAGTATTTTCCTCTCCAATGTTACAAAATATCTAGCTACAGAAGATTGGTTTGGCCCACCTGTAAAAGCTACAGATATTGAAGATTTTATGAGAGATAACTTTACTTTAGTTTGGAGATTCTTTTTTAGATTGAAAATTCCTATGTTAATTCGACAACGAAAATTTCATGGTGATTTAGAAACTTTTGTTGTAGCAGGAACAGTGTTTGTTAATCATATGCATAGATTAAAAGAGATATTTAAAAATAACCCAATTATCATGGATAAGGGAAATGATAATGATTTAGGCGAGGCTTCTTATCATGAGTGGCTTAAGATTGCTATTTTTACTAAAGAAAAGATTGTCGGTGTTAACGCTTCTTCAATTTCAGAAATTTCAGGAATTCCAAGAGCGACCGTGATTAGGAAATTACGTCAAATTGAAAAAAAAGAAATACTTCATAAAGAAGATAATTTATATACTTTGGGCAGACATTACAAAAAAAATATTAAGAATTTAGAAAAAGTTTTTATCGAAAATCAAATAGACTTGTGTAGATTCATAGCTACGTTTTTTGAATTATATAAAAATAAAAAATTAAAGAGCTAATGGAAATAGCTAAAACTATTGCTCCCTTTTGTTTAGCGTTAATTATGTTTGGGCTAGGTCTTGGACTGAGAACAGAAGATTTTTTAAGAGTAGTCAAAAAGCCAAGAGATTTTATCATAGGTTTTTTGTGTCAAGTTATTTTACTTCCAATTGTTGCTTTCATTTTAATAAAAGCTATATCTACACCTACCGAAATAGCCTTAGGGATAATGATAATCGCTGCAGCTCCTGGAGGCGTTACATCTAACATACTGACGAAATTTGCAGATGGGGATGTTGCTTTATCAATTAGTCTTACGGCAATCGTAAGTCTATTAAGTATAATGACAGTCCCTTTTATTATTTTTAATTCAGCGGAATTAATTGGCGTAAATATAATTAAAGAAATTTCTATGTCTAAAATTGCATTTAAAATGTTCCTAGTAGTAACTGTTCCGGTAATATTTGGAATGATTTTAAGAAGCTTTATGAAAAATTTTATAATTTCTAAAACTTTAATTATTCAAAGGTTATCTGTTGCTTTATTTTTGGTCGTATTTATCTCTATTTGGATTGAGGAATTTGAGAGAATAGTAAGCTTTATAACAAGAGCTGGCTTTATAGCTTTTATTTTAAATATGACTATGATTTTTGTAGGTTATTACGTTGCAAAATTTTTTGCGTCTGGCATACCCCAAAGAAAATGTATTTCTCTCGAATGTGGTTTACAAAATGGAACCTTAGCAGTATTTGTAGCCACGCAATTGTTTGATGACATTGTATTTATGGTACCTACTGCTGCATACGCATTGATTATGTTTGTAACATCAATATTTTTTGTTCTATTAGTAAGAAAAATCAATTAAACTATATTCAATAAGGGCGAATGGTGGAACTGGTAGACGCGCCGGACTCAAAATCCGGTGGTAGCAATACCTTGAGAGTTCGAGTCTCTCTTCGCCCACCAATTTATGAATATAAATAAATTAAATAGTCTCGTTGAATTGTATTTTAAAAAGACCGAAGAAGTGAGTGGAAAGAAACCATTTCTAAAATGGTTAAAACCAAATAAGCCAACTTACAATTGGGAAGAAATTACCGAGAGAATTTATAAACTTTCTGCAAAAATTAAATCACTAATTAATGAAGGAGATAGATGTTTAATACTTTCAGAGAATAGACCTTATTGGTTAATGTCTGATATTTCAATTATGAACGCTGGAGGAATTTCAGTCCCGATTTTTACAACTTATTCCCCAAATGACTATCAATACATTCTAAATGATTGTAAACCATCTTTAATTATTGTCTCGAACAATGAACAATTTAAAAAAATTAAAAAATTTGTAAATTTAGATACTCAGAAAATTATATCATTTGAAAAAATAGATACAAAAAGCTTACTTATTCAAAAAATTTTAGATGAAAAAATTAGTGAGAAAATAATAAATAAAGATTTAAAAAGAAATATGCCTGCTTGTATCATTTATACTTCAGGCACCTCTGGAAACCCTAAAGGAGTCATATTAAGTCATGGAGGAATCTTATCAAATTGTGAGGGGGCAATCGAACTCTTAGAACCATTAATAAATAAAAAAGAACCAAGATTTTTGACCTGGTTACCATTATCTCACTCTTACGAACACACTGTTCAATTTATCCAAATACTTTTAGGAGCTAAAATATTTTATGCTGAAAATTTAGAAAAGCTTTTATCAAATATGTCTATAGCCAAACCAACAATAATGACTGCTGTCCCGAGATTTTATCAAAATTTATTTAATAAGATAAATATTAATTTTAACAAGCAAAATGGACTTAAAAAATATCTTATATTTTTAACAGTCATGTTAGGTAAAAAAAAACTAAAAAAAGAAAAATTATCCTTAATTGAAAAAAGTTTAAACCTTATTTGTCAATTATTAGTCAGAAGAAAAATTAGAAACCAATTTGGTGGAAATTTGCAAGCCTTTGTATCTGGAGGCGGTGCTTTAGATAAAAATATCGGAGAATTTTTGAATTCAATAGGTCTACCGACCCTTCAAGGATATGGTCTTACTGAGGCGTCACCCGTAGTTAGTTGTAACTTACCGGATTTAGTTGAGGTCGATACCGTAGGGCCCCCATTTAGAACTAATGAAGTCAAAATCGCAGAAGATGGAGAAATATTAATTAGAGGAGAAAATTTGATGCTTGGTTATTGGAACAAAATAAAAGAGACAAAAGAAGTAATTCGAAATGGATGGTTACATACAGGTGATATTGGTGAAATTAAAAATAATGGATACCTAAAAATTACTGATAGAAAAAAAGACCTAATTGTAAATTTAGGCGGTGATAATATTTCACCTACAAAGATAGAAAATTTATTATGTCTTGAGGAAAATATTAAACAAAGCTTGGTATACGGAGATAAAAAAAATTACCTAGTAGCATTAATAGTTTCAGAAAATGGAGTCACAAAAGAAAATATCAAAAA
>CACHPJ010000023.1 GCA_902581775.1 uncultured Pelagibacteraceae bacterium | reverse complement strand
TAGTTTAGTTTTAAGAAAAGAAAAAGGAAAAACTAAAACCTACGTTCATCTAGGAACAGGAAATTATCATCCTATTAACGCAAAAATCTATACAGATTTATCTCTATTTTCTTCTGATCCACTAATAGCGAAGGATGTTGAAAAATTCTTTACTTTTGTTACTGGTTACGCAAAGCCTAGCAAGCTAAATAAAATTATATTATCTCCAATTAATTCAAGACTATTCCTAGAGAAACAAATAGATAACGAAATTAGCAATTCTTTAAAAGGAAAAGATGCTGAAATATGGGCTAAAATGAATTCATTGGTAGATCCACAAATAATTAAAAAATTTTATGAGGCATCTTGTAAAGGAGTGAAAATAAAATTATCTGTTAGGGGCGTTTGTTGTTTAAGGCCTGGAGTTAAAGGTTTATCTGAAAATATCGAGGTTAAAAGTATTATTGGAAGGTTTTTGGAGCACTCTAGAATATATTGTTTTGCTAATGGTTCTCCTATGCCAAGTAGGCAAAATTTAGTATATATTGGATCAGCTGATTTGATGCCTAGAAATTTAGATAGAAGAGTAGAAATTTTGGTCCCAATAGAAAACAATACTGTTCATGAACAGATTTTAGATCAAATTATGGTTGCTAATTTTCTTGATAACTCTCAAAGCTGGCATTTAGATAGCTTAGGGAATTATCATAAGGGAAAACCACTTTTAATGAAAAAAGCCTTTTCAGCTCATAATTATTTTATGAGTTATCCAAGCTTATCAGGTCGAGGAAAATCTATAATGAAAATGAAACCTGAAATATTAAGAATTATTAAATGAAATCAGAATTTAAAAATCTTTTTAAAATTCAGTCTAGTAAAAAGTCTAAACAAGCCATAATAGATCTTGGATCAAATTCAGTAAGAATGCTCATATATGACGATTTTAAAATTTCTCCAATTCCAGTATTTAATGAAAAAGCAGTCTGCAAACTTGGAAAGAATTTAGATAAATCAAAAAAATTAAACCCAGATGGAATTAAAAGCTCTTTAAAAGTTTTAAATAGATTTAAAGAAATTTTAGATATCTCAGGAGTTCTAGATTTAGAAATTATTGCAACTGCAGCTTTTAGAGAGGCTACTGATGCAAGTGAATTTTTAGAAGAAATAAAAAGAATATTTGATAAAAAGCCACTAGTATTATCTGGTGAGGAAGAAGCAAGAACATCAGCTAATGGTGTAATGGTAGGATTTGATGAAGTAGATGGACTAGTTGCAGATTTAGGAGGTGGAAGTTTAGAACTTGCCAGAGTTTCTAAAAATCAAATTTTTGAAACAACTTCTTTACCTCTTGGAGTATTAAGACTTGAAAATAATCCTATTATAAAAAAGAGAAATTTAGGAAAATATGTTAAAAAACTTTTAAAAGATGAAAAATGGCTTTTTAAAAAGAAATTTAAAAATATTTATTTAGTAGGAGGGACTTGGAGGTCATTATTTAAATATCATCTTTTTAAAGAACAACATCCATTACATATTTTGCATCAATATAAGTTAACTAAAGACTCAGCGGTTAAATACTTAAACAAAATTTCAAAATTTAACAAATCTTCTCTGAAATCAATGGAATATATTACTAAATCTAGAACTCCCTACTTACCTTTTAGTTCCATAATTCTCAAAGAAATAATTGAAGCAGCAAGTCCTTCAAAAGTTATTTGTTCGATAAGTGGATTAAGGGAAGGACATATGAATACAATTATAAATCATGGAATGAGTGAGGATGAAATTTTTAAATTAAAAACTGATGGTATATCTTTTAAAAAAGGGGACTATGGAAAAAGTTTTGAGAAATATTTTAATTTTATTTCACCATTATTTGAAGACAATGAATATTTTAATCGAAGATTACTAACCTTAGCTTGTATTTTAAGTAAAATGGATTGGGGTTTGGGCGCTTTTCAAAAAGCAGAGCTAGTTTTTATGGAAGTGTTAAACACTCCACTGCTAAAACTAGAACATAGAGATAGAGTAAAAGTTGCATCAGCAAGCTTTTGGAGACATTGTGGTTTAAAATACAATCCGAATTATCAGTTTCTAAGCATCTTAAATAACAACGAAATTTTATCCTCAAAGCAAGTAGGATCTGCTTTACGGTTAGCTGAGTCACTTACAAGTATGTCTTCTTTGTTATTAGATGAATTTAAAATTTATAAAAGAAATAAGACTATTTTTTTGAAAATACCCAACAATCACAGCGATATAGTCTCAAAACAAGTAACAAAAAGACTTAAAAATCTAGCAAGCGAGATGAATGTCGATTCTAATATTATTTATTCTTAAAAATTAATAAATATTTAACTTAATTTAAATATTTTTTTAGCAATCCTATATTAATGATTGTTTAACAGTCTCCCAACTGTGTTTGTTAATTAATTAGCCCAAGGTATCTTTATTGCCTTGGGCTACCCTCAAACTATAAAATATCTTTTTCTGAGTGATTTATCTTTTGTTAAGAAATAAAATTCTGACGATCTTGTAAGCAATATATCCGCCTAAAACTTCAGCTAAAATGTAACTCGGTGTATTGATAAAGTTTATCCCAGTAAACGTGTCTGTAAAGGTTCTGGCTATAGCAACTGCGGGATTAGCAAAAGAAGTAGAAGACGTAAACCAATATCCAGCCGAAATAAATGCCCCAACAGATGATGCGACTACAATTTTTCCACTTTTAATTGTTCCAAAAATAATAAAAATTAATCCAAAAGTCGCAATTATTTCAGCAGTAAAAATATTTATGCCGGGCCTCATTTTTCTGGAAAGTTCAATTATACTTTGATCAAACATAAAGTTTGCAAGCATTACTCCCAACATACAACCTAAAATCTGTGCTGTATAATAATTTATTAAATCTTTTCTTTTCGTTTTGCCCGCAAAAAACATACATGTTGTAACGACTGGATTGAAATGTGCTCCAGAAACATCCGCAAGACTTGCAATAAGAACAAATAAACCGGCACCTGTTGCCAATGTATTTGCAATTAACATTAAAGCAGTATCATTAGTTAAATTTTCAGCCATAATCCCTGAGCCTACGATGATCATCACTAAGAAAGCACAACCTATAAATTCAGCTAAAAAAATTTTATTACGCATCTTTAATCCAATCTTCTATTTTTTTTTCAATTATGTTGTAAGTGTTAGCAATTATTGAATTTATTTCATCATCGCTTTTAGCTTTTTGAATTTTTACAACGGGATCATCCAAATCCCAGTGGATTATTTTATCTTTTTCAGGCCATACAGGACAAACCTCATTATTTGCATTCGAACAAACTGTAAATACCTGGTAAAATTTTATATCGTTTTTTAAAAAATCATTAAAATTTTTTGAATAATAACCAGATAGATCAAAGTTTCTGTTTTCAAGAAATTTCTTTACATGTTCATTTATTTTTCCAGATGGTTTGCTACCAGCACTAAAAGCTTTAAATTTTTTTTTATATTTATTGTCCATAATTGTTTCTGCAATAATACTTCTTGCTGAGTTTCCAGTACAAACAAAAAGTATATTTTTCATTTAAAAAATACCCTGGCTATAAGAATATTTTATTATTCCAGCAATCATTATAGGTATTTGTAGTGAAAAATTCATTAGCAATGGATTGTCCTTAGTTATCTTACCGACAATTGTCCATCCAATAATTCCTAAACCGTGTGGCACCATACTGTAAGGATAATAATCTAAATAAAAAGTTAATATTCCAAACAATGTTAAAACTGTGCTTATCCACTTCAAATATTTGATTGATATGACCATTTTTTACCTCCTTTCAAGTTTATTATAGAATTGTTAAGATTTTATGAATTAGGCCGAAGATTTAACTTTTTTCTCGATAAATTCTGGAATTTCATCATCTTTATCAAGGACATCTTCTTTTTGACCTTTAGGTTGAAACGCGTACAAAATGTGTAATTTGCAGTAAGGAAACTCACCTTCAGGTTTTCGACCACAAAAGTAAAAATTATCTTCATCCGGATGACCGATTGGCCATCTACAAGTTTTTTCAGTTAAATTCTCTAATGTAGTTGGCTTTTCAGACTCAAAGTTTTTATCAAGCATTATAGATTTAAACTTACTTTTGAGACTGACAGGTTTAGGGCTTTTCCTGTTTATTTTACCTTCCTGTTTAGAGTTGCTAGAAGAGTATTTGGAAGGAGCTCTAGCTTCTAGATTTAGTCTGTGGGCTTTACCTATAACTGCATTTCTAGTTGTATCACCTAGCATCTCAGCTATTTGACTTGCAGTATGGCCTTTAGACCATAAATCTTTTAATTTCTGAACTTTTTCGTCTGTCCAACTCATATTTCAACTTTTACTATATATAGTATTATATCTTAAAAAACATCATTATGTAGTGTTTCGCGAACTAATCAAACTTTAATTTCTCTTAAAAGCCTTTTCAGCAAAGTTTTGCACAGCTTTTTTCTTTTTAAGAGTTATAAGACTATTGATGGTTGAAATTACAGGAAAATACAAAATAGGAAATAGAAGATTTGGTTTAATTAATTGGATTGGAGCATGGACACTTTATCAAAAAGAAGTTTTGAGATTTTTGATAGTTTGGATTCAAACAATATTTTCACCTTTAATAACATCTCTTTTATTTTTACTAGTTTTATCACTAGCAATTGGAGAAGAAAGAGGAAATGTTCTAGGCGTTAGCTTTATTAACTTTCTTGCGCCGGGATTAATAGCGATGCAAGTAATTCAACAATCATTTTCTCATTCATCTTCCTCTTTCATGATAGGTAAAATTCAGGGAAATATAGTAGATTTATTATACGCTCCACTTTCTGCAATTGAAGTGACTTTGGCAGTAATTTTAGCATCAGTCACAAGGAGTTTTATGATTGCGGTAATTTCGGTA
>CACHPJ010000022.1 GCA_902581775.1 uncultured Pelagibacteraceae bacterium | reverse complement strand
GACTAAATGAAATTTTTGATATTATTTTAAATAAAAACATTGATCTCAACTTTATCAAAAATAAAAAAAAAATATTTTATATTAAAGTAGAAGATATAGAGTCACTTACTAACTTAAAGGAAACTATTATCAAAGGATTAGTTAAAGACAATCATTATGAGATTAAAAAAATGACTTCAGATGATTATTATGAGCCATGTCTATCTTCAGCTGAGATTCTTAGCAAAGGATGGGAAAAAGAGGCTATACCTATAATTAATCAAAAAAAGTCAATAATATCAAAAATATTTTCAACATTATTCAAGTAAATACATCTGTATTTTTTTGTAACATTAGTTGTTTACAACTTAACAATTATATTCTGTATAAAATTGTCATGTTAGACATTTTCCAAAAAACTCTATTAAAAGACTTTAATTTTGAAGGTATTGGTCTTCACAATGGGGAAAAATCAAAAGTAACTGTAAAGCCATCTAAGGGAAATAGCGGTATCGTTTTTAAGAGAACTGATTTGAATAAAGATAATATTATTCAAGCTGATTTTACAAATGTTCATACTGCCAAACTTTGTACAACTTTAATAAATTCTTCAGGAACAAAAATATCAACGGTTGAACATTTAATGGCAGCTTTTTATTTTACAGGAATTGATAACGCTATTGTTGAAATTAATAATTCTGAAATCCCAATAATGGATGGATCTGCTAAAGATTTTGTGAAATTAATAAAAGAGGCAGGATTAAAAAATTTAAAAGAAAAAAGATCATTTTTAAAAATAATTAAGCCATTAGATTTAGTAGATGGAGAAAAAAGAATTTCAATTGAGCCATCTGATTTTGGTATGGAAGTAGATTTTAAACTTGAATATAAAAATGAGTTGATAGGAAATCAAAGAAATAATGTGAAATTTTATCATGAAGATATAGTAGACATTTATAGTTCAAGAACATTTTGCTTATTTGAAGATATAGAAAAAATAAAAGCTAACGGTTTGGCAAAAGGAGGATCTTTAGATAACGCTCTTGTTGTGAAAGGTAATCAGGTTTTAAATAAAGATGGAATGAGAAATTCTAAAGAATTTGTTAATCATAAAATTTTAGATTTAGCAGGAGACTTTTTATTGTCTGGACATAGAATCTTGGGAAAAATCAAATGTGTTCAAGGCGGACACTACCTAAGTAATATTTTTTTAAAAAAATTAATAAAAAATGACACTTGTTTTGTGAAATCATCTTTTAATAACATTAAAATCATTAAAAAAGATTACGAAAATTCAGTACAAAAATTAGCAGTCAGCGCCTAGATATCTAAAATTTACCAATCTAAATAAATTTGATAAGAGTATTGTAAATGCTTAATAAATTATTTATTTCATTATTCAGTATCATGCTTTTATATTCATGCTCTAAAAATGAGAAAACTATATCAATTCCTGATCCTAAAGAGAAATCAATAGAAGTTTACAAGGAGGCCCTAAACGCTCTTGAAGGTGGTGATATTTTTTTTGCATCTAAAAAATTTTCAGAAGCAGAATTAATTATGCCGACAATAGAACAGTCCGCTAAAGCAGCTTTAATGAATGGATTTTGTTTATACACAATCAGATTTTATGATCAAGCAATAGAAAGTTTAACAAGATATAAAAAAAAATATCCTGCAGATAAAAACATAATTTATGCGGAATATTTAATTAATTTATCTCATTATGAACAGGTCCTTGATGAGAAAAAAGATATTGCACCTTTAATAATGTCGAAGAGAAAAATAGAAAAATTTATAAAAAAATATCCTAAAACAGATTATTCTTTGGATTTGAGATTTAAATTAGATTTAATTAACAACCAGTTAGCAGCAAAAGAACTTTATGTTGCTAAATTTTATATCCAAACAAAAAAATGGATACCAGCAATTAATAGACTTAAAAATATTGTTGAAAATTACTCTGAAACTATTTTTGTTGAAGAAGCTCTTCATAGATTAGTAGAAGTTTATTACACAGTTGGTCTTACAGATGAAGCAAAAAAAAGTGCAGCCATATTAGGTTATAATTATAATTCAAGCGAATGGTATGAGCAAACGTATAAAATTTTTAATAAAAAATATAAAGTTAAAAAACCTGAAAAAAATAAAGATGATGGAATAATAAAAAAAACGCTCAAAAGAATACTCAATTAAAGAAATGGATAAGAAAAATATAATAAAAAGATATAAAAAAAACCTTCAATTATTAAAAAAATTTAATAAATTTTATTTTGAAAAAGATAATCCAAGAGTAAATGACGCAGAATATGATCAATTAAAAATAAAAACTTTACAATTAGAAAAACAATATATTTTTCTTAAAAAATTTGGATCGCCAGCTGATTTTGTTGGAGCAAAACCTGCATCAAAATTCAAAAAAATTAAACATTTGAAACCAATGTTATCTCTATCAAATTCGTTCGGAAAAGAAGATATGGAGGATTTTATTAGCAAAATAAATAACTACTTAAATGATAAAAGTTTAAACATGGAATTTTTTTCTGAGCCTAAAATAGATGGGATTTCAGCTACTTTAATTTATGAAAAAGGAAATTTAACAAAAGGTTTATCTAGAGGTGATGGAGTAACTGGTGAAGATATTTTGGATAATTTAAAGACAATTAAGGAAATTCCAAAAAAAATTGTTTCTAAGGAAGTTCCTAATCTAATAGAAATTCGTTGCGAAATATATATTGGAAAAAAAGATTTTATGAAAATAAGAGAAAATTTTGCAAATCCTAGAAATGCAGCGGGAGGATCTTTAAGACAAAAAAATCCTCATGAGACTGCTAAAATTCCTCTAAAATATTTCGCTTATGGTTTTGGCGCTATTGAAACTATGGTTTTTAAAAAACAGTCTGAATTTTTGAAAAGGATTAGTGAATGGGGCTTCATCACTAACCCATTATCGGTAATAGTGAAAAATTTGGATGAAATTGAAAACCAACATTCAAAAATAGAATCACTCAGATCCTCTTTAGATTATGATATTGACGGATTAGTTTATAAAGTTAACGACTTAAGTTTACAGAAAAGGTTAGGAAATACTTCAAGTTCACCAAGATGGGCAACTGCGTATAAATTTTCGGCTGAGAAAGCTTCAACAAAAATAAAAGATATTGTTATTCAAGTTGGAAGAACTGGAGCAATTACTCCGGTTGCAAAAGTAATCCCAGTCACTGTAGGAGGAGTTGTTGTTTCAAATGCAACTTTACATAATGAAGATGAAATTTTAAGAAAAGATATAAGAGTAGGGGATACAATCCAAATTCAAAGAGCTGGAGATGTTATCCCCCAAGTAGTTTCAGTAGATATTTCAAAAAGAGAAAAAAATAGTAAAAAATTTAACTTTCCCACTAAATGTTTATGTGGTGCCGTCACCAAAAAAGATTTTAGTAAAAGTACAAATAAAAAAGATGCTGTAAGAAGGTGTGGAAGAGGATATGAGTGTAAATTCACTGCAAGAGAAAAACTTAAACATATTGTTTCAAAAGAAGCTTTTAATATAGATGGATTAGGAAAAAAAGTAATTGATCAATTTTGGGATTTAAAATTGATAAAAGAACCTTCTGATATATTCGAATTAAAATATGAAAAAATAAAAAAACTGGAAGGATGGGGAGACCTGTCTATAAATAATTTAAAAAAAGCTATTATTAATTCACAAACAATAAATCTAGATAAATTTATTTACTCTATTGGCATCAGGCACATAGGGCAAGAAAATGGAAAAATCCTCGCTAGTTTTTTTGGCTCTATCAATGAGTTCTCAAAGTTATTTGATTTAAAAAGTAGAAAGAGATTATTAAACAATCTTGTTGATTTAGATGGAATTGGTCAAACTCAAATTGAGTCAATAGAAAATTTTTTTTTAAATGAAATAAATACTAAAATAACAAAAAATCTTATTAATAAATTAAATATAAAAAATTATTCAAAGATAAATATAAGTGGAAAATTTTCTAATAAAAAGATAATGTTTACAGGTGGATTTCAAAAAATGAGCAGATCAGAAGCTAAATCTATTACTGAAAATAACGGTGGAAAAGTACTTGGTTCAATTTCAAAAAAATTAGATATTTTGGTTGTAGGTGAAACTAAACCAACTAAAAGAAAAATAGAACAAGCAAAAAAACTTAATATAAAAGTAATTCTAGAAAAAGAATGGAATAAAATTTTAAATAGCTGAACATGCTTCTTTTAAATCTATAACTTCAGTTCTATTCATGAATTTTTGAAGTCTATTAAAAACCTTCTTATGATAATTATTTATCCATTTTTTTTCATTTTGTATTAATAAAGATTTTTCTATTAAACTTTTATCGATAGGTACCATTGTAAGATCCTCAAAAAACATTTTATTTTTATTTTTCTTTAAATAAATTAAATTTTCTATTCTAATTCCATATTTACCTTTTCTATAAAATCCAGGTTCATTTGATATAACTATTCCTGGAACAAATTGAACTTTATTGTTTTTTGAAATAGCGTGTGGACCTTCATGGACATTTGAGAAATATCCAACACCATGCCCAGTTCCATGAGGATAATCTAAATTAATTTGTCGGAGGTATTTTCTAGCAACTTTATCAACGATCGATCCATCCGTTCTTTTTTTAAATTGAAAATTTGAAACGGCTATATGGCCCTTTAAAACTCTAGTAAAAATATTTTTAATTTTGGAACTTAAATTATTAAGAGAAATTGTTCTAGTTACATCAGTTGTTCCAAAATTATATTGTCCACCAGAGTCAACTAAGTATATTTCACCTTTTTTAAGTACTCGATTACTTTTAAAGTTAGCACGATAATGAATAATAGCTCCGTTTGGACCTGTTGCAGATATAGTTGGAAAACTTAGAAACTTAAAAAATTTATTCTTTTTTCTAACACTGACCATTCTCCTTTACCAAATTTTGCATTACTTTTAATAGAATTAATAACTCCTCCATTAATTATTGTAGGATCAAGTTTTGCTTGAGATAAAATTTTAGCTACTAATGAAGTCGTCGTTGTTTTTCCATGAGAGCCTGTAACAACAATATTTTTTTTTAAAGCTACTACATTGGCTAGCATTTCTGCTCGTTCATAAATCGGAATTTTTTTTTTGTTTGCTTGTAATAATTCAATATTATTTTTTTTTATTGCTGAAGATTTAACAACAATAGTTGCTTTTTTAATATTTTTTTTTGAGTGGTTCTGAAAAATTTTTATA
>CACHPJ010000021.1 GCA_902581775.1 uncultured Pelagibacteraceae bacterium | reverse complement strand
CCACTTTTAACATTAGGTGCACATCTTACTGATTATCCAACTCCTAAAAACTTAAATTATTGGTGGACATTTGGCGGCATTTTAACTTTTTGTCTATTAACACAAATTATCACAGGAATTGTTTTAGCCATGCACTACGTTGCACATGCTGATTTAGCCTTTTCAAGTGTTGAACATATAATGAGGAATGTAAATTACGGATGGTTAATTAGATACATTCATAGCAATGGAGCCTCAATGTTCTTTTTAGCTGTTTACATACATATATTTAGATCTTTGTTTTATGGTTCTTATAAATCTCCTAGAGAAGTAATTTGGATAATAGGTCTTTTAATTTATTTGTTGATGATGGCTACTGCCTTTATGGGTTATGTCTTACCTTGGGGCCAAATGAGCTTTTGGGGTGCAACAGTTATAACCAATTTATTTAGCGCAATACCTTTAGTGGGAGACAGCATCACAACTTGGTTGTGGGGAGCTTATTCAGTAGACAATCCTACTTTAAATAGATTTTTTAGCCTACATTATCTATTACCTTTTTTAATTTTAGGATTAGTAGTACTTCACATTTGGGCGCTGCACGTGCCAGGGAATAATAATCCTGTGGGAATTGATATTAAGAAACCATCTAAAGATACTGTACCATTTCATCCATATATAACAATCAAAGATACTTTTGCGCTTTTAATGTTTATGATTATCTTTGCTGGTTTTGTATTTTTTTCACCTAATGTCTTAGGGCACTCAGATAATTATATTCCTGCAAATCCACTTGTAACTCCTGCACATATTGTACCTGAATGGTATTTATTACCTTTTTATGCAATTTTGAGATCGGTACCAGATAAGTTAGGCGGGGTAATTTTAATGTTTGGTGCAATATTCATTTTGTTCGTTTTACCCTGGTTAGATACTTCTAAAGTTAGATCAGCAGTTTTTAGACCTATTTATAGACAGTTTTATTGGATTTTTGTTTTTGATGTATTGTTATTGGGTTATATGGGAGCAATGCCGGCTGAAGGAATATATTTAGTTTTAGCTAGAGTAGGAACAATTTATTACTTTTTACATTTCATTTTAGTTTTACCTATTGTTGGTCTTTTAGAAAAAACTGAACCATTACCTATGAGTATATCCGAACCAGTTTTATCTGGTGGGGCCAAGTTATCTATGGCTAAGAAAGATAATGATAAAATTTAGTCTAATAAAAATATTAGTAATTTTTCTTAGTTTTTTTATATTTAGCCAGGCTCATAGTGCAGAAAAAAATGAACTATTAAAAGTAGAATGGAGTTTCAAAGGTTTAACAGGAAAGTTTGATAGACCTTCATTACAGAGAGGTTTTCAGGTTTACAAAGAGGTTTGTTCGTCTTGTCATTCAATGCAATATCTTAGTTATAGAAACCTAGGTGAGCCTGGAGGTCCTGAGTTTTCAATAGACGAAGTAAAAGCTATAGCAGCAAGCATTGAAGTAGAGGACGGCCCGGATAGTCAAGGTGAGATGTTCACAAGACCTGGAAAACCCTCAGATAAATTCAAAAGTCCTTATCCAAATATAAACGCATCTATAGCGGCTAATGGAGGAGCTTACCCGCCTGATATGTCAGTTCTGGTTAAAGCAAGACCAGGTGGATCGAATTATATTTACTCAGTTCTTATGGGTTACGAAGATCCTCCTGAAGGGATGAAATTAGATGATGGTGTTTACTATAATAAATATATGGTTGGTAATAAGATAAAAATGTCATCTCCTTTGTCCGAAGGAATAGTAGAGTATTCAGATGGAACAGAAGCCTCTATGGATCAAATGGCAAAAGATGTTACAACGTTTTTATCATGGGCAGCAGAACCAGAGCTAGAACAGAGACATAAAACAGGTTTTAAAGTTATGATTTATTTAATTCTTCTCTCGGTCTTAGTATATTTAAGCATGAAACGTATTTGGTTAAGGATTGACTCTGAAGAATAAAACATCTCCATCTTTAACAATATAATCTTTACCTTCAATTCTAGTTTTACCGTTTTCTTTACATTTTTCAGCACTCCCATATTTAAAAAAATCTTCACAATCTATTGCTTCTGCTCTTATAAAGTTTTTCTCAAAGTCCGAATGTATAACTCCAGCTGCTTTAGGTGCAGGGGTATTTTTTTTAACAGTCCAAGCCCTGCTTTCTAAAGGACCAGAAGTAAAAAAGGTTTCTAAATTTAATAAATCATAACCTGTTTTGATAAGCTGATTCAAACCTGTTTTTTCTAAACCAATCTCTTGCATAAAATTTGCTCTTTCATTTTTCTCGAGACTCATTATTTGATCTTCGATGTCTGCACAGATTACAACTACTTTTTCATTAGGATATTTTTGAATAATATTTTGTGAGTAATCATTTCCTTTAGATAAACTTGCTTCGTCCACATTACAAACGATAATTCTTGGTTTAAAGCTTAGTAAACCAATAGATGATAAAAAAAGGTTTTCATCAATATTATCAGAACTTCCATCTTTACCATTATTTAAAAGTTCCAATTTATTTTCTAAAGCACTCACTTCTTTGGAAGAAAGTAATTTTTTTTTACCTTTTTCCAATTTTTTTTGAATCAAACCTATATCTGATAATGTTATCTCAGTTTTTATTGTTTCTAAATCGTCAATTGGATTTACTTTTGAATTTACGTGTGTAATTTGATCAGAATCAAAACATCTCGTTAGGTGTATTATTGCGTCTACTTCTCTTATGTGAGAAAGAAACTTATTTCCAAGACCTTCTCCTTTTGATGCTCCTTTTACTAAGCCTGCTATATCTACAAATGTAATATTTGTGTAAATTTTTTTTTTTGAGTTAGAGAGCTCAGCAAGTTTATCTAATCTAGCATCTTTAACGCTAACTATCCCAATGTTTGGATCAATTGTACAAAATGGGAAATTTGCAGCTTCAGCTTTATTTGAGGCAGTTAGTGCATTAAATAATGTAGACTTACCGACATTAGGTAATCCTACAATTCCACACTTAAATCCCATTTAGATTTTGATTAACTTTGCTTGAAAAAAGATCGATTTTTTTTTCTATTAACGTAGGAATTAATTTTACTATACTTTCAGTTATTTCTTGGATTTTTTCTTCTTCGTCATCCTTAAAGTCTTCTAGGACATGATTATTCACTTTCCTTTTTTCTTTTGGATGACCAATACCAATTCTTACCCGAGAATAATCTTTTCCTATAAATTTATCAATTGACTCTATTCCATTATGTCCAGCACTGCCTCCCCCAATTTTTGTTTTAATTTTTCCAAAGTCTATATCTAAATCATCGTGAAAAACTATTACATCTTTCGCATCAATTTTAAAATAATCAATTAGCTCTTTTACTGCAGTCCCAGAGTTATTCATAAATGTTAAAGGCTTAATAGCATAGACTTTTTTAGACTCAATATTGCCTGTAGTTAACAATCCTTTAAATTTTGGTTTTTGTTTAGATAATTTAAACTGTTTATTTATCGCATCTATAATTCTAAAACCGATGTTGTGTCGATTATTCAAACTGCTAGGTCCTGGATTACCTAATCCTACTAATAAAAGCATATTTAATTATTTCTTTTCAGGTGTTTTTTTGTCCGAACCCTTTTTTTCTGTTCCTGCATCTTTTGATTTTTCATCTTTTTTAACTTGTTCACCCTCTTTTGCTTGAGGAGCATCAGCACCAGCTTCAGTCGCTGCCGCTTCACCTTCAGCGCCTTCAGCTTCAGCACCTTCTTCTGCAGGTTTTTCAGGTTCCTTAACTATAGTTGGTGCAGCAACTGTTGCTATAACAAAATCTCTATCCGTAATGGTTGGACTTACGTCATTCTCAAGTTTTACAGAGGAAATTTTTATACTAGTTCCAATATCTGTACCTTCAAGATCAATAATTATTTTTTCTGGAATTTTGTCTGCAGGACATTTCAACTCAATTTTTCTTCTTACTATATTTAACACTCCTCCTCTTTTTAAGCCAGGAGACTTTTCATGGTTTTTAAATTCTACAGGTATTTCAATTATAATTTTTGATCCAGAAACTACTCTCATAAAATCAATATGAAGAGGCTCGTCGCTAGTCACGTGGTAGAAAACTTCTCTTGGAATAACTTTTTCTTTTTTTCCATCAATATCTAATTCAATTACTGTTGAAAGAAAAGAGTCTGATTCTAAGAAATTTTTTATTTGTTTCTTTTCTATTGAAATTTTTTCATTAGTCACTTTTCCACCATACAGGATTGCCGGAATTAGACCATCAGCTCTTAATTTATTATTTTGACCTGTTGATTTTGATTCTCTTTTATTTGCTTTTAAATTATTCATTTATTTAAATTTTTTCGATGTGCTATTTAACTGAAGTTTTAAAATAAAACAAGTATTAATTGAATAAATCTGATACCGAATTTGAGTTTGATATTCTTCTAATAGCTTCCGCCATTAAAGGAGCAATCGATAAAACTTCAATTTTGTTGTTATTTTTAATTTTTCCACCGTTATTAATACTATCTGTAATAACCAATTTTTTAATTTTAGATTTTTTTATTTTATTAGCAGCGTCACCACTTAAGACAGCATGGGTAATAAACACATAAACTTCTGAGGCTCCACTTTTTTTTAATGCGTTAGCCGCATTTACAATAGTTCCTCCACTATCAATTATATCATCAACAATTATGCAAGTTTTCCCTTTAACATTTCCAATTATATTCATCACTTCTGATTTTCCTGGAGCAGGTCTCCTTTTATCAATTATAGCTAAATCAGCCTTGAGACGTGTTGCAAGTCCCCTTGTTCTTTGAACACCTCCGACATCTGGAGAAACACAAATTAGTTTTTTATTTTTTAATTTTTTTTTAATATATTTTGCAAAAAGGGGCGTAGTAAATAAATTATCTACTGGCATATCAAAAAAACCTTGAATCTGACCTGCGTGTAAATCAACTGTAACAACTCTACTTGCACCAGCATTAGTAATAAGATTTGCAACAACTTTTGCTGAAATTGAGGTTCTTGGTGCCACTTTACGATCCTGACGAGCGTAACCATAATATGGAATTACCGCAGTAATATTTTTTGCTGAAGATCTTTTAAGAGCATCTACAACTAACAACAGTTCCATTAAATTGTCGTTTGCTGGGTTTGAAGTAGATTGAATTACGAAAACACTGTTGCCTCTGATATTTTCATTTATTTCAATATAAATTTCCCCATCCGAAAATCTTCTAATGTTTGTGTTTACTAATTTTAGCTTAAGATGTTTCGCTATATCTTTACTGAGCTTTGAATTGCTAGTTCCGGATAAGATTTTCATTAAGAATAATCATTTATACAATCATTTTTTCAAGTTTTCAATTAAATTAATTTTTCTTTAAAATAATAGAGGAGATACATCTTCCATAGTCCTTTTCTCCTAGGCTTAATGACCTTCTAAAGCTAAAAAAGTTATCTGAGTCGGAAAAAGTATCTTTTGATACGTTATCTATATACTCTACGCCACATTCAGTAAGTTTTAAAGAAACAAAATTTCTTAAGTCAAAGTTAAATTTTTCATTGTCTTTTTTTAAGAAAAATTTTTCATTCTTTTTTGACTCAAATAAAAATTTTTTTTTAAAATCTAAATCTACTTCATAATTATTTAAACCTATACACGGACCGATCGACGCAATAATTTTATTTTTTTTACCATTTTTTTTAATTTCATTAATAGTGTTTTCAATAATTCCACCTATTGCCCCTTTCCATCCGGCATGCAAACAACCAATTAAACCATTTTTTTTATCAAATAATAATACTGGTACACAATCAGCAGTTAGAACGCATAATGCAATATCTTTTAAGGAGGTTATAATAGCATCACAGTCAAATTTTTTTTGATTTTTATTTTTTTCATCTATAAAAATAACTTTATTGCTATGAGTTTGATTCATTAAAATTAAATTATTAAATTCTGCTCCCATAAACTTTGAGACAAAATTTAAGTTTTTTTCTATATTTTGTTTTTCATCACTTGAGCCAGGACCACAATTGAGACTGTAGTAAATTCCTTTTGAAAAACCGTTTTTCCTAGAAAAAAAACAATGTTTAATTTCTGAAAAATT
>CACHPJ010000020.1 GCA_902581775.1 uncultured Pelagibacteraceae bacterium | reverse complement strand
CAAATTGAATTAAAAAAAATGAAGATAGAAAAAGTTGAAAGTATAAAAAAAGCAAAGTTTGAAAGACAAGAAGCATTGATTAAAAAAGAACAAGAATTTAAAGAAGAGATAAAACTTAACAAAGAAAGAAAAAAAGAACTTCAAAAATTCATTCGTGAAGAACAAGCAGAAGTCAGAAAAGAACAAGCAGAGAAACAAAGAAAATTCTTGGAACAAATTAAATTAGAAAAAAGAATTCAACAATTTAGAAAACGGGAAGCTTTAGAAATAAAAAACCTTGAAAAATTTGTATTAAATCAGGAAAGAGAGTCCTATGAAGAAGTACAGGAACGAATTAATGGAATTAAAGAAAAATATCAAAAATTGAGAGATCAAAAAATAAGAGAAAGAGTCCAACAACTAGGTTTAGAAGTAGAAGAGGGAGATGATCGTAATGCTTTATTAGAAAAAGAGAGGAAATATAATGAAGAGAGACAAAAAATTGAATTCACTTTAGAAAGTTTTTACAGATCTGCACATAGTTTATGTTTTCAAATTAATAAAAGATATATTCCAAAGTATTTAAGCATTATGAGAGTAATCGATCGAAGATTTGAAACTGGGGAAATTTTTATTAAATGGGACGATCATCCAGATGAGGATTGGTTGATATTAATTTATATCAAAAATAACTCACCCGATGAAGGAATTATTATTGAAGATAAGACTGATCCAGGAAAAAGTTTGTCAAATGAATTCAAGACAAATGAAATTTTCAAGGCCTCCGACATGATGGTGGATTCTTTGACAAATCTTTTAGACAAAGAGAGAGAAAAAAGAAAGTCTAATTAAAAGAAATATTTTAAAGGTTTAACTTCACCTATCTTAAAAATAATTGCGTCATCGTTTGTGAATCCAAATTGATTGGCACCAGCTTTAAATCTTTTCGGAGGCTCCATAATTGGTTCTAAGGATAAAATCACAGTTCCCCAATGCATTCCAATCACTTTTTTACTTTTCAAGTCTCTAGCTAATTTTAATGCCTCTTCAGGGTTGGTGTGGTAAATAGATTTATCCTTAACAGGCATGATAGGAAAAAAATTATAAGCTCCAATATTAATAAAAGTCAGATCTAAAGGTCCATATTTCGCTCCTAATTCTTTATAAATATTTCCAACTCCCGTATCACTTGCAAACAAAATTTTTTTATCTTTATATTCGATTAAAAAGCTACCCCACAAAGTTTTATTAGCATCAAAAAGCCCTCTCTTAGACCAGTGAACAGCTGGTAATAGAGTGATTTTTAAGTTTTGATTTATTTTTATTTGTTGATACCAATCTAATTCATTTACATCTTTATAATTTTTAAAATATTTTGCTAACTTCAATGGAGTAATAACTTTAGCGTCTTTAAAGGGAAAATTTCTAATAGTTGACATATCTTGATGATCGTAATGATTATGAGTCAAAAGAAAAAGATCAACCTTAGGTATTTTGTTTAGTTTAATAGCAGGATCTACGTATCGTTTAGGACCAAAAATTAGAGGCCCGGTATTCTTTGAAAATAGTGGGTCGGTTATAATTGTTGTATCACCAAGTTTTATTAAAAAGGTAGCATGACCAATCCATGCAATATAGCCCTCGTTTTTTTGCTTTTCTATTTCTTGCAGAACTTTTGTTTCTGGAATTACGTGATCTTTAGGAAAATTAATATTGATTTTCTTTCTTTCTTCATTAAATATTTTATAAGACCATTTAACATTTGGATCTCTCTCCGGCGATCCTTCAGGATTCCTAAAGGTTCCGTCTGGTAAGTGGTGATAAGGTTTTTGCATAGCATTAATATTTAAACAAAATAAAAAAAACAATAAAATTAAGGTTATATTTTTCATTTTGAGAGAAATTAATAAAGTATTAATACAAAAAAATATACTGATAAAATTTTAAAACTAGTGTTATTAAGACGCATAATTCTAATATTTTTAGAATTAAAAGCTAATAACACTAGAAATAGTTTACAAAATGATTTTGTTAGCTATTTTTTTTACAATTTTCTTTATTTATTTTTTTTTCAAAGTTTTTCATCGCGTTTTTATCAACAAACCAAACAAATGATTTTTCGAAACTTCCGTCTTGGCCTGCTACAGTGCAACGTTTACCCAGCTTTACACTTTGAGAAGAGCAATGAGTTAAAAAAATAAACAATATAATAGAGATTAATATTTTCATATTGTAAATAAATTACAAAAATCTGTAAATTAAGTGTCTTAAATTCGACAAAAAAAAGATAGCTACCGAATTGATTAATTGTTTTTTTTGAATATGTCATAATGATGACACTTTTTTTAAAATTATTTTTTCTTTTTAAAATAGGAAATTATTTTTTTACTATCTACAAATTTTATTCCAAAAATAAACCCCAAGAATAGCCCGTAGTAAGCGGCACCCATCATTCCCCAAGGATCTATACTTGGATCTACATTATAATAAGTTTGAATTTTCCTTACAAAATAATAAAACAAAAAAGCACCTATAGAACCATTTAAAAAAATAAACTTCATATTTACAAGTATCAATCTTTCCAAAAAAACAAACCTGTACCCCCACCAATTAGAATTGCTGAAAATATCCAAGCGCTTTGATGTTCTACAAAAATTGTAATCACCCCCGCTAAAACTAACAACAAACCGAAATTTTTATTTTTCATATGTTTATATTGTATTGACAATTAGGATTATATTATATTAGTATAAGTTTACCATCCACATGGTAATAAAGTGGCTCATCTACATGAGTTAAAAGTAGGTTGAATAAATAACATGGAGGAGTCTATGACTAGACATTCGAAACTGTTAAATGAGTTCAGCCTAAAAAAAAACAAGGCTGACTTTATTAACAAAATCCAGAGATCCAGAAAAGCCATAGAAGTTAATGCCAATGGTACTTCTGGTTACAAACTCAAAGCAGGTACAAACGCTGGAAAAATACTTAAACATATAAAGAAATCGTCAGAAAACATTTAACTCTAGTAGAGGGGGTTAATAAAATAATCCCCTCAAAATTTAACTCACATTGTATTTTTATGTATAAACATATAATTAAGAGGTATGGAGTCGCTTATATTTGTTTTAATAATTTTACTCATAATATTAAATATTGGGATAATATTTTTCCTAATTCGCAAAAAAAGTGAAAATCAAGATCAAAATAGTAACGAACAACTAATCAAAGACGAGGTAAATTCATTAAAAAATTCATTTAGTCAGTCTTTTGGTTCTATGAGCAAAGAGATAGCAAAAGACATGACCGGTGCTTTAACAAAAGTGGATGAAAAAGTAGGAGTATTTAATCGTCAAGTAAGTGAACTTAATAAAAGCCAAGATAATTTTAGTAAAATTTTAAGTGGAGTAAAATCTTACGGAACCCTTGCAGAATTTGGGCTAGGTTCGCTATTAAAAGATTTGTTACCAGCATCACAATTTATAGCTAATGTTAAAATGAAAGATGATACATCTGAAACAGTAGAATATGCAATTAAATTACAAGATGTATTGTTACCAATTGATAGTCACTGGCCAGTGGAAAAATATAAAGCAATCGATGATGCATACAATTCGAATGATAAAGTTGGTCAGGCAGAGGCGAGAAAAGATTTGGCTGCCGCCTTTAGATTAAAAGCTAAAATGGTTAACGCAAAATACATAGCCCCACCTAAAAGTACTGATTTTGCAATTATTTATGTTCCAACAGAAGGTTTATTTGCAGAACTCTCAAGTTATAGAGATCCAAAAACAAAAGAATTATTGCTGCAAGAATTAAGAATGAAATATAAAGTTACTATCTCAGGCCCTAATACTTTATCTGCTTTATTACAGTCCTATCATTTGGGATTTCAAACTTTAAAAGTACAACAACACGCTACTCAAATTTATAGTGATTTGAGAAACATAAACTCAAGGTTTGAAAAACATTTTGAGGGAATTAAAGACTTAAGAAAGAAATTGGAACAAGCTATAGAAGTTACAAATGGCTTTGGTAGAGACGCTAGATCTATAATGAATACTCTTGGAAATATCAAGGATCCAAGTGAAGTCAAAGAAAATATATCAGACAATCAAGAGAAAATTAAAATTTTAAAATAACAGGCTAAAAATTAATGTCTAATTATATTTTCTATGATTTTGAAACAAGTTCTTCAAATAAATTTTTCGGACAAATAATTCAAATTGGAGCAGTGTTAACAAATGACAATCTTCAAGAGCTTGACCGCTTTGATGCCAGGTGTAGATTAAATCCTGGCATAATTCCAGAAGCGATGGCCTTAATAGTTAACAAGTCGTCTCCTAAAATGCTAAAAAATTCCAATCTTTCTCATTATCAGATGGTAAGACAATTTGTGGAAAAATTAAATCACTGGGGAAAAGCTACTTATATTGGATTTAACTCAATTGAATTTGATGAAGAATTTCTTAGATCCACATTATTTCAAACTTTAGAATACCCCTATATAACAAGCACCAATGGTAATAAAAGAGGTGACTTGCTAAGTTTAGCAAGATCAGCTAATTTTTATTATCCCAATACACTTAAAAATTCATTAAATGCAAAAGGAAACGCTGTTTATAAATTGGATCAGATGGCTCCATTAAATGGAATTGATCACGGAGACGCACATAGTGCTATCGGAGATGTTGCAGCAACAATAGGAATAGCAAAAATTATTGCCAATAAAGCACCAAATGTTTGGAAAGCAAGTTTGCTAACCACAGACAAAAATCAAACGTTAGATTTGATTAAGAGAGAAATATTATTTTGTACAAATGAGTACTTTTATGGAAAAAGTAGGCCTTTTGTTCAGACATTTGTCTGTCAGCATCCTAATTATCAATGGCCTTTATGTTTTGATCTAAAACATGATCCGAGTATTTATTTAAAAATGTCTATACAGGATTTAACTGTGGCAATGAAAAAACAGCCTAAATTTATAAGAACAGTTCGTCATAACAAGCATCCGATATTAATGAACTCATCTTATTCAGAAAAGTTTGATGAATATAAAACTATTGGAGTGGCAAAATTAATCGAAAGAGCGAAAATTATTAAAGATAATGACCAATTTGCAGAGAAAATTTTAACCATTAAAAGATTAGAAGCAGAGGAAAAAGAGCAATTTAAATCACAAGAGGACTTACTTAGTGAGGAAAGTATTTATACAAAATTTACTTCAGCTGAAGACAATAAAATAATGCCTGAATTTCATAAGACAGACTGGGATAAAAGATTATCAGTGTTATCTAAATTTAAAGACGAAAGGCTTCAATATTTTGGAAAGAAACTTCTTTATATAGAAAAACCTGAAATTTTAGATAAGTCAGAATATGATTTAATTCACAAAGATACTGCAAAAAAACTTTTAAGCACAAATAATGAAAAATGGAATACGATTCCTAGAACTTATTCAGAAATAGATACGCTTAGAGCCAAATTTGAAAAAGATGAACAGCCTGAAAAACTAGTTATCCTTGATGAAATTAACGCATACGTTGAGGAACTCGAAAAACTTTACTCAAGTGTATAGTTGACTTTAATAAAAAAATACTTAATTACAAAGTATGGGTACAATACAAATTACAGACGAAAATTTTGATAAAGAAATCAAGAAAAATAAAGTTTTGGTTTGTGATTTTTGGGCCGAGTGGTGTGGTCCATGTAAACAGATAGGACCAATACTTGAAGAAATCTCTGATGAAATGAAAGATCAAGTAGTTATAGCCAAACATAATATTGATCAAGAACCAAACACTCCAACAAAATACGGCATAAGAGGAATCCCAACTATGCTTCTATTTAAAGATGGAGAATTAAAAGCCACAAAAGTAGGCGCCACTTCTAAATCTAATATAGTTGAATGGATTAAAGAAAATATCTAGTTTTTATTAAGAACCTCTCCACATAAATACAAGGAACCGAATACACAAATTATTTTTTTTTCTTTAGAAGAAATTTTCTTTATAGCTTCAAAAAAATTTTTCTCTTTATAAACATTAATATTATTTTTTTTAGCAATTTGATAAAGATGGTTATTATTTATTGAATTTTCATTAAGTATTGGAACAACTAAAAGTTTCTTAAAAATTCTCTGAAATTGTTTAATAAAATTTTTTGGGTTTTTATTTTTTGACATTCCTAAAATACCATAAATTGGTTGTTTTAAAGTTTTTAAGTGACTAATTAAATTTTTTGCACTTACCTCTGAATGACAACCATCAATAATTAATTGTTCATTTTTATTAAGTTTTCTTGGTATTCTACCTCTTGTTATATAATCAATTCTTCCAGTAAATTTAATTTTAGGTAAAGTTTTTTTAATAACTTTTTTACTTACTCCTAAATCGCTTGCAATTTTAATAGCCATAGCAACGTTTTCTAGGAGTCCCCTAGAATAAATATTCTTTGTAATAAGTTTTATTTTTATTTTACCCTCTTGATAATAGTATCTATTTTTATTTTTTACCAATTTCCATTTTTTATAAAAAATTTTTGAGCTAGGATTATTTTTAATATATTTTTTTATTTTTTGTTCTACCTCTGGTTTTTGCCTACCAACATATATTTTGGTATCTTTACTTAAAAAACCAACCTTTTGGTAAATTACCTCATCTAACGTTTTCTTTTTTAAAAAGTTTAAATGTTGTTTGTTTATATTTACAACTGTTTGCATTAAAGGACTTTTAAAAAGATTAGTGCTATCCTTCGCAAATAACGCGCCAGCTTCTAATATATTAAAATCTCGATTAAACCTTGCAGCATTTATAATGAATATTACCGTTAATACCTCAAAAACAGTCAATTTAATTTTTTGACTTTTAACAAATCTTATAGATTTACCAATTTCTTTATAAGTGAGAAATCTTTTTCCAACCCAAAATCTCTCTTTAATACTTTTCAAACTTGGTGAAATATATGCTGATACAGTTTTATCGTTAGCTTCTAAAAAATATTTCAGAGAGGTAAGAAGAGAATATTTACCATCTGAACCAATAACATTTATAACATTTTTTAGATTTCTTTCAGGATTTCCGATTTTGTTTAATAATTTTTTAATCCTTTTGAGATCAAAATTTACCGTTTTTTTAAATAGTTTTTCTTTAGCTAGCTGATTGTAAATTTTTATTGAGTTTAACGACATTTGTTGTATCAGTTTTAGACTCAATCTCAGATTTTTTCAATAACACTCTAAGCAAAGTACCAATAGTGGAGTTTAAATACTTTCTTTCTATTACAAGGTCAATGCCTCCATGTTCTTTTACATACTCTGCAGTTTGAAACTCCTCTGGCAAAGTTTCTCGAACTGTGTTCTGTATCACTCTTCTACCCGCAAAACCTATAGTCGCTTTTGGTTCAGAAATTAGTATATCTCCTAACATTGCCCAAGATGCTGTAACCCCGCCGGTTGTTGGATCTGTAAAGACAACAATATATGGAATTTTATTTTTTTTTAATTCGTTAACAGCTAATGATGTTCTAGACATTTGCATCAGCGCGATAGATGACTCCATCATTCTTTGTCCTCCACTACAACTAAAAAAAATAAAAGGCATTTTATTTTCAATTGAATGCTGAATTCCTGCAATAAAAGCTTCTCCAGATGCAGCACCAAATGAGCCTCCTATGAATCTAAAATCTTGTGCACCTACGACAACTTTTACTTTTTGCACTTTCCCTACGGCGATTGCTACTGCATCGTCTTGTCGAGTTAATTTTCTGGCAGTCTTCAATCTGTCGGTATACTTTTTATTATCAACAAAATTTAACGGATCATCATATGGAACAGGAGTTTCAATTAGATCATATTCTCCATCATCAAAAAAAATTTGAAATCTCTCATTACAAGATATTTTGTGATGCAAACCACATTTCGGACAACAGTTTAAATTAGATTTTAAATCCTCTTTATAAATGAGATTTTTACATTGGCATGTAGTCCAAAGTGTTTCTTCAG
>CACHPJ010000019.1 GCA_902581775.1 uncultured Pelagibacteraceae bacterium | reverse complement strand
TACTCTATCTAAACTTTGAAAAAGAAATCTTGTAGATAGCAAAAATGTTTTAATATTTTTTTTGTCCAGACTAATATTAAGTCTATTTAAATGATCAGAAGTGTTTTTAATTATAAGAGAATGGTTTTTTGTTCTCTCTTTTACAAGATTAGGTTGAATTGCTTGCAAGTATAAAATTGTAAATAGGCCTAAAACTGTAAAAACAAAAAAGTTAAAAAGTAGAAATTTTTTTAATATTGAGGACGATTTTTTTTTTTTCATTAACTAACATTCCATCTATATCCACTTCCGTACCTTGTTTCAATTGCAGAAAAATTTTCATCGACCTTTTTGAACTTTTTTCTTATTCTTTTTACGTGACTATCAATAGTTCTATCCTCAATTTCTGTATTTTCTTTATAGGCAATGTCCATTAAATGAGCTCTTTCTTTAATAACCCCTGGTCTCTTAGCCAATTCTTTTACTATTAGAAATTCTGTAGTTGTTAATTTATCTGGTAGAGCTTTACCGCCCCATTCGCATTCAAGTTGAGAGGGGTCCAGTTTCAGTTTTCCATGAACAATTAAATTTTTAGAATCATCTACTTTTTCCGTTTTCTTTCTCAACTGAACCCTTATTCGCTCAATTAAAACTTTCATAGAAAAACCACCTGATTTTTTAACAAAATCATCCGCACCTAATTTTAGACCTAACAATTCATCTACTTCTTCATCTTTCGATGTTAAAAAAATTATTGGAATTGCCATTTTCTTTCTCAACTTTTTTAAAAGTTCTTCACCATCCATCCTTGGCATCTTAATATCTATGACGGCAAGAGACGGTGGATTTCTAGTCAATCCTATTAGTGCACTTTCACCATCTATATAAGTCTGAACTTTAAATCCTTCTCTTTCTAAAGCTATACTAATGCTAGTGAGCAAATTTCTATCATCATCCACTAAAGCTATTGTTTGAGACATATTCTTATTCTATTAATCATGATTAAAATGTCAAAATTTAGGCGTTCCAATAACATTAGTGTGCATCTCCCCAGTTATATCCAGAGTTAATGTTCACTTCTAATGGAATTGAAAACATATGATATTCTGAATTTGATACTGAACTCATTACCTGCTCAATTATTTTTTTTACATAATCTTTTTTTATCTCAGTACTTTCAAAGATTAATTCATCGTGAATTTGTAATAACATTTCAGCATCAAATTTTTTATCTTCTTGAATTTTTCGATATAATTTAATCATGGCTAGTCTTATTATATCGGCGGCAGACCCTTGGATTGGAGCATTTATAGCTGCTCTTTCTTGAAATGAACGCACACTAAAATTTTTATCATTTATTCCTTTCAAGTGAATTCTTCTTCCAAAAATATTATTTACGTAACCATTTTTTCTACAAAACTTTATAGTGGCATTCATGTAATCTTTAATTTCAGGAAATTTTTTAAAGTATGCATTAATAAAGTCTTGGGCCTCTTGATTTGATACTGAAAGTTGTTTAGCCAACCCATATTGTGTAATCCCATAAATTATACCAAAATTTATAGCTTTGGCTTTTCTTCTTAAATCTGAATTTATTTTATTTATTGGAGAATTAAACACTTGGCTAGCAGTCAAGCTGTGAATATCTTCTCTATTTTTAAAGGCTTTCTTTAATTCCTTTACGTCAGCTAGATCTGCAAGAATTCTCATTTCGACTTGATTATAATCTGCTGAAATAAGAAGTTTATTTTTATCTGCAATAAAAGCTTTTCTTATTTCCCTCCCATCCTCTGTTTTTATTGGAATATTCTGAAGATTGGGATCACTTGAGGCAAGTCTCCCAGTATTAGTTGCGCCTAAAAGAAATGATGTATGCACCCTTCCAGTATTGTTATTTATATGATCTTGTAAAGCATCAGAATATGTATTTTTTAATTTTGTTAGTTGTCTCCACTCAAGGACCAATTTCGGAAATTTATGGCCGCTATAGGATAGGTCCTCTAAAACTTTAGCACTTGTTGCTAGGCTTCCTTTTTTTGTTTTTTTAAGTTTGGCTATTTTTAAATCATTATATATAATTTCACCTAGTTGTTTTGGTGAACCAATATTAAAATTCTTTCCAGCAGAGTCAAAAATGCCTTTTTCAATTAATTTAATTTTTTTTTCAAATTTAACTGAGAGTTTTTTTAAATAGCTTCTATCAATCTTTATTCCGTTTTTTTCGAGAGAAGATAAAAGTTTTATCATAGGTTTTTCAAAAAAATCATAGATTTTATTCAATTTTTCTTTATCAAGTCTATCTTTTAATAAATTATAAAGTCTTAATGTAATATCAGCATCTTCAGCCGCATATTCAGTTGCTTTTTTTAAATCTACATCACGAAAATTTAATTTATTTTTACCTGAACCAACTAAATCTTTATAGGAGATAGTTTTGTGATTGAGGTGAATTTCTGAGAGGATATCTAAGCTATGTCGATTTAGACCAGCGTCTAAAGTATAAGAAAGTAGCATTGTATCTTCAATTGGATCGATTTCTATTCCCTCCTTCTTTAGTATTAAATAGTCATATTTTAGGTTCTGTCCTACTTTCTTTATACTTTGATCCTCTAAGATAGGTTTAATTTTTTCTATAAGTTTTTTCTTATCTATATTTTTTCCTTTGTTGTGAAAAACTGGAATATAACAAGCTTTATTTGGTGCATAACTAAATGAAATGCCAACTAACTCTGCTTCGAGTGGATTTAAAGAAGTTGTCTCCGTGTCAACAGAAATAATCTTACTATCATTAAGTTTTTTTAAAAAATCATTTAATTTTGTTTCATTGTCTATGCAAATATAATTTTTTGTATCTATTTTTTCCTCTTTTTTTGTCGAACTATAATTTTGCGTATTGTTTTCGGCGTTTCCATAAAATTCAATAGCTTGGCTAAGAAGTCTATTAAATTCCATTTCTCTTAAAAAATTAAATAACTTTGTTTGATCAATTTTTTTTAGACTAAAACTATTTAAATCTTCTTTTACTGGGACATCATCTTTTAAAATAACTAGTTTTCGACTCAGAAGTGCTTTATCTTTATTCGTAATTAAAGTTTCTTTTCTCTTTTTTTGAGGTATTTCACTCACGTTTTTAAGTAAATTATCTAGAGTATTATATTTATTAATTAGCTCTGCAGCAGTTTTTATCCCAATCCCAGGTACACCCGGTATATTATCTGATGAGTCACCCGCTAAGGACTGTACGTCTATAACTTGATTTGGTCTTACACCAAATTTTTCTTTTACCTCTTTTTCTCCAATTACTTTATGTTTCATTGGATCATATAATCTAATTTTATCAGAAACTAATTGCATTAAATCTTTATCTGAAGAAATAATTGTTACTTTTGCTCCAGCTTTTATAATTTTTTTTGTATAAGTTGCAATTAGATCGTCTGCTTCATAGTTTAAAAGTTCTATTGATGGCAAATTGAATGCTTTGACTGATTTTCTAATATATTCAAATTGAGGAACTAGATCATCTGGTGCCTCAGATCTATTTGCCTTGTATTCTTTATAAATTTCATTTCTGAAATTTTTTCTTGCTGAGTCAAAAATGACAGCAAAATGAGTTGGTCTATGAGCAGAGTCGTCTGCCCTTGTATCTTCTAACAACTTAAAAAGCATAGACGAAAAACCACTTACTGCTCCGGTTGGAAGACCATCACTTTTTCTGGAAAGTGGAGGTAAAGCGTAATATGCTCTAAAAATATAGCCCGATCCATCTATTAAGTAAAAATGATCTGACTTTTTAATTGAGCTCATATAATTATAATACCTTAATTTTTTTCGTGTTATAATTAAATCTCTATGAATAAAAATGCTTTATCTGTTGAAAAACTATGCAAAACTTATTCTCATGAGCACTCAAAAAATGAAACAAAAGCTCTCGATAACGTCACCTTTGATGTAAAACAAGGTGAGGTCTTTGGTCTTTTGGGCCCAAATGGTGCTGGTAAAACAACCTTTTTAAATATTCTTGCAGGAACAGTCACAAAAACAAGTGGTAAAGTTAATGTTTGGGGATTTGATATTGAAAAAAATCCACGGCAAGTGAAAGCTTCGCTGGGGATTGTGCCACAAGAAGTTAACCTAGATGCATTTTTCAGTCCAAAAAAACTTTTAGAACTACAAGCTGGTCTTTACGGTGTGAAAAAAAAGGATAGAATTACTGACACGATTCTTAAATTGGTGTCATTAGAGGATCAAGCTAATTCTTATTCAAGAAATTTATCTGGAGGCATGAAAAGAAGACTTTTAATTGCAAAAGCAATGGTTCATCAACCACCAATTTTAATTCTTGATGAACCAACAGCAGGTGTGGATGTAGAATTAAGAAAAAATCTTTGGGAAAATGTGAAGATTCTTAATCAAGAAGGAGTAACAATAATTTTAACAACTCATTACTTGTTTGAAGCTCAAGAAATGTGTAGTCGTATTGCAATTATAAATAAAGGCAGTTTAGCTGCTTTGGATACTACAGAAAAACTACTAGAAAGAGTTAAAAGTAAAACAATAACTTTTAAAATTGATAAAGTAAAAAACAAAGAAGAAATAAAATTAGATGGTGCAAAATTTTTATTTCAGCCTTCAAATTTGGTGACTGTGGTGTACGATAAAAAATCATTTAAATTTGAGGATCTTATTTATTTATTTAAAAAAAATAATATGAAAATACTGGATATTTCTTCTGATGACGCTGATTTAGAAGATGTTTTTGTTCAACTAACAAAGAGCTAGATTTAATCGAAAAAAACAGTATTATTATATAATGGAATCAATTAAAAACTTTGATCAATCTAAAATATTTAAAAATATTCTTTTAGCGCTTGTCGGAACAATATTATTAGCGATTTCATCTAAAATAAAAATTCCTTTTTATCCAGTTCCAATGACGATGCAAACTTTAGTTGTTTTAGTATTAGGAATAGCTTTTGGTTGGAAATTGGGAGTTTTTACAATATTACTTTATTTGTTTGAGGGTCTAATTGGATTACCTGTTTTTTCAGGATCCCCAGAAAAAGGTGTTGGAATAATTTACTTTACAGGACCAACTATGGGATATTTAATTGGTTTTTTATTTGCTGGATTCTTAGCTGGTTATTTTGATTATAATAAAAATTTTATACTAAATTTCTTTAAGCTCTTAATATCTGTAAGTATTATTTATATACTCGGTTTATTATGGCTAGGTATTTTGATTGGCTGGGACAAACCAATATTTGAATTAGGTGCAAAACCTTTTTTACTTGCTGAACTATTTAAAATTTTGTTAATAACTATATTGTTAACACCGATTAAAAGTCTAAAAAAACTTATTTAGGTGATCTTTTAGATAGAATTCTTTGTAAGGTTCTTCTATGCATTTTAAGTCTTCTTGCTGTCTCTGATACATTCCTGTTGCAAAGCTCAAACACTCTATGAATATGCTCCCATTTTACCCTGTCTGCTGACATCGGGTTTTCTGGGGGTTTTGCCTTAGATTCGGGAGAGGCTAAAAGAGCACTTTCTACATCATCGGCATCTACGGGTTTTGCAATATAATCGATAGCTCCAGCTTTAACAGCTGCTACAGCTGTAGGTAGATTTCCATAGCCTGTAAGCATAACTATTCGGCTGTCTTTTTTTACCTTTTTTAGCTCTTTAACCACATCAAGTCCGCTTCCATCATCAAGTCTTAGGTCTATAACAGCAAAAGTGGGTGGGTTTTGCTTTAAGAGTTGAACACTTTCGCCCAGTGTTTTAGCGCTTTTTACGATAAAACCCTTCTTCTCCATTGCTCTGGAAAGACGGCTTCGAAATGGATCGTCGTCGTCTACGATAAGCAATGATTTGTCCTCAAAATCAGAAATATTGAGCTGTGATATGTTTTTATCTAATCCTCTCATATCAGTCTATATGTGTACTTTTTTAAAAAAAACAAGGTTTTTTTCTTTACATAAACTAAAAAAAACCTTAAATGCGAAACATAAAGGTTTTTTTAATAAAATTTTTTTTAAAACCTATTTGTGTAAACTTAAAAGGACACAGAAAAAGATGCAAAAATTTAGTAACGTTAGCGATTTAGTTAACATACTTAAACCAGTAAATCCCGTATACTGTATACGCCCAAAATGTATAGAAATCTCTACAAATTTTTTTAAAAAGAATTTTCCAGGTAAAGTCCTTTATGCTGTAAAGACAAATCCCAATGAAACAATACTTAAGTTAATAATCAAAAATGGCATTGAAGATTTTGATGTTGCTTCAATTAATGAAATTAAATTAATTAAAAAATTAAATCCTAAAGCAAAGCTGTATTTCATGCATACTGTTAAAGCTAGAGAGGATATAGCCGATGCATATTTTAATTATGGTGTTAGAGATTTTGCTCTTGATAACAAAGAAGAACTATTAAAAATTTTAGAGTCTACAAATAACGCAAAAGACTTAAACTTATTTGTTAGAATAGCTATATCAAACGAATATGCTGAAATAGATTTATCAAGAAAGTTTGGTGCTTTATCTGGTGAAGCTTTAGGTCTTGTAAGGCTTTGCAAGCAACATGGAAAAAAAATTGGTATTAGTTTTCATGTTGGTTCCCAGTGTATGCATAAAATATCTTTTTCAAAAGGAATAAAAGAAATTGGAAATATAATTAAGAAAACAAAAATTATTCCAGATACAATAAATGTTGGTGGTGGTTTTCCTTCAATCTATCCTGATCTAAAACCTGAACCTTTAGAAAATTATATCGAGGAAATTAAGAAAAGTTTAAATAACTTAAAACTTCCTAAACTACCTGAAATCATTTGTGAGCCTGGAAGAGCATTAGTTGCAGAAAGTGGTTCAACTATAGTAAAGATTAATCTTAGAAAAAAACAAAAACTTTATATTAATGACGGAACTTACGGAAGCTTATTTGATGCTGGGGTTCCAAATTTTATACTTCCGGCTAAAATGATATCTAATGGAAGAATACAATCAAAAAAATTGACAGCTTATAATTTTTTTGGTCCCACATGTGATAGTTTAGATTATATGAAGGGTCCTTTCTTGCTACCAAACAATATAAAAGAAGGTGATTTTATAGAGCTAGGTCAGCTTGGTGCTTATGGATTAACTTTTAGAACTAAATTTAATGGTTTCTTTTCCGACCGGATAGTGGAATTAAATGACAAACCTATCATGTCATTGTATGGTAGCTCGGGTAACGTAAATTACTTAGTAGCTTAATGAATAAAAAAAATAGTCCCGAAATGGGACATAATAAGAATTCTTTTCTAGATACTCCAGTCGAACACATTGACATAACTTCGTTTGATGCGAGAAAAATAATTGACTCGATGGATAAAATGTCTTTTACGTCAAGAGATACTGCAAAAGCCTCAAAAATTTTTAATGAGATGTTGCAAGATAAAGATTGTTCTATATTCCTCACTTTAGCTGGTTCAACCTCTGCAGCAGGATGTATGAACCTTTATTCAGATTTAATTAAATACAACATGATTGATGCCGTAGTAGCTACTGGAGCTTCAATAATTGACATGGATTTTTTTGAGGCTCTAGGGTTTAAACATTATCAAGGTTCGCAATTTCAGGACGATGCCGAACTTCGAAATAATTATATAGATCGAATATACGACACGTATATAGACGAAGAAGAGTTACAAAAATGTGATAAAACTATATGTGATATTGCTAATAGCTTGGAACCTAAAACTTACACATCTAGAGAGTTTATAAAAGAAATTGGTAAATATTTAAAAAAAAATGCCAAAAAGAAAAATTCACTAATCGAAACGGCTTATGATAATGATGTTCCAATATTTTGCCCAGCTTTTACTGACAGCTCTGCTGGATTTGGTTTGGTAATGCATCAAGAGCAAAACCCAAAAAAACACATTACAATAGACTCAATAAGAGAATTCAGAGAATTGACTGAAATTAAACTCAAATCAAAGCAGTCAGGTTTATTGATGATAGGTGGAGGTGTACCAAAAAACTTTGTACAAGATACTGTTGTATGTGCTGAACTACTAGGGAAAAAAGTAGATATGCATAAATATGCAATCCAAATCACTGTTGCAGATGCAAGAGATGGGGCTTGTAGTAGTTCAACTTTAAAAGAGGCGAGTTCGTGGGGGAAAGTTGATCTAGCGAAAGAACAGATGGTTTTTGCAGAGGCTACAAGTGTTATACCTTTGATTGCAAGTGACGCCTATCATAGAGGAAACTGGAAAAATAGAGAAAAAAGAAAGTACCAAAGATTATTTTAATAAAATGGTAAAAACTAGAATAGCATTATTACAGATGAAAATGACATCTGACCGGAAAAAAAATTTAAATTCTGCAATAAGAAAAATTAAAGAAGCTAGCAAAAAAAAAGCAAAAGTTGTATGTTTGCCAGAATTATTTTTATCAAATTATTTTTGTCAGCAAGAAAAACATTCAAATTTTAATTTAGCAGAAAGAATACCAGGAAAAACGACTGATATTTTGTGTTCTTTAGCTAAGGATCTAAAAATAATAATAATTGCATCTATTTTTGAAAAAAAAACATCAGGGATTTACCACAACAGTTGTGTATTAATTAATGAAAAAGGTAAATTAACTGGCAAGTATAGAAAAATGCATATACCTGATGATCCTCAGTATTATGAAAAATTCTATTTTACACCAGGTGATCTTGGATTTAAATCATTCAAAACAACTCAGGGAAACATAGGCACTTTAATTTGCTGGGATCAATGGTTTCCCGAAGCAGCAAGACTAACATCCTTAAAAGGTGCTGAGATACTTTTTTATCCCACGGCTATAGGTTGGCATCCGAAAGAAAAAAAAAGGTTTGGAAAGTCTCAACTTGACTCTTGGAAATCAGTTCAAAGATCTCATGCGATAGCAAATGGTGTATATGTAGCTGCAGTTAACAGGGTTGGTGTTGAGAAGCAAGGTTCTAAAAAATTAGAGTTTTGGGGAAACACTATTGTCTTTGATCCTAGTGGAAATACCATTGCTAGTGCTAAACTAGGAGAAAAAACTGTTATTTGTGACATTGATTTTAAAAA
>CACHPJ010000018.1 GCA_902581775.1 uncultured Pelagibacteraceae bacterium | reverse complement strand
GTCTTTAACTTTTGGAGGACCAATATTTGTTACGGTTGCTTCAATTTTCTTCTTATCTGAAAAAGTTGGAATAAAAAGATGGTCAGCAGTATTTTTAGGCTTTATTGGGATGTTATTAATAGTTCAGCCGGCGTTTATTGATTTAAATTTTTACTACATCACTCCAATAGTTTTTTGTATTTTTTTTGCTTGTGTTGCCATAAGTGTGAGATCTTTATCTAAAACTGAACCGAATTATAGAATTGCTTTTTACTTTACAGTTCTTTGTACAATCTTAGGTCTAGCTACTATCTTTAAAGGAAATTGGGTTTTACCAACTAAAATAGATTTAGTAATTTTTATTGTAATGGGATTGTGTGGTAGCGTTGCTAATTTATTACTTACTCAAAGTTACAGATTAGCAGAGGCGTCTTTGGTAACTCCAATAAAGTATTTAAGTTTAGTTTTTGCAATTGTGTTTGGTTTCTTAATTTGGAGTGAAATACCCAAATTATTAACACTTTTTGGAGCGTTATTAGTCATAACTAGTTCCTTAATAATTTTTACGAGAGAAAACAAACTCAAAAAGCAAATTATAAATTCAAGATCATGAGTAAACCACCAAGGTATTGGAACAGAGCTAAAAAAATATTATCTAAAAGAGATATAGTAATGTCTAGATTAATTTTAAATTATAAAGATGGATCATTGATAACAAGGAACGACGTATTTTTTTCATTATGTAAGAGTATAATCGGCCAACAAATAAGTATAGCAGCAGCTAATTCAGTTTTTTTAAAATTTAAAAAAAAATGTAATGGAAAAATAAATCCTAAAACTGTAAACAAATTATCTACACCCAGCCTTAAAAGCTGTGGGTTAAGTAGACAAAAAGCTAAAGGTATTAAAGAGCTGGCTAAAAAAACTCTAAGTAAAGAATTTAATCCAAATTTGATCAAAAATATGAACGATGAAGAAGCTATTGAATATTTATCTAATTTGAGACAAATAGGTAGATGGTCAGCAGAAATGATATTATTATTTACATTTAACAGATCTAATATCTGGCCATTACAAGATATTGGGCTTCTAAGAGCAATATCAAACAATTATAAAAAAAAATATTTTCCTCCAAAAAGTTTTTTAAAAAAACTTTACAAAAAATTTAGCCCTTACTGCTCTGTTGCTACTTGGTATCTTTGGAGATCAATCGATGATGAGCCAATACAATATTAAACACCTTCAATTATTTGATGTTGTCTTATAGCATAACCTTTTAGTATAGAATGAGCATTTTGATATTCTTTAGAACCGTAAAAAGAATTTGCTTCTACGTAAGATGGAAACTCAATTACAACTACCCTGGGTGAGTTTTCACCTTCATTTGATGTAGACCTACCTCCTCTGATCAAAAATTTACCCTTATATTTTTCAACCGCTATTCTAGCTTTAACAGCATATTCTTTCAACTTTTCCTCATTATTGATACTTTTATAAACACAAACAACATAACCTTTCATTTACAACTCCCTTAAAATAAATTAATTTTTTCTATGGCTAATAAATTAATCATAGATTGGAAAGAATATAATCAAATAGTTGAGAAGCTGGCAATACAGATTTATGACAGCGGTTTTAAACCCAATTTATTAATAGGGATAATGAGAGGTGGAGCGCCCATAATAGATGTTTTAAGCAGAGTTTTTAAACTTAAATGCGCTTATTTAGCTGTAGAGTCTTATTCCGGAGAAAACATTGAGGATCAACAAGGAGAATTAATTTTTTCTAGAGAACTTAGCTCTACAGCGCAAGAGATGAGCGGCAATATTTTGCTGTGCGATGACCTATCAGACACTGGAGTAACGTTGAACAAAAGCATTGATTGGTTAAAAAATTATCCACCGTTAAAAGGAAAAATTAAATCAATTAAAACCGCAGTGCTTTGGAAAAAAGCAGACTCAACTTTCGAGCCAGATTTTTGTGCTCAAAAACTAAATGATAATCCTTGGATAGTACAACCTTTTGAAAAATACGAAGAGATAAGAATTGAAGATTTAAAAAAAAAGCAGAATTAAAAAGGGCCGGTTTCCCGACCCTTTAAAGTTTTTAAGCTACAGCAAAGCTTGCAACACTTAAAACAGCTATCAACCAGATAGCTGGGGAAGTTGTGCTGAATTTTCCTGTAAATATTTTTATTAATGCATAAGCTATAAATGATAAAGCAATACCATGACTTATGCTGTAAGTTAATGGCATTGTCACCATAGCTAAAACAGCCGGTGCTGACTCAGCTATATCGTTCCAATCAATATCAGTTATGTTTCTTACAAATAAAACCGCTACATATAATAATGCTGCTCCATCTATTTCTTTAGGTAAACTAGTTGCTAATGGAGAGAAAAATAGACAGGCTAAAAATAAAACTCCAATTACAAGAGATGTCATACCTGTTCTTCCGCCAGCTTTTACTCCAGCACCAGACTCTACATAACTTGTTACTGTAGTTGTTCCCATTAATGCACCTGCAACTGTTCCAACACTATCGGACATCATAGCTTTATTAATGTCTTGAACTTTTCCATTTTTATCGACTTTTCCAGCTACGTTTGCGACAGAAGTCAATGTTCCTGCTGTATCAAAAAAGTCTATAAATAAAAGGGTAAAAATAACAGTAGACATTCCAGCTGTAAAAGCAGCACCAAGATCAAAAGCAAATAAGTATGTCATTGGTGGTGGTGAACTAACAACACCATTAAATTTAGCTAATCCAGTAACCCATGCAATTACACTAAATAACAAAATACCTATTATGATATTTCCTCTTATTTTCATTTTTTCCATTACAATCATGGATACAAAAGCTAGGCATCCAAGTAGAATTAAAGGATTCTTTAGGTCTCCTAATGTAACTAATGTAACAGGGTGATCTGCAACGACTCCCATAATCTCCAAACCAATAATCGCTAGAAAGAAACCTATTCCAGCTCCTATACCAAGCTTTAAACTTCTCGGAATAGAATTAATTAACCAAGCTCTTATCGGGGTTAAAGAAATTAATAAGAATAATACTCCAGCAACTAAAACTCCACCCAAAGCTTGTTGAGGTGTGTAACCCATTCCTGCGACTACTCCATAAGCAACAAAAGCGTTAATCCCCATACCTGGAGCCAAACCAATTGGCCAAGTTTTTCCGTAAAATGCCATTATAAAACATGCAACAGCTGTAGCTACTATTGTTGCAGTAAATACTGCTCCAAAATCAAAAAATCCCTTTTCAGGTCCAGCGAATTCACCAGACAAAATAAAAGGGTTTAAAAACATAATGTAGGCCATAGTTAGAAACGTGGTTACCCCAGCTATTACCTCAGTTTTAAAATTTGTCTTATTTTTTTTATAGTCAAAATATTTATCAAACATTTATTCTCCTTGTTAATTAGTGATTACTCTGATTCTTTAATAAAATCTTTTGAAAATTGGTCTTTTTACTTAATTTACAACCTATACTCAATATTTCTGTTTATAAGATTTAGGTATATTCTATATTCAGTTGAAAATGAAAAACTTATTTATCTCAATTATATTTTTTATATTCTTGTTATCATGTGAAACTGTATCAAAAAAAATAGATGAAAATATAAAAAAAGAAGAAGAAAAACTTAGCAAGTGGTTAAATAAAACTGAGACGGAACTTCAAATTGAATTTGGTAAGCCTGACCAAATTAACTTCAAAGATAATTCTTCTAGCAGGTTTTATATTTACAACAATGAAAAACTTAAAATTAAATGTCAAAGAATTTTTGAGATTAATCAAAAAAATTTTGTAATAGGTTTTACGAGTAAAAACTGTTTTTAATTTTTTGGAGATTTGAATTTAGTTTAATATATTTGCTGTTTTAAGTATAAAGCTATATTCTTCAGCAAGCTCTTTAATTGCATTATCTCTTCCACTCATGCCCCCATGACCTGCTGCTTCAGTCTTACACTTCAACAATTGAATATTACCGTCTTTTTTTACATCTCTTAATCGAGCAACATATTTGACAGGCTCTGAGTATAAAACTCTGTTGTCAAAAAGTGAGGTTGTAACTAACATGTTAGGATAAGAAGTTTTTTCCAAATTGTTATAAGGTGAATAAGACAATATATTTTCAAAATGTTTTTTTTCTTTAATAGGATTTCCCCAGAGCTCCCATTCAGCTGGTGTTAAAGGTAAATTTTCATTTAGCATTGTTGTAAGTGTATCAACGAAGGGAACAAGAAGTAAGGCAGAGAAAAATAAATCTGGCCTCATATTTATTACTGCCCCACCCGTCAAGCCTCCAGCTGATCCTCCATAAAAACACAATCCTCCTTTGTGCGTATATTTATTTTCTATCAAAAAATTTGCACAAGCAATATAATCTTCAAAAGTATTTTTTTTTAAATTTTTCTTTGCTTCTTCATGCCAAGCATCACCCAGATCACCACCTCCTCTAACATGTGCTAATGCAAAAGTTATTCCTCTATCAATTAATGCAAATCTAGATGCACTAAAAGATGGGCTTAGGCTATGCTTATAAGCTCCATAGGCATAAAGTAAAACTTTAGATTTACCATCTTGTTTAATATCTTTTCTTTTTACTATTGTTATAGGAATCATTCGACCATCGTGTGATTTAGTCTCTAGTCTTTCCACTATATATTTTTCAGGATCATGACCGGAGGGTATCTCCAGTTCCTTTACTAATTTTTTTTCTTTTGTAATTAAATCATATTCATAAATTTTGTTAGGAGTAGCCATACTTTCCCAACTAACTCTTATTTTTGTAGTGTTGGTATCTTTTTGCATCATTGAAGCTCCAGGTATTCCAATTAATTCATTTGAAATTTTTAGCTCTTCCTCTTCATTTGTTTTAATATTTCTTATAAAAATTTTCTGAACCGCATTTGACTTTTCAGCCCTGATAAAATAATCATCCAAAAATTCAAGTTCACCAATTATTGTCTCCTTTTTTGCTGGTATAAAATCTTCTAATGTTTCTATATTATTAACTTTGCATTTTTGAATTTTATTATCTTTTGCTTCATGATTTGTATGTACATAAAAATAATCTTTCCAACTATCAATTGAATAACGAATATTCTTCTCTCTTTTTTTAAAAAGTTTAGGCTCAATATTTTTTTCATTAGACGAAAAAAAATATTCTTCTGTTGTAATATGATCTGAAGTGGAAATAATAAAAAATTTCTCATCAGCACTCAAACTTATACTACATGTAAATGTATCGTCTTTTTCCTCAAAAATTAGCTGATCGCTTAAAGTCTTTTCTCCAATCACGTGCTTATAAATACTTCTAGCTCTATGAAAATTATCTAATTTAACATAAAAAAAACTTTTACTGTCTAAAGACCAGGTTATTGCACCATTAGTATTATCAATTTGATCTCTAATATTTTTTTTGCTGAGTAAATCTCTTAAATAAATCGTGTAGTATTCAGATCCTTGAAGATCTAAAGAGTAAGCCAAAAAATTATCACAGTGAGAAACACTTATTGAGCCTATTCCAAAATATTCAGATCCGTAATTTTTTTTTTCAAGATCTCCATCAAAATAAACTTCTGGTTTTTGGGAACTATCAATTAACTGTCTTAATTTTTTTCCGTAATTAGCATTTGCTTCCGTTTTAGTCCAATAATAATATTTTTTATCTTTAAATTTCAAAGAAGTATCTTCTAACTTAATTTTACCTTTTATTTCCTTGAATAATTTATCTTGAAAATTTCTTAGATTTGAAAAAAAATCTTCAGTTAATTTGTTATTTTCATCAATAAATTTTTTGACCTCAGGTAAAATTTTTTTGCCATCTTTCAGAACCTCTAATATATTAGCTTGATCTACCCACGAATATTCATCTTTTAAATCCACCCCGTGGTACTTTTTAACATTATCGATTTTTTTTAATTTTGGTATATTCATACATAGAAACTATATGAATTTATTTTTAATTGGAATTATCATTTTTGTCATTATTTATTTGTTTCTTAATTGGTTTGCAAAAACTAGTAGTAAAAAGATTGCACTATTTCTAAAAAGATTAGCAATTATTATATCAATTTTTCTTGCCGCCATTCTTACAATTGGAGGTAAATATTTATTTTCAATTCCCTTTCTGCTGATCTTGCTCTCTGGATTAAAAATTAAAGGACTAACCGCATTGCAAGTATTTCAACTTTGGCGGTTATTACAATTTATTAGAAATTCTGGAAAATTTTCACAAAATCGATTTAGTTCATCTAAAACAGGTTCTTCAAGTATTTCTGTTGATGAAGCATATAAACTATTAGGTTTAAATAAAGGATGCAGTAAAGAAGAAGTTTTAAGTGCAGCCGCTAAATTACAAAAAAAAATTCATCCAGATATGAATAGAGATGTAAATTCAGAAAGATTGAGCCAAATTGTAAATGAAGCAAAAGAAAAAATTATTAAAGTAGATTTTTCTTAATTTAAAATTTTTTTTGCTTCTGCTAAGACTTTTTCAAAAGAAATTCTATCTTTACCCAATGTATTATGCGAGGTACTTAATAATGTTTCGCCTTCTGGAACTATAACTTTTATATTATCCGAATAAGCACTATAACTAAACGCTGGTGAGTCAAAAAATAAACCAATACATTTAAGTCCAAGACCTGAACTTAAATGTAAAAAACCAGTATCGTTTCCTATATAAAAATTACAATTTTTTAATTATTGGTAAAATCTCTTCAATTGAAAGATTGCTTAATGAAATACAATCATTTTTAATTTCAGAGCTTAAAAATTTATTTATTAATATTTCATCTTGTTGTCCTCCTGCAACATAAAATTTACATTTGACCTCAGACGATATTTTTTTTGCTAATTTTAAAAAATTATTTATACCCCAGCGTTTTGTCGGACCAGAAGCAGATATTCCCAAAACAATATGTTTATATTCATTGTTAAAATTTAAATTTTTAAAAGTATTTCCTACCTTATCTTGATTTAGAATTATTTTTGGTTGTGTAGATATAACTTTATTTAAATAACCTTCTGTAAAAACTTTAGCAGTTTGGAAAATAACGTCTTTAGAAGTAAAAAGAGGGTATTGATAAATTTCCCTTATGCCAGAGAGTTTAGCGAGCAAATAATATCTTAAAGATCCATTAAATATAAAAACTTTATCAAACTTCCATTTTTTAAGTTCGCTTGAAAGTTTAAAAAAGCCTCTTAAGCCATCTATTGATTTGTCTAGATTTATTATACTTTCTACGTGTTTATCATCTTTAAATATATCAGTGGCCCTAGAACTTTTTTTTGCTAAAACTGTAAGAGGACAGCCAATTTTCTCAGATAAAGCTTGAAAATATGGAATGAATATAACCATATCACCAACGCCATATCTCTGTTGTATAACAAGAACTTTCATTTTGAATTCTAATATTATAACTTAGACTAATAAAATTAGGTAAGATTATGATTAAAAAAGGAGTTTACGCAGCAGGTTTAAGCGTGATCAACAGTAATTTAACTTTAGACATTAAAGAAACTATAAACCATGCTGAAAATCTCATAAAAAACGGACTTCATGGAGTATTTTTTTTTGGCTCGACTGGCCAAAGTCAGTTAATCTCTTTAGCAGAAAAGAAAGAACTAATATCCTCAATATCCTCACATAAACTTAAAAAACACTTTTTTCTGGGAACTGGCTGTAATTCATTAAAAGAAAATATTAATTTAATTCAATATTCTATGGAATATGGATTTAATACTTTTTTATTAATGCCTCCAGCGTACTATAAAGGAAATACTGACGAGGGAGTATACTTTTACTACGAGGAAATTATTAAAGAAAACCCAAAGATCAAAATAATATTATATAATTTTGAAAAACTGAGTGGTTTTTTATTTTCGGCTGAATTAATTAAAAAGTTAAAAAAATCTTTTCCAAAAAATATAGTAGGATGTAAAGACTCTAGTTATAATCATTTTGAAAATTTAAAAATAGATGATTTTTTAATCTTTCCAGGCTCCGAGGCCAAGTTACTTAAAGGTTTAGAATTAGGCTGTGCTGGCTGTATCTCAGCAGTGACTAATGTAACGCATTCTTTAGCAAGAAAAGTATTTGATGATTTCGAGAATAAAAAAGATCAAACAGTAAATAAAAAACTTATCTTAGTAAGACAAGTATTTGACAAATATAATTTAATTTCAGCAGTACATAGTTTTATGTCACACGAAAATAATAAATTTAATAATCTTTTACCACCTTTAGTTTTACCAACCTCAAAAAAAAAGAAGGAACTTTTCTCGGAACTAGAGAATTTAAATTTTTTACCCAAGAAAGGAATGGCAGCATAGATGCTAGCAGCAAAACTGTTATCAAAAATTTTTAAAGAAGATGGAATTATTTTGATTGATCATGACGGACAAAAATATATTTGTGGAGAACCCAAAGGTAAAAAACCTATTGTTCTTAAATTATTAGACAAAAATTTGAATTGGAAATTAGTTTTAAATCCAGACCTCTCATTTCCAGAAGCATATATGGATGGAAAAATAATAATTGAAAATGGAAGTTTAAGTGAATTTTTAAATTTAATATTTAAAAATATTGGTAGGCAAGAAATAACTACATCAGGGTACTTATTCAAACAAATTTTGCAAATCTGGAGATACTTAAGCAATTATAATTTTCCTCTAAAATCTCGAAAAGATATTCAACACCATTATGACGTTGGAGGCGAGAAAGGTGAAAAACTATATGATATATTTTTGGATGAGAAACACAGACAATATTCATGTGCTTATTGGAAAAATAATAGTGAAACATTGGAACAAGCTCAACAAAATAAATTAAATCATATAATTACTAAATTAAATATTAAACCTGGACAAAAAGTATTAGATATAGGTTGTGGTTGGGGAGGTATGACCTTCGAGATTGCAAGACAAAAAAATTGTGAAGTAGTAGGGATATCTTTAAGCAAGAATCAAATTAATTACTGCAAAAAAAAAGCTAAAGAATTAAATTTAGATAATCAGGTTAAATTTGAACTTGCAGATTATAGAGAGTTCCGGGGAAATTTTGATAGAATAGTTTCTGTTGGAATGTTTGAACATGTAGGAGTAAAATTTTATAAAACATTTTTTAAACAAGTGAATAATCTTTTAAAAAATGATGGATTAGCTTTACTGCATACAATAGGGTCGATAGATAAACCGCAACCAGGTTCTCCTTTTATTACAAAATATATTTTTCCAGGTGGAGTCGTGCCATCTTATTCTCAGATTATAAAACCTCTTGAACAAACAGGATTAATAGTTTCAGATGTTGAAACATTAATTCGACATTATGATAAAACACTAGAGAGTTGGTTAAAGAGGTTCTTAGAAAAAAGATCTGAAATTAAAGATTTATTTAGCGAAAAGTTCGTAAGGTGTTGGGAATTTTATTTATCGAGTTGTGCATCAGTATTTAAATATAGAGATCTTGTAGTTTTTCAATTGCAACTTGTTAAGAGTTTTGATGCCATACCAAGTAATCGAAGAGACTATATTTATTCTTAAAAACTGTTATTGAATTA
>CACHPJ010000017.1 GCA_902581775.1 uncultured Pelagibacteraceae bacterium | reverse complement strand
TACAATATTTTTTTAAATTGCATTTATTGCAATTTGGTAATTGAGGCTTGCAAATTAAAGCTCCAAATTCCATTAAAGCTTCCAAAAAATCCGCGTTTCGACCTGAGTTAAACAATTTACTTTTACTTTTTTCAATTAATTTTTCAAAATTAATATTTTCTTCTCTCATGTTTAACAATCGAGAAAAAATTCTCTTTACATTTCCATCTATGGCAATAGTTGGGGTATTGTAAACTAAACCACATAAAGCGTTAGCAGTGTAATTTCCTATTCCGGGAAATTTTTTTATCTCTTCAATGGTTTTTGGTAGTTTTGAATTTTTTTTATTAACTAAAATTTTTGCTGTGGCTAAAAGATTCCTTGCTCTTCTATAATAACCTAACCCTTCCCATAACTTCAAAATTTCATTTTCACGACATTTTGAAAGTGAAGTTAAATTTGGAAATTTAGATGTAAATTTTAAAAAATAGGGGATAACAGTATTTACTTTTGTTTGTTGGAGCATAAATTCACTTAAAAGTCTGTAATAAAGGATATTTTTTGAATTTTTACCAACACGCCAAGGTAAATTTCTCTTGTTATTATCATACCAAGCAAGAATTTTTTTTGATAAATTAAAATCTATATGCATATAAAAAAAAACAATAATAATAAAACTAATAATTTCACACAAGGTCTTAGACCTATTTCGAGCTCTATACCACATGGTTTCAAAAAGGTTTTTAAGAAAAATGGATACAATTTTTCTACTTTGGTGGATAACTGGTCTAAATTAGTAGGTTCTGAAATTTCTGAAAAATGCTATCCGTTAAAAGTAAAAATTGGGAGAAATTTAGAAAAAGGAATTTTGATAATCAATGTGACGCATGGAAATGAGATAGACATCGAGTATAGCAAAAATACAATTCTAGATGGAATTAATAGTTTTTTTGGGTATCAATATTTAGAAAAAGTAATGCTTAACACAATACAAAAAAAAAGAAGCTTTATAGACCAAAATAAAAAAGTAAAATTAGATGAAAAAAAAATGTCTAAAAATATTAATTCTATTAAGAATGATAAACTAAAGATATCGCTTAATAAATTAGTAAAAGCTTTTAAATCAAAAAATGTTTAAAAAATTATTAAAATTTTTTCTTGTTTTAAAATTATGTTTCTTGCTTTTCGGTGTATCAAATGCAGGAGTTTTAGAGATGGGAGATCGAGATGCAAAAATTATTGTTAAAGTATTTTCATCCTTAACCTGCCCTCACTGCGCAAATTTTCATAAAAACATTTTTGATAATCTTAAAAAAGATTATTTAAATTCAAAGAAAGTTAAGTTTGAACATCACAGTTTTCCTTTGGATATGGCATCTTTAAGTGCAGAAAAAATTTTAAGAGCTTTAGATAGCAATGAAAAAAGTTTTGATCTATTAGAAGAATTTTATAATGGACAAAAAGAATGGGCAGTTGGCTCAGATATTAATGAAATAAATAAGAAGATAAGTAAAATAGGTTTAAAGTATGGATTATCTCAAAAAGAGTTAGATAAATTTTTCAATAATGAAGATATTCAAAATGAAATTTTAAACTCGAGAATTATAGCAGCAAAAAAATACAATATAACATCTACTCCTACGATAATTATCAATGAAAAAAAATATGAGGGAAATCACACTTATAAAGAATTTAAAAAAGAAATTGAAAAATTATTATAAATGAATTTTAAAAAATTAGATATAAACGGCTTTAAATCTTTTTTTGAAAGAACAACATTCTTAATTGAAGATGGTTTGACTGGTATTGTTGGACCCAATGGTTGCGGAAAATCAAATATAGTAGAAGCATTAAGATGGTGCATGGGAGAAACCTCGGCTAAAAGTATGAGAGGGGTTGGAATGGAAGATGTTATATTTTCTGGGACGGATAATAAATCCTCAAAAAATATTTCAGAAGTATCTTTAACTATAGATAATTTAAAAAAGGATGGGCCATTACAGTACAAAAATTTAGATGAAATTTTAATTACTAGAAAAATTGTGAGAGATAAAGGTTCAAAATATTATATGAACAATAAAGAAGTTAGAGCAAGAGACGTTCAAACTTTTTTTGCAGATTTATCTACTGGAGCTCATTCACCCTCTTTAATAAGCCAAGGAAGAATTGGGTCTCTGGTAACCTCTAAACCAATTGAAAGAAGATCAATTCTAGAGGAGGCGGCTGGGATTTCAGGAATTCATGCTAGAAGACATGAGGCTGAAACTCGTTTGAATGCTGCTGAAAATAATCTTAAACGAGCAGATGAACTAAAAAAACAGCAACAAAAACAATTAGACAATCTAAAAAAACAAGCTGAAGAAGCAACGAGATACAAAGAAATTTCAAAAGATATAAAAAAAATAGAAGCAGGTATTTATTTTCTTAAAATAAAAGAAATTGAAAAAGATAAAAAGAATATTGGTGAAAAATTGAGTGAACAAGAAGATGAAATAAGCGCTATTAAAATTGATTTTAATCATAATAATTCTTTGCTAGAGGAAGAAAATAAAAGACTAGCGCCATTAAGAGATAAAAAAATGGAAAACTCAGCCAAGCTTCAGAAATTAAATTTAGATATGGCGAGTTTAGATGAAGAAGAAAAAAGAATAAAAAATTTGCAAGTAAAGCTTTCAAAGTCTTTAAATACAATTGACTCTGACCTTGAAAGAGAAAAAAGCATTGCTTTAGACGCTACTTTAAATGAAAAAAGAATATTGGAGGAGAAAAATGAATTACTTAAAACTGAAAAACAATTGTATGAAACTGAAACAATATCCTCTGAAAACTTATCATTATCAAAAAATTTTTAAGAGAATTAAATAAAGAATTAGAAGAACTAATTAACAAAATTGAAAGTCTTATTGATAAAAGTGAAAGAATAAATAAAGAAATTTTTTTAAAATTGAAAGATTTAATAAATAAAATTACAAGCGCTCAAGAAGAATACGCAATATCACTCAGTAAGAACGAGTCAATAAAAAGTGACTCGATTAAAAGAAGTGAAAGAATAAAAAATATAGATATAGAACTTGAAAATTGGAAGAGCTTAAAAACAAATTCTGAAAAAATGACATTAGAACTTGCTGATAGAAAACTGAAAATTAATCATGAAATTGAAGAAAATCAAAAAAATCCAGAAAGAATAGCAACTAGCAAAGGTCAAAATATTCAAAACTTAGAAAATACCAAAAAAAGAAATGAGGAACTTGATCGAGATCTGTCTGAAGCTGAAAACAAATATAATTTAATTAATCAAAACTTGAAGTCAATACAAGAAAAACTTACAACTCTAAGAGAGAATAAAGCTAGAAACGAAGCTACGATTGAAGGTATTAACAACCGAAAGAGAGATTTAATGTATACCGTAAAAAATGAATTAAATATAGAAAATGAAAACTTGCTATTAACTTCTTCTGATATTAACGGTTTAGAAGAAGAAAATTTTCCTAATATTGCAGATCAAGAACAAAAAGTTGAAAAAATAAAGAAACAAAGAGAAGCGCTAGGATCAGTAAATTTAAGAGCTGATGAGGAAACAAAAAGATATGAGGAAGAAATAAAAAAAATGGAAGATGATAGAGCAGATTTATACTCTGCTATAGTAAAATTAAAAGCAAGTATAGACGAATTAAATCAAAAAGGTCGTGAGAGACTTTTAGAGGCTTTTAATAAAATTAACAGAAAATTTAACGATGTTTATACAAAATTATTTAGTGGTGGTAGTGCAAAATTAGAACTCGTTGACTCTGATGATCCTTTGGAAGCGGGATTAGAAATGTTGGTTTCACCACCAGGAAAAAGATTGCAATCTATTACTTTGCTTTCGGGTGGGGAGCAGGCTTTGACAGCTTTATCTTTGATCTTTGCTGTTTTTTTAGTTAACCCCTCACCTATTTGTGTTTTAGATGAAGTAGACGCTCCTCTAGATGATGCAAACGTAACAAGATTTTGTGCACTTTTGGATGAATTAACAAAAATAACAAAAACAAAATTTGTAATTATTACCCATCATGCTCTTACAATGTCTAGAATGCATAGATTATATGGAGTTACAATGCCTGAAAAAGGTATTAGTCAACTCGTTTCAGTAGACCTACAAAAAGCAGAGGGACTAGTAGCTTAAAAATGCAAGAACGTGATGATTTCAAAACTCGCCTAAAAATTGCAAAATCAAAATTAAAATCTTTGTCTTCTGATAAATCAGATAAAAGTGGATCTTTTTTAGGGTTTGCTTTTAAATTAGGAACAGAATTTGTTGCGGCAGTTGCAGTTGGGACAATAATTGGGTTTATTTTAGATAATTGGTTTGATACTAAACCTTGGTTAATTATAATTTTCTTTTTTTTAGGATCTATAGCAGGCATAATGAATGTCATTAAAACTGCTAATAGAATGCAGAAAGAATAATTAGAGAGGAATTTTATGGCTACAAATCCTATGCATCAATTTAATGTTCATAGAATTGGACCAGAGGTAAAAATTGCCGGGATCGATCTTTCTTTTACTAACTCAAGTTTATTTATGATAATAAGCGCAGTAACAATTTGTTTGTTCTTATTTTTAGCAACTAAAGAAAAAAAATTAATTCCTGGCAAATTACAATTAACTGGTGAACTTTTTTATGACTTTATTGCTAAAATGATTAGTGACACGGCAGGATCAAAAGCAAAACCTTATTTTCCTTTTATTTTTAGCTTGTTTATGTTTGTTTTGCTGTGCAACATGGTTGGAATGTTGCCTTATGCTTTTACAGTCACAAGCCATATCATAGTAACTTTAATATTAGCTTTATTTATTTTTATTGCAGTTACATTTATAGGGTTTTTAAAGCATGGATTTAAATATTTAAAAATTTTTGTTCCAAGTGGTGTACCTGTTTTGCTTTTACCTTTAATTACTATTATCGAAATTATTTCTTACTTAAGTAGACCGGTGAGTTTATCAGTCAGATTATTTGCAAATATGATGGCTGGGCACACGATGTTGAAAGTTTTTGGGGGGTTTGTTATAAGTTTGGGATTACTAGGTGGATGGCTACCACTTACTTTTTCCGTGGCACTTACTGGACTTGAAATTTTAGTAGCTTTTTTACAAGCATATGTTTTTGCAATTTTAACATGCATCTATTTAAATGATGCTTTAAATTTACATCACTAACAATAAAATAAAGGAGGAGAAATGGAGTTAGAAGCAGCAAAAATGATTGGAGCGGGACTCGCAGCAATCGCACTTGCAGGTGCTGGTGTAGGTATCGGTATTATTTTCGGTAACTACTTATCAGGGGCTATGAGGAATCCATCTGCGGCTCAAAAGCAATTTCCTAATTTACTATTAGGTTTTGCTTTAGCAGAAGCTACAGGTTTATTTGGATTAGTAGTTGCATTAATTATTTTATTTGCATTTTAAATAATTAATTATGAGACAGTTATTTTTAATATCATTAAATTATTTAGTGATTGGAGAAGTTTTGTATGCAGCTGAGGCGGGAATGCCTCAGCTGGATCCAACTTATTGGGCTTCTCAAGGCTTTTGGCTGATAATAGTTTTTTCTATTTTGTATATTATTATTTCAAAATTATTTATTCCTAGAATTAAAAATAATTTGGAGGTTAGAGAAAACAAAATAAAAAATGATTTAGAGGATGCTAAGAACCTAAAAGAATTAGCAGAAAAAAAAGAGATTGAATATAAAGAGGTTATACAAAAAGCTAAAAAAGATGTAGCAAAGATTTTTATAGACTCTAAAAAAAAATTAGACAAAGATTTAAGGGTAAAAAAAGACTTGATAGAAAAAGAAATAAATAAAGAGTTTAAAAAAACTGAGAAAGAGATTAACGAATTAAAAAAGAATTCAATTAGCTCAATAAATAGTATTTCAGAAAAAATAGTCTCTAAGATTATTGAGGATATTTCCGGTGATAAGTTAAATGAAAGCAGCATAAAAGCAGTGATTTCAGATATTTCAAAAAAAAACTTGGATAAATATTTATGATAATTGATGCAACATTTTGGGTAGCGGTCTCATTTTTTATTTTTATCGGTCTTCTTATATATTTTAAGATTCCAAATAAAGTAGAAAGTGCTCTTAATGAAAAAATTTTATTTTTAAAAAATCAAATACAAGATGCTGAAAAATTAAAAGATGAAGCAAAAAATATTTTGAGTGAGAATGAAAAAAAATTAAGTAATTCTAAAAATGAAATTAAATCTTTAATAAAAAAATCTCATGAGGAAGTAGAACAAAATATTTTAAAAGTAAATAATGACTTTCACAAAATGATGGAGATCAAAAAACTAAACTCAGAGCTCAAAATTAAACAAATGAAAGTTCAGGCCATAAAAGAGATTAAAAACGCTTCTGTAAAAATTGCTATAATGTCTGTTGAGAAATTGATAAAAAATTCAATGGATAAAAGTAAACTAGATAAAATTTATATGGATAGTATTGAAGAAACAAAGTTAGCTCTTAAAAGAAAATCCAGTTAAAATAGCCAGGATACAATGGCTAAAAAAATTATAATTATTGGTTCTGGTTTTGGTGGTATAGCCGCTGCTTTAAGATCTAGAGCTAAAGGATATCAAGTCACACTATTAGAAAAGCATCCAGATTTAGGAGGTCGCGCAAGAGTTTTTAAAAGAGGAGATTTTACTTACGATGGCGGGCCGACAGTTATAACAGCACCTTATTTATTTGAAGAACTGTTTTCATTATTTAATAAAAAGATTTCAGATTATGTAAAAATTGTTCCTTTAGATTTATGGTATAGATTTGTTTTTAGTGATGGTCAAACTTTTGATTATACTGAAAATAAATCTTTTATGGAAAAGGAGATTATAAAATTTTCTAAAAAAGATTTAGAAGGATATTACGATCTTGTAAATTTTACTGAAAAAATTTTTGATAAAGGGTTTACAGACTTATCTGACAAACCATTTAATAATTTAACATTTATGCTCAAACAAATTCCTGAGTTATTAAAACTAAAAAGTTATAAATCTGTTTATAGCCTAGTTTCAAATTACATAACAAATGAAAAATTACGAAGAGTGTTCAGTATGCATCCGCTTTTAGTTGGTGGAAACCCTTTCACTACTACTTCAATTTATGCACTTATTTTGTTCTTAGAAAAGAAATGGGGAATACATTATGCTATGGGAGGAACTGGTAAAGTTGTCAGCGCTTTAGAAAAACTTATGCAAGAATCAGGCATAAAAATAATTAAAAATGCAGAGGTAACTAAAATACTCATAGAAAATAAGACTGTCAAAGGAGTTGAAATAAAAAAAGGCAAAACCATAGACTGTGATTATTTAGTTTGTAACTCTGATCCACCTTATGTTTATAAAAATTTATTAAAATCAAATAATAACTATAATTTTTTATTTAAGCAGAAAATAAAAAGAATGGACTATTCAATGGGTCTATTTGTTTATTATTTTGGATCGAGAAAAAAATATAAAAATGTAGCTCATCATACGATTTTCTTTGGCAAAACTTACAAAAAACACTTGAACAATATTTTTGAAAAAAAGATACTCTCAGAGGATATTAGCTACTATCTTCACAGACCCTCCGCCACTGATCCAAGTATGTCTCCAGAAGGACAAGATGCTTTTTATGTTTTAGTGCCGGTCCCAAATAATTTATCAAATATAGATTGGAATATTCAAGGCAAAAAGTTTAAAGATATTGTTTTAGAAAGAATGGACAATTCTGTTTTACCTGGTATTAAAGAAAATGTAATTAATGATTTTTTCTTAACACCAGATTATTTTGAAAATGATTTATTAACACTTCACGGTTCAGGTTTTTCTATTCAACCGAAATTTTCCCAATCAGCATATTTTAGATTTCATAACAAATCTGAAATTTTTAAAAATCTATTTTTCGTAGGGGCGGGTACACACCCAGGTGCTGGAATGCCTGGGGTTCTTTCATCTGCGAAAGTTTTAGATAATTTTTTCTAATGAAAAAAATGAATTTACTTTCAATACACGCAAAATCCTTTAATTGGGCTGGTTTTTTTTTACCGAGGAAAACTTATATAGAATGTTCATTTTTGTACGATTTTTGCAGAACATTAGATGATATCGCTGATTCAAATTTAGATTTAATAAGCAAAAAAAAGAATTTTCTACATTTTAAAAAAAATTTTGAAAACAAGAACTTTAACAATGAGATAATTAAAAATTTTCATGAATTAATAAAAAATAAAGATATATCTATTAAAGTAATTAATGATTTATTTGATGGAGTTGAAAGCGATATTAGAGAGAGAGTAAACATACAAAGTGAAAAAGAATTATTAGTTTACTCTTATAAAGTTGCTGGAACTGTCGGTCTTATGATGTCAAAAATATTTGATATAAACGACAGGAATTCTCTTAAAGGAGCGATAGATCTAGGTATAGCCATGCAATTAACTAATATAGCAAGAGATGTTGTTGAAGATAAAATTAGTAATAGATTTTATATTAAGCATGATCTTAGTGAAATAAAAAAAATACTAAAAATTGCTGAAACTTTTTATGATAGTTCATTCCCTGCTATAAAATCTCTTCCTTATCGCTATCGATTTTCAATTTTAGTTGCTAGGAGGATTTATAGGGAGATAGGTAACAATATTAACAAAAAAAAAACAATTCAAGAATATAATAAGTCTGGCAAAATATACGTTTCAATGATTGGAAAAATTGCGCAGACTATATTTTCTGTATACGATCTTATAAAATTATACTTTTTAAATTATGATGAACATGAAAACAAAAAAGAACATTTGTTGATAAATGAGGAAATTAATTTAGATGAAAGAATTTGATTTTGTAATTTTGGGTGGAGGTTGTGCTGGGTTATCTTTGGCATATGAACTTGAAACTAATAATAAGCTTACAAACAGAACATTGGCAATTGTTGAGACTAGAAATGAGTATAAAAGAGATAAAACTTGGTCTTTTTGGAAGGTATTTAATCATAATTTTGAAGACTGTGTTATTAAGAATTGGAATAATTTTTCCATAAATACATCCCGAAATCTTATCAAGCTAAATACTAAAGAATTTCCATATCAAAGTGTCGATAGTGGTAAATTTTATAAAAAAATAATTTCAAAAATATCAAAAAATAAAAATGTTTCTTTTTTTAAAAATTTAGATGAAATAAATTTAAATAAATCTATAATTTTTAATAGTCTGATTGAAGATAAAATGGATCAATCAAAACTATGGCAACATTTTCAAGGGATAGAAATTGAGACATCGAAAGACGTTTTTGACGACAAAATTTTTAATTTAATGGATTTTAATTGTGATCAAAAAAATAGTGTTCATTTTTTTTATACTTTACCATTTACTAGTAAAAAAGCTCTGGTTGAAACGACTTGGCTTTCTAATTTAAATGATAAAAGTCTAATGGATTATGATGAACAACTTAGAAACTATGTCGAAAATAATCTTGGTATCAAAAATTATCAAATAAGCTATACAGAAAAGGGGGCGATACCATTATTTTATCCTTCAGTCAAAGATGGTAAAAAAATTAATATTGGCTCAGCAGGAGGTATGACAAGATTAAGTACGGGCTATACTTTTCTTAATATTCAAGAACACTGTCAATATATTAGAAAAAATTTAGAAAATATTGAAAACAAAAAGCTCTTTCAAATTAATAAAAAATATCAATTTCTAGACAAAGTTTTTTTAAAAGTATTAAAAAATAATCCTAAAAGGATGCC
>CACHPJ010000016.1 GCA_902581775.1 uncultured Pelagibacteraceae bacterium | reverse complement strand
GGTTTGTCCTCCAAATTGAGCTATAATTCCTATTAAACTTCCTTCTGTTTTTTCTTTTTCTATAATATTAAAAACAAATTCCTCAATTAGTGGTTCAAAATATAATCTATCACTAGTGTCATAGTCAGTCGAAACAGTTTCAGGATTGCAGTTAACCATAATTGTTTCAAATCCAGCTTTTTTTAGAGCAAAACTAGCCTGACAACAACAGTAATCAAACTCAATACCTTGACCAATTCTATTTGGGCCCCCACCAAGAATTATAATTTTTTTTCTACTAGATGGATCAGATTCACACTCAGTATTTTGTGAAAAATTCCTCTGATATGTGGAATACATATAAGGCGTAAATGATCTAAATTCAGAAGCGCAAGTGTCTACCTTTTTATAAACCGGAAATATTTTTAAGGCTGATCTTTTTTTTCTTATAATATTTTCTGAAATATTAGTTAGTTCTGATAGTTTTTTATCTGAAAAACCAATAGATTTAATATAATTAAATTCATTATATGTTTTAGGTAATCCTTTTTTCTTTATCTTACGCTCACTTTCTATAATATCTTTTATTTGATTTAAAAACCAAGGATCAATTTTTGAAAGTTTGTGTATCTTTTTAATACTTATTTTTTTTCTTAAAGCTTCACCCACAAGTAAAATTTTATTAGGTATATTTTCTTTAAGTTTTTTTTCGATTTGTTTAATTTTTAGATTAAAAATCTTATCTACTCCTGAAAAACCAGTTTCAAGGGAAACCAAAGCCTTTTGAAGAGACTCCTTAAAATTTCTACCTATTGCCATAGCTTCACCAACCGACTTCATAGATGTTCCTAAAACCGCAGATGATGTTGAAAATTTTTCAAAAGTAAACCTTGGAATTTTAGTTACCACATAATCAATGGTTGGTTCAAAGGAAGCAGGAGTAATTTTTGTTATTTCATTTTTTAATTCATCTAAAGTATAACCCACAGCAAGTTTAGCAGCTACTTTAGCTATAGGGAATCCGGTAGCTTTTGATGCTAAAGCCGAGGATCTAGAAACCCTCGGGTTCATTTCTATGATTACCATTCTTCCATTTTTAGGATTTATTGCAAACTGAACATTAGAGCCACCCGTTTCTACTCCTATCTTTTTTAAACAAGCAATAGATGCATTTCTCATCACTTGATATTCTTTGTCTGTAAGAGTTAAGGCTGGTGCTATAGTTACGGAGTCCCCCGTATGAATTCCCATGGGGTCAACATTTTCAATAGAGCATATAATTATACAATTATCTTTTTTATCTCTCACAACCTCCATTTCGAACTCTTTCCATCCTTCCAAACATTCTTCAACCAATACTTGGTTAACAGGAGATTCTTGCAGACCACTTTTTATTATTTTAATAAAATCTTTTTTATTTTTTGCTATTCCCCCTCCAAGACCTCCAAGTGTAAACGCAGGTCTTATTATAGCTGGAAGTCCAATTTGGTTTAAAACTTTAGATGATTGATTTATATTATTTACAATTTTTGATTTAGGCAGATCTAGACCAATATCGAGCATATTTTTTCTAAATTTTTTTCTATCTTCTGCATTAGAAATAGCTTTAGAGTTTGCACCAATAAGTTCGATTTTATATTTTCTAAGAATACCTTTTTTTTCAGCTTCCATAGCCAAGTTCAAAGCAGTTTGACCTCCCATCGTCGGAAGGATTGCATCTGGCTTTTCTTTAATTAAAATCTTTTCTAGGACTTCTAAAGTAATTGGTTCAATATAAGTTTTGTTAGCAACATCAGGGTCAGTCATAATGGTTGCTGGATTAGAATTTATTAAAATAACTTTATAACCCTCATCCCTTAATGCTTTACAAGCTTGAGTGCCTGAATAATCAAACTCACAGGCTTGACCAATGATAATTGGACCCGCACCAACAACTAAAATTTTTTTAATGTCTTTTCTTTTTGGCATTTTTTTTCATATTGTTAACAAATTGTTTAAATAGATAAACACTATCTTGCGGCCCTGGATTAGACTCAGGATGATATTGAACAGAAAAAACTGGTTTAGATCTAAGTTGAATTCCTTCTATACTATTATCAAAAAGAGATTGATGTGTGATCTTAATATTTTTTGGTAGATTTTTTTTAACTATCTCAAACCCATGATTTTGACTGGTTATCTCCACATTGTCTGCAATTAAATTTTTAACAGGATGATTAGCTCCCCTATGACCTAAATTCATTTTCTTAGTTTTAGCTCCTAGAGCTAACCCGAGCAATTGGTGGCCCAAACAAATTCCAAACACAGGTATATTATTATTTATAAATTTTTTTATTATAGGAATAGCGTATTTCCCAGTCGCAGCTGGATCACCGGGACCATTAGATAAAAAAACACCATTAGGTTTTAATTTTAAAATTTCATTTGCGCTGGTCTTACAGGAAACGACAGTAACTTTACAATTAAAATTAGAAAAGTATCTCAAAATATTTTTTTTAATTCCATAATCAATAGCAACAACATGTAGAATTTTTTTTTTATTTTTTAAGAAACCTTCTCCCTTTTTCCAAGTTTTTAAGTCTTTCCAAATGTAATTTTTTTTAGTAGTAACTTTCTCCGCCAAATCTAAATTTTTTAACCCGCTCCATTTTTTAGTAGTTTTTAGAATTTTTTTAATGTCAAACTTGCCATTTCTTAGATAAGATATAGTTCCTTTAGGGGCACCTTTATCTCTAATAAAATTAGTTAAGCTCCTAGTATCAACACCAGTAATTCCAACGATTTGATTTTTTTTAAGCCATAAATCTAGATGTTTTAAAGATCTATAATTGGATGGATCGGTAATTTCAGAATTTATAATTACTCCCTTTGTCCAAACTTTATCTGACTCATGATCTTCTATATTTGTTCCAACATTTCCCACATGTGGAAAAGTGAAATTAATTATTTGTTCAGCATATGAAGGGTCAGAAATTATTTCTTGGTAACCAGTAATTGAAGTATTAAAACAAACTTCTCCAGTTGAAGTCCCTTCATAGCCTAAACCAATGCCTCTAAAAAACTTTCCATTTTGAAGAACTAAAATAGCGTTGGAACCGATCTTTTGAAGATTTTTTTTAGAGTTTATATTTTGATCAATTTGTTTCAAATACAACTCATGAGTTAAAGTAAAAAACTTATAAACATGATTTTGCGAAAGATATGAAAAAGTTCAAAAATCGTCAAGAAAGATCTTTTTATTTTGTATTATATTTGTGATTAAAGTAATTAAATAATCAACTAGCTAATGTCTTTAGAAAAAAAAATTGAAGAAAACCTTAACCTGTCTTTAAAAAACAAAGATAAGGGAACATTTCCAACCTTGAGATTAATTATCTCAGCAATTAAGGACTTAAAAATAGCAAAAAAACATAGAGAAGGTAATTTAAAAGATCCAGATGTAATAGCTATATTAAAAAAAATGGTTAAACAAAGAAATGATTCTTGTGAGGCCTACAAAAAAGCTGGCAGGGAGGACCTTTTAAAAAATGAAAAAAGAGAAATTGAAGTTATTAATCAGTTTTTGCCTAAACAGCTTGGAGAAGAAGAAACTAAAAAAGTATGTTCAGAAGCTATTAAAAAAGTCAATGCTAATTCTATGAAAGATATGGGGAAAGTTATGGGAATTTTAAAATCTAATCATGGCAACGTTTTAGATTTTTCTAAAGTCAGCAAAATTTTGAAAGATATATTAAACAAATGATAATGAAATATCCTAAAGAATATTTGGAAGAAATAAAAACTAGATTAAGAGTTTCACAAATAGTAAGCAAATATGTCCAATTAAAAAAAAGAGGAAAAGAATTTGTTGGTCTATCACCTTTCAAAAATGAAAAGACACCATCTTTTACTGTTAATGATGATAAGGGCTTTTATCATTGTTTTAGTTCAGGCGAACACGGAAATATTTTCGACTTCTTGATGAAAACCCAGTCAATGGGATTTGGCGAAGCTGTAAAAATTTTAGCAGCAGAAGCAGGTATGCAACAATTTCGTTTTACTAAGGTAGACAGAGAAAGAGAAGAAAAATACGTAATTTATAAAAATATTTTAAAAGATTATAAAGACTACTTTCATAAAGAATTATTTAAGAATGAAAATAAAGAAGCATTAGATTATTTAAATTCTAGAAAAGTAAAAAAAGATATTATAGAAGAGTTTAAACTAGGTTTCGTGCCTTGGAAAAATAGTTTTTATGATTTGATTAAAAAAAATTATTCAAACGAAGATATTTTAAAAACTGGATTATTTTTTATAAGCGATAAAACTGGAGAATATATTCATAGGTTTAATTCGAGAATAATTTTTCCTATAAACAATATTTCTTCCGAAACAATTGCTTTTGGTGGACGAGCAATTAAATCAAACAAACTTGCTAAATATATTAATTCGCCAGAAACTGATTATTATAAAAAAGGAAAAATTGTCTTTAACCTAGATAAAGCAAAAACTGAAAGAGTAAAAAAAAATGAAGTTTTAATAGTTGAGGGTTACATGGATGTTATCAGTCTTTACTCTCATGGAATTAAAAACGTTGTTTCAAACTCGGGAACAGCAATTACTGAAAGTCAAATTGATTTGATTTGGAAATTTTTTTCTAACCCCATCATTACTCTTGATGGTGATCAAAGTGGTCAAGCAGCAGCGCTTAGAATATCAGAGAAATTAATTGCTCATTTAAACGAAAAAAATAAAATTTTTTTTTCAATAATGCCAGAAGGAAAAGATCCTGATGATATTATAAAAAAATACGGAAAAGAAAAATTTATAGAATTATTGAGTTCAAAAATGATTATTCAATTCTACATTTGGAATTCTTACTCCAAACAGATTGATAAAAATGATCCTTTTGCTATCTCAAGATTTGAAAAAAAAATTAAAACCTTGTGTAGTACTATAAATGATAAAATTTTAAAAAAATATATTTTAGAATATTTCTTAAGTAAAATAAATGATTTTACTCCTATTCAAAATAGACAAAGAAACTTTAAAAAAAACTTCAAACAAAATTATAATTTATTAAACGAAACAAAAAAACTTCATGATCAAAAAGAAAATTATAGCAGACAACAACTTAAAGAATTTTCACTGCTATTTACAATAATTGAATATCCTAAAGTAATAGATGATTATGAGGAAATCCTTTATGAACTAAATTTAAGTACTTCAGAATTAAACGAACTTAAAAATAATATACTAAAAGAATATTTTAATAAGAAAAATTCAGATGAATTAAAGATTTTTGCAAGTAAAAATTATGAAATTATGTTTAAACAAATTAAAGCCAATACGAATGTCAAAGTAATTTTATCGAAAAAAAATCATAAAGAGAGATTAGGAATTTTAACTGAGCTTATTGAAGAGCTAAAAGAAATAAATCAATTAATAAAAATCAAATCTTTAGAAAAAGAAGTCGTTAAGAATTTTGACGAGTCGACTTACAATCAACTATTAGAGCTTAAAAGCCAATTAAATAGGGATTAAAATTAAGTATAGATTTTTTTAAATATTGCCACTATATATGTCTTTCAGGTAAATTATTAAATGGTTAAAAAAATTATTACAAAATCATTCGAACGACTTTTAGAAAAAGGTAAAAATAGAGGATTCATAACCTATGAAGAATTAGGCAAGTCTCTTGGTAAGCGAGGAGCTTCCCCAGAAAATGTAGAAAAAGCTTTCATGATAATTGCTGAAGAAAGCGTGACGTTAGTTCAAAAAAAATCAGAGTACCAATCTAATAAAAAGAAAGAGTCAGTTAATACCTCTGAAGAAAAAACATCAGATAAAAGTGATGACCCGATCAGAATGTACTTAAGAGAAATGGGAGGAGTAGAACTTCTTTCAAGAGAGGGAGAAATTGCAATCGCAAAAAGAATTGAGGCAGGAAAAGACGTTATGGTTAACGCTTTAACGCAGAGTCCTCTAGTAGCAAAAAAAATATATGAATGGAAAGAAAAAATAGAGAATAATGAATTATTGGTAAGAGATATTATTGATATTGATTCTACTTATGAGGATTTTGAGTCAATGGAGGAAAATTCCAAATCAATGGAGGAAAATTCTAAAAAAGAAACTAAAAAAGAAGAGAAGAAAGACGACGGTCAACCTCAAAAGAATAATAATGAGGAACAAAATTTAGAAGAAGATGAATTTTCAGTTTCCTTAGCTAAGATGGAGGAAGAAATTAAGCCAAAAATTATTACCATATTGAATGTTTTAAGCAAAAATTATACAAAGTTACAAAAATATCAAAGAGAAAAACTTGAGTGTTTATTAGCTTCAAAAGATTTATCTATTTCAAAAAATAAAAACTTTAAAAAAATACAATCTACTTTAGTTGATAACTTTAAAAACTTACAGCTTGCCCCTAACGTTGTTGAGGATTTAGTTCAGTCACATTATAAAGAGAATAAGAAAATAGTTTCATTAGAAGGTGTACTTTTAAGATTAGCTTTAGATAACAAAATTAATAGGGAAGAGTTCTTAAAGTATTACTTAGGAAATGAGATTAATCCAAAATTTGAAACTTTTTTAATGCAGAATCCAACATGGAAAGCCTTCTTTAAAAAATTCAAAAAGGATTTTATAGAAATCCGTCAGAGATTAGTTGAATTTAGTGAAAAAATCGGCCTTTCGGTGGGAGAATTTAAAAAATTGGTGAGTAGAATTCAGAAAGGTGAGAGGGAGTCGCGGCTTGCAAAAAAAGAAATGGTAGAAGCTAATTTGAGATTAGTTATTTCTATAGCAAAAAAATATACTAATAGAGGGTTGCAATTTTTAGACTTAATTCAAGAGGGGAATATTGGATTAATGAAAGCAGTTGATAAATTTGAATACAGAAGAGGATATAAGTTTTCCACTTATGCAACTTGGTGGATAAGACAGGCTATTACGAGATCAATAGCAGATCAAGCTAGAACAATTAGAATTCCGGTGCACATGATTGAAACAATTAACAAGATAGTTAGAACACAAAGACAAATAATGAGCGAATTCGGTAGAGAACCAACCCCGGAAGAACTCTCAAAAAAATTAGCTATGCCACTTGAAAAAGTTAGAAAAGTTCTAAAGATAGCAAAAGAGCCGGTTTCTCTTGAAACTCCTGTAGGTGACGAGGAAGATAGTAGTCTTGGAGATTTTATTGAAGACAAAAATGCATTACAACCATTAGATACTGCTATTCAATCAAATTTGAGCGAGTCAACTACAAAAATTTTAGCATCACTAACACCAAGAGAGGAAAGAGTCCTTAGAATGAGATTTGGAATTGGAATGAATACAGATCACACGTTAGAAGAAGTTGGACTTCAGTTTTCAGTCACTAGAGAAAGAATCAGGCAAATTGAGGCCAAAGCTTTAAGAAAACTAAAGCACCCTAGTCGATCAAAACAACTAAAAAGTTTTCTAGAAAAGTAAAAAAATCTGTAGTACAAAGATTATTAATGGGCCTGTAGCTCAGTTGGTTAGAGCAGTACACTCATAATGTATTGGTCCCAGGTTCGAGTCCTGGCGGGCCCACCAACAAATAATTACAATTTCATTTTATATAAAAAAGAAAATAATGCCTAATACTACTTCGAAATAAATTCCTCTAATTTAGCCATTAGAGCTCCAATATCATTATTATTTGAATTTAAAATAGATGCAAATTCCTCTTTCTGAGTTCTTGCTAAACTTAAACCTTCTACAACTAAATCTCTTATTAAAGGTTTGTTTGGATTTTTCGTGAAAACTCTCCAGTCAATTTTTATTTCAGGTTGATTATTACTTTCTAAAATTTTTGAACTTACAATAGTGTAGTTTGAGCTTTTTTGATCTGATCCTAGTACCTCGAATTTATTGTCAGAATAATCGCTTAATCTTGATGTTAAGCTCTTTAAAAAATATTTTTCAAAAAGTTTCTGATAACTATTTAAAATATCTTTATCGACTGTTTTTCTAATGTTCCCCAAGGTGTAGAGGCCTAATGCGTTAATATCAACATTTTCTAGAGCAATCCTACTTATTGTTTTCTTCTTTTCTTCATCAGTAATACTCTTATCTGAGAGAGTTTTTATAGCATCCTCGACTAATTCCGTTATAAATATTTTTGGATTTGAATTGTAGGTTACAGAAAATGCTGAATTATTTAAAAAGATAATCGTTACTACTAAAAGAAACAATTTTTTCATATTATAAACTTTTTAATTATCTAAATTTCCCCAGTCATCTTCTGAGAGTTCATCTGAATTTTGTATTTTTTTAAGTCTACTTTGAAGGTATATACTTTTCATAGAGGAATAAAGATCAAGAGAATTTTTTTCTAAACTATCAAAATTTTTCATATTATCACCTCTGAAATCAACAGCACTTGCTGATTTAACTGCTATGAAATCAATTTTGTTTCCTGAGGCACCTAGAAAATCTTTCTCTCTCCATGTTGCGATTGAAAATGGATCTACATAAGAGTCAGCGATTAAACCAAAAGCATCTCTTGCAGTAGTTGGTCCTAAAATTGGTAACACAAAGTAACAACCGCTTTTAACCCCATAAGTTGCAAGAGTTTGACCAACATCTTCTTTTTGAACATTTAGTCCCATTGCTCCCGCAGGATTTCCAAAGCCTAAAACTCCAAAAGTTGAATTAATTAAAAAACTTCCTGTTGCATCACCCGCGCCCTTGAAGTTTCCCTGTAAAACAAAATTAGGTATTGATAACAAGGTAGCAATATTTGATGTAAAGTTACCAGTTCCATCCTTTATCGGCTCAGGTAATTTATTATAAGCTTTAGAAACAGGTTTTAGAACAGCTTTGTCAAAACCCATATTAAACTTAAAAATTGATCTACTTACCCCCTCAAAACATTCATCAGATGCCTTCAAAATATTGGTTTGAAGCATCATAGAGGCTAAAATAATTATAATTAATTTGTTTAATCTCATAACACGCTATATATAGAATTTTCCTTTTAATTCCACTAAAATACATAGAAATTACAAAAGCAAACCAGTCTTGTATTTAGAGAGATTTTATGTCATTTTTTAGCTATAAGGAGTTAAATTTTCTCTTAAAATGAAATTTAAAACAATTTACTCTAAAAATTACTCAAAAAAATTAAGAAAACCACATGAAATAAAGTTTATAATTATTCACTATACTGGAATGCAATCTAAGCGTGTATCAATTCGAAGACTTACTAGCAAAAAGCATAAAGTTAGTTGTCATTTTTTAATAGATAGAGAAGGTCAAATTATTCAAATGGTAGATTTAAATAAGATTGCTTGGCATGCTGGAAAGTCAAAATGGAAAAAATATATTAATTTAAATAGGAACTCAATTGGTATTGAATTAGTGAACAGAGGACATAGATACGGATATCAATCTTTCTCGAAAATTCAAATTTCTCAATTAATTAATTTGTGCATAATATTAAAAAAAAAATTTAAAATTAAAAGTTCATTTATATTAGGTCATTCTGACATTGCTCCATTAAGAAAAATTGATCCAGGAGAAAAATTCCCCTGGATAAAATTAAGCAGAAAAAGAATAGGCATTAAACTTCCAAAAATAAAAAAAAAAAGAGAATTCAAAACAAAAAATTTATCTAGAAAAATTTTTTTTAAAAACCTTCATAAAATTGGATATAGGTATTTTAGTCTTACAAAAATTTTAAGGACAGACAAATCCGTTATAAAGGCTTTCCAAAGAAGATTTTTGCAAAATAATGTAAACGGCAAAATCGATCAAAAAAACCTTTAATTTAAGCCACTTTTTGTCAGTTAATTATAAAAATTAGCTTGATTTTAGTTATTAATATTTATATTAATTAACTGTTAGATGGTTGGACAGTCGCTATTAGAAAATAGAGGAAAGTCCGGGCTCCATAAGGATACGGTGCCAGTTAACTACTGGCGAGGGTGACCTCAGGGACAGTGCCACAGAAAATAAACCGCCTAATCAAGGCAAGGGTGAAACGGTGAGGTAAGAGCTCACCGGTTTTTTGGTAACAAAAAACGCATGGCAAACCCCACTTGGAGCAAGATTAAATAGGAGAAACTAAGCATCTATAAGTGCAAAAAACAGTCCTTAGTTCGTTTCTCGGGTTAATCGCTTGAACTTAAATGTGAATTTAAGTCCAGATAAATGACTTCTTAAAT
>CACHPJ010000015.1 GCA_902581775.1 uncultured Pelagibacteraceae bacterium | reverse complement strand
GTTAAAGACGCAATGTTTGCTTCAACTAACGAGCCTGGCGGCACATCATATAGATCTAGATTAAAAGACAAAAAATTTATGTTTGCTGGAAAAACAGGGTCTTCTCAAATAAAAAGGTTTACAGAAGCTCAAAGGGAAGCAGAAATAAAACAGTCAGAGCTAGATTATGCAGATAGAGATCATGCTCTTTATATTGCTTTTGCCCCATATGATAATCCAAAATATTCAATTAGTGTAGTGATAGAACATGGAGGCACTGGAAGTAGCTCTGCAGCACCTATAGCAAAAAAAGTTATCAAAAAAGTAATTGAAAGACACGAAGTGAGACAGGCACAAATTAATAACATTGGAGAAGAAATTTAGATGTACACCTCTAGAAGCACATTCCAAACATCTTCATCTCTAAGAGATCGCATCCTTTCTTTGGATTTTATACTAATTTTTTCAGTTTTAACTCTTGGTATAATCAGTATGTTTGCAATGTATTCAACAGACGGTGGAGAATTTAATTATCATACAAAAAGTCATATATTACGTTTTGGAATATTTTTTATAATATTTTTAGTTATATCGTTATTTCAAATAAAATTTTGGTATAATACAGCTACTTTATTTTACATAGCATTTTTTTTATTATTAGTAGGTGTAAAGTATTTTGGAATAAGCTCATCAGGTTCTCAAAGGTGGATAAACTTTTACTTTCTAAACCTTCAACCTTCTGAGCTAATGAAAATTGGATTAATTTTATTTCTAGCAAAATACTATCATAGAATTGCTGTTTATGATGTTAATAGACCTAAGTATTTATTTTTACCTATAGTAGCAATGATTGCTCCAGTGCTTTTAGTTGTAATTCAACCTGACTTAGGTACCTCACTTTTAATTGCTGCAGGAGGAGTAATAGTAGCATGGCTCGCAGGTGTGAAGATTAAATTTTTTGCTTATTTATCAATAATTTTTATTTCGTTAGCTCCTATAGCAATCTCATTTTTAAAACCATATCAAAAATCAAGAATTTTAACTTTTTTTAATCCTGATAGAGACCCACTTGGAGCAGGCTATCAAATTATTCAATCTAAAATAGCCATTGGAAGTGGAGGATTATTTGGTAAGGGTTTTTTAAATGGATCACAGAGTTACCTAGATTTTTTACCTGAGAAACATACCGATTTTATATTTACCTTATTTTCTGAAGAATTTGGATTTATTGGTTCTTTAGCAATATTGGCACTTTATTGTCTTATTATTTATCGAATAGTACTCATAGGAAACATCACCAGAAGTCATTTTGGCAAACTATATTGCTATGGATTTGCCACATCTTTTTTTATTTATATGGCTGTAAATATGGGAATGGTGCTTGGCTTATTACCAATAGTAGGTGCTCCTTTACCAATATTGTCTTATGGAGGTTCTTCTATGTTAGCAATTATGATGGGTTTAGGTATAACCATGTCCTGTAAAGTATATAAAGATGTTCCAGTAAGTTAAATCGAACCTATTCTGGTCATAGAAACTAAAAATAAAAAAAAAAATCACTTGCCGAAGCATTAATTATCTGTTTAAATTTTAAATAATTATGTTTGGCAAAGATAAAAAAAAAGGTTTTTTTGAAGATAGAAAAGACACAGAAAGATCTTTAATTAGTGAAACAGTAAGTATAGATGGTACTGTTAATAGTTCAGGAGCAATAGATATTGCTGGATTAATAAAAGGTCCAGTTTATTCTAAAGAAATAGTTATTAAAGAAACCGGATCAATCTCAGGTGAAGTTGAAGCTGACAAAGTAGAGGTTCATGGACATTTAAATGGAAAAATTTCAGCCGATAACGTTGTGATTGGCAGCACTGGAGTGATAAAAGGTGATATTGAGTTTGGAACAAATTTAAGAACAGAAGATGGTGCTGATATTGAAGGTTACATCAAGAAGACTGCTTCAGCAACAAAATCAAAAAGTACAACTGGTGATTTTTTATTTTCAAAATCTAGAGAAAAAGAGGATAAAAAAATTAGGAAAAATGGAAAATCTGCAAGTATAAATAAAGAAAAAGAAGACTCAGAAGCACTAGTATAATCTAACGCACTATAAAAAAATTAATAATTGAATATAATAAGCACATGAGTAGTTATAGGTGTAAGTCCGTTGGTGTGGTTGGATCTGGAATCCAAGGCGTGTGTACAGCATATCAATTATTAAAAAAAAATATCCCTGTCACAATTTTTGATAAAACCGATCCACTAAATCCTGAATATAAAATGGCTTCTTATGGCAATGCAGGTCATTTTTCACCTTACGCTGTTTTACAATTTAACAGACCGGACATTCTTAATGACGTTCCCAAAATGTTATTTAGTTCAACTGGTCCTCTTGCTTTAAAATGGAATTACGTTCACAAAATGGTTCCTTGGTTTGTAGAGTATTTAAAAAATTGCAATAAAAAATCAATGCTTCATACCGCTAAATATATGCATCAGATTCTTAATTTGTCTATAGATGCTTACGAGGAGATATTAAAAGAAATTGACACTACAAATTTAATTGAAAAAAAAGGAATTATTTATGTTTGGACAAATAAAAACTTAAAAAGTAGAAATTTAGAAATCAAAGTGAGGAATGATTTAGGAATAAAACAAAAATTTTTATCAACAAATGAAATACTAAAACTTGAACCTAATTTAAGCCCAGTATTTGATGCTGGAGTTATTTATGAAGACGCTATGCATGCAAGGAGTCCTCATGGAATTTTAAAAAAGATTTTTAAGTTATTTATTAATAAAGGTGGCAAATTTATTAAGGCGGAAGTTAAAAAAATTAATCAAATAAACTTTAATCAAACTGAAATAGTCACAGAAAAACAATCGTACAAATTTGAAAAATCAGTGATAGCATGCGGAGCCTTTTCAAAAAAAATTACGGATCAACTTGGTGAAAACATACCTTTGGATACAGAGAGGGGATATCATGTACATTTTAAGCATATGGATAAACTAATTGAGAGACCAGTTATTTTTTTAGATAGAGGATTTGGATTAACACCAATGAATCAAGGATTAAGAGCAGTCGGAACAGTAGAGTTAGGTGGTTTAAAAAACCCTCCATCAAAAAAAAGAATTAAATATCTTATAAGGTGTGCAAAAGAATTACTCCCACAATTAGACAAACATGAAGATGAATGGTTAGGTTTCAGACCTACTTTACCAGACTTTTTACCTATTATAGGCCCGTCAAAAAAAAATAAAAATATAATTTATGCGTTTGGTCACCACCATTTAGGCTGGACATTGGGTGCAATTACAGGCAAGATTGTTTCAGGAATTATAGCAGAGGAGAAAACAAATTTAGATTTATCTCCATATAGTTCTGCAAGATTTAATTAAGGATTAATTTGCTAAAAAATTACTTAGCTTACATACTGTTAGTATTTGCAACTCTATGTTGGTCAGGAAATTTTATCGTAGGAAAATTCGCTTACCTATTTGAAGTACCTCCATTAACTTTGAACTTTTTAAGATGGGCATCAGTATGGTTTATATTGATACCTTTTACTTATAAAGAGATTTACAACAATTTACCTTATATAAAAAAAAATTGGTTTGTGATTAGTTTTATGGGAATTATTACAATTAGTACTTTTAATTCCGTTGTATATTTTGCACTAAATTATACTCAAGTTATAAATGCTGTTTTAGTTCTCTCAGCAATTCCTGCGGTTACGATAGTTATTTCTTCTTTGATGAAAGTTGACAAAACAAACATCTTTCAATTAATCGGACTATTATTGTCCATTATTGGAGTTACTGCAATAATTTCAAATGCTGATATTCAAAAAATAACTGCTCTTAGTTTTAATAAAGGTGATCTGTGGATGTTGGTTTGTGTTTTTACTTGGGCTATTTATTCAACTTTACTTAAAAAACATAATTTTAAATTTTCGCAATTTACCTTAATACAGCTAATGGTGTCGGTTGGAATTATATTTTTAATTCCTCAATTTCTTTATGAGAAATCAATTGGTCTTGAAGTAAATTTTAATAAAGCATTTTTTATTATTCTTTTTTACGTAGTTATCTTTCCTGCATTAGCTGCCTATTACTGTTGGCAAAAAGGTATAGAAATGGTTGGTCCAAACAGAGCTACCATGTTCATTCAATTAATGCCGTTATTGAGCGCAGTATTAGCTATAATAATTTTTAGAGAAAAATTTGAATTATATCATTTCGCAGGTGCTTCATTTATTTTATTTGGAATTTATTTATCAAACAAGAAAGTAAATGCTTAAAATTGCAATTCTAGATGATTATCAGGATATTTTTCGACAGTTAGTTGAAATAGATAAATATAAAGAAAAATATAATTTTAAAATATTTAACAATCCTTTCGAAGATGAAAAAGAGGCAGCTGTAGAATTAGAAGACTTTGATGTTTTATTCATAATGAGAGAAAGAACCCCTATTACAAAAACTCTTTTACAAAACTTGCCCAAGCTTAAATACATCATGACTTCTGGTATGAGAAATAAATCAATAGATCTTATCACCGCTAAATCGAGAGGTATAATTATTTGTGGCACAGATATAAATTCAAATCCTGCAGCTGAACTAACTTGGACTTTAATTCTAGGTTTATACAGAAATTTAAAACAAGAAATTGATAATATGTTTCAAGGTTATTGGCAAACCTCCATAGGGTATGAACTTAAAGGTAAAAGAATTGGCATTATCGGCTTAGGTAAAATCGGTTGTCAGGTAGCTAAAGTAGCGAAAGCTTTTGGAATGGAGGTTTCGGCATGGAGTGAAAATTTAAATTTATCAAACGCTAATGATTTAGGTGTCTTACCGATGACAAAGGAAGATTTATTAAAAACTTCAGATATTATTTCTATTCATGTTTTATTAGGAGATAGATACAAAAATCTAATTACAAAAAAAGAATTTGATATAATGAAAAAAACTTCAATACTTATTAATACTTCTAGAGGATTTATAATTAATGAAAAAGATTTAATAGACGCATTAGATAAAGAGAAAATCGCAGGAGTTGGTCTTGACGTTTATGATAAAGAGCCTTTACCACAAGACCATAGATTAAGATTTTTTCCTAATGCGTTATTATTGCCACACCTTGGATATGTAACAGCAGAGAATTTTTCCAAGTTCTATGTCCAAATGATGGAAAATCTAGAAAGTTGCTTAAATAATAAGCCAATTAGAGAGTTAAATTAAAAAAGTAATTACAATTTACGGTTGTTTTGATAAGCTCATTGTGGGCAAATCAAATGTTTTTTTATTATGATAATGTGGTATTGCCTCGGGGGGAGTTAAAATTTGAAAAAAATATTTTCAGTTATACCATTAGTTTTCATCTTGTCTGGGTGTGCAGAGACTATGGCATTACTTGGACCAACAAGTTCTGCTTTTGGTGGAGGAAATGTTCTACAATCTTCTTTAACTTCAGCAGCAAGTTTTGGAATTAAGAAAAGCACAGGTAAAGCCCCAATTCAACATGCTATTGAATTTGCCGAAAAACACAATCCAAATAGAGAAAAAGAAAAATGTATAAATTTTCTTGAAGCTACTAGCTCAGAAGTATGTACAGTTTTGAAAAGCAAAATTGCCAAAATACACACAAAAATTAGAGAGCAATCAAATATAAAAAATTTAGACTAATTAACTAGCTCACCTCATTAATATTTGGTAGTTTAAAGAATGAGAAAAAAATATTCATTTCTGAGTTTATTAAAAAATGCTTTTACCAATAATGAAAATTGGCAAAAGATGTGGGAAAGTCCAGAACCGAAAAAAGCTTATGATGTAATAATTGTTGGGGGCGGAGGACATGGTCTTGGAACTGCCTATTATTTAGCTAAAGAACATGGAATAAAAAATATAGCTGTAATTGAGAAGGGTTGGTTAGGCGGAGGAAATACGGGAAGAAATACTACCATCATTAGATCAAATTATCTTTGGAATGAAAGTGCTCACCTTTATGATCATTCAGTTAAATTATGGGAAAATTTATCTGAGGAATTAAATTTTAACATGATGTTTAGTCAAAGAGGTGTAATGAATTTAGCTCACAACGAGCATGATATTAAAGAAATGAAGCGAAGAATAAGTGCAAACAGGTTAAATGGTCTAGATACTGAGTGGTTAGATACAAAACAAATTGAAGAGTTAGTTCCAATAATGAATGCTAGAAATTTAAGGTATCCTGTTTTAGGAGCAGCATTTCAACCTAGAGGAGGTACTGCAAGACATGATGCAGTAGCCTGGGGTTATGCATTAAGGTCAAACGAAATGGGAGTAGATATAATTCAAAACTGTGAAGTTAAAGATATTAAAACTGATAATCATAAAGTTGAAGGAGTTAATACTTCAAAAGGTTTCATTAAAGCAAATAAAGTTGCCGTAGTAGCATCAGGTCATACAAGTGTACTTGCCCAAACTGCTGGTGTTAAGCTTCCTTTACAAAGTAGACCGTTGCAAGCTTTAGTATCGGAACCGATTAAACCTGTAATAAATACAGTAGTAATGTCCAATGCAGTTCATGCTTACGTTAGTCAGTCTGACAAGGGTGAACTTGTAATTGGAGCTGGCACTGATGGATACAATTCTTTTACACAAAGAGGTGGTTATGATGTTATTGAGGAAACTGTACGAGCTATAGTAGAACTTTATCCAATATTTGGTAAAATGAAAATGCTACGTCAGTGGGGAGGTATTGTTGATATTTGTCCCGATGCAAGTCCAATTATAAGCAAATGTGAAGTTAAAGGATTATATTTTAATTGTGGATGGGGAACTGGTGGATTTAAAGCAACCCCAGGAAGCGCAAATGTATTTGCTCACACTGTAGCAAAAGATGAGCCACACAAAATTAATGCTGCTTTTAATTTAGAAAGATTTTCTAACGGAAGACTAATAGATGAGCACGGTGCAGCAGCAGTAGCGCATTAATTATGATTTTAATACATTGCCCATATTGTGGAGAGCGAGAACAATCTGAATTTACAAATGGTGGAGAAGCTCACGTTATAAGACCAAAAAATCCAGAAGCATTAAGTGATAAAGAGTGGGGTCAATATGTTTTTTATCGATCAAATCCCAAAGGTATTTTTCATGAAAGGTGGGTCCACACTCATGGATGCAAAAAATGGTTTAATGCAGTTAGAGATACTTCAACTGATACTATCTTAAAAATTTACAAGTTAACCGATAACAGGCCAGAAATAAGCGAGTTTAAAAGCCCGCTAAAATCTCCATCAGGAGAACCCGCTGTTGGATCTGGAAATTTTGCAGTAAAAAAATAAGCTATGCCCGCCCTTAGAAACAAAAATTGTAATTATATTTCAAATAAAGAAATCAAAATTACTTTTGATGGAAAATCATACTCCGCCTATGAGGGAGACACTATAGCTTCAGCTTTATTGAGAAATAACATTAGATTGATTGGTAGAAGTTTTAAATATCATAGACCGAGAGGAATTTATACTTGTGGAATTGAAGAACCCAATGCCCTTGTTCAAATTTTAAATGAACATAACGAACCTAATACCAGAGCAACAGTCAAAAGAGCTTACGAGGGAATTAATATTAATAGTCAGAACCGTTGGCCATCTTTATCTTTTGATATTGGTTCAATAAATAATATTTTATCTCCAATATTTTCAGCTGGATTTTATTATAAAACTTTTATGGGACCCAAAGGATTTTGGAAAAAAATCTACGAACCACTAATTAGACGAACAGCCGGTTTAGGAAAACCACCAAAAAATTTTAGATCAAAAAGCATTCACCAAAATCATAACGTTGATATTCTAATAGTTGGAGGAGGCTTAAGTGGGTTGATTGCTGCAAGAAAACTAATCAATACAGATAACGAAGTTCTTATTGTTGAACAAGATAGTTTTTTAGGAGGGATTTTAAAAAATTCAAATAAAATAAAAAAAATCGATGGTAAAAATGTTTTTGAATGGATTCAAGAAACTGAAAAATTAATTTTAAAATCGAAAAATATAAAGATTTTAAAAAATACTCTTGTCACCACTTATAATTTTACAAATCATTTGATAGCTCTAGAAGATAAATATGTGGGAAAAAATATAGATATCAATAAATCAGAACTTACACTACACAAGATTAGAACTACCCAAACTATTTTGGCAAATGGTCATATAGAGAGATTTATTTCTTTTAGAAATAATGACTTGCCTGGAGTAATGTTAGCATCTTCCTTTGAAAAATATATTGAAAGATATGGGGTGGTACCTGATGAGAAACCTGTAATTTTTACAAATAATTCATCAACAATAAGTTTAGTTAAATCATTAATTAATTTAAATTGTAAACCTTGCGCATACATAGATTCTAGGAAGAAAAAGGATATTGAAGATGAAACAAAAGAGTATCTCTCGAAAAATAATATTCCATTTTATCCTGAGTCCGAAGTAGAAGGGTGCGAAGGTAATAAAAAAGTAGAAAAAGTTTATATAAGAAATATAAATAATAAAATATTATCAATCAGCGCCTCGATGTTATGTCCTTCAGGCGGCTTCAATCCTGATATACATTTATTTACGCAATCAAAAGGTCTAGTCAAGTGGGATGACAAAATTATTTCATTTAAACCGGATACTGCTTTTCAAAAAACAATTACATTAGGATCAGTAAGTGGAAACTATGAATTTAAAAACCTTTGTAATGAAATTAACAAAAAATTGTCATTTTTAAAAGCAAACGATCTTAATATTGATATAGAGACTAACATAAGAGATGATTTTTCAATCAATGAACTATGGGAGACAAAAACTGATAAGATGTCTAAATGGTCTAAATCTTTTATTGATCTTCATAACGATGTAACAACAAAGGATTTAAAACAAGCGATTAATGAGGGATACGATCGAATAGAACATTTAAAAAGATACACAACCAATAGCATGGGAACAGACCAAGGTAAAATAAGTAGTATTAATTCTTTAGGAATAGTTTCAAAAATATTAAATAAAAAAATTGCAGAGGTTGGAACTACTACTTATAGACCTCCTTATGCCCCTTTGAGTTTTGCAGCTATAGCAGGAAGAAGTACTTATGAATACTACGATCCTGAGAGAAAAACACCAATCCATAATTGGCATATAAAAAATAATGCTGTTTTTGAGGATGTAGGCCAGTGGAAAAGACCTTGGTATTTCAAAAAAAACGATTCTGAAACTATGCATCAAGCAGTGCAAAGAGAGTCGAAACAAACAAGACAAACAGCCGGAATTTTAGATGGAAGCACTCTAGGAAAAATTGAAATCAAGGGCAAGGACGCCTTAGAATTTATGAATTTAATTTACACAAATGCATTTACAAAAATGAAACCTATGACTTCAAGATATGCGCTTATGCTTGGAGAGGACGGAATGATTATGGATGACGGGATAATTTGTAAAATAAATGACAAACATTTTATAGCAACAACGACATCAAGCGGTGCTCCAAAAGTACTTTCTCACATGGAAGAATTTCTTCAAACAGAATGGCCACATTTACAGGTTTATCTAAACTCTATAACAGAACAATTTACCACTTTTAATATAAGTGGTCCAAAGGCTCGAGAAATAATTAGTAAAGTATTTACCGATATAGACTTTAGTAATGAAAAGTTTCCTTTCATGACTTTTAAATCATTTAATTATAAAAATACTCAAGCAAGAATTATGAGAGCGAGTTTTACAGGGGAACTAGGATATGAAATATATATTAGTCCCAAACATGCATTACATCTATGGGAACAAATATTTCATTACGGTAAAGAATTTAATCTTGTTCCTTATGGCACCGAGACTATGCATTTATTAAGAGCGGAAAAAGGTTATGTCGTAATTAGCCAAGAAACTGATGGAACAGTAACTCCGTTAGATCTAAATTTTAATTGGATGATTGGAAAAAAGAAAAAAGATTTTATTGGAAAACGTTCTTTAACAAGAAGTGATACTGCTAGAGAAGATAGAAAACAATTAGTTGGAATTGTCCCGATTGATAAATCTCAATTTATTGAGGAAGGTCAGCATGTATTGGAACGTGAAAATTTACCGAGTAAAATAAAAACACCAATAGAATATCTTGGTCATATTTCCTCTAGTTATCATAGTCCCAATTTAAATCATTGTATTTCCATGGCCATGATTAAAAGTGGAAATAAATTGAAAGGTAAAAAATTATTCGTCTCGACTCCTAAAGGAACTAAAAATATTGCAGTAGAGATTGTGAGTCCGGTTTTTATAGACCCGGAAAATAAAAGGTTGGTTTCATGACAAAAATATTATCTACAGATTTTGTAACTGTTGTTCAAAAAGATTATCTACAAGTTTTAGTAAGAGGTAACGGTACAGATCAATTTAATCAAATAATAAATAAAGAAATATCGATTAACCCTCCATTAAAAAATTTGGAAATTAAAAGTGACGATAAACACATTTTTGCAAAAAACTCATTCGACCAATGGAGTTTATTATATTTAGTCGAAGAAGATTATAAAAAAATTTTAAAATTCATTGAAAATTTGAATCTAAATGATGAAATACTTGCCTCAGACTATTCGTATGGCCAGGTTTACTTTGAAATTACAGGAAAAAACAAAAATGAATTTCTCAACAAACTAACAAATTTTGATCTAAGATCAAAAAAGTTTCCAGTTTCTACAATGGCGCAAACTTTAATAGCAAGAATAGATTGCTCAATATATAATCTTGGAAGTAAATATGTAATTACATGCAATAAATCTTTTGAAGATTATTTCCAAAAAAGATTAAAAGATTCTGCTAATTTGAGTTAATTTTTCTTCGTTTCGGTATTAGATAAGTCAACTCCTGTCTCAGGATCTAACTCAATCCCTAATGGAGTAATATTAGTTGGCAAGGGTGTAAAAGTTGAATCTGGATTATCTTCATATTTTCTTTGATTTAATCTGTAAAACCCAAAAATAATTATTGCACTATAAAAAATTAAAAAATGAATAAATAAACCATTAGGCCCTAGCCAGTTCATCATTGCCGAACACATTATAGGCCCTGCAATTGCACCAATTCCAAATATAATATTTAATCCACCTCCAGCGGCAACAAATTTTTCTTTAGGTATTTGGTCATTTACCAAAGCCAAGTTTAACGAAAATAAAGGCAGTGTAGTTCCAGCCAAAAGTATAATAAATAAAAAGAGTTTTGTTTTATCCATTGTCGTTGAGAAATAATTAAAACTTACTGTAGTCTCCACAAATAAATTTGGTATAGATGCCCCAGCTCCCGAAACAATTACTGCTAAAATAGCAAACACTGATGCTGATAAAGAGGATCCAATAATAATTATTCTTCTGTCGTATTTATCTGACAAATAACCTATCGGCCATTGAAATAAAGCACCAGCTAACATTGTTCCAACAAGCAATAACGAAGTTTCAAATATAGAAAGTTTCATTGTAATTGCGTAAACAGATAAAAGAGTAAATATTGGTGCAAATATAAAGCCAGTACAAATCATAGAAAAACTTCCAAAAGGTGAAATTTTAAATAACTCTTTAATCTTTATTGAAGTAGTTTTTTTAAACTTTGGTGGTTTTCTTTTTGTTAAAAGTATTGGAATTAAGGCTATAGAAAATAATAAAGAAATTAGAATGAATGGTTCATAATTTTTTGGATTACTTACGTTTAACAATAGGTTTCCAAGAGCAAGACCAGCAAAGGTGATAAACATGTATAAAGATAATACTTTCCCTCTCGTTTTGTTATTTGCTCTATCATTTAACCAGCTCTCAACAATTACAAATATACCTATCATGCTAAATCCTGTTAAAAATCTTGCTAGCACCCAAACTAAAGGATCAACAAACACTACGTGCACTAAAGAACTTAAAGATGCCATAGAAGCGAATGCTGCAAATACTCTTATATGTCCAACTTTAGTGACTAGTTTAGGTATGATATAAGCCCCTACAAAAAATCCAGTAAAATAACCAGACATCATAGTCCCAGTCGCTAAGTAGTTAAAATTTTCTAAAACAGATCTAATTCCTAAAAGATTACCTTGAAATCCATGAGAAATAATAATTATTGTAAAACCAGTAAAAAGCGCCCAGGAATTTTTTATGATCTTGTACATTACCAGCCATATAGACCAATCTAATACAAAAGCAACAAATATTATTTACATATTGCCATATTTGGGTCCGCCCCCGCCTTCTGGAGCAACCCAAGTAATATTTTGAGAAGGCTCTTTGATATCGCATGTTTTACAATGGATACAGTTTTGAGAATTAATAACAAACTTCTCTTTTTGGATTTCATACACCCCAACTGGACAGTATCTTTGGGCAGGTTCATCATATTTTTGAAGCGTATATTTAATTGGTAATTCGGGGTCCTTTAATTTTAGATGGACAGGTTGATTTTCAGTGTGATTTGTTCCGGTTAAATAAACAGAGCTTGTCTTATCAAAAGTTAGTTTACCATCAGGTTTTGGGTACTCAATTTTAGGCATCTCTTTTGCAGGTTTTAAAGCTTCATGGTCTGCATGCTTATGCTTTAGAGTGAATGGCAATCTTCCTCTAAACAAAATCTGATCGATACCTGTAAAAATTATGCCTAATATCAATCCCCAACTAAAACTTGGTTTAACGTTTCTAGCCGCATGTAATTCTTTATATGCCCAGCTATCTTTAAATTTCTTTTCATAAATTGATAGATCAGCTTTATTTTTAATATTTTCTACAATCGCTTCTGCAGCAACTATTCCACTTTTCATTGCAGTATGAGAACCTTTTATTTTTGGCATATTTAAAGTTCCAGCATCACACCCTATTAATAACGCTCCAGGCATATACATTTTAGGCAAACTTTGAATTCCACCTTCAATTAAAGCTCTAGCACCAAAAGAAATTCTTTTACCACCTTCGAACATTTTTCTAATGGACGGATGTGTTTTAAATCTTTGAAATTCATCAAAAGGAGAAAGATAAGGATTTTGGTAATCTAAACCTATTACATATCCTAAATATATTTGTCTATTTTCTGCGTGATAAATAAAACTTCCACCATAGGTTTTACTATCCAATGGCCATCCAGCTGTATGCATTACTAAGCCTTCTTGATGTTGTTGTTCACTAACTTCCCAAATTTCTTTAAGTCCAATACCGTATTGTTGAGGATTTTTTCCTTCATCCAAACTAAATTTTTTAATGAGTTCCTTACCTAAATGACCTCTGCAACCCTCTGAGAAAACTGTTACTTTAGCATGTAACTCCATACCCTCTTGATAAGTATCTTTTTTATTACCATCTTTATCTAATCCCATATCAAGTGTTGCAACACCTTTTACAGATCCATCTTCATTATAAAGAACCTCACTTGCTGGAAATCCTGGAAATATTTCTACTCCCAATTTTTCAGCTTGTTCTGCTAACCAACGACATAAGTTTGCAAGGCTTATAATGTAATTATTATGATTTTTTTGTACAGCAGGTAAAAGCCATGTTGGCCAGCTTAAAGATGAATTTTTTCCTAAAAATAAAAATTTTTCTCTTGAAACCTTTATTTTAATTGGAGCATTTTCATTTTTCCAATTGGGTAATAATTCATCAAGGGCTTTTGTTTCAAAAACGTTACCACTTAATATATGTGCTCCTACCTCTGATCCTTTTTCAAGTATACAAATATTTAAATTAGGATCGAGTTGTTTAAGTTTTATTGCCGTAGTCAAACCTGCTGGTCCAGCACCAACAATTACCACATCATATTTCATTGCTTCTCTTGCCATGAAATGACTATATCAAATCAATTATTTTTGGATAGTATTCAGTTTGTTCAACTCTGCTAAAAACTCTGGAAGAGCTTTAAATAAATCTGCTTCTAAACCATAGTCTGCAACACTAAAAATTGGAGCTTCACCATCTTTATTAATTGCGACAATTATTTTACTCTCTTTCATGCCAGCTAGGTGTTGAATTGCTCCTGAGATTCCTACAGCAATATATAAATCAGGTACTACTACTTTGCCTGTTTGACCAACCTGATGATCATTACTTATGTAACCAGCATCAACTGCTGCTCGAGATGCACCTACTGCAGCATTGAGTTTATCTGCTATATCAGTAATTAGTTTAAAATTTTCTCCACTCTCTAAACCTCTACCACCTGAAACAACAACTCTTGCTGTTCCAAGCTCTGGTCTTTCAGATTTTGTTTCTTCTCTCTTAATAAATTTTGAGTTATTTGGAACATCTACTGCTTCAATTTTCTCAATTTGTGCAGATCCACCAGTTTTTTCAGCAGGATCAAAAGAAGTTGGTCTTATTGTTACGCATTTCTTTTTGTCATTACTTTTTACAGTTGCAAAAGCATTACCAGCGTAAATAGGTCTTACAAATGTATCAGGACTAGAAACTTTAATAATATCACTTACTTGAGAAATATCTAATGCTGCCGCTACTCTAGGCATAAAATTTTTTCCAAAAGTATTTGCTGATGCTACGATATGATCATATTTTTCTGCAGTCTTCGTTACCAAAGGTGCTAAGTTTTCAGGCAAATAGTTTTGATAATTAGGTGAGTCACACCATAAAACTTTCTTTACTAAAGGTATACTTGAAACTTCTTTAGTAATATTCTCACAATTAGTTCCAGCAACTAACACGTGGACTTCACTGTCAATTTTAGATGCTGCAGTAATTGCATTTAATGTAAATGGTTTTAACTTTGAATTATCATGTTCTGCTATTAATAATACTGACATTATAGTACCTTAGCTTCATTTTTAAGTTTGCTAACTAGTTCAGCAACATTTGCTACTTTAATTCCAGCTTTTCTTTTAGGTGGTTCTTCCACTTTAATTTGTTGAATTCTATTTGTAAGATCTAAACTTAAATCTTTTGCATCTATTTGTTCCATAGGTTTCTTTTTTGCTTTCATAATATTTGGAAGAGATGCAAATCTTGGCTCGTTTAATCTTAAGTCACATGAAACTATAGCTGGTAAGTTTACTTCAATTGTTTCAAGTCCTTCGTCTATTTCTCTAACTATTTCTATAGACTTATCTTTTAAATTTACTTTTGAAGTAAAAGTTGCCTGAGGCCAATTAAGCATTGCTGCAAGCATTTGACCAGTTTGATTACAATCATCATCAATTGCTTGTTTTCCTAAAAAAACCATATCAGGTTTTTCTTTTTCAACAATTTTTTTTAAAATTTTTGCAATTCCTAAAGGCTCAATATAACTATCTGTTTTAACGTGAATTCCTTTATCGGCTCCAACCGCTAATGCTTTTCTTATTGTTTCTTGTGCTTTATCTTCTCCAATTGAAATAGCAATAACCTCTTTTACTTTTCCAGACTCTTTAAGTTTAACAGACTCTTCAACTGCATTATCGTCAGGAGGATTTGTTGACATTTTAACGTTATCTGTGTGAACACCAGATCCGTCTTCTTTAACTCTAATTTGAACGTTGTAATCAATAACTCTTTTTACTGCTACTAAGATTTTCATTTAGGCTCTAAGTAATTTATTTTCGGCGTCATAAGGAGAGTCTTCGACTATTGAAGCCTCATGCATTTTGCCGAGAATATCTATTTTTAATTTTTGACCAACTTTAGCTAGTTCGGGTTTAACCATACCTAAGGCAATAGATTTATTTAGTCTAAAACCAAAATCACCTCCAGTTGCTCTACCCACCACTGATCCATTGTCGTAAATCGGGTTATTGCCTAGAACATCTGCGTCTGTAACACCATGAATTTCCATGGTAACTAATTTATTTGAAAAACCTTTTGCTCTCCATTTATCTAATGCCGCACGACCTATAAAGTCTCCTTTATTAGGGTGAATAAATCTATC
>CACHPJ010000014.1 GCA_902581775.1 uncultured Pelagibacteraceae bacterium | reverse complement strand
TCGACGTTTCTCACATGGGACAATTTTTTTTAGAAGGAGATGAAACATTAATTGAAGCCTTAGAGAAAATTATTCCTTCAGATTTAAAATCATTAAAAATTAATCATTCAAAATATTCCTTTTTACTCAATGATGAAGGTGGAATAATTGACGATTTGATTGTTACGAGAACTAAAAAAGGATTTTGTATTATTTTAAACGCAGCCTGTAAAGAAAATGATGTCAAACATATATCAAAATTTTTAGGTAAAAATCATAAATATCTTTTGAGCAACGATTTATCTTTAATAGCTTTACAAGGACCAAAGTCAGTAGAAATTTTAGAAAAACTCATACCCGGTGTTTCTGAATTAAAATTCATGTCGGGAAATAATTTTAGTTATGATACCGAAAATCTTTACATAACAAGATCTGGATACACAGGTGAGGATGGTTTTGAAATTTCAATTTCTAATAAAAAAGTAAAAAATCTTATTGATTTCTTAATGAAAAATGGAGTCAAGCCTATAGGTTTAGGTGCTAGAGATACACTAAGATTAGAAGCAGGATTATGTTTATACGGTCATGATTTAAACGAAAAAATTAACCCTGTAGAAGCTAATCTTAAATGGGCGATTGCAAAAAAAAGGAAAGAAGTTGGTGGCTTTAATGGTTGGAGCAAAATAAAAGATTTATTATCAAATGGAAGTGAAAAGATAAGAGTAGGTATAAAACCAGAAGGAAAAGTTATAGCTAGAGAAAATACAAAAATTTTTTCTTCTAATGGTGAAGAAATAGGTTTTGTTACAAGTGGAACTTTTGGTCCGAGTGTAAACAGGCCAGTTGCGATGGGTTATATTAAATCAGAATTTTCCAAAATTGGAACTTCAATACAGCTTGAAGTAAGAGGAAAAAAATATGAAGGTAAAGTTTCAGAACTACCATTTTATAAAAAAAGTTATGTTAAATAAAAAGGGAGGCAAAAATGAGTGAAAAAAAATTTTCAAAGAAACATGAATGGGTTTCTTTAGAGGGTGATATAGCAACAGTTGGTATAACTAAACATGCAACTGAAATGCTTGGAGATATAGTTTTTGTTGAAGTACCTGAAGCGGGAAAATCTATAGAGAAAGATGGGCAGGCCGCTGTTGTAGAATCAACTAAGGCAGCTAGCGATGTTTATTCACCAATTTCAGGAGAAGTTACAGAAGGAAATAAAGCTATAGCTGATGATCCAGGTAGTGTTAACGGAGATCCAGAGGGAGCAAGTTGGTTCTTTAAATTAAAAATTAAAAATAAAGGCGAACTTGAATCATTAATGTCTAAAGATGAATACGATAAATTTTGTAAGGAGAATCCAAATTAAATGATTGATGATAATTCAAAAGAATTCATAAAAAGGCACATTGGACCTTCAGATGATGAGCAGTCAAAAATGCTTAAACATGTAGGATATAGTTCGCTTGAAGATTTAATGAAAAATACTGTTCCAGAAAAAATTTTATTAAAAAATGATCTTAATATAGATGAGCCGTTATCTGAAAATGATGCCTTAAAAAAATTAAAATCTATATCTAAAAAAAATAAAATTTTTAAAAATTTTATTGGTATGGGGTACTATAATTCCATTACTCCAAATGTAATTTTAAGAAATATCTTAGAAAATCCTGGCTGGTATACTTCTTATACACCTTACCAACCCGAAGTAGCTCAAGGACGTCTTGAAATGCTTTTAAATTTTCAGCAAACAATTATTGATCTTACAGGAATGGATATTGCTAACGCTTCTTTACTAGACGAAGCAACTGCTACAGCAGAAGCAGTCGGCTTATCTCAAAGATTAGATAAAACAAATGCAAAAAAAATATTTATTTCAAATAATTGCAACCCACAGACAATTGATCTTATTAAAACTCGTACAAAGCCTTTTGGATTAGAACTTATTATTGGCGATGAAAAAAAGGTGTTATCAAATATTAATCAAGATATTATTTGTGGAGTTTTAGCCTATCCAGGAACCCTAGGTGAGATAATTGATCCCAGCGAAAGCATAAGTCAAATTCATAAAAGAAATGGAAAAGCAATTTTAATATGTGATTTATTATCTTTAGCCAGATTAAAAACTCCAGCAGAACTTGGTGCTGATATAGCTGTAGGTAGCGCTCAAAGGTTCGGTATTCCTATGGGTTATGGAGGGCCACATGCAGCATTTTTTGCTACTAAAGAAGAATTTAAAAGATCAATGCCGGGTAGAATTATAGGTGTGTCGAAAGACAGACATGGAAAAAAAGCATACAGACTTTCTTTACAAACAAGGGAACAACATATCAGACGAGATAAAGCCACAAGTAACATATGCACTGCTCAAGCATTGTTAGCTATAATATCTGCAGCCTTTGCTATTTATCATGGGCCAGATGGAATACTTAAAATAGCTAATAGGACTTCTAAATTAGCAAAATTATTTGCTGATGAAATTAAAAGAAGTGGTTTCCAAATTTTATCAGACTATTTTTTTGATACAGTAACAATTAAAACAAACGACAAGACAAACTCTATTTATCAAAGTGCCTTAAAAGAGAATATTAATTTAAGAAAAGTTGATGACAAACACATATCAGTTGCATTTGATGAAGAAAAAAAACTTAATGATGTAAATACATTATTAAAAATATTTGGAGTTTCTAAAGTAATTAATCAGGATGTAAAAGTTGAGCTTAATAATCTTCCTAAAAATCTTTTAAGAACATCAAAGTATTTAATTCATCCTGTTTTTAATAAATATCATTCAGAAACAGAGATGCTAAGGTATTTAAAAAAACTCGAAGATTGTGATATTGCGCTAAATCGATCCATGATTGCTCTAGGTTCTTGTACTATGAAACTTAATGCAACAGCGGAGTTAATGCCTATTACTTGGAAGGAATTTTCTTTGCCTCATCCATTTGTGCCTACAAACCAAATGGAAGGGTATAAAATTCTCTTTAATGACTTAATAAATGATTTAAAAGAAATCACTGGATATGATGCAGTTTCTTTACAACCAAATTCTGGTGCTCAGGGTGAATACGCCGGGTTAATGACAATAAGAAAATTTCACGAAAGCAATGGACAAGGTGGTCGAGATGTATGTTTAATTCCAAACTCAGCTCATGGAACAAATCCAGCAAGTGCTCAAATGAGTGGGATGAAAGTGGTTGTTATAAACTGTGACGAAGACGGTAACGTTGATCTAGATGATTTGAAAAATAAAGCAGAAAAATATTCAAAAAATTTAGCTGCTTTAATGGTTACTTACCCCTCTACTCATGGAGTGTTTGAAGAAAAAATTATTGAAATTTGTGATGTTATTCATAAACATGGTGGCCAGGTATATATGGATGGAGCAAACTTAAACGCTCTAGTTGGGATTGCAAAACCAGGAAAATTTGGACCGGATGTCTGTCATATTAATTTGCACAAAACATTTTGCATACCACATGGTGGTGGAGGACCAGGAATGGGACCAATCGCATGCGCAAAACATTTAGCTAATTTTCTTCCAACTCATGAAATAATTAAAGATGCTGGACCAAGAAACGGAATGGGGGCTGTTTCGGCTGCACCGTGGGGAAGCTCAAGTATCTTACCTATATCTTGGATGTATATAAAGATGATGGGGGCAGAGGGTTTGAAAAAAGCTTCACAAATTTCAATTTTAAATGCAAATTATATTTCAAAGAAATTATCTAAAGATTACAAAGTTTTATACACTGGTAAAAATGGAAACGTAGCCCATGAGTGCATAATAGATATTAGACCAATTAAAGCTAGTTCAGGAATTTCAGAAGAAGATTTAGCTAAAAGATTAATCGATTTTGGTTATCATGCCCCAACTATGTCTTGGCCAGTTGCAGGTACAATAATGATAGAGCCTACAGAAAGTGAAAATTTAGAAGAGATAGATAAGTTTTGTAATGCATTAATTAAAATAAAAAAAGAAATTGATTTAGTGGAATCATCAAAATTTGATAAAATTGATAATCCATTGAAAAATGCTCCTCATACTTACATTGAATTAGCTTCAAATGATTGGAAACATAAATATACTAGAGAAGAGGCGGCCTTTCCAACTGAGTTTGTAAAGAATAATAAATACTGGCCCCCAGTGGCAAGAGTTGACAATGTTTATGGAGATAGAAATCTAGTATGTTCTTGCCCATCAATGGATGAGTATAAAGATGAAGCTGCTTAGATAATGAAAATAGCAGTCATTGGTTCTGGTATTTCTGGTTTATCCGCAGCTTACTATCTATCTAAAAAATATCATGTTGATCTTTATGAAAAAGACGATCACTTTGGAGGCCATTCCCACACAGTTGAAATTAAAAATAATAAAGAAAATGTAGCTGTTGATGTTGGTTTCATAGTTTTCAACAAATTGACTTATCCTAATTTAATTAAATTTTTTCAAGAATTGAATGTTGAATATGAAAAAAGTGACATGTCATTTTCAGTTAGCGTTAAAGAAACAGATGTGGAATATAGTGGAAGCGGCTTAAAAGGTCTTTTTTCAAATAAAAAAAATATCATTAATAAAGATTTTATTAAAATGATATTTGAGATAATTAAGTTTTATAAAAATGTTTCTTTGGAAATTAATTCTGAAACAGAAAAAATGACGCTAGGCGAATTCCTTTCAAGAAAAAAATTATCTAAATATTTTATTGATTACCATATTATCCCAATGGTTGCTTCGATATGGTCAATGCCATATGGAAATGCTAAAAATATGCCATTTAAATTATTTTTAGAATTTTTTTCAAACCACGGATTATTTAAACTTAAAGATAAGCCGCAGTGGTTTACTGTAAAAAAAAGAAGTAAAACTTATGTTGATGAAGTATTAAAAAATATTAGTGGAGAGGTCTATAAAAATTATGAGGTAAAAAAAATTATTAGAAAAGATAATTATATAAGAGTGTTTGTTGGACCAGAGGAAGATTTTTTAGAGTACGACCATGTTGTTCTTGCTTGTCATGCCGATCAAGCACTTAATTTAATAAACGAAACTCCCTTGGAGAGTAAATTATTAAAAAATTTTAGATATATAGAAAATTATGCTTATTTGCACACAGATCAAAGTATGATGCCAAAAAGATATAGCGCTTGGTCGAGCTGGAACGCAATTTCCAATAAGGATACTTCCAAAACATGCGTTAGTTATTGGTTAAATAAACTTCAAAATTTAGAAGTTGATACTAATTACTTTCTAACGCTTAACCCAATAAGTGAAATTCACTCAAATAAAATTATTAAAAAAATTAAATTTACACACCCAAATTTTGACCTTAAAGCTTTTAGTCTTCAAAAAAAATTAGATGAACTACAAGGTAAACAAAATACATGGTTTTGTGGAAGTTATTTTGGCTATGGATTTCATGAGGATGGTTTAAAATCGTCACTAAAATTAATTAGAAAATTTAATATTAAATGAATTCTTGTATTTATAATGGATTTGTAAATCACACTAGATTCAAACCTGTCAAACACTTTCTTAAATATAATACTTTTTCTTTGTTTGTTGATCTAGACGAGATAGAAAAACTTTCAAAAAATAATATCATATTTTCATTCAACAAATTTAATATTTTTAGTTTTTATAACAAGGATCATGGAGATAGGGACGGATTATGTTTAAAAAAATGGGCAATAAATATTTTAAAAAAATTCCAAATAGAAAAAAATATAAATAAAATCAAACTCTTATGTTATCCAAGAATTTTTGGATATGTATTTAACCCCTTAAGTATTTTTTATTGTTATGAAAATGATAGTCTTAAAGCCATAATGTATGAAGTCAAAAATACATTTAACGAACAACATACTTACGTATTTAAAGTAAAATCAAATAACGAAATTTATCAAACATGTAAAAAAAAATTTTATGTATCTCCGTTTATGGACATGGAGTCCAAATATAAATTTGAATTATTGAAACCAGGTGAAAAATTATCAGTGCTAATAAAACAGAGTGATAATGATGGTATTATATTAACTGCTGTTCAAAAAGGGGTTAGAAAAGAATTTAATATGAAACAGTTGTTAATAAATTTTGTCACATACCCCTTAATGACTTTAAAAATTATTGGTGCGATACATTTTGAAGCTTTACGACTATGGAAAAAAGGGGCAAAATATAGACCTAGGAACATTAAAATTAAAAATAATTTAAGTTATGAGGAGTAAATGAGTTTAAAAAAGATAGCAGAAAAATTTGTTATTAATAAACTAAAAAAATTAGATAACGGAAATTTAAAACTCATAAATCATGATGGAAAAGTCTTTAATTTTGGAAATATAAATAGCAATCTTAAAGCAGACATTAAAATTGTAAGTGACAAGTTTTATCTGAACATTATTTTGGGCGGCAGCTCTGCTTTAGGGACGGCTTACGTCAATAAAGATTTTGAAACAAGTGATCTTACAAATTTAATTGAAATTACCGCAAGAAATATTAATTTAATATATACATTTTCAGGAAGCCTTAAACTTCAAACTGTTAAAAGTTTTTTAAAAAAAATATTTGCTTCTAATACAAAATCAAAAAGTTTAGAACATATTTCAAAACATTATGACCTGGGCAATGAGTTTTTTGGTAAATGGCTTGACAAAACGTTAACTTACTCTAGTGCAATTTATGAAAATAAAAATGATGATTTAGAAACAGCTCAAAAGAATAAATATGAAAAATTAATTAATCTTCTTAATATTAAAGATGGAAATAAGATATTAGAAATTGGATGTGGATGGGGTGGATTTTCAGAATATTTAGCAAAAAAATATAATGTTTCAGTTGATTGCATTACAATATCAAAAAAACAATTTAATTATGCAAAAAAGAGAATTTTCAAATCAGGCTTAAGCAATAAAGTAAATGTCATGTTTCTTGATTACAGAGATATCTCAAATAAATATGATAAGATTGCATCAATTGAAATGATAGAGGCAGTTGGTGAAAAATATTTGGATCAATATTTTCAAACAATTAAAAAATGTCTTAATAAAGGTGGAATCGCAGCAATACAAGGTATTACAATTAGAGACAGTTTATTCGACAGATATAGAATGAATGAAGACTTTATTCAAAAATATATTTTCCCTGGCGGTTTTCTTCCTTCTTTAAACTTTATTAATACTCTTACTAAAAAAAATAAACTCCAATTAGAAAAAATTAATTCATATTCTGATCATTATGCAAAGACTTTATCAATCTGGAAACAAAACTTTTATAAATCTTGGGAAAGTATATTACCACTAGGATTTGATGATTCTTTTAAGAAAATATGGGGTTTTTATCTATCTTACTGTGAAGCTGGATTTAAATCTAAAAATATAGACTTGATACAATTTTCAATGTCTAATAAATAAATTATGAAAAAAATTTTTTCAATATTGCTAATTTTTTTTTTTACAGGATGCGCTAAAGACATGAAACCTACAGACTTTAAAGATCAAAAACCGAGACTTATAATTGAGGACTATTTGTCTGGAAATGTAAAAGCTTGGGGAGTTTTACAAAATAGATCTGGAAAGGTTACAAGACAATTTAAAGCAGATTTAAATGGTAACTGGGATGGAAACACTTTAATTCTAGATGAATTATTTTATTGGAGCGATGGCGAGAAACAAACAAGAAAATGGACAATAAAAAAAATTGATGATCATAATTATGAGGGAACCGCAGCAGATGTTGTAGGTAAAGCCAAAGGATATTCTTACGGCCCTGCTTTTAAATTTGAATATGTTTTGTTAGTTCCGGTAAAAGGAAAAAATATAAAAATTACATTTGACGATTGGATATTTAAACAAGATGAAAAAATAGCTATAAACAGAGCAACAATGAAAAAATTTGGTTTTAAAGTGGCTGAATTAACTGTAATGTTCGAGAAAAAATAATAACATGATAGAAAAATTAAGAAATTGGATGATAGATAGCGCAAATATAATGTTTGACGACTCTAAATCTGATTTAAGAAGTTTACCAAAGTCCGTTCGATTGCAAATATTGATAGTTTTATCTTTTATCTGGTCAACAGTCTTTAGTTTATATGTATTCAGTTTAACAACTTTTATATGGGGATGGGCTGGTGTTGTTATGGCTCATATAGGATTGATAATAGCGGTATACATAACTTTTAAATTTTTTCATAAAGCAAATAAAGAGAAAAAAAGCGTATTCGAGACTGGAAATTATAATCCAGCAAAAATTTTTGTAGTATTTTTTCTTATCTTTTTTATTTTTATTTTTAGTAAAGGCGTTGAAGTATTAACTAAATCAAATTCGTATAAGATTAAATATGATGGACCGACAAAATCTACAATAGAACGAATAAAGGAATTTGTAAAATAATTATCGCTTAACAAATTTTTCAATCAAAAATAAGTAAATTCTATAAGGCAATACCCTAAATACTTTTAATAATGTCGTTAATTCCTTTGGAAAATGTATTTCAAAAGCTGAAGATTTTGTTAGACCTTTAAAAATTTTTTCTGCGGCAAATTCCGGCGATTTGATAAAAGGCATCTTAAATGTATTTTTATCAGTAAGTGGTGTTTTAATAAATCCTGGAGAAACTAAAGAAACTCTCACATTATATTTTTTAAAATCAAAATAAATACTTTCAGTAAAATTAGTCAGCGCAGCTTTAGAAGGACCGTAACCAGAAGAATTTGGTAAGCCTCTATAACCAGCAATAGATGATACAATTGAAATATGTCCTTCCCCTTTTTCTTTAAAATACTTTTCAACTGATTTTACGCAGTTTAAAACTCCAAAGTAATTAACATCCAGTACATATTTTATTTGTTCTAAATTAATTTCCTTCTCTTTATTTGGATCATAGGTTCCACTACATAATATACAAAGATCAATCGTTTTAAATTTATCAATAATATCCTGGAAAACTCTTGCACAATCCTTTTTAATAGTGACATCAAGGGGAAAAGAAAAAATATTTGGATGATGAGCTATTTTATCTAATTTATCTCTTGTTCTTGCCGAAATAGCTACTTGCCATCCCTCCTTAGCAAATTTTTCTGCTACAGCTTTTCCTATTCCACTACTGGCTCCAGTTATCCATATTTTTTTATGATTTTCACTCATAATTTAGTTATACCTTATATTATGTTAAAGAATAAATATTTATCTTTAATTCTAATATTAGCACTTACTTTTAGTGCTTCATTAATTGGTAGTATTGTGACTTCAACATTTAAAGAACCTTGGTATTCTACTATTATTTTGCCATCATTTAATCCTCCAAGCTGGGTTTTTGCCCCTGTTTGGTCAACTCTGTATTTATTTATGTCTATTGCTGCATGGAAAGTTTGGATTAATCACTTTGATAAGAGGATACTAAAAATTTATTTTATTCATATAATTTTTAATGCTTCTTGGAGTATAATTTTTTTTGGTTTCCATTTAATTGGTTTAGCTCTCATCAATTTATTTATCATTTTGTTATTTATAATTTTTTTACTAAAAAACTATTATACAAAAGACAAATTTAGTTTTGCTTTAATGATACCTTATTTAATTTGGAGTGCTTATGCATTTATCTTAAATTGCGCGATTTTTTATTATAATATTTAAAATTTAAATTTAAAATTTATTTTCTTTACTGGGTATTTTCTTTTTAATATGAATTTATTAATTAAAATACCGAAAAAAATTATAGTCAAAGTTCCAGTAATTACAGGAAAAATAATTGTGTCGAATGACATATTCATAAATAATGCCACCAAAGGGTTTGAAGCTGCTGGAGGATGCATCACTTTTAAGTACACCATCAAACTTACCGCCACACCTACTGATAAGCCAAGTGAAAGAAAGGAAAGACCAAATAATTCATTAAAAATTACACCAACAATCATTGATACCAGATGGCCAAAAAAAATATTTTTGGGTTGTGCTGTTTCTAAATCATAAAGTGCAAATACTAAAAAAACACTAGCACCAAAAGAAAACAACAACCAAACCCCTGCATTGGTATCTAAAGTAAGGAATGATAGAATAGCAATAACTATTGCCGCGGAACAACCTGATACTAATGGTTCAAAATTCTTTGGAATTTTCATATTTATTATTTAATTAATTAAGTTATATAGACTTATGGATTATATTAAAATATTTAAATTTCTTAAAAGTTTACCAAACAAAATAAACAGTTTTTATAAAAAGAATTCAAATAAAAAGATTATAATTGCTAATAAGTCTTTAAATGAAAAAGATTTTAATCCCGTAACAAATTTCGATAAAAAATTTGAGAGATATTTCAGATCTCTAATTTTAAAAAAATTTCCAAAGGATGGAATTTCAGGTGAAGAATTTAAAGAAAAAATTTCAAGAAATAAATTTAAATGGGTTATAGACCCCATAGATGGAACAAAAATTTTTGTAGCCGGTGGACCAACATGGTCAAATTTAATTGGGTTAACTTATAGAAAAAAATCGGTAGCCGGTTTGGCAAATTTCCCAGAATTAAATAAGTTTTACGTAAATAATCAAAAAAAATCTTTTTTGTTTAAAAAAAAAATATTTAAAAAATTAAAAACATCAAAGACATATAATTTGAAAAAAGCAAAAATAATAGGAAGTTTTCATGGTTCCTCGAGATTCAAAATAGAAAAGAAAATAAATAAAAAATTAGGTTTTAAATTAAACTTAACAAAATTAGATGCTCTTAGTTTTTGTTTGTTAGCCGAAGGAAAAATAGATGCAATATTAGAGTCTAATCTAAAATCTTATGATATAGTTCCATTGATTCCAATTGTTAAAAATGCAGGAGGATTAATTACTAATTGGAAAAATAAACCTGCAGAAGAAGGGGGAAATATCTTAGCTAGTGCAAATAAAAAAATACATAAGAGATTGATAAAATTATTGAAAAATATTTAATGAAACAAATTAAAATTTTTATAAACAGAGTCTTTAGAGCTATAAAAATTGACGCCGAATTATATGAAGAAGTTGAAAATGATAAAGGTGCAACTTTTCAAGCAGGACTAGTAGTTGTAATTTCAAGTTTGGCTGCGGGAGTTGGAGCTTTACATTTAGGTGCCTCTAATTTCTTGTTAGCCCCTATTATGTCTTTGATAAGTTGGTACGTCTGGGCTTATATAATTTATTTTGTCGGTGTAAAACTATTACCTGAAAATAGAACAAAAAGTAATCATGGTGAACTTTTGAGAACAATTGGTTTTTCATCTGCGCCTGGAATTATCAGAATTTTTGGTCTAACCCCAGATTTAATGGCAGTGACTTTCATTGGATCTGCTTTTTGGATGTTAGCATGTATGGTTGTAGGCGTTAGATCAGCATTAGATTATAAATCTTTATGGAGAGCATTTACTGTTGTGGTTATAGCCTGGATATTTCAAGCACTACTTTTATTTGTAATCTTAATTTTATTTAAAAATTTTTAAAGTGGAAAAATAGTTTTTAAAAGATTACAGCTATTACAAATTTTATATCCGTGTTTTATGAAATTTTCTTTCACAGTAATGTCCTCTTTTTTACAATCCTCACAAATTTCATCTAAAATTTTATTATCATTCATTTTCAATAAACATCTAGAGCGTGTTTTTTAAGTTTTTCTATTGATATCAATTCAAGAGTTTTAATATTTGTTTTTTTTAAAAAGATAGGACATGCAACCCCGTCTTCTATTGATCTTGCATACCATGTTGCACATATACACCATTGATCACCATCTTTAAGTCCGGGAAACCCGAATTCCGGATGAGGTGTTATCAAATCATTTCCTACGCTTTTTGACCAAGCAAGAAAATCGCTTGTAACTTTTGCACAAACCGTATGATAACCTTTATCATTAGTATCAGTATTGCAACAACCATCTCTAAACCAACCTGTCTTTGGTTCGTGGGAACAATGTTCTAAAGGTTCACCAAATACATTTTTCTGAATTTGTTTTGACATCTATATTTTTGTAGGATTCGGTTGATCTTTATAAACTTTTTCAGGGTCGAATTTCTTTTTTTTTTCTTTGAAATTCATTTCAATTTTTTCTGAGTCTTCTATTTTTCCTAAAGGTATAGATCTGTAAAAACATGATTTATACCCAACATGGCAGCTTGCACCACTACCAATATCTACAGTCATCCACAATGAGTCCTGATCATCATCAACTCTTAAGTCGATAACCTTTTGAATAAAACCACTGGTTTTGCCTTTATGCCATAAGCTTTTTCTTGATCTACTCCAATAATAAGCCTCTTTATTTTCAATCGTTTTTTTTAGTGCTTCTTCATTCATGAATCCATGCATTAAAACCTCATTAGTTTTACAATCAGTTGTTATTACTGGAATTAAGCCTTCTTCATTAAATTTTGGAGAGAGAAATTTACCCTCTTCTATTTCAAAAACTTTTTCTCTTTTTTTAAACATACGCATAAAATAATGAAAAATAGACAAAATAGCAATTTGCAATAACGGTTTATGTCCTATATTAATGCTACCATTATGAAATTAGTCAAAGATATACAAAAAACATCAATAAATCAGAGTGGCGTTACAGATAACGACGCTGAGGAGGCTTTTAAGACAATTCTTAAATGGATTGGAGAAAATCCAGAGAGGGAAGGCCTTAAAGAAACACCTAAAAGGGTTGTAAAAGCTTTTAAAGAATATTTTAGTGGTTATCATCAAGACGCTAGCAAAGTTCTTAATAAAACATTTGGAGATGTTGATGGATACGATGATATGGTTATTGAAAAAAATATTTCTTTTGAAAGTCATTGTGAGCACCATATGGCTCCAATTATAGGAGTTGTTCATATTGCTTATATTCCAAATAAAAAAGTTGTAGGTTTAAGTAAATTAGCTAGGACAGTCGAAGTGTATGCAAAAAGGTTACAAACCCAAGAAAGATTAAACATGCAAATAGCAAAAACTTTGATGAATGGTTTGGAGGCCAAAGGGGTTGCGGTAACAATAGATGCCTCACATCAGTGTATGACTATGAGAGGAATTAAAAAAGAAAAAGCTATGACTCTTACTAACTACTTTCTAGGGACATTCAAAGATGATTTTTCTTTACAAAATAGATATTTAAAACATATTGGAAAATAATGGATGTTAAATTTAAAGCAGTTGTAATTAATAATCAAAACGAAAAATTTACTAGAGAAATAAAAGAAATCGATACTGGGCATTTTAAAGATGGTAATGTTTTAATCAAAATAGACTATTCAAGTTTAAATTATAAAGACGCAATGATTTTAAAAGATGGGGGAAGAATAGTAAGAAAATTTCCTTTTGTCCCAGGAATCGATTTTTCTGGAAAAGTGGTAGAGAGCGAAGATGACCGATTTAAAAAAGATGAAAATATAATATGTACTGGCTTTAGAGTAGGTGAAATGTATTATGGTGGATTTTCACAATATGCAAAAGTTGACTCAAATTTTTTAATTAAAAATCCCAAAAATGTCGATAGTAAAAATTCTATGATGTTAGGAACAGCAGGCTTTACAGCTTTACAATGCTCTTTTGCTATTAAAGCAAGAGAAGAACTATTGTTGGGCGAAAAAGTAAAAGATGTTTTAGTAACAGGTGCCACAGGTGGAGTTGGAAGTATAGCAATCATGATTTTATCAAAAATGGGATATAATGTTCACGCTGTTACTGGAAAAAAAGATAAAAACGATTATCTTAAAGATTTAGGTGCAAAAAATATTATTGATAGAAAAGAATTTGATAGAGAAAGCAAATTGTTGGAAAAAGGAACTTGGGATGGTGTCGTCGATACTGTTGGAGGATCAGCTCTGACAAAAATTTTAGCACAAGTAAAACCTAATGGAATTGTAGCTTCTTGCGGAAATGCAGGTGGAATAAAAATAAATACTACAGTTATGCCTTTTATTATAAGAGGTGTTAAACTTTGGGGAATAGACTCTTCTGGTGCATCAATCAAAAGAAGAGAATTTCTTTGGAATGAAGCTGACAAACTAATAGATTTTAATAAATTAAAAACTCTAACAAAAGATCTATCTTTTACTGAACTTTTAGACATTTACCCAAAGCTTCTTGAGGGAAAGTTCTTTGGAAGAGCTATAGTAAATCCCAACAAATAATCTATAATTAATTTTATGGATTGGGATAAATTAAAAATATTTCACACAGTAGCCGAGGCTAGCAGTTTTACCAAAGCATCAACCATCTTAAATCTTAGCCAATCTGCAATAAGTAGACAAATACAATCATTAGAAAATGAGCTAAAAATAAAACTTTTTGAGCGTCATGCAAGAGGATTAGCTTTAACAGATAATGGCAAATATTTGTTTAAAACTGCCCATGAAGTAATAACAAAATTAAAAGATGTTGAATCCAACTTAAGTGATGAAAAAGATAAATTAAACGGAAAAATAGCTGTTACTACTGTAGTAAGTTTTGGAACAACTTGGCTCACTCCAAGAATACAAGAATTTATGTCTTTACATCCTAATATTGAAGTTGAATTAATATTTGATGATAAAGAATTAGATTTAAGCACAAGACAAGCAGATATTGGGATTTGGATGCGAAGACCAAGACAATTAAACTATATTCAAAAAAAATTTGTTAATTTTAATTATCATATTTATGGCGCCAATACTTATTTGGAAAAAAATGGATATCCAAAATCTATAAATGATCTTAACAAACATAAATTTATAACATATGGAAGAGGAGCTCCATCTCCGGTTTTTAATCCTGACTGGGCTCTTAAGCTTGGTGTCAAAGATAATAAAAAAAGAAAACCTGTTATGAAAGTAAATAGTGTTTATGGATTACTTTTAGCTGTTCAAAGTGGAGTTGGACTTGCCTCTTTGCCAGATTATATTGCTTTTAATATTCCAAATATTACTAAAGTATTACCTAATGAGTCTGGACCACAAACAGAAACACATTTTGTTTATCCAGAGTCCTTAAAAAATGTAGCAAGAGTAACAGCTTTTAGAAATTTTATATTTAGTAAAGTAGGGGAATGGAAATTTTAAACTTTATATTACCATTTTTAATTCTTTTAACTGTTGTCGTTTTTGTACATGAATATGGACATTATTATTTTGCAAAAAAATACGGTGTCGGAGTAACTGACTTTTCAATTGGATTTGGAAAAGAAATTTTTGGTTTTAGTGATAAAAGTGGAACAAGGTGGAAATTTTGTCTAATACCACTTGGAGGGTATGTGAAATTTTTCGGCGATCGCAATGTTTTTTCCGAAATTGAACAAAAAGAATTACTAAAAAAATATAACGAAAATGATCAAAAAAAATTATTTGGCGCTAAACCTTTATATCAAAGAACTTTAATAGTCGCAGGTGGTCCTTTAGCTAATTTTTTATTAGCTATACTAATTTTCTCTTTTATCTATATGTTTTCTGGAAAAGATTTTACTCCAGCTAAAATTGAAGAAGTTCAAATTGATAGTCCCGCTTATATATCAGGGTTAAAAAAAGATGATCTTATAACTTATATTAATGACAAAAAGATTCAAAGTATTGTCGAGGTTTCAGCAACAATAAATTCTTCATCAAAAGATGATCTTAAAATTAGCGTTTTAAGAAATAATCAAGAATTAGAATTTATTTTAAACCCAAAAATTATATCAACCAGCGATTCTTTTGGAAATCAAGTAAAACGGAAGATTATAGGAGTAAAATTATCTCCTTTAAATAATGAATTTGAAAAAAAAAAATTAGGTCCATCCAAATCACTTTATTATGCAACAAAAGAGACTTGGTTTGTCACTAAAACATCGTTTGAATTTATTGTTTCAATGTTTAAAGGTAAGGGTGATAGTTCCCAATTAGGGGGACCTATTAGAATAGCTAAAATTACAGGCCAGGTTAGTCAACATGGGTTTCTAGCATTTATTAGTATCATGGCTTACATTTCAATAAGCTTGGGCTTCATTAACTTGTTTCCTATACCACTTTTGGATGGTGGCCATCTAATGTTTTATTTATTTGAAAAAATTTTAGGTCGTCCATTAAAACAAAAAACACAAGAAGGTTTTTTTCGAATCGGGTTATTTTTATTGTTTTCCTTGATGTTTTTTACTACTTTTAACGATCTTAAGGATTTGGGCTTATTTTAAGCTGCTTTTAAACCCAAAAAAAGTCAATAAAATCAACAGTTTTTTACATACAATATATTGTGTTAATATATATAAAATACACTAAAAAAAATGTTGATTTTCCTTACTTTTTGTTCAAATTGTAATTAACAAAAAGGGGCAAATATGAATAAAAAACAATTAGTAGCTAAAATATCGTCCACATTGGGCCAGAGCAAAGCTGATGCTGAACGTACTTTTGACTCTATAACT
>CACHPJ010000013.1 GCA_902581775.1 uncultured Pelagibacteraceae bacterium | reverse complement strand
AAAAACTCTTATTGAATGTAAAAATAATCTTCTTATATTCATTTTGGTTTCTCCCGAGTACCTTTTATCTCTATCTCTAAAAATTTTTATTGTATCTTGAAATGATTTTGTTATAGCTGCAGGGTAAGCACCCCATAAATCACTTTTCTGCAACATAATTTTTATATTCTTTATACTTATAAGCCCGAAGTTTCCAAACCTAATTTTTTTCCCTGTAAAGAGTATTAAAGTGTAATAATGTAATTCATATAATATCCTAAACCATAACGGTTCTGTTCTTCTCATTCTGTTAACAGTAATTACTTTGTCTGGGTTTTTTTCACTAAGCTCAATTATTTCAGGAATAATATTTGGATTATCTTGACCGTCGGAGTCTATTATAATTACTTTATCTTGATTTTGAAATTTTTCTGAAATAAATCTTAATCCGAGAGCGATTGCTCGTTGGCTACCAACATTTTCATATAGATTAATAATTTTCATACCTATAATTTTTTTTGTGCTAAATTTAATCTTATTAGAATTAGTTGAACAATCATTTATTATTATTAATTCAAATTTGAAATTTAATTTTTCAATATTAGTTTCTATTTTTTCAAGCAGGATTTTTAAGTTATCCCAATCATTAAATACTGGAGTTAAAAAGATAAATTTCTTCATTGCATTTGACTTATTCTAGTATTATTCATTGTAAAATAAAAATTATAATGAATATTCACGAATACCAAGCTAAAAAATTATTAAAACTGTACGGAGCGCCAGTTTCTAATGGAGTTATTGTAAAATCTTTAGATGAAATCGATGAAAAAATTAAAGATTTAAAAAAAGGTGAGTACGTTCTTAAAGCACAAATTCATGCAGGAGGTAGAGGGAAAGCAGGTGGTGTCAAATTAGTAAAGGACATTAAAGAACTAAAAGAACAAGCAAAAAAAATGCTTGGAAAAAAACTAATTACCCATCAAACTGGGCCAGAAGGTAGGGTGGTTAAAACATTATATATAGAGGAGTCATCTAATATTCATAAAGAATTTTATTTATCGTGTTTAATAGACAGACAAGCCTCAAAGATTGCTTTTATTTGCAGTACAGAAGGTGGAATGGATATTGAAAAAGTGGCAGAAGAAAATCCTAAGAAAATTTTTACATCAAAGTTTAATATAATAGATAAACTTGAGGAAAATGAATTAAATAAGTTAATAAAAATATTTAACCTTGATGAAAATCAAAAATTAGAAGCTAAAAAGTTGTTAGTAAGTATTTATAAAATTTTAATTGAAAAAGATGCAAGTTTAATTGAAATCAACCCACTCATTATTAATAAAGAAAAAAAAATAGTTTGTTTAGATGCAAAAATGACGTTTGACGATAATGCTATGTATAGACAGCCTGATATTTTAAAGTTAAGAGATTTAAATGAGGAAGAGCCCGCAGAAATCGAAGCGAGCAAAAATGATTTAGCGTATATAAAACTTAATGGCAGCATTGGTTGCATGGTTAACGGAGCAGGCTTAGCTATGGCAACAATGGATATTATTAAGCTTTATGGAAAAGAACCTGCAAACTTTCTAGATGTTGGTGGTGGTGCATCAAAAGAAAAAGTTACAGCAGCATTTAAGTTAATATTATCTGATAAAAATGTAAAAGGTATATTAGTAAATATATTTGGCGGAATCATGAGATGTGATGTTCTAGCCCAAGGAGTGATAGAGGCTGCAAAAGAAACTAATATGAAAGTCCCTTTAGTCGTTAGATTAGCTGGAACAAAATTTGAAGAGGGTAAAAAATTACTTGACGAGTCAGGTTTAAAAATTTTATCTGCTGGAAATTTAAATGATGCCGCAAAAAAAATTGTTGAGGCAATAAGTTAATGTCTATTTTAATAAATAAAGATACAAAAGTTATTTGCCAAGGATTTACTGGTAAACATGGTTCTTTTCATTCAGAACAAGCTTTAAAATACGGAACAAAACTTGTTGGAGGTGTAACACCAAACAAAGGTGGACAAAAACATTTAGGTCTGCCTGTTTTTAATACAGTTCAGGAAGCAAAGGATAAAACAAACGCTAATGCATCAATGATTTATGTTCCTCCGAAATTTGCATCTCAAGCTATTTTAGAGGCCATTGATGCCAAAATTGAATTAATTATTTGTATAACAGAAGGCATACCTATTATTGACATGATAAAAGTAAAAAAAATCTTAAAAGAGAGTAAAAGCAGATTAATAGGTCCCAATTGTCCTGGAATTATAACACCTGAAGAATGTAAAATTGGTATAATGCCTGGCAATATTCACAAAAAAGGAAGTGTAGGAATTATTTCAAGATCCGGTACATTAACTTATGAAGCTGTTGCTCAAACGACAGATAATGGAATTGGGCAAACTACTTGTATTGGAATTGGTGGAGACCCAATCAATGGCACCAATTTCATAGATTGTTTAGAGCTCTTTTTAAAAGATGACGAAACTAAGTCAATCGTTATTATTGGAGAGATTGGTGGAAATGCAGAAGAAGAGGCAGCAGAATTTTTGAAAAAGTCTAAAGTTAAAAAACCAATGGTTGGTTTTGTGGCTGGTCTAACAGCTCCACCAGGCAGAAGAATGGGTCACGCAGGCGCCATTATATCAGGAGGTAAAGGGGGAGCAGAAGATAAAATAGAAAATATGAAATCTGCAGGTATTACCATAGCTAGTTCTCCTGCCGACATAGGAAAAACACTATTTGAAAAACTAAATGGTTGATTTTTTTTTAATTGTGATAAAATAAGCTTAAATGTCTTCATCTAAAGATAATAATATTTATAAAAAAACCTCATTTTTACAAGGGAATAACTCAGCTTTTATTGAAGAATTTTATCATCAGTATTTAGAAGATCCACTCTCTCTACCTGAAAGCTGGAGATTATTTTTTGAGGGCTTAAAAGAGGATGCTTCTCTAATTTCTAAGAATATTAATGGACCAAGCTGGGCGCCAAAGAAAAAAGAAATTAAGTTAACACCAAGTATAATTAATCAAAATGCAAAATTAAATGAATCACATCTTGATTTTAAATCTTTAGAACAAGCAACGAAAGACTCAGTTCGTGCAATTATGTTAATCAGGGCATATAGAATAAGAGGACACCTAATAGCTAATCTTGACCCTCTTAATTTACAACAAAAAAGTGATCATTCAGAATTAAATCCTGAAACTTATGGTTTTACAAAAACAGATTATAGTAGAAAAATTTTTTTAGATGGTGTTCTCGGGTTGAAATATGCTGACTTGAATCAAATTATTTCAATTTTAAAAAAAACTTATAGCTCAAATATTGGATACGAATTTATGCATATAGGAGATCCAGAAGAAAAAGCTTGGATCAGAAATAGAATCGAGGGTCCCGAAAAAAATATAGTTTTTACCGAAAATGGAAAACTGGCAATCTTAAATAAAATTGCAGAAGCAGAAATTTTTGAAAAGTATTTACATGTTAAATTTGTTGGAACTAAAAGATTCGGTTTAGATGGCGGTGAATCACTTATACCCGCATTAGAACAGGTCATAAAAAAAGGTGGTAGTATGGGCGCTAAGGAAATTAAAATTGGTATGCCACATAGAGGGAGATTAAATGTTTTAGCAAATGTGATGGGAAAACCATTTAAAGCAATTTTTAGTGAATTTTTTGGTAAAAAAGTAACTTCAAGAGAAGATTTTGAAGGAGACGTTAAATATCACCTGGGAGCCTCAGCGAATAGAGAGTTCGATGGAAATGTTGTTCATATAAGCTTAACAGACAACCCTTCCCATCTAGAGGCAGTTAATCCTGTAGTTTTAGGGCAAGTAAGAGCAAAACAGTTTTTTCATAAGGATCCAGAAAGAAAAAAAGTTATTCCAGTATTAATTCACGGAGATGCAGCCTTTGCAGGACAAGGAGTTGTTGCTGAATGCTTCGCAATGTCTGGCCTTCCAGGACATAATATTGGAGGAACTATTCACATTATTGTAAACAATCAAATTGGTTTTACAACAGCTCCGAGATTTGCTCGTTCCTCTCCGTATCCATCTGATGTAGCCAAAACAGCTCAAGCACCTATATTTCATGTAAATGGAGATGATCCTGAAGCAGTTGTGCATTGTGCAAAAATTGCAACAGAATACAGGCAAAAATTTAATAGAGATGTAGTCATTGATATGTTTTGTTACAGAAGATTTGGGCATAATGAGGGAGATGAACCTTCTTTTACGCAACCTATAATGTATAAAAAAATCAAATCCCATCCAACTACACTTTCAATTTATGCAAAAAGATTAACTAGTAACTCATTAATTTCTAGTAAATATATAAATGAGAAAAAAACTGATTTCAAAAATTTTTTAGAAAAGGAGTTCTTATCATCAAAAAACTACAAGTCAGAATTAAAATGGTTTGATGGTGTTTGGTCAAGATTTAAACCTGGTTTAGGAAAAGATAAAAGAGGTGTAAGTGGAATAGAAAAAAAAGAATTAATTAAAATCGGAAAAAAAATATCTATGCTTCCAGAAAATTTTGAAGCTCATAAAACAATTATAAAAATTTTTCAAAATAAACAAAAAATGTTTACTAACGAAGAACCAATAGATTGGTCTACCTCGGAGTTGTTAGCGTTTGGAAGCCTATTAACAGAAGGTTTTTCAGTAAGATTATCTGGACAAGACTCTGGCAGAGGCACTTTTAGTCAAAGACATTCAGTTATCAGGAATCAAGAAAATCATGAGAGGTTTATTCCCTTAAATAATATTTCAAAAAATCAAAAAAAATTTGAAATTATAGACTCCCTTTTATCTGAATTAGCTGTTCTTGGGTTTGAATTTGGCTATTCTTTATCAGAACCTGAGACATTAGTAATTTGGGAAGCTCAATTTGGTGACTTTGCCAATGGAGCTCAAGTTGTTATTGACCAGTTTATTACTTCAAGTGAAGCAAAATGGGGAAGAGCTAGTGGTCTAGTTTTACTTTTACCTCATGGATATGAGGGACAAGGACCAGAACATTCTTCAGCTAGATTAGAGAGGTTTTTGCAAATGTGTGCTGGAGAAAATATTCAAGTAATTAATTGCACAACACCAGCTAATTATTTTCATGCTCTAAGAAGACAAATGCATAGAGAATTTCGTAAACCGCTAGTTGTTATGACACCAAAGTCATTATTGCGTCATAAAAAGTGTGTTTCTTACTTAGACGACTTTACGAAAAAAAATTCATTTCATAGAGTGCTAGAAGATCATTCTTATGATAATAAAAGTGAATTAATAAAGTTAAAAAAAGATAGTAAAATAAAAAAAGTTGTAATGTGTTCAGGCAAAATCTACTTTGATTTGATTGAAGCTAGAGAGAAAGCAAAAAATGATAGCGTTGTTTTCATTAGAATTGAACAACTTTATCCATTTCCAGCAAAAACATTAGCTCTGCTTTTAAAACGATATAAAAAAGCAGATTTTTACTGGTGTCAAGAAGAACCAAAAAATATGGGTGCATGGAATACTGTAAGAAATTATATTGATAGAATAATTGAAATTATTCAATCTAAAGGTGATAAAGTCAAATATATTGGAAGAAAACCTTCATCTTCCACTGCGACTGGAAACCTTAATAAACATCTTGCACAACAAAAAGAAATATTAGAAAAGGTAGTTGGTAAGATAAATTAATGCCAGATAAAATTGTAGTACCAACATTAGGCGAGTCTGTAACTGAAGCAACAGTTTCAAAATGGCTTAAAAGCCAAGGCGATAAAGTAGCCTCAGATGAACCTCTAGTCGAATTAGAAACCGATAAAGTCAATGTTGAGGTTCCATCCCCTACTTCGGGAGTATTAGAAACTATAAATGTAAAAGAAGGTGAAACAGTAAATGTTGGATCATTATTAGGTACTATTTCAAAAAAAAGTAGTGACAAAAAAATTCAAGAAGTAAAAGAAGAAAAAAAATACACACCTCCATCAAAAAAAGAAGAAAAAATATTTAAAAAGAAAGTTACAGAGGAAACACCTTTGGTGCTCAATAATTTAGAAGATAAAAAAGATAAAACTATAAATGATCCTGAACCATTAGTTCTTGAAGATGTCCATGAAGAAAAAAAGATTTTTGTTGACAAAAAAAATGTATCTCCATCTGCTAGAAAACTAGCCTTAGAATCTAATATTAATTTAGATGATGTCGAGGGATCAGGCAAAAATGGGTTGGTCCTTAAAGAAGACATTATGAATTTAATGGGAATTAAACCACAACCTTCTGAAAGAAAAAAAATTCATGGGCCAGAGGAGAGAATTAAAATGACAAGACTAAGAGCAACTATTGCTAAGAGACTAAAAGAAGCACAAGAAACAGCTGCAATGCTTACCACTTTTAATGAAGTTGATATGTTCGAAGTAATTTCAATGAGAAACAACTATAAAGAAGAATTTCAAAAAAAATATTCAGTAAAACTGGGTTTTATGTCTTTTTTTGTAAAAGCATGCGTTTTAGGATTAAAGAATTATCCAGCAATAAATGCTGAGATCCAAGGAGACGAAATAGTTTATAAAAATTATTATAATATAAGTATTGCTGTTGGTACCGACCGAGGATTGGTTGTGCCAGTTTTAAGAAATTCCGACGAAATGTCATTTGCGGAAATTGAGAAGGGAATTGGAAGTTTAGGTCAAAAAGCTAGAGATGGAAAAATCACAATAGATGATCTTCAAGGTGGTACTTTTACAATTACTAATGGAGGAATTTACGGATCAATGTTATCTACTCCAATCTTAAATCCCCCTCAGTCAGCTGTACTTGGTATGCACAACATTATAGAAAGACCGATAGTAAAAGATGGAAACATAGTTATAAGGCCCGTAATGTACTTAGCATTATCTTATGATCATAGAATAATAGATGGCAAAGAAGCTGTTTCCTTCTTAAAGATAATAAAAGACTCTTTAGAGCAACCAAAGAGGTTATTTTTAAATCTATAAAAATGGATAATAAATTTGATTTAATAGTTATTGGTGGTGGACCTGGTGGATACGTTTGCGCTATTAGAGCTGCACAACTTGGCCTTAAAACTGCTTGTGTAGAAAACAGAGGCACACTTGGCGGCACTTGTCTTAACGTTGGATGCATTCCTTCAAAAAGTCTTCTTAATCTTTCAGAAAACTACTCAAAAGCAAAAAATAATTTTAATCTTCAAGGAATAGAAATAAGTGATTTAAAATTAAATATAAAAAAGATGATGTTAAACAAAGAAAAATCTGTACAAATTCTGACCAAGGGCGTTGAGTTTTTATTTAAAAAAAATAAAGTTACCTATCTTAAAGGAAAAGGATCATTAACTGATAAGAAAGAAGTTTTGGTTGATGATGGGAAAAACAAAAAAATTTATAAAACCAAGAATATTGTTATAGCAACAGGATCAGCCCCTACAAGTATCCCGGGTATAGATATAGATGAAAAAAATATAGTTTCGTCAACAGGAGCCCTTTCCCTTGAAAAAGTTCCAGAGTCAATGATAGTGATAGGTGGAGGCTATATTGGTTTAGAGATGGGCTCAGTTTGGTCCAGATTAGGTTCAAAAGTAACGGTATTAGAATACCTTGATCATATAACTCCTGGAATGGATGGAGAGATTTCGAGAGAATTTCAAAAGATCTTAACTAAGCAAGGCATAGAATTTAAATTAGACTCTAAAGTTGTAGATCTTAAAAAAGCTAAATTAAATATTCAGGTTGAGTATGAGGATAATAAAACTAAAGAGAAAAAGAAAATATTGGCTGATAAAGTTTTAGTGTCTGTAGGAAGAAGGCCTTTTACTTCAGGTCTTAACTTAAAAAAAGCAGGTGTGAAGACTGATGATAAAGGAAGAATTGAAGTAAATGAGAGATTACAAACAAATTTGAAAAATATTTTTGCAATTGGAGATGTAATTAAAGGACCAATGTTGGCTCATAAAGCAGAAGAAGAAGGTATTGCGGTCGCCGAAATTCTTGCGGGACAGGCAGGACATGTAAATTATGATGTAATTCCAGGAGTAATATATACTTCACCAGAAGTTGCAGCTGTGGGCAAAACAGAAGAAGAGCTCAAAAAAGAAAATATTAGCTATAAGGTCGGTAAATTTCCATTTCTAGCAAATTCTCGAGCAAAGGTTAATAATGAGACAGAGGGCTTTGTAAAAATTCTTGCAAATTCTAAGACTGATAAAGTATTAGGGGTTCATATAATTGGACCGCACAGTGGGGATATGATTGCAGAAATGGCATTAGCAATGGAGTTTGGTGCAAGTTCTGAAGATATTGCTCGAACTTGTCATGCTCACCCTACGCATACCGAAGCAATTAAAGAAGCGGCCTTAGCTGTTGATAAAAGACCAATTCATTTTTAATTATCTTAAAATTATTTAAAATCTAACTTATGGATGTTCCGGTTTTATTACCAAAAATATTTAATTATCCTTTAACTTATGAGAGTGGAAATATTAAATCGATTGAAATAGGAGATATCGTAGAGGTTCCTTTTGGAAATAAGATAGAAATCGGGGTGGTTTGGAATAAAGCACAAAAAACAACAAAAGAATTTAAGATTAAAGCAATTAAAAAAAAGATTAATAATATCTCAATTAGTAAAAATTTAGTAGAATTCATTAATTGGTTTTCAAGCTATAATATTGTCTCTAAAGGACTTGTACTTAAAATGTGCATTGGAAATGAAAAAAAATTATTTAACGAAAAAAAATATTCTGTAAAAAAAAATATTCCAAAAATTAAGAACAACTATAAACTAAGCAACGAACAAAATAAGGCACTAAGTGATCTAAATAAATTTGGAAATAAATTTCATGTTTCTGTGCTACAAGGAGTAACAGGATCAGGAAAAACAATAGTCTATTTTGAAAAAATTAAGAAAATTTTAAGCCAGAATAAACAAGTCTTAATAATGCTACCAGAAATATTTTTGACAAGTCAATTTAAGGAAAGGTTTATAAACTTTTTTGGATTTGAACCTTGTATATGGCATTCTAAGATTACTCCAAAAAATAAAAGAATAATTTGGAATGGAGTTATTAAAAATAAAGTAAAACTTGTGATTGGAGCCAGGTCTTCACTATTGTTACCCTTCTCAAATCTGGGATTAATAATTATCGATGAGGAACACGATGCATCATATAAACAAGAAGAAGGATTAATTTATAATGCCAGAGATATGGGTATAGTCAGGGCATCTTTTGAAAACATCCCAATATATTTAGTTACCTCAATACCTTCACTTGAAACATTTCATAATATTAAAAAGAAAAAATATAATTTAACGATAATCAAAAAGAGGTATAAAAATTTTCCATTTCCAAAATCAAAAATTATTAATTTAAATTTGAGAAAAATAAAGAATAATTTTATTGCTGATGAAACTTCTAAAATAGTGAATGAGTATTTAACTAGAAATAATCAAGTTTTATTTTTTTTAAATAGAAGAGGTTATTCTCCATTTATAATTTGTGAAAATTGTGGTTTTAAACATACATGCCCAAATTGTTCAATTTATTTAACTTACCATAAATATTCAGAAAAAATTTTTTGTCATCACTGCGGGCATCATTCTAATAAAAAAAGAGTTTGTAAAGATAAGAAAAAAAATTGTAATTTTAAAATGTTTGGTCCAGGAGTAGAAAAGATTTATGAAGAAGTAAAAAAAAAATTTCCGGATAAAAAAATAAAAATTATTTCAAGTGATTATTTTAAAAATAAAAAAGAAAATATCGAAACTCTTAGTGAAATAGAAAATAATAAGATCAATATTTTGGTAGGAACACAGATGATCTCTAAGGGATTTAATTTTCCCAAATTAAATTGTATAGTTGTTGTAGATGCAGACTTTTCTGGAAGAGGTTTTGATTTGCGATCAACCGAAAAAAACATTCAGCTTTACAATCAATTGAGTGGAAGGGCTGGTAGATTTGACTCAAATTCTCAAATAATTTATCAAACAATCACTCCAACACATGAAACTTTACAAGACCTTGTTAAAAATGATCCAATTCAATTTTTAGAGAATGAACTCAAAATAAGAAAGAAAAATAATCTTCCACCGTTTAAAAAACTCATTTCAATAATAATTTCAGCAAAAATAAAAGAAAATAGTTTTCAGGGAGCGCAGGAAATTAAAAACAAACTTGCCCAAAAAACAAATTTAGAAATTTTGGGACCTGTAGAGTCTCCGTTAGCTAAAATTAGAAAAAATTTTAGAACAAGATTGTTAATAAAAACTAATCACAGGAAGGAAGATAAAATACTACTCGAGAAATCCCTTGATAGCCTTAAAATCTCCTCAAAAATTAAACTCACGGTTGATGTTGACCCAATAAATTTTGTCTAATTTACAGTAAAGCATCTTGAAGACCTTTATTCCATGTGGTACGAAACAATTTTTAAATCTAAAAATCTTATAGGTATTAATTTGACTGCTTTAAAATCTTTTTCTTCTGAAACCTCTGCAAGGTACGCACTTGCACTTTTTGAAGTATCAAAAGAGTCTTCGCAACTTCAGGTAATAGAAGATAATCTTAGGATGTTTCTGGAGTTGTACAAAAAAAATGCGGACTTTAAAAGTTTTATTCAGAATCCTACAAAACAAATCAATGAACAATCTTTAGTTTTAAATAAGATTTGTGAAATAGTAAAATCGCCTAAAAATTTAAATAATTTTTTTCTTTTATTAATAAAAAAAAGAAGAATTTTTTTTTTAGAAAAAATTATTGAAAGTTTTTTAAAACTTGTTTCAATTGAAAAAAAAGAGCTCACAGCTTCCATAGTCTCTTCTAAAGAACTTTCTCAAGAAGAAATACTTAAACTCAACAAGGAACTTTCTTCAGTTTTAAAATATTCAATAAATTTAGATTATAGCGTTGATGAAAGTTTAATTGGTGGTTTTAAGATCCAAATAGGAAGTCTAATGATAGATTCTTCCATAAAGAATAAGCTTAAAAAATATGAAAAAATAATGGTGGAAAACTAAAATGGAAATAAATCCTTCAGAAGTTACTAAACTACTTAAAGAACAGATTAAAAATTTTAATGAGAAAACAGAAGTTTCAGAAGTTGGTAAAGTTTTGTCAGTAGGTGACGGAATTGCAAGAGTTTATGGTTTAGATAATGTTCAGGCCGGCGAAATGGTAGAATTTAAGGATGGTTCGAAAGGTATGGCATTAAACTTAGAGAGTGATAACGTCGGTATTGTAATATTTGGAGACGATAGAGAAATAAAAGAAGGAGACACTGTTAAACGAACCAAGTCAATTGTTGACGTGCCAGTTGGAAAAGAGCTTCTTGGAAGAGTTGTTGATGGATTGGGCAATCCAATTGATGGAAAAGGTTCTTTGTCACCAAAAACTAAAAGACAAAGGGTTGAAGTAAAAGCTCCGGGAATAATTCCAAGAAAATCAGTAAACGAACCTATGCAAACTGGACTTAAGGCAATAGATAGCCTAATACCTATAGGACGAGGACAACGTGAATTAATTATCGGTGACCGACAAACAGGTAAAACCGCAGTAGCAGTTGACACAATTATAAATCAAAAAGCAATTAACGAGTCTAACGATGAAACCAAAAAACTGTATTGTGTTTATGTTGCTATAGGACAAAAAAGATCAACGGTTGCTCAAATAGTTAAAACTTTAGAGGATGCAGGAGCATTGAGTTATACTACAGTTGTATCTGCTACAGCATCGGATTCTGCGCCACTACAATTTTTAGCCCCTTATACTGGCTGCACTATCGGTGAATATTTTCGAGATAATGGTATGCATGCATTAATTATTTATGATGATCTCTCAAAACAAGCAGTAGCTTATAGACAAATGTCACTTTTATTGAGAAGACCACCAGGAAGAGAAGCATATCCTGGAGATGTTTTTTATTTACATAGCAGACTTTTAGAAAGAGCAGCTAAACTCAACGATGATAAAGGTGGAGGTTCTTTAACAGCGCTACCCATTATTGAAACTCAAGCTGGAGATGTCTCAGCCTATATTCCTACTAATGTAATTTCAATTACAGACGGGCAAATCTTTTTAGAAACCGAACTTTTCAATCAAGGTATTAGACCTGCTGTTAATGTAGGATTATCTGTCTCAAGAGTTGGTTCCGCAGCACAAACAAAAGCTATGAAAAAAGTTGCAGGATCAATAAAACTTGAATTAGCACAGTATAGGGAAATGGCTGCATTTGCTCAATTTGGATCAGATCTTGATGCCTCGACACAAAAGCTGCTAAATAGGGGCTCAAAGCTTACTGAACTTTTGAAACAAAATCAATATTCACCGTTAACTGTAGCAGAACAAGTGGTAACAATTTTTTCTGGTGTAAGAGGTTTTTTAGATGATTTGGATTTAAGTATGATCAATAAATTTGAAAAGAAATTAATTGTAGAAATTAAAAATAAAAAACCAGAAATTCTTAAAGATATTAATACAAGCGGTAAACTTGAAGAAAAAAGTGAAAAAGAACTTATAAGTGTAATAGAAACTATTAAAAAAGATTTAAAATAATGCCAAGTTTAGATGATTTAAAAAAAAGAATAAAGAGCGTAAAATCTACTCAAAAAATTACCAAGGCAATGAAAATGGTTGCCGCTGCTAAATTAAAAAAAGCACAAGAAGATGCAGAAAAGGGTAGGCCTTATAGTGATAAAATGCATAACATAATATTGAATTTAACAAAAACGGTAAGAGATCCAATTAGTGCCCCTAAATTACTAGTTGGGACAGGAGAGAACAAGACTTATTTATGTGTAGTCATGACCGCAGACAGAGGATTGTGTGGGGGCTTCAATAGCAATATCTGTAAATTAGCAAAAAAATTTTTTAAAAAATTTTTATCTGAAAAAAAAAATTTGAAAATTATTACAGTAGGAACAAAAGGCCATGATCAACTAAAGAATGAATATGGTAAATATATAATAGAGAAAAAAAACTTTAAAAACATTAAAAAGATATCTTTCAAAGATGCAAATGAGGTAGGCACTTTAATCTTAAGCAAGTTTAAAAGTGGGGAGTTTGATAAATGTTATATTTTTTTTAATAATTTTAAAAATGTAATTACTCAGATACCTCAAATTCAACAGATTATACCTATTGAACAAAAAGAAGAATTATCAACTGAAAAAGAAAATTCTATTAATAACCAATATGAATATGAACCGGATGAGGATGAAATTTTAGATGATCTATTACCCAAGAATATTTCAACCCAGATATTTAAAGCTTTATTGGAAAATGCAGCTAGTGAACAAGGTTCAAGAATGACCGCTATGGATAATGCCACAAGGAACGCAGGAGATCTTGTCGAAAAATTAACCATTACTTATAATAGAAGTCGTCAAGCGTCAATTACTAAAGAATTAATTGAAATAATATCAGGAGCAGAAAGTTTGTAATGAATAATCAAGGAATAATTACTCAATTAATAGGAGCGGTGGTTGATGTAAAATTTGAAAAAGATCTACCTGAAATTTTTACTGCACTTGAAGCTAATAATGGGGGGAATAAATTAATATTGGAAGTTGCTCAACATTTAGGAGAGAACAGTGTTAGAACTATAGCAATGGATTCGACTGAAGGATTAAAAAGAGGAGATCAAGTAATAAATACTGGAGCTCCAATAAGCGTTCCAGTAGGACCCGAAACACTAGGAAGAATTATAAATGTGATAGGCCAACCTATTGATGAAAAAGGTGAAGTTAAAACAAAAGAAAAATGGCCGATACATCGCCAAGCTCCAAAATTCACCGAACAATCAACCGAAACAGAAATTTTAGTCACAGGAATAAAAGTTATCGATCTGTTAGCACCATATGCAAAAGGTGGAAAAATAGGACTATTTGGAGGCGCTGGTGTCGGTAAAACAGTGACTATAATGGAATTAATTAATAATATAGCAAAAGCTCATGGCGGATTTTCAGTTTTTGCTGGAGTTGGAGAAAGAACGAGAGAAGGTAATGATCTTTACCATGAAATGATAGAATCGGGAGTAATCAAAACCGAAGGTAGTGGTTCTAAAGCAGCCTTAGTTTACGGTCAAATGAACGAGCCACCAGGTGCTAGAGCTAGAGTAGCACTTACTGGTCTTACAGTAGCCGAATACTTTAGAGATAAAGAAGGTCAAGATGTTTTATTCTTTGTTGATAATATTTTTAGATTTACACAAGCTGGCTCAGAAGTATCTGCATTATTGGGCAGAATACCATCTGCTGTCGGTTATCAACCAACATTAGCAACAGATATGGGTAACCTTCAAGAAAGAATTACATCTACTGGAAAAGGTTCAATTACATCAGTTCAAGCGATTTACGTGCCAGCTGACGATCTAACAGATCCAGCTCCAGCAACTTCATTTTCACATTTGGATGCAACCACAGTTTTATCAAGACAAATAGCTGAACTTGGAATTTATCCCGCGGTTGATCCTTTAGACTCCACTTCAAGAATTCTTGATCCAAGAGTCGTAGGTGAAGAGCATTACAGAGTAGCTAGGGAAGTCCAAAGAGTTTTGCAAGCATACAAATCTTTACAAGATATAATAGCAATCTTAGGAATGGATGAACTTTCCGAAGAGGATAAATTGACAGTTGCAAGAGCACGAAAAATACAAAGATTTTTATCTCAGCCTTTTTTTGTTGCTGAAGTTTTTACTGGCTCACCTGGAAAATTAGTTGATTTGGACTCAACAATAAAGGGGTTTGATGCAATTTGTAAAGGAGAGTACGATCACTTGCCCGAAGCCGCTTTTTACATGGTAGGTTCAATAGAGGAAGTTATTGAAAAAGCAGAAAAATTATCTAAAGAGTCTGAAAAATAATGAAAGAAAATTTCAATATTGAAATTATAAGTCCATCAAAAATAATTTTTAAAGATACAGCAAACCATGTTTCAATACCTTCATATGAAGGAATGATGGGAGTTTTAAAAGGTCATATTCCGATAATTACCTTTTTACGTCCAGGAATAGTAGAGATAAATAACGAAAAAAAAACTGAAACTTTTTTTCTAGATGAAGGTATTGTAGAGTTTTCAAATGATACACTTTTAATACTTTCTTCCTCTGTAAAAAATATCAAAGATTTTACAAAAAAAGAGATTAATGAACAATTAAACTTAGCAGAAAAAAGTTTCAACGAAGAAAAATGTAGTGATAAAGAAAAGTATATTTTATCTTACAAAATTGAAGGATTAAAAAATCTTAGTTAATAATACTTTTAATTTCAGGAACTAATTCTTCATAAATATGTTTTTTAAAATCAACAATTACTTTTGGTAAATCATCAACTTCTATCCATTTCCATTCTATAAATTCAGGATTTTTTGTTTTTATATTAATTTCTTTATCTTGACCTTCAAATTTTACGATAAACCATTTTTGTTTTTGTCCTCTATATTTACCTCTCCAAATTATGCCAATTAAATTTTTCGGTAATTCATATTTTAGCCATCTATTTAATATTTTAATTATTGTAATATTCTTAATACTTGTTTCTTCATATAGTTCTCTTTTCATTGCAGCAGTAAGATCTTCATTTAGGTCAACACCACCCTGAGGCATTTGCCATTTATCTGATTGATTATCTCTACGCTTAGCTACAAAAACTTTATTTTTTGAATTTAAAATAACAATTCCAACACCCAACCTAAGGGGTAATTCTTTTTTATCCATTTTAGGATTTAAACAACTTAACTGCGTAATTAAGTTGATTATCAGTTTCAGTATTAATTACGAAATTATCTCCTGATTCTTCCAAAACAATATCTGGTGTTACACCAACCTCAGAGATTGACTTTCCAGAAGGCAGATAATATTTTGAAATTGTTAGTCTCATTCCACCCCCATTTCTAAGTGGTATTATAGATTGGACAGATCCTTTTCCATAAGTATTTTCACCGAGCACTATAGCTCTCTTATGGTCCTGTAAAGCTCCAGCTAGAATTTCTGATGCAGATGCCGAACCGTTATTAATTAAAATTATAATTGGTTTTCCATTTGTACCATCTCCAGTTCTAGCAAAAAATTTTCTTGTCTCAGAAGATTTTCTTCCTTTTGTAGAAACTATCTCACCTTCTTCTAGAAAAAAATCTGAAATACTTATTGCTTGTGTGAGAAGACCCCCAGGATTATTTCTAATATCAATTATATAACCTACTGGATTATCCTTTTTTTCAAATTCTTTAATGCTTTTAATTAATTGTTTATCACTATTTTCATTAAAGGATTTTAATCTCACGTATCCAATTTTTTCTTTTTTTCCTATAATTTTAGATTGAACCGATTGAACTTCAATTATCTCTCTCTTAATTTTAAATTCTAAAGCTTTTTTTACTCCTTTACGTCTTATAGTTAAATTGATCTCAGTTCCAACCTTACCCCTCATTAATTTCACAGCCTCCATTAAGGTTTTACCTTGAACTTGAGTGTTATCTATTTTGACAATATAATCTCCAGATTTTATTCCAGCACGATAAGCGGGTGTATCATCTATTGGGGAAATAACTTTAACTACACCAGCTTCCATTCCAATTTCAATTCCCAGACCTCCAAACTCACCTCGGGTATCAGTTTGCATTTCTTTAAATAGTTCAGGGCTCATATAAGCAGAATATGGATCAAGGGACTGAAGAACCCCATTAATTGCTGAGTCCATTACATCTGCTTGATTAATCTCATCCACGTAATTGTCTTTTACTTTTTCAATGACTTCCCCAAATAAATCAATTTTGTTAAATAATTCATCTGAATTGTTAGAGTATGATTTCGTTGTAACAAAAAAAATAATTAATAAAAATAAAATTTTTTTTCTCATATTATAGCTTTCTGTTTTGGCATAGGTTCAG
>CACHPJ010000012.1 GCA_902581775.1 uncultured Pelagibacteraceae bacterium | reverse complement strand
AAAGGGTGATAAAAATACAAATAAAGTTGAGGCTCTTAATGAAATTTACAAAGTTTTAAGACCCGGGGAAGCTCCTACAACCGAAATTGCAGAAGACGTTTTTAAAAACTTATACTTTAACAAAGATCGATACGACTTATCGGAAGTAGGTAGGGTTAAACTAAATGCAAAACTTAATCTTAAAACAAGTTTAAAAAACACAATTTTGAGTAAAGAAGATATTGTTTCAATAATTAAATTTATGCTCGATTTACGAGATGGAAGGGGTGAGGTCGACGACATTGACCATTTAGGTAATAGACGTGTTAGATCAGTTGGAGAATTGGTAGAAAATCAATTTAGAATTGGTTTATTAAGAATGGAACGAACTGTTAAAGAAAAAATGACTACCTCATTGGAAATTGAAGCCTCAATGCCTCAGGATTTAATAAATGCAAAACCAATTACAACTTCGTTAAAAGATTTTTTTGCTACTTCTCAACTTTCACAATTTATGGATCAAACTAATCCTTTATCAGAAATTACTCATAAGAGAAGGGTTTCCGCTTTAGGACCTGGAGGTTTAACTAGGGAGAGAGCAGGTTTTGAGGTCAGAGACGTTCATCCAACTCATTATGGAAGAATTTGCCCTATCGAAACACCTGAAGGACCAAATATTGGTTTAATCAATAGTTTAGCCACTTACTGTAGAGTAAATAAATATGGTTATATTGAGAGTCCTTATAAAAAAATAATTAATGGCAAGGTTACCGAGCAGATTGAATATCTTTCTGCCATAGAGGAGGAAAAATATACAATAGCCCAAGCTAATTCACCTGTAAAAAAAGATGGTTCCTTCGAAGAAGAATTGGTGTCTTGTCGAAAAAATTTAAACTTTCTACTTTCTAGCAAGGAAAACATAGACTATATAGATGTTTCTCCTAAACAATTGGTATCTGTGGCGGCGGCTTTAATTCCATTTTTAGAAAACGATGATGCAAACAGGGCATTAATGGGCTCTAACATGATGAGACAGGCTGTGCCTTTATTAAAACCAGAGTCTCCATTAGTTGGAACCGGCATAGAGTCAGACGTAGCTTTAGACTCTGGAGTAACGATAGTTGCTAAAAGAAATGGAATAGTTGATAAAATAGATGGAAAAAGAATAGTAGTTAAAGCAATTAATGACAAAGATTTATCAAAATCAGGTGTGGATATTTATAACTTATCAAAATTTAAACGATCAAACCAAAATACTTGTATTAATCAAAAACCGTTAGTTAAAGTCGGCGACACAATAAAAAAAGGGGATATAATTGCTGATGGACCAGCAACAAAGTTAGGAGAATTAGCTTTAGGAAAAAATGTAACGGTGGCGTTTATGCCTTGGCAAGGTTATAATTTCGAAGACTCAATCTTAATTTCTGAAAGATGCGTAACCGATGATGTTTTTACTTCAATTCACATCGAAGAGTATGAGTCAATGGCTAGAGACACAAAACTTGGTGCTGAAGAGATTACAAGAGACATTCCAAATGTAAGCGAAGAAAGTCTTAGAAATTTAGATGAGTCTGGTGTGGTATATGTTGGAGCAGAGGTAAAACCTGGAGATATTTTAGTAGGAAAAGTTACACCAAAAAGCGAAACATCTTCAAGCCCTGAAGAAAAATTATTGCGATCAATTTTTGGTGAAAAAGCAACTGACGTTAGAGACTCTTCTTTAAAACTACCCTCAGGTAGTGCCGGAGTGGTAATTGACGTTAGAGTTTTCAATAGACATGGTATTGAGAAAGATGAAAGATCATTAGCGATTGAAAGATCTGAAATTGAATTAGTACAAGAAGATAGAAAAGTTGAGGAAGAAATTTTAATAAGAAATATAAAACTAAGAATAATAGAACTTATTAAAAATGAAAAAATAAACAAAGCTTATAAAAATATAAATCAAAATGAACCTTTATCAGAAAATATTTTAAACGAACTTGGTCTAAAAGATTTAATTAAATTAACTTTTGAAAAAGAACAAATTAACACTAATATTTTAAAGTTGAGAAAACAATTTGATGAAGCTAATGAAGATATTAGATTAAGATTTGAAGATAAAGTTTTAAAAATTAAACAAGGAGACGATTTATTACCGACTGTGATGAAGGTAGTAAAAGTGTTTGTTGCAGTTAAAAGAAGATTAATGCCAGGAGACAAAATGGCAGGAAGACACGGCAATAAAGGAGTAGTGAGTAAAATAGTTCCATTAGAAGATATGCCTTATTTAGCTAATGGTAAACCTGTAGATATTGTTTTAAATCCTTTAGGCGTACCAAGCAGAATGAATGTAGGTCAAATCTTGGAGACACATTTAGGATGGGCATGTTCAGAATTGGGAGATCAAATCAAAGATTATTTAAATCAATTTGATGATCAAATTTCAAAACTAAAAGATAAGTTAAAAACTGTTTATGGTAGTGAATATTACAACCAAGTTATTGAAAAATTATCTAAAAAAGAACTTTTAGAATTAGTTACTAATATTTCTAATGGAGTACCAATTTCAACACCAGTATTTGATGGAGCATCTACAGGGGACATTACAAAGATGTTGGAGTTATCAAAATTACCAAATTCTGGGCAAACAACTTTATATGATGGAATTACAGGAGAAAAATTCGACAGACCGGTGACAGTTGGAACAATTTATATGTTAAAATTAAACCACCTTGTTGAAGACAAAATTCACGCAAGATCAACAGGCCCATACAGCTTAGTAACGCAACAACCTCTTGGAGGCAAAGCTCAATTAGGAGGTCAAAGGTTTGGAGAAATGGAAGTTTGGGCTTTAGAGGCTTATGGTGCTTCGTATACTTTACAAGAAATGTTAACTGTAAAATCAGACGATGTTGCAGGTAGGACAAAAGTTTATGAGACTATAGTTAAAGGAAATAATAATTTTGAATCTGGAGTGCCCGAGTCATTTAACGTATTAGTAAAAGAAATAAGAGCCTTGGGCTTAAACATAGAGTTGAATTAATATGGAAAAAAATCTAACAAAAAATTTAAATAATAATATCACAGAAAATAATTTTGATAGCATCAAGATTACCTTAGCAAGTCCAGAGAAAATAAAATCTTGGTCTTTTGGGGAAATAAAAAAACCTGAAACAATAAATTACAGAACCTTTAGACCAGAAAAGGAAGGTCTATTTTGTGCAAGAATTTTTGGTCCTGTAAAGGACTATGAATGTCTATGTGGAAAATATAAGAGAATGAAGTTTAGAGGAATTATATGTGAAAAGTGTGGGGTAGAAATTACTAAGTCAAATGTAAGAAGAGAGAGGATGGGACATATAGACCTAGCTTGTCCTGTAGCGCACATCTGGTTTTTAAAATCTTTACCAAGCAGAATAGCTTTAGCCATAGACATGAAACTTAAAGAGGTAGAGAAGGTCTTATATTTTGAAAGTTTTATAGTAGTTGAACCTGGCTTAACCACTTTGAAAAAAAATCAACTTCTAAATGAGGAAGAACTATTAAAAGCACAAGACCAATTTGGTGAAGACGCCTTTACAGCTGGAATTGGTGCAGAAGCAGTTAGAGATATATTGTTGAATCTTGATTTAGTTAAAGAGCAAAAAAAATTAAGAGATTCTTTAAGTGAAATTAAATCTAAAGTCACAGAGGAAAGAACAATAAAAAGATTAAAATTAGTTGAGTCTTTTATAAATTCAAAAAACAAACCTGAGTGGATGATACTAACTACAGTTCCAGTAATACCACCAGAATTAAGACCTTTAGTTCCTTTGGATGGAGGAAGATTTGCAACATCAGACTTAAACGATTTATACAGAAGAGTTATTAACAGAAATAATAGATTAAAAAGACTTTTGGATCTCAAAGCTCCTGACATCATAGTTAGAAATGAGAAAAGAATGCTACAAGAATCAGTCGATGCTTTATTCGATAATGGAAGAAGAGGTAGAGTAATAACTGGAACAGGAAAAAGACCTTTAAAATCTCTTGCTGAGATGCTTAAAGGAAAGCAAGGGAGATTTAGACAAAACCTTCTAGGAAAAAGAGTAGATTATTCAGGAAGATCAGTAATTGTCGTTGGACCTGAATTAAAATTACATCAATGCGGACTACCAAAGAAGATGGCCCTAGAATTATTTAAACCATTTCTTTATGCAAGATTAGATAAGTTAGGTTTAGCTACAACAATTAAACAGGCTAAAAGATTGGTTGAAAAAGAGAAAAGTGAAGTATGGGATGCATTAGAACATATTATTAGAGAACATCCAGTAGTTTTAAATAGAGCTCCGACACTTCACAGACTAGGCGTGCAGGCCTTTGAAGCAAAATTAATCGAAGGCAATGCAATTGAGTTACACCCGCTTGTCTGTGCAGCTTTTAACGCAGACTTTGACGGTGACCAAATGGCAGTACATATACCTTTAAGTTTAGAAGCTCAATTAGAGGCAAGAGTTTTAATGATGTCTACAAACAATATTCTAAGCCCATCTAACGGAAAACCAATAATTGTTCCTAGTCAGGATATTGTATTAGGTATTTATTATCTATCTCAAGCTAAAGATTCAAACGATAAGCCTAGAGGAGTTTTCTCAAATTTAGAAGAAATAGAGCAAGCTTTAGAAAATAAAATCATAAGCCTACATTCAAAAATTGTTTCAATATTTACAACAATCGATGAAAAAGGAAATGAGAAAAATCAGAAATATATTAGTACCGCTGGAAGATTTATATTAGCAAGCATTTTACCTAGACACTTTAAGATTAAATTTACCTTGATAGACAGATTATTAACGAAAAAAAATGTTTCAGAGGTAATCGACACAATTTTTAGATATTGCGGACAAAAAGAAACAGTAATCTTTTGCGACAAAATTAAAGCACTAGGTTTTAAACACTCATTCAAAGCAGGGATATCTTTCGGTAAAGATGATTTAATTATACCTAAAAATAAGAATGATCTAATAAACGATACTAAAAAGAAAATTGAAGAATACGAAAAACAGTACTCAGACGGTTTAATAACAAGGGGAGAAAAATACAATAAAGTTGTTGATATTTGGTCAAAATGCACAGATACAGTAGCAAATGAAATGATGAAAGAAATTTCATCCGCTGAAAAACTATATGATAACGGAAGAATTGAAACTAACTCAGTTTTCATGATGGCAGACTCTGGTGCTAGGGGTTCTCAGGCTCAAATGAAACAATTAGCAGGAATGCGAGGATTAATAGCGAAACCTTCTGGGGAAATAATAGAAACTCCAATAATTGCAAATTTTAAAGAAGGGTTAACTGTATTGGAATATTTTAACTCTACTCATGGAGCTCGAAAAGGTTTAGCTGATACAGCACTAAAAACTGCAAATTCTGGATATTTAACAAGAAGATTGTGTGATGTCGCTCAAGATTTACAAGTAACCATTAAAGATTGCAATTCCAAATCATCAATCACTTTAACAGAAATAATTGAGGGTGGAAATGTTTTAGTAACTCTATCAGAAAGAATTTTAGGAAGAGTTCCAGCAACAGATATTAAACACCCAATAACTGGAGAGGTTATAATTAAGAAAAAGAAACTAATAGAAGAGTCAGATTGTGAATTAATAGATGCAGCAGGTGTAAAATCTATTAACGTTTTTTCAGTTATTACTTGTGAGGCTAAAAAAGGTGTATGCCAAGTATGTTATGGAAGAGATTTAGCACGTGGTAAGCTTGTGAGCGTTGGCGAAGCAATTGGTATGATAGCAGCGCAATCAATCGGAGAACCTGGAACGCAACTAACAATGAGAACTTTTCACGTAGGTGGTACAGCTCAAATTAAAGAGGAGTCTCAAATAGTTTCTAAAAGCAAAGGAAAACTAAAAATCATTAATACAAATTTAATTGAAGATTCTAAGAAAAATATAATTGTTATGGGTCGAAACACCCAATTATCTATTGAAGATGAAAATGGAATTCAGTTAGCAATTTACAAAGTAAATTATGGATCAAGGCTTTTCTTTAAAGATGGAGACCAGATCGAAAAAGGAAAAAAAATTGCCGAATGGGATCCTTATACACTACCCGTTATAGCAGAAACTAGTGGTATTGTTAATTATATGGATCTAGTTGAAGGAGTTTCTTTAACAGAAACTTTAGATGATGCTACAGGAATATCTTCTAAATCGGTGACAGACTGGAAATCATTATCAAAAAATTCAGAACTTAAACCAAGAATTACTCTTCGAGATAAAGAGGGGGAATTGATTAAAAAAGCTGATGGAAATGTTGCAAGATATTATTTAGTACCTGACACAGTTTTATCTGTCAAAGATGGACAGAAAGTAACTGCTGGTGATGTTTTAGCCAGATTACCTAAAGAAACATCTAAAACAAAAGATATAACTGGTGGTCTCCCAAGAGTTGCAGAACTATTTGAAGCTAGACGACCAAAAGATAGTGCAATAATTGCAGAAAATGATGGCGTTATTCAATTTGGAAAAGAAGTGAGAGGCAAACAAAAAATATCTATAGCCTCAGCAAATGGGGAAACTTCTAATTATCTAATTCCAAAAGGAAAGCATGTGAATTTTAATCAGGGAGAAAAAATTAAAAAAGGTGAATATTTATTAGACGGAAGTCCTGCACCTCATGATATTCTTAGAATTTTGGGTGTTGAAAAACTTACAGAATATTTTGTAGGAGAAGTCCAGGAAGTTTATAGACTTCAAGGAGTTGTGATAAACGATAAACACATCGAAACTATCGTTAGACAGATGTTAAAAAAAGTTGAAATAAAAGAACCGGGGGACACAGATTTATTATTAGGGGAAACTTTAGATTTAATTGATTTAAACAAAATTAATTCAGATTTAAAAGAAAAAAATAAGAAACCAGCTAAATATGAGAGAGTTTTACTTGGTATTACAAAAGCCTCATTACAAACCAATTCATTTATTTCTGCCGCATCTTTCCAAGAAACTACAAGAGTTTTAACTGATGCTTCAATAAAAGGAAAAATTGACACTCTTCAAGGATTAAAGGAAAATGTTATAGTTGGAAGATTGGTCCCTGCAGGGACAGGACTAACAAAAATGGGATGGGATAAAGAGGCTAAGAAACAAGATTTACTAAGATTGGAAGAGTTAAAAAAAGCCTCAGAAGAAGCATCGCCACCAAGCGAATAAACCGCATAATTACTTACTCTAATTGATCTAATAAGCATTGACTTTTACATTCTCAATGCTAGTTTAGCGCAATTTTGAAAGTTGGAAGTAAGGCATTATTTAACCTTAAACCCAAACTTAAAATAACCTTGATTTCAAGGCCTGCCTACTTTTACTTTCATTAAAAAAATATGCCGACTATAAACCAACTTATAAAAAAAGGTAGGGTAAAGCCATTAGTAAGAAACAAAGTACCTGCTTTAGAAAAACAACCTTTAAAAAGGGGTGTGTGCGTTAAAGTTTATACTACGACACCCAAAAAACCTAACTCCGCTTTAAGAAAAGTTGCAAGAGTAAGATTATCAAATGGTTTTGAGGTAACTGCTTATATTCCAGGTGAAGGACATAATTTACAAGAACACTCTGTTGTTCTAATAAGAGGTGGACGTGTAAAAGATCTTCCCGGCGTGAGATATCATATTTTAAGAGGAAATTTAGATACCCAAGGAATTGCTGCAAGAAAAAAACGTAGATCATTATACGGAACGAAAAAACCAAAATAATTTTATGTCAAGAAAAAGAAAAGCTCCAGTGAGAAAAATTTATCCAGATCCTAAATTTGGATCAGAGGTTATATCAAAATTTGTAAACTCTATAATGTTAGACGGAAAAAGATCAACAGCAGAAAAAATTTTATATGACGCCTTAGAAAAGATAAAATCCAAAAGTAAAGACGATCCGCTTAAAGTTTTTAATTTGGCAATAAGTAATGTCAAACCTAATGTGGAATGTAGATCAAGACGTGTGGGTGGAGCAACCTACCAAGTTCCTGTTGAGGTAAAAACAAAAAGAGCTCAAGCTTTAGCGCTAAGATGGTTAATGGAAGCAACTAGAAAAAGAAAACAAAAAAGCATGTCTGAAAAATTATATTACGAATTAATCGATGCTTCGCAAAACAAAGGATCTGCAATTAAAAAAAGAGAGGATACACACAAAATGGCTGAAGCGAATAAGGCTTTTGCACATTTTAGATGGTAAATCTATGTCAAAAAAATTTACATTAGACAAATATAGAAATATTGGAATCATGGCACATATTGATGCTGGAAAAACTACTACGACCGAAAGAATTTTATATTATACAGGCAAAAGTCATAAAATCGGCGAAGTTCACGATGGAGCTGCCACGATGGACTGGATGGAGCAAGAACAAGAAAGAGGAATTACAATCACCTCAGCAGCAACAACCTGTTTCTGGAATGACCATAGAATAAATATTATTGATACGCCAGGGCATGTTGATTTTACTATTGAGGTCGAGAGATCTTTAAAAGTTTTAGATGGAGCCGTAGCAGTTTTTGATGGAGTAGCTGGGGTAGAACCTCAGTCCGAAACAGTTTGGAGACAAGCCGATAAATATAAAGTACCAAGAATTTGTTTCGTAAATAAACTCGATAGAACCGGCGCTGATTTTTATAGATGCGTAGATATGATAAAAGAGCGGCTAGGTTGCAAACCATTAGTTCTACAGCTGCCTGTGGGTTCAGAGTCCGAATTAAAGGGAGTAGTTGATTTAGTAAAAATGAAAGCGATAATTTGGCAAAACGAGGATTTAGGTGCAAAATTTGATTTAATCGATATTCCCGCTGATTTAAAAGAAAAAGCTGACAAATATAGAAAAGAATTAGTAGAAGCTGCCGTAGAAGAAGATGAAAAGTTAATGGAGTCTTACTTAGACGGTAAAGAACCATCTGAAAAAGATTTAATAACATGTATAAGAAAGGGAACATTAAAGTTTAGCTTTGTTCCAATTACAACTGGATCAGCTTTTAAAAATAAAGGCGTTCAACCTTTACTGGACGCTGTAATTAACTACTTACCAAGTCCAGAAGATTTAGGCTCTATAGAAGGCACCAAACTTGGTTCAGAAGATAAAGTTGAAATGAAATTTGCCGATAGCGAACCTTTTTCAGCCTTAGCTTTTAAAGTTGCAAACGATCCTTTTGTGGGATCCTTAACATTTATAAGAATTTATTCAGGAACAATTAAGGCTGGTACTTCTATTTACAATTCATCAAAAGAAAAAACAGAGAGAGTAGGAAGAATGCTCCTTATGCACGCTAATAGTAGGGAAGATATAAAAACAGCATCTGCAGGAGACATAGTTGCTTTAGCTGGGTTAAAATTTACCATAACTGGCCATACATTATGTGAGGAGAACAATCCAATTTTACTCGAACCCATGGAATTTCCTGATCCAGTTATAGAAATAGCCGTAGAACCTAAAACAAAAGCTGACCAAGAAAAGATGGGCGAAGCTTTGGGTAGACTCGCTAAAGAAGATCCGTCATTCAGAGTAACCTCCGACGAAGAGTCTGGCCAAACAATTATTAAAGGAATGGGTGAACTACATTTGGATATCATAGTTGATCGAATGAAAAGAGAATTCAAAGTTGAAGCAAATATAGGAGCTCCTCAAGTTGCTTATAGAGAAACAATTTTAAGTTCATCAGAGGTAACCTATATTCATAAGAAACAAAGTGGTGGAGCAGGACAATTTGCGAAAGTAACTTTAAACGTTGAACCTTTAGAGCCAGGCAAAGGTAGAGAAATTGAAAATAAAATTAAAGGTGGATCAATTCCAAAAGAATTCATTCCTGGAGTTGAAAAAGGTGTCGTGAGTGTAGCAGATAGTGGTATATTGGCCGGCTTTCCATTAATAGACTATAAAGTTACAATTTTAGATGGCTTACATCACGATGTAGACTCTAGTGTTCTTGCTTTTGAAATAGCCTCAAGAATGTGTTTTAGAGAAGCGTGTACTAAAGCTTCTCTCAAACTTTTAGAACCAATGATGAAAGTCGAAGTAGTTACTCCTGAAGATTTTATGGGAGACGTTATTGGTGACTTGAATAGTAGAAGAGGACAAGTTGCATCAACTGAACCTAGGGGAAATGCTACCGCAGTTAATGCTGTTGTACCGCTAGCCAATATGTTTGGGTACATAAATAATTTAAGATCATCAACGCAGGGAAGAGCACAATATACCATGCAATTTTCACACTATGAAAAAGTCCCTCAAAATGTTCAGGACGAGGTAACAAAAAAATTAGCTTAATTATGGAAAATCAAAATATAAGAATACATCTTCGAGCATATGATAATAAGATACTAGATTTATCTACTGAGGAAATTATTAATACTGCAAAAAGAACTGGCGCACAAATAAAAGGACCAATTCCTTTACCAACGAGGATTGAAAGATATACCGTTTTAAGATCTCCACATATAGATAAAAAAAGTAGAGAACAATTTGAAACAAGAACACATAAACGTTTAATAGATATTATTGAACCAACACCACAGACTGTAGAGGCATTAATGAAGTTAGATTTAGCTGCAGGGGTGGATATAGAAATAAAGATATAATTTTATGACTTTAGGATTAATTGGAACTAAATTAGGTATGACAAGACAATTTTTAGAAAGCGGTCAATCAGTACCTGTAACAGTTATTAGAGTCGAAAAAGGAAGAGTACTAGATATTATTACAAAAGATACTAGAGGTTATTCAGCTGTAAAGGTAGGTTTTTTTAAAATTAAAAATTCAAAATTAACAAAGCAAATGAAAGGATATTTTGCGAAGAAAAAAACCGAACCTAAAAAAATTTTAAAAGAATTTAGAGTAGAAAAAGTTGATGAGCTTAAAGAAGGCAATGAATTTGGATTAGAAATTTTTAAAGATAAAAAATTTGTTGATATTAGATCAAAAACACAAGGAAAAGGTTTCGCAGGCGTAATGAAAAGATGGAATTTTAGCGGATTAAGAGCATCACATGGTGTTTCAGTATCTCATAGATCTCACGGATCAACAGGGCAAAGGCAAGATCCAGGAAAAGTCTTCAAAGGAAAAAAAATGGCTGGACATATGGGGGATAAATACAGAACTATGTTAAATTTAGAGATTATAAAATCAGACGAAAAAAATAGTTTAATCTATTTAAGAGGCTCAGTGCCAGGATCAAAAAATTCGACAATATTTCTAAGAGAATCAGTCAAAGATGTAAAAAGAAAAACGGTTTTAGAAAAGTACAATGATAAATTAAAAAAGGCTGAAGCTACTAAAGGAAAGAAGAAATAATGAGGTTAAAATTATTAAACATAGAGGGAAATAAGTCAGAAAGCATAGATATTTCAGACAAATTAATTAACCTAAAAGTAAATCACAAACTCATCAAAGATGTAATTGATTGGCAACTAAATCATTTTAAGCCTAGAAAAGCTAAAACAAAACAAAGAAATGAAATAAAAGGTTCGACAAAAAAAATAATTCCACAAAAAGGAACAGGTGGAGCGAGACATGCAAGCAGAAAGGCTCCATTATTTGTTGGAGGAGGTATAGCGCATGGACCAAAAGGAAATGTTTACAAAGTAAAAAAAATTAACAAGAAAGTAAGAAAACTGGCGCTAGCTCAAACTATTTCAAAAAAAAACACCGATAAAAGACTGTACATTTTAGCAGACATAAAAAAAGAAATTAAGAAAACAAAAATCTTCAATAAATTTTTATTAGATAACAAAATATCTAACGTTTTAATTATTTCTGATAACGATACAATTAAAAATATTAATAAGTCTGCCAGAAACATCAAAGATGTCAAAATTATAAAAGATAATGGAACTAATGTTTATGATTTAATAAAATTTAACAATGTCATTTTTACTTCTACATCAATTAAAAACTTAGAAAATAGGATTTTAAATGAAAAAAATTAATTTTATTGATTCAATAAAAAATCCTATAATAACTGAAAAAGCTACTGTTTTATCTGAACAAAACAAAACAGTATTTAAAGTACATGGAAAAGCTAACAAGAAAAATATTAAAAAAAATATAGAAAAACTTTTTAAAGTAAATGTAATCAAAATAAATATTGTAAATTTAAAAAGTAAAAAAAAAATTAAACAAGGTAAAATGTCAGTTAAAACGGGATATAAAAAAGCAATAATTACTTTAAAAAAAGGTCAAAGTATCGATCTAACTATAGGAATATAAAATGGGACTAAAAACTTTTAAACCATACACAAAATCAAACAGAGGAACTGTAATCGTTAATAAAAGCTCACTTTGGAAAGGTAGATCTTATAAACCTTTAACTAGAGGCCAGACTAGCACGGGGGGTAGAAATAATTATGGAAGAATAACCTCCAGACATCAAGGTGGAGGTCAGAAACATAAATTTAGAATAGTTGATTTTTTTAGAAAGAAAAAAAATATATCGGCAACAGTAGAAAGAATTGAATATGATCCTAATAGGACAGCGTATATTGCCTTAATTAAATATGACGACAATGAAAGAAACTATATTATATGTCCTCAAAGTTTAAAAGTTGGTGACAAGATTGCCTCTGGAAAAGAAGTTGAAATAAAGATTGGAAATTGTTTAGAACTAAAAGATATTCCGCCAGGGACACAAGTACATAACGTTGAACTTCTTCCAGGTAATGGTGGAAAATTAGCTAGATCAGCCGGATCATCAGTTACCTTATCTGGTTATGATGATGATTATGCGATAATCAAGCTTTCATCTGGCGAAACACGAAAAGTAAGAAGTGATTGCGTAGCAACTATTGGAGCTGTTTCAAATGCTGACCAAAAAAATATTAAAATAGGAAAAGCCGGTAGAAATAGATGGAGAGGTAAAAGACCTCAGACTAGAGGTGTAGCAATGAACCCGGTTGACCACCCACATGGTGGTGGCGAAGGAAAAACTTCTGGTGGAAGAAGTCCTGTTTCTCCGTGGGGACAATCTGCTAAGGGATTAAAAACTAGAAGACCCCAGAGAAGTGATAAACTTATAATTAGTAGGAGAAAGAAGAGAAAATAATATGGCGAGATCTATTTGGAAAGGTCCATTTGTACACCCAAGTCTTTTAAAAAAGATTGATAAATTAAAGGGCGAAACTGGTAAAAAACCTATAAAAACTTGGTCAAGAAATTCTACAATTATTCCAGATTTCGTAGGACACAGCTTTATGATTCATAATGGAAAAAATTTTATTCCGATCACTATTTCAGAGGAAATGGTAGGTCATAAATTAGGTGAATTCGCACCTACACGTGTTTTTAAAGGTCACACACCTGCAGATAAAAAAGCAGCAGCAGAGGGCGGTGGTGCAGCACCAAAAACTTCAACTACCAGCGCAGCGGTAAAGACACCAGCTTCAACAGATAAAGGAAAAGAAGATGCAAAAAAATAATACAGTTAAAGCAATAAACAAGAATGTAAGATCAAGTCCAAGAAAAATAGCAATAATTCTTGATTATATAAGAGGCAAGAAAGCCGATTTAGCTTTACGAGATTTAGAATTTACAAGAAAAAGAATTTCCCTTGATGTGAGTAAAACTGTTAGGTCGGCTATTTCTAACGCAGAAAATAATAATCAATTTGATATTGATAATTTATTTATAAAAGAAGCCTACGTAGGAAAATCACTAGTAATGAAAAGGTTTAGACCAAGAGCCAAAGGAAGAGCAAGCGCTATTAAGAAACCTTTTAGCAGAATAACAATAGTTTTAGAGGAAAAAAAGGAAGGTAAAGATGGGACAAAAAATTAATCCAATTGGACTTAGATTGGGAGTAAATCGTGGTTGGGATTCCACATGGTTTGCCAAAAAAAAGGAATTTGGTAAATACTTAATAGAGGATTTCAAAATTAGACAATATATTAAGAAAAATATAATAAATTCTGGAGTTTCAGAAATAATTATAGAACGTTCGTCAAAAAATTGTACAGTATCAATACATACTTCTAGACCAGGTTTTGTGATTGGAAAAAAAGGTGCTGACATCGAGAAAATTAAAAAGAATATTTCAAAGATTACCGAAAGTTCAGTTTCAGTTAATATTAAAGAAATAAAAAAACCTGAGTTAAATGCTAATTTAGCTGCAGAAAATATAGCACAACAATTAGTAAAAAGAATTGCTTACAGAAGAGCTATGAAAAGATGCATGCAAGCTGCTATGAAATTAAATGCAAAAGGAATAAAGGTAATGGTAAGTGGAAGATTAGCTGGGAATGAAATAGCTAGAACTGAATGGTTGAGAGAGGGAAGCATCCCTTCTCACACACTAAGAGCTAATATTGATTATGGTTTTGCGGAAGCTTTAACAACTTACGGAATAATAGGAGTCAAAGTTTGGATTTATAAAGGTGAACTTTTTAACAAAGATATAGAAAAAGAAAAGAAGGAAAGGGTAAAAAATGTTACAGCCAACAAGAACTAAATTTAGAAAAGCATTTAAAGGTAGAATACATGGAAAAGCAACCAGATGTTCTAAACTAAATTATGGGCAATATGGCTTAAAAGCTATGCAGCCTGAGAGAGTAATCGGCAAACAAATCGAAGCTGCAAGAGTTGCACTTACAAGATACATGAAAAGAACGGGCAAAGTTTGGACGAGAGTATTTCCAAATATTCCTGTTTCAAAAAAACCAACAGAAGTAAGAATGGGTAAAGGAAAAGGTGCTCCAGAATACTACGCTTGTAGAGTAAAACCGGGAAGAATTATTTTTGAGGTAGACGGTATCTCAGAAGAAGTTGCAAGAGAAGCTCTTTACAAAGCTTCAGCAAAATTACCAATTAAAACTAAATTTATTAAAAGATAAAATGAAAAACAAAAAAAAAGAAGACAAAAAATTAACTAGAGATCAAGCAGTTAAAAAGATTATGTCATTAAAAAAGGATCTCTTTAATATTAGATTTAAAAAAATTAATGGGCAAGTTGAAAACCCTGCACAATACAATCTTATAAAAAAAAATATCGCGAGAATATATTCAAATTTAAAGGGCGCTAAATGACAAAAAAAGTACTCAAAGGCTTAGTTACTAGCGCTAAAAATAACAAAACTATAGTTGTTAAAGTAACTAGAAGATTTAAGCATCCTTTTTACGGAAAAGTTATTTCTAGATCTAAAAAATATCATGCACATGATGAAAAAAATAAGTTCAAGATAGGTGATGTAGTTGAAATTTCAGAATGTAAACCTATTTCAAAAAAGAAAACTTGGGAGATCATTGATAGATGATACAAATACAAACAGAATTAAATGTTGCTGATAATACTGGAGCTAAAAGAGTCGAATGTATAAAAGTTCTAGGTGGTTCAAAAAGAAGGTACGCAGGTGTTGGAGATCTAATTGTGATCAGTGTGAAAGATGCTATTCCTAAAGGAAAAGTAAAAAAAGGTTCAGTACATAAAGCTGTGGTTGTCAGAACAAAGAAAGAGATATTTCGAGATGATGGTTCTAAAGTTCAATTTGATAGTAATGCTGTTGTTTTAACGGATGAAAAAGGAGAACCAATAGGCACGAGAATATTTGGCCCGGTTACAAGAGAATTAAGAGTTAAGGGCCATACCAAAATAATTTCTTTGGCTCCGGAGGTAATATAAATGATGCAACTAAAAAAAGGTAACCAGGTTAAAATAATATCCGGAAAAGATAGAGGTAAAACTGGGGAAATTTTAGAAATTGATAGAAAAAAACAATTACTAAAAATAAAGTCAATAAATATGGTAAAAAAACATTTAAAACCTACAAAACAAAACAAAGGGGGAATAATATCAAAGGAGAGTTTTATTCACCAATCTAACATCAAAAATATTGATCTAAAATCTGAAAAAAAAAAGAAAGAGAATAAATAATTATGATACCTAGATTAAAAAATATCTACGATAAAGAAATAGTAAATAATTTAATGACAAAGTTAAAATATAAGAACAAACATCAAGTACCAAAGATAATCAAAATAGTACTAAACATGGGTCTAGGCCTAGATGGCTCTGATGGAAAGAAAGTAAAAGTTTGTTTAGAGGATTTAGCGTTAATTACTGGTCAAAGACCATCTATTACAAAATTTAAAAAATCAATTTCTAACTTTAAAACAAGAAAAGGTACTAGCGCAGGAATTAAAGTAACACTAAGAGGAATTAAAATGTATGAATTTATAGATAGGCTTGTAAATATTGCTTTACCAAGAATAAAGGATTTTAGAGGTTTAAAACAAACAGGAATTGATAATTTTGGTAACTATAGTTTTGGTATAAAAGAGCATATTATCTTTCCTGAAGTAAATTTTGACAAAGTAGATAAAATAAGAGGCTTAGATATAAGTATAATTACTAGTAGCAAAACTAAAACTGACACTTTAGAATTGCTTAAAGAATTTAATTTTCCTTTAACAACAAACAAAAAAAACTGAGGTAATATGGCAAAAACAAGTGCAGTACAAAGAAATTTAAAAAGGATCAAACTAGAAAAAAGATATGCCAAAAAAAGATTGGCATTAAAGAAGATTATTAAAAATAAGAAATTAGACTTATCAGAACGTTTTGCAGCACAATTAAAATTAAATAAACTTCCAAAAAATTCTGCAAAAATAAGAATAAGGAATAGATGTGAGATTACAGGTAGGTCTCATGGTGTTTACAGAAAACTAAAAATATCAAGAATTGCCTTAAGAGAGATGGCATCCTCAGGGAAAATTCCTGGTATGATAAAATCAAGTTGGTAGGAGGAATATGACATTAACAGATCCAGTAGGAGATATGTTTTCAAGAATAAGGAATGGTCAATTGAGACAATTAAAAACTATAGACGTTCCATCTTCTAATTTTAGATTAAAAATACTAGAGGTGCTTAAACAAGAAGGTTTTATTCTTAATTTTTTTATAGAAAAAATAGAAAAAAATAAAAAAGTATTAAAAGTTGATCTGAAATATTATGAAGGAATGCCAGTTATTAGAGAAATTAAAAGAATTTCAAAACCGGGAAGAAGAGTTTATTCTCGAGCAACTAGTGTCCCTAAGATACAAAACGGTTTAGGTTTAGCTATATTGTCGACTTCAAAAGGTGTTATGTCAGATAGTGAAGCTAGAAAAAATAAGATTGGTGGAGAAATAATTTGTAGAGTATTTTAATGTCTAAAATTGGAAAAAAAAATATAATTGTACCAAAAGAATCTTCAATTAAAATTGAAGGAGGAAACTTGAATATAAGTGGACCTAAAGGAAATAAACAGATTAGTATAGATCAAAAAATATTTTCTTCAGTCCTAAATGACAAGAATGA
>CACHPJ010000011.1 GCA_902581775.1 uncultured Pelagibacteraceae bacterium | reverse complement strand
CTTATTATATCTTGCACCTTTACAAGAATCACAAGGTATGAAAACATCAGGTAAAAAATGCATTTCATAAGTTATAACACCATCACCTTCACACGTTTCACATCTGCCTCCTTTAACGTTAAAAGAATATCTTCCGACTTTATATCCTCTTGCTTTAGACTCTGGTAATGACGAGAACCACTCTCTTATTGGACCAAACGCACCAGTATAGGTAGCCGGATTTGATCTTGGAGTTCTTCCTATTGGAGACTGATCAATATTTATAACTTTATCGATATATTCTGTTCCTTTAAAGCCTTTAAACGGTTTAGGTATTTTTCTTGATTTATTATTATTTAACATTAAGTTCAAAGCATTATACAGAGTATGTAGTACTAAAGTTGACTTACCACTTCCAGAAACACCAGTTATGCAAGTAAGAGTTCCTGTCGGAATTTTTAAATTCACATTTTTCAGATTGTTACCAGTTGCACCACTAATTTCTATAAATCTTCCATTTTTTGCTAAACGTCTTTTTTTTGGAAGACTAATAAATTTTCTACCAGATAAATAATCACCAGTTATGCTGCTTTTATCTTGAGAAATTTTTTTAACATCGCCTTCAGCTATAATTTTTCCGCCATTTATTCCTGCCTCAGGACCGATATCGATTATATGATCAGAATTTTCCATTGTTTCTATATCATGTTCAACAACTATTACTGTATTTCCAAGATCTCTTAATTTTTTTAATGCGTTTATTAATTTTTTATTGTCTCTTTGGTGCAATCCAATCGATGGTTCGTCCAAAACATATAATACTCCTGTAAGGCCTGAACCAATTTGAGATGCTAATCTAATCCTTTGCGACTCACCACCTGATAATGTACCTGACTCACGTGATAATGTTAAATAATTTAATCCAACATTGATCAAAAAATTTAATCTTTCTTTTATTTCCTTTAAAATATGTTGTGCAATTTTATTCTCTCTCTCAGTTAATTTGTTTAATAAACTATCAAACCAATCTTTAGCTTCATCTATGGATTTTTTTGTGATTTCACTAATACTTAATTTATCAATTTTTACGCAAAGTGCTTCCTCTTTTAATCTAAAACCATTACATTTTTCACAATTCGACTCGCTTTGGTATTGGGCTATTTCTTCTCTTTTCCACTCACTATCAGTTTCTAGAAATCTTCTTTCTAAGTTATTTACTACACCTTCAAAAGATTTAGTTGTAGTATATTTATCATAACCATCATCGTAGGAAAATTTAATTTCATCATCGTCAGAACCGTATAAAATGATCTCTTGGATTTTTTTTGATAATTTCTTCCACGGAACTTGCATAGAAAATTTATAATGTTTTGATAGAGAAGATAATGTTTGAGCATAATATAAAGATGTTGATTTAGCCCAAGGTGATATTGCCCCATCTTGGAGACTTAATTTCGTATTTGGTACCACTAAATTTGGATCAACATTCAAATTATGTCCAATCCCTTCACATTCCTCACAAGCTCCATAGGGTGAATTAAAAGAAAAAAGTCTTGGCTCTATTTCCTCAATAGTAAAACCACTTTCTGGGCAAGAAAATTTAGATGAAAAAGTAATTGATTCTTTTTTCCTAAATTTTTTTGGTAAAGTTTCGTTTTCATATTCTACAACTAAAAGGCCATTAGATAAATTTAATGCAGTTTCAACACTATCAGCTAATCTATTGCCAATATTTGAATTAATAACAATTCTGTCTACAATAATAGAAATGTCATGTTTTACTTTTTTATTTAAACTTGGAAATTCATCAATATTTAAATATTTGCCATCTACTTTAATTTTCGAAAAACCTCTTTTTTTATAATTTAAAATTTCTTTTTTGTATTCACCTTTTCTACCTCTTATAATAGGCGATAAAAGAAAAATTGTATTATTTTTTGGCAAAGTTTTAATCTTAGTTACTATGTCAGTCACTGATTGAGAAACAATAGGTTTACCAGTAAATGGTGAATATGGTATTCCAATCCTTGCGTATAAAACTCTCATATAATCATAAATTTCTGTAACAGTTGCAACTGTAGACCTAGGATTTTTTGATGTATTTTTTTGTTCAATAGAAATTGCTGGGCTCAATCCTTCAATAAATTCAACATTGGGTTTTTTCATCTTGTCTAAGAATTGACGAGCATAAGCAGATAAACTTTCAACATATCTCCTTTGACCCTCAGCATAAATCGTATCGAAAGCTAAAGATGATTTACCTGAGCCAGACAGTCCGGTAATAACAATTAACTTTTCCTTGGGTATTTCCAAAGATATGTTTTTTAAATTGTGCTCTTTAGCCCCTTTTATAACGATTTTTTTCAACATTATTTTTGTTTTTAAAAATTATAATCTTATATTAATTAATCAAATATGGTATATTTAATAGCTTTAATAGTTAAAATCAAAAATATATTCTTAAAATTTTATGGCTGGTAGTTTAAATAAAGTGTTATTAATAGGGAGATTAGGAGCTGATCCTGAAATTAAACAAATGGTTAACGGAAAAAACGTCGCAAGATTAAGTGTGGCAACAAGTCAATCATGGAAGGATAAAAATAGTGGAGAAAGAAAAGAAAAAACTGAATGGCATCGAGTTGTAATATTTAATGAGGGTTTAATAAACGTTGTACAGCAATATTTAAAAAAAGGTGCCAATGTTTATATAGAGGGTCAACTAAGTACTAGAAAGTGGAAAGATGAGTCAACTGGACAAGATAAATATTCGACAGAAATAGTTCTTCAAGGCTATAATTCAAGTCTTACAATGCTTGATGGTAGAAATAAAAGTAATTCAGATAATTTAGTAAATGAAAATAAAAGCTCTCTTCCAGATGAAAATATTAATCAAGCTGGAAATGATTTAGACGATGAAATTCCATTTTAACAATTATGGAAAAAATAAATATTCAAAACTCAAATAATTCATATAAACAAATTTTTGTCCAGGATGAGATGAGCTCATCTTATCTATCTTACGCAATGAGCGTTATAGTAAGTAGAGCATTACCAGATGTTAGAGATGGTTTAAAACCCGTACATAGAAGAATTATATATGCTATGTACAAAGGTGGGTACGACTGGTCGAAATCATTCAGAAAATCTGCGAGAATAGTAGGTGACGTGATAGGTAAATACCATCCGCATGGAGATCAATCTGTGTATGATGCTTTAGTAAGACTAGTTCAAGATTTCTCAATGAGCTTACCTTTGATAAGTGGCCAAGGCAATTTTGGTTCAATCGATGGTGATCCTCCTGCAGCAATGCGATATACAGAAACTAAATTAGCAAAGATTGCAAAACATTTAACCGAAGATTTGGAAAAAAATACCGTTTCTTATAGAAATAATTATGATGAAACTGAAAAGGAACCCACTGTTCTACCATCACAATATCCGAACCTATTAGTTAATGGAGCAGGAGGTATTGCTGTAGGAATGGCCACAAGTATACCGCCACATAATTTAGGTGAAGTTATAAATGCCACTATAGCTTTTATTGAAAATAAAGATATTACCATTTCTCAATTAATGAAACATGTACCAGGTCCCGATTTTCCAACTGGAGGAATAATTATTGGAAAAGATATAATCAAACAAGGTTATAACAAAGGAAGGGGGTCTTTTAAGATAAGAGGGGAGATAGAGTTCGAGGAAAAAAAAAGTGGAAGAGATAATTTAATTATCAAATCCATTCCATATCAAATTAATAAATCACTACTTATTGAGAGAATAGCTCAACTAGCAAGAGATAAAAAGCTTGAGGGGGTTCGTGATATTAGAGATGAGTCAAACAGAGATGGTATAAGAGTTGTTATTGAATTAAGAAAAGCCGTTGAACCAGAAACTATTAGACGTCAACTTTATAAATTAACAAACATTGAAAGCTCTTTCGGTTTTAATACTTTGGCAATAGTAGAAAATAAACCAAAAATATTGAATCTTAAAGAATTTTTATTTGAATTTTTAAAATTTAGAGAATTTACTTTAACCCAAAGAATAAAATTTGATTTAAAAAAAGCAGAAACTAGGGCAAACATTTTATTAGGTATAGCTGTAGCAGTAGAAAATATAGATGAAATAGTTAAAATAATTAAAAATTCAAAAAATGCTGATAATGCAAAAAATAATTTGTTATCAAAGAAATGGAAGATAAAAAAAAGCAATAAGATGATTAGTCTTATTGAAAAAAAGAAAAATATAACCTCTTATCAACTTTCCAAGACTCAAGTTGAGGCAATTTTAGATTTAAAACTACAAAGATTAACTGCTTTTGGAATAAGCGAAATACAAAATGAGATTGATAAACTTTCAAAACTCATTATGGAATACAACAAAATATTAAATTCAAAAAAGGAACTTAACAATTTAATAAAGTCTGAACTTTTAAATATTAAAGACAAATACTCCGTACCAAGAAGAACAAAAATTATAGATGCAGTTTTAAATTATAATATTGAGGAAACTATTCAAAAAGAGTCTGTTGTAATCAATATTACTAATCAAGGTTACATTAAACGTAGTCCTCTTACTTCTTTAAAATCACAAAAAAGAGGTGGCAAAGGAAAAAAAGGAATAGTAACTCGAGAAGAGGATTTTGTAATACAAATCTTTACTGCGAATACTCATACTCCCGTTTTATTTTTTTCAACCCAAGGTTTGGTTTACAAAATAAAAGCCTATAAAATACCTGAAGGAACAACAGTTTCAAAAGGTAAGTCAATTTTTAATCTCTTACCTTTAAAAAGTCATCATTCTATTAGTTCAATCATGCCTTTGCCCGAAGATGAGAATGAGTGGAAAAAATTAATGGTTATTTTTGTTACAGCAAATGGAAATGTTCGAAAAAACTCACTTGAAGATTTTAACAATATTAGTTTAAGTGGTAAAATAGCTATGAAATTAGAAGAAAATGACAAAATCGTGGGTGTTAAAATTTGCAAAGATGATCAAGATATTCTTTTAGGTACTAAAAAAGGTAAATGTATAAGATTTATGTCAAAAAAATTACGGTTATTCAAAGGAAGATCATCAAAAGGTATAAAAGGTATAACTTTAAATGGTAATGATAAAGTCATTTCTTTATCAGTTCTAGATAATTCAAAAATCGATCAAAAAATAATTAAAAAAAATGAAAAAATTAAAAACGGTATAAATAAATTTATATTATCTGTTACGGAAAACGGATATGGAAAAAGATCCTCTTTTATGGATTATAGAGTAACAAATCGAGGTGGAAAAGGCATAATAGGAATTATAAACTCAGAAAGAAACGGTGATGTGGCTTCTACTTTAGTTGTCAATGAGTCAGATGAAATAATATTATCTACTGATAAAGGAAGTATAATGAGATGTGCGGTCAGAGAAATTCGTGTTGCTGGAAGAAATACTCAGGGTGTAAGAATTAAAAAATTATCTGGAAGTGAAAAAGTTGCTTCTGTAATTAAAATTGAAAATAATATTGAATAATGAGAACAGCAATTTATCCAGGAACTTTTGATCCAATAACTTTAGGTCATATTGATGTTATAAAAAAATCATTAAAAATAGTAGATAGATTAATAATTGCTACGACAGACAACTCAAATAAAGATTATTTTTTTCCGATAGATGAACGAATAGATATGATCAAGTTATCATTATTCAAAGACTTAAAATTAAATATGAGTAAAATAAAAATTGTACCATTTAACACATTAACCATTGATTTGTGCAAAAAGTATAAAGCTGAAGTAATAATTAGAGGATTAAGGGCAGTGTCAGATTTTGAGTATGAATTTCAATTAGCAGGTATGAACAAAAAATTGAATAATAAAATTGAAACAATTTTTTTAATGTCCGATGTTGAAAATCAAATAATATCTTCAAAATTTGTAAAAGAAATCTCTAAATTAGATGGCAATGTAAGTAAATTCTTGACAAAATCAGTAATTAAATATTTAAAAAAGAGAATATAATGAAAAAAATATTTTATTGTATTTTTTTGATATTATTATTTAGTACAAAAGTTTATTCAGGAGAAAACATTATGATAATGAAGTTAAAAAATGGGATTGTTGAAATCGAATTATTTGAAGATATCGCACCAAATCACGTAAAAAGATTTAAAACTTTGTCCGATGAAGGTAAATATGACGGCGTTGTTTTTCATAGAGTTATACCTGGTTTTATGGCGCAATCAGGAGATGTTAAGTTTGGAAATTCTAATTCACCTGAATATGATTTGAATATTGCTGGGACAGGTGGATCCGATTTGCCTAATTTAAAAGCAGAATTTTCTGATGTGGCACATACTAGAGGTATATTATCAGCTGCAAGATCTTCAGATCCTAATAGCGCAAATAGTCAATTTTTTATTTGTTTTGAGTCATCTCCTCACTTAGATCGTCAATACACAGCATTTGGTAAAGTTATAAAGGGTATGGATTTAATAGATAAAATTAAAAAAGGGGATGGACCAAACGGTTCCGTAACTGACCCAGATAAAATTCTTACTATAAGATCAAAATAATTTGATGTCAGAGTCAAATTTCTCTTTCAAGTTAAAAGCTGAAGATAATGAAGCACGAGTTGGTAAAATTACTACATCCAAAGGTTCTATAAACACTCCTGCATTTATGCCTGTTGGAACACAAGGAACTCTGAAAGGTATTTTTACAGATGACTTATTAAAAACAAAATCTGAAATAATTTTAGGGAATACTTACCACCTTTTACTTAGACCTGGAACTGAAATTATTTCAAAATTTGGAGGTCTTCATAAATTTATGAATTGGAAAAAACCTATTTTGACTGATTCTGGTGGTTACCAAATAATGTCTCTTTCAAAATATAATAAAATTGATAGAAAAATTGGAGCAGTTTTTAAATCTCATCTAGATGGAAAAAAAATTATTTTAAGTCCTGAAAAAAGCATTCAAATCCAAAAAAAAATTAATTCTGATATATTAATGGTTTTAGATGACTGTCCGAAACTAACTAATGATAAAAATTTATTAAAAAAATCATTAGACACCTCTTTATATTGGGCCAAGAGATGTAAAATTGAATTTGGTAATAATAAAAAAAAAGCGTTATTTGGTATTATTCAGGGAGGTTTGTATAAAGATTTGAGAATTGAATCTTTAGAGAGGTTGAAAGAAATAGATTTTCAAGGTTACGCTATGGGTGGTCTTGCTGTTGGAGAAACACAGTCTCAAATGTTTAATATATTGAGTGCCACTGTCAAATATATGCCAAAAAATAAGCCTAGATATTTGATGGGGGTTGGTACACCCGCAGATTTGCTTGGGGCAATTAAATATGGAATTGATATGTTCGACTGCGTTTTACCGACCAGATCTGGAAGAACCGGTTTGGCATATACTTGGGAAGGAAAACTTAATTTAAGGAACTCTAAATTCAAATATGACAAAAGTCCTATTGATAAAAATTGCCACATCAGGAACCTTAATTGTTATTCTAAAAGTTACTTGCACCACTTGATTAAATCTAATGAAATGTTGGCATCGATGCTTATTTCATTGCATAATATTTACTTTTATCAACAGTTTATGATCAAAATAAGAAAAGAAATTAAAAACGGTAATTTTAATATTTTTTATAAAAAGTATATGAGTATATTTGAAAAAAATTGATTTGAATTTTGTGACAATTAATTATAAAAGTATGTCCTCTTAGGGCCCTTAGCTCAGTTGGTAGAGCACCTCCCTTTTAAGGAGGGTGTCGATGGTTCGAGTCCATCAGGGCTCACCAATAAAACTTATGTTTTTATCGGTGGGTATTTAATCATAACTTCCTTGACCCAAGTTTGTAAGTTTTCTATTCTTTTTTTACTAGAAGGGTGTGTGCTCATAAACTGTGGAATTTCTTTTCCTTTTTTACTTTCAGACATTCTTTTCCAAAGATTAATAGACTCTCTTATATCAAATGCAGACAAAGAAGCAAAAATAAGACCAAGATAATCAGCTTCAGTTTCTTGTTTACGTCCGAAGGGGTTCATGACACCCAACTGAAAAATATCAAGACCGGTATTTTGCCCAACAGTGTTTCGAGTTCTATTTATTGCGCCACCAAGAAAAATATCTGCAATTGAAGTACCTAAATTTAAAGTCATGGCATGACTCATTCTTTCAACAGAATGTTTTGCTACAGCATGTGCTATTTCATGACCCATTACAGCCGCCAAAGCATTTTTATTTTTAGTGACTTTTAATATACCTGTATAAACAGCTATCTTACCTCCCGGCATACACCAGGCATTTTTAATCTTATCGTTATCAACTAAAACATATTCCCATTCAAAATTACTTGTTGGGTCAGGCTCGTTTTGTTTTTGAAAAAAAGCTGATACCGCATTTTCCATACGTTTACCGATGTTTCTTATTTCTTTAATTTGGATGCCAGTATTAATAAGTTTATTTGTTGATTTAAATTTTTCATAAGCAGCACTAGCTTGTAAATTTATTCTTGCTTCGGAAACTAATGTTAATTGTTTTCTTTCCGTGATTGGCACGGTTGAACATGAGGGCAAGAAAAGACTATAACAACCGCATCCAATTAAACCAAGAAATTTTCTTCTATTTATGATATATTTCATTTAGATTCATGATTTTAAATAATAAATTATTAATTGCAATTTTTATATTAATCTTAATATTTATAATATATTCAAGTTATAACTAATGTCAGTAAAAAAAACAAAAAAATCATTATTTTCAAGAATTAGGAATTATTTTTTTGCTGGGGCTGTTGTATTAATACCTCTAGCAATCACTTTATACTTAACGGTTTTTATAGTTAAAATATCAACAAAGATTATACCAAAAGAAATAAACCCTAACCATTATTTGCCGATAGATATTCCAGGATTAGAAATTTTAATATCAGTTATATTTATTACGATTATCGGATGGTTATCTTTATCTTTTTTGGGAAAAAAAGTAATTGAATTATTAAATTCTTTATTAAAAAAAATACCTATTCTTAGAACAATTTATTCAGCAATTGGACAAATGACAGAATCATTTACAGATAGTGATGGTGATAAGAAAAAAAGTGTTGTTTTGCTTGAATATCCAAGAAAAGATGTTTGGGTAGTAGGTTTTGTTACAAAAGAAAATAATAGTTCAATGAGCAAAAAAACTGATAAAAATTTGGTTAATGTTTTTGTACCTACAACACCCAATCCAACAAGTGGCTTTTTATTAATGGTTCCAAAGAATGATTTAATATTTTTAGATATTTCCTTTGAACAAGCTTCTAAATTTATCGTATCTGCTGGAACCTCTGATCCTGTTTAAAAATAATCTTGGGTTACATATGATATATATAGAAACTCATAAATACTGTTATTACTAGGCTAATACAATTTAGTTAAAATGGCATATTTTGTTTATATGTTAAAATCTATTTCAAAAAAAAATATCACTTACGTTGGATATACAAATAATATTTATAAAAGATTGATTCTTCATAACAAAGGTAAGGGTGCTAAATTTACTAGAGGGAGAAAATGGAAGCTAATTTATATGGAAAAAGTCGATACAAAAAATAAAGCAATTTCTAGAGAATATTATATAAAGAATAATAGAAAGTTGAGAAACAGTATAAAAAATAAATTTAAATGAAAATATCGATCCTATTACCCTACAAAGAGAACTTCTCGCCAATATACGCTGGTGCTGTTTCATTGTTCATTAATGACACTGTTCAAATAAGTAACTTTAAAAAAAATATAAATATATACGGAAACACTGATTATAAGAATGTCTTTAATCTAAATTATGTAAATATACCGTTAAAAAAAAGATTTTTACAAAGTCAATCAAAAAGATATGTAGAGGAATTTATAAAACTTGAAAATAAACGTTGTTCAGATTTAATAGAAATTCATAACCGCCCAAATTATATAAATTTAATTAAAAAAAATACAAAAGCTCAATTAGTTTTGTATTTTCATAACGACCCTCTTTCAATGGTTGGATCGAAAACTGTAAATGAAAGATTAGAATTACTATATAACTGCTCAAAAGTTATTTTTAATAGCGAATGGTCTAAAAGTAGATTTATAAGTGGTTTAAATAAATTAATACAAAGTTCCGAAAAACTAAGTGTAATACAACAATCTGCTAATATTAAAAAAAATGTTAATTTAAGGAAAAAACAAAGAATTATAACTTTTGTTGGTAAATTAAACTCTGCAAAGGGCTACGATATATTTGGCAAAACAGTAATTAAGATTCTTAATAAGTATGAAAAATGGAAAGCAATCGTAATTGGAGATGAACACCGAGAAAAAATTTTTTTTAAACATAAAAATTTAAAGATTCTTGGATTTTTGGAACACAAAAAAGTTTTAAAGATTTTTGAAAATACCAGTATAGCTGTAGCTTGCTCAAGATGGGAAGAACCTTTTGGTCGTACAGGCTTAGAAGCATCAAGTCGTGGCTGTGCCGTGATTATAAGTAATAGAGGGGGGCTTCCTGAAACAATAACTAATGGCATTATTCTAAGAACTTTAAACACAAAAACTTTATATTCAGCTATTGAGAATCTTATTAAAAAACCAAAATTTAGAAGAGAGTTACAAAAATTATCTTTAAAAAACTTCTATCTAACTCACAAACATATATCAAAAAAAATTGATCAATATAGAAAAAATATAAGTTTTAAAGATAAAATGAATTTTATTTTTAAGTCTGAAAAAAAACTAAAAATCTTACATATTACCAATTTTAATGAAAGGCATAATGGTAGACTTTTTTATAATACGGGTAGAAGAATAAACAATGGTTTTATTAGATTAAATCATAGTGTTTTAGAATTTAGTGATCGCGATATTGTAAGTTATTATAGATCCATTAATGATTTAAAGGGATCAAAAAAATTAAATAAAAAACTTATCGAAGTAGTCAGTAATTATTTACCTGATCTTATAGTTTTAGGACATGCTGACTTAATCAACGTTGATACACTATTTTATATAAAACAAATTTATCCAAATATTAGAATTTCACAATGGTTTTTAGATAGAATGGACTCTGAATGGATTATAAATCGTAAGAGATTTGAGGATAAATTTCAAATTACAGATGCAAATTTTTGTACAACCTCACCAGATATTCTCAAATTTAAATCTAACAATATATTTTATTTACCAAATCCAGTTGATAGCTCATTTGAAAAGTTAAAAATTGATCAAAAAAAATCATTTAACAGAGATTTATTTTTTGCGATGAGTCACGGCGTACATAGGGGAAATTTAAAAAAAGGTAAATTTGACGTAAGAGAAAATTTTATAAAGAAGCTAATGAATAAAACACCTTCAGTTAAATATGATATTTATGGAATGGATAATAAACAACCAATTTGGGCTGACAATTATATTAAAACAATATCTCAATCCAAAATGGCCCTAAATCTTAGTCAAGGGAATCCGGTAAAATATTATAGTAGTGATAGAATATCACAAATGGTTGGCAATGGTTTATTAACCTTTGTAGATGTTAGAACTAGATTAAATGATCTATTTACTGATAAAGAATTGATTTTCTATAGAGGTATAGATGATTTGGCTGATAAAATTAATAGAATAAATAAAGATGATAAAAAGAGAATGAGAATTGCTAGAAATGGTAGAGTTAAATACTTTAAATATTTTAATTCGACTATTATTGCAGATTATATTATTAAAAAAACATTTAGATATAATACAAAAAACTTTTTTTGGGATTTTTTAAATGAGTGATACTTTATTAAGGAATCTTTTTAAAAAATATAAATCTGATAAATATAATCATAAATATTTTAAAATATATGAGACATATCTTAATAATTTTAAGAGAAGAAAGATAAAACTCCTTGAAATTGGAGTTGCCGATGGTTCCTCTGTTAAGGCTTGGTCAAAATTCTTTAAAAAAGGAAAGATAGTAGGCATTGACATCAAAGAAATTGATAAAAAAAAATTACAAATCAAATCAAAAAATATCGATCTTTTAAAAGGTTCACAATCTAATCTAATTTTCTTAGATGAATTAGTAAATAAATATAAAAGCTTTGATTTTATTATAGATGACGGAAGTCATTTTCCAAAAGATGTAATTAAGAGTTTTAAGTTTTTGTTTCCATATTTAAAAAAGGGTGGAATATACTTTATTGAGGATACCCAAACTAGTTATAATCATTTTTTTGGAGGAAATCCTTTTGATTTGAAATATGCCAATACACATTTAAATTTTTTTAAAAATCTAAGTGACAGTTTAAATTATAAAGAAATTCCCAATCCTTTTTACATAAAAAATTCTTTTGATGGATTTATTTCTAATGTCTCTTTTTACCGAAATATTGTTGTTATAACTAAAAATATAAATAACATGGAAAGTAACTTAGTTTTAAATAATTCTTATGAAAAAAAGAGATACTTAACAAAAACCAAAAGAAATAAGAATAAAATGAAATATTTTTTTAAATATTTAGTTTTATTTAGAATTTTTACTTTGATTTTATTTATATATTCTTTAATTAAACGTTTAATTTTATTAAGATTTTAAAATGTTTTCTATTGGTATTCCTACATATAATAATTTAGATTATTTGAAACTATGCATATCAAGCATAAAAAATAACTCTTTTTATAATCATGAAATTTTGATTCATATTAACGAAGGTGTTGATGGAACTCTTAATTATGTTAAGGAAAACAACTTTAAATATACCTATGCAGATAAAAATATCGGTTTATGCTCATCAATAAATAAAATTTTTAAAAAAGCTACGACTAAATATTTTCTCTATTCTCATGATGATATGTATTTTTTACCTGAATGGGATATATTTTTAAAAAAAGAATTAGATAAAGTTGTTAATAATAAATTTTATTTTTCTGGAACAATGATTGAACCGTATTCTGGTCATATTATGTTAAATTGTGGAGATGACATTAAAAACTTCGATGAAAAAAAATTATTATCAGAATATAAATCCCATAATTTTTATGACCACCAGGGCAGTCACTTTGCACCTCATTTGATTGAAAAATCAATGTGGGAAAAAATAGGTGGTATGAGTGAGGAATTTAATCCTGGTATTGGATCAGACCCTGACTTGAATATGAAGTTATGGAATGAAGGTGTTAGAATCTTTAAAGGTATCAATAATTTTAAAGTATATCATTTTGGCTCCTTAACAACGCGAAAAAATAATGAAATCATTCAAAATAGAGGAGATAAAACTTTTCTTAAGAAGTGGGGTATAACAACAAAATTCTTTAAAAAACATTATTTAAAATCTCGCTCAAAATACATATCTGAATTAAAAAATCCTATTAAAAACCTTAACTTTTATATTGATTTTATTAAATGTAAAATTAAGTTTTTATTAACTTTTTAAATTTTAATCTTACTTAATGCATTATTCTTAAATATATTGGCTTCTTTTATATATCGTCTTACCATTTGAGTAGTTTTATGACCTGTCATTGCCATTATGCTCCTCTCGTCCGCGCCAGATTCTGCAGCAACTGTAGCAAAACCAGATCTTAAACTGTGTCCTGAAAAATTATTATTTTCAATACCAGCTAACCTCAAACAATTTTTAATCAACAAAACAACTGTTTGGTCTGTTAATCTATTATTGCTTAAAATAGACCCTTTAACAAACCTTTTAAAAATGGGCCCTGATTTAATTTTTGAAGTTTTTAACCATTTTTTTAGATTAACTACTGGACAATAAATTTCATTAGTGAAGTAGGGAAGTCCTTTGATCATTCCCTCTCCAAATTGATCTGTTTTAGATCTTTTTAAAGTTATTTTTACACCTTCTTCTACAAAATCTAAGTCTTCATGATCAATAGAAATTAGCTCTTTTCGTCTAAAACCACCACCAAATCCTATTAATATTAAAGTCTTATTTCTTAATTTTACAATTTCATCGATATCTTGTTCATTTATAACATTAATTATTTGCTTTAAGTGATTGATTAATATAGGTTTTTTTCCTGTTTGTTTGCTGCCTTTTAACCTCTTTATACCCATTAAATTCTCTATAATTACTGGGTGTTTAGTATCTAAATAATGTCCCTTTAGCTTATGAACAACTCCTATAGAAACTAATCTTCGCCTTAAAGTACTCATTTTTGAAGTTTTAGATAAATTGGTTAGATATAAAGATACAATTTTTGGATCTGTTGGCATTGACTTAAAGCCATGCTTGGCACAGAAAGCTCCAAAATCCTTAAAATCTGACCTATAAGCTCTAAGAGTATTATTTGCCTTAGATGTTTTGAGGTTATTTAATGTTTCCTCATGTAAAGCCTTTATGTCGGTTGTTAGTTTATTCATACTATTACTATTGATAACGATTAATTATCATTAGTAATATATTAACTCATTTTAGATGTCAAGCAAATAAGATAAAATATTTGGATGATAAAATATATTTTATTAGGACTAACAGTTCCAATAATAGTTTTTTTTGCGCTGTATCGTTGGGAAAAACTTAAAAATAAAACTAGAAATTTAACTTTAACAACGAGTGTAGCAATTCTTATAGTTGGCATTTTATTAATTATAGCCTTATTAATTGATTAACTTATGTTTGAGAGCAGAAAAAGAATCATTTTAGACAGAGGTCCTAGTTGGCCAGACTATGATAAAGCAGAACCGTTTATGATAAGGTACTATTTACTATTTCGTAAAAGACCTAAATGGTTTCCATTCAATATTTTAGTTCATAAAATACTTAAGGATGATAGAGGTGACTTACATGATCATTATTGGTCCTATATTACAATCATCCTAAGAGGTGGTTATTTTGAAACAAACAATAAAGGTAAGTTTTGGAGAGGCCCTGGATACATTGGTTTTAGAAAAAATACTGATAAACACAGCCTCAAATTGAGAAAAAATAAGCCTGCTTGGACAATTATGTTGGTTGGGCCTCACCATTCTAGTAAAACAAGTTCAAAATATCAAAATGAAGCTAAAAGGAACTAAGTTTCAGGTAAAAGTTTGGAAATATTTGCTTAAAATACCAAAAGGCAAGGTCAAAACCTATAAACAAGTGGCTATAGCCATTAAAAGCCCCTACTCTGCACGAGCTGTCGGTAATGCAGTGGGTAAAAACCCTTATGCTCCTAAAATACCTTGTCATCGAGTAATAAAGTCAGATGGTAGCCTTGGCGGTTACTCAGGCAAAGGGGGTATAAAAACTAAGAAAAAATTACTTAAAAATGAGGGGTTAACTCTCTAGAATTGTTATTTTACAAGCATTCTAGCCAATTTATCTTTGGGCAGTTGTTTTTTTTAAATATTCGCGGCTTAGTTGTACCATCAAATGTATGATCGCAAAAAAAACGCTATCTATGGGCTTTTAAACGCTATATTCCAATACTGCATTCTTCCAGAATTCGCACTAGCAGCCAATTCTAGATCTTCCTAAAAAGATGTTTTTTTTACTATTTATTTAAGATAATTTGGTCATATTAATAGAACTAATTTAAAATTTTTTAATTTCATCTTAAATATCTTAACAATATCAACACTTATTTACTGATTTCTTTAATTAGGTAATTAGTACTTACTAATATATTAATATTTTAGATTAATTATTATCTCTAAACCACTGTTTTTATTGATAAAAAAGAAGACTTATATAAACGATAACAGGAGCTGTTATAAATGACATCAATGTAGAAGTTACAATAACACTAGCTACATTATCTACTGCCTTCTTTTCAGAGTACATTGAACCAACTAAATAAGTAAGCACAGCACTTGGCATAGATGATTGTATCAAAAGAACACCAGCAGCAAAACCACTGAGTCCTAAAAACTTAATTAGAGTAAAACCTATAATAGGACCTATAATTACTCTAACCGCCCCCAATATAGATGCATGAGTCCATGAAACAACTTTTAATCTGGTTAATGCGATACCCAAAGACATCAAAACTAAAAAGATTGTGGTGTACGTTAATAAAAATGTGGTGTTTTCAATAAAACCTGGAACCTCCCATTCGAAATAGAGAAAAAGAACTGAAATTATAATTCCGTAAATTGGAACATTTTTAATTAAAATATCAAAGGAAAAACTTTTTTTTGCTAATAAAACACCAATTGTAAAGTGGAATAAGATGATCACTGATGCTATCGCAGAAGCTACCCCCAACCCTTCAGTACCATATGCAAAGAGACAAATAGGAACGCCCATGTTACCGGTATTAGGCAAAATTAGTGGAGGTAATTCTGTAATTGTATCTTTTTTAAGAATAAATAAAAAAATATAACCAACAATTGAAAATCCTGCAATAATTATAACTGCATAAATAAAGTATTCAATAAAAATATCAAGAGTTACTCCTGTAGTAGTAATCGTATAAAAAATCATTGCCGGTGTACCAATATTTCCAGCAAAATTAGTTATAAAAGTTGTATCAAATTTTGGATCTTTCGTCCCGAGATAATAACCCACTCCAATAATAAAAAAAACGGGAAAAAGAACATCAATTAACTTTAAATAGAGCTCCATTAAGCTCTTACATCAGATTTTCGAGGTTTTCTCAACTTTTTATTGAAATTTATAGCATGTTCAAATTCCATTAATCGTTTGTAGATAGATCTTAATTCAGTAATTCTTGTCCAGTTTTGAAGAAATAGTGAAAAACTACTTTGTACTTCTCTAAAAGCTGAAGATGTTTGGATTAAAACACCTAAGGTCATAGCCCCAGTAAACAAGCCTGGTCCCATTAATAAATAAGGAACGATTATCATAGATTGATTATACATGATTAACCATAAATCAAAATATCCATAATGTAAAAATAATCTGTGATAATTAAATTTTATTCCGGTAAAAAGCTGAAATATAGTTGGTGCCTGAACATAATTTTTTCTATCATCTTCACCGTAGACTAGCTCTTTTCTAAATGCAGCTTCAACTTTTTGATTATTATATTCAAGCCCAGGTAGCTTAATTCCAACTAACCAACTTACAACTAAACCTCCTAGACTTGCAGTTAGAGAAACCCACACTAATGATCCGGATATATCCTTAAAGAAAGGTATTACAACATTTGAAGATAAGCCCCACAGAATAGGTATAAAGGCTATTAAAAGCATAATAGCTCTGACTATTTGTAGACCTAAACTTTCAACTATTTTGGCAAAATTCATAGCATCCTCTTGAATACGCTGGGATGCTCCCTCAACTTTGGCATCAACTGCCCTCCAATAAGGCATATATGAATAAGTCATTGCCTCTCTCCATCTAAAAGCCCAAAGTCTAGTAAAATAATTTGTAATTGTGTAAATAATTACATACGGAATTGCTAGCTTCATAAATAAAAAAATGCCATCGTAGAATTCGGAAAGATCCCTCTCAGGAGCTTTTTGTAACAAATCGTAAAAACCTTTGTACCATTCGTTTATTTTAACATCTATATAAGTTTGTGCTAAAAGAGAAAATATAATAAATAAAAATCCTCCCCAAGACCATAAAATCCATTTTTTTTCTGTAAAAAAACTACGCCACATAACAATTATTTGGTAAAATTATCCGCATATGATTTTATAACAAATTTTCTTTTGTTTGGTTCAATTACCTCATATTCAAAATTATTGTTTTTTGCGTAAGTTATAGCTTGCTCTTTGTTTTCAAATTCTATTCTAATTTCATCTAATGTATCCATCGAAGACTCCCACCCCATAAGAGGATTTATTTTAGGATCTTTTGAGGCAAATTGTAATACCCATTTTCTCTGATTGCCTTTTGCAGATTGCATGGCAGTCTTTGTGGGAATATAAATTTTAACTTTTTTCATATTATTTGATAGGAAAACTACAAATTTCTCCAGTTATAATCTTATTGTTTATATTAATGATAAAATTTTTATTATTATTACAAAAATCTTTTTTTACCATAGCAATACCAACTATCTTTTTAAGGTCAGGAGAAAATGCAGCAGACCTTAAATCACCAATAATTTTGTTTTCTTTATTTAGTAAATTTACGTCAGTTAAATTTATCTGATCTGTATCAATTTTCACTCCCATAAGATTTCTTAAAATTCCTTTATTTTTAATTATTTGTAATTTTTCTTTTCCTATAAAGTCTATTTTTGCATCTAAATGTACAGACTTTTCAAAACCACATTCGAACGGATTATCACCTATGAGCATGTCGTTACCATACGACAATAAGCCCCCTTCTATTCTTTCTGCATGATTTGGTGCACCAGGCTTAATATTAAATTTACCACCAATATCAAATAAATGATCATATAAGTCATGACCTGATTTAATGTCTTCAACATGTACTTCATAACCACCTTGTTTTGAAAAACCAGATCTTGAGATTAAATATTTGTTATTTTTAAATTTAAAATAATCATATTTAAAAAACTTGAGTTTATTTATTTCATCACCAAAGACTTCCTCCATTAATTTAAAAGATTTTGGTCCTTGGATAGCGAGGGTATCTATATTAGCTTCAAAAATATTCACTTCTAAATTTCTACCAGCTGAAATACCTTTTGCAAATAATAATACGTCTGAATCAGCTATACAAACTCTCCATTTGTCATCCTTCACTTTATAAATTAATGGATCATTTACCATTCCTCCATTTAGGTCAATTAAGGGTACGTAATAACAGTTTCCAATTTTTGATTTAGATAAATCTCTACAGGTCATTAACTGAACAAGTTTATGAGCATCTTTACCTGAGATTTCGATTTCTCTTTGAACCGAGACGTCCCATACCTGAACATCTTTTTTTAGATGCAAATATTCCTCTTCTACAGTCGAAAAGGTCGTGGGTAACAACATATGATTATATACTGTATAATTCTTAACACCTTGTTTTTCAATTCTTGAAGTAAATGGAGTTGATCTTAACCTACGTGATTTACTTATAAAAAAATTGTTCATTTTAAAAATTCTGTAATTTTTTCTCGCATCTCAAAAGCATTTTCTAATATGATCATGTGACCACAATCTTTAATTGTATGTACTTGAGAATTATTAATCATATTTGCAAATTTTTTACCTGACTCTAATTTTATCATTTTATCAATTTCCCCAAAAATAAAAAATGTTGGACAACTAATACTTTTTACCGCATCAATACCATTTTTATAATTATTGCAAGCTATTAAATCAACTGCTAAAACTTCTCTTACTTCCCGAGGAGAATTTAGTATTTTTTGTAAAGGATTTCCTCCTATAAACTGTTTAGAATATCCATATCCCCATTTCATCATAAGGTTTAAAGCTTCCATGTCACCAGCTAGAGAGAGATCAATTAAAACTTTATTCACCGGAATAGAATAAGAACCTGCGATAAAAATAATTTTGTCAACTTTATTTGGATAAAGTTTAGCAAGTTCAAGAGATATTAGACAGCCTTGAGAATGACCAACTAAAATTGATTTTTTTATACCTATGTATTCAATAAACTCATTCAACCATTGAGACATCTCTTCAATTGATTTTAATGGCGGGCCCTCAGAATTTCCATGTCCTGGTAAATCTAAAGTAAATACATTAAATCCTTGATCAGCTAAAAACTGGTCGGTTAATGACCAAACAATATGTGACTGACCACTCCCGTGTAAAAGAATAATTGTTGGTTTTTTTGAATCATATGAGTGGCCAACATCGGTTGAATATATTTTTTTATTTTTTATTTCCGTGATCAATTTAAAACCTTAATTATTTTAAGAATTAATTACTTATCTTTCCACTTAGGTTGTCTTTTATTTACAAATGCGTCTATACCCTCTTTAGCGTCAACTTTTAACATATTTTCAACCATTACTTTAGATGCATAATCATATGCGTCAGATAATTTCATATCGATTTGTTTATAAAAAGCTTGTTTACCTATTTTTAAAGTAATTGCTGACTTTTTTGATATTAATAAAGCTTTATTGAAAACAAAATCTTTAAGATTGTCATCTTCAGATAACTCATTAATAAGTCCAATTTTAACAGCTTTTTTTGAAGAAATTAAATCCCCAATTAATAACATTTCCATAGAATGTTTATTTGAGAGATTTCTTGAAATCGCAACCATTGGAGTGGAACAAAATAAACCAATATTTACTCCAGGTGTTGCAAACTTGGCTGAGACATTCGCATAAGCTAAATCACAACTAGCAACAAGTTGACATCCTGCAGCTGTAGCCACACCTCCCACTTCAGCAATGACCGGTTTTGGATTGTTTATAATTGATTGCATCATTTTCGAGCATTTCTTCATTATTTTTTGATAAAATTTCTTGCCTTTATCTGGTTTATTTCTTGCTGTTTCTAACTCTTTAAGATCATGACCCGATGAAAAAGTTGACCCCTCAGATGAAATAATTATAACTCTAACATTTTTATCAGAGGCTGCTCTATCAATATTTTTTTGCATTAAATCAATCATTCTTTCTGACAATGCATTAAGATTTTCTGGGCTATTTAAATTTAATCGCAATATCCCTTCATTTGTTAATGAAGTTTCTAATATTTTGCTATTTTTTCTAATATTCATTTTAATTAATCTTTACAATCACCTCTTCAGAGAGTGAATTTGCAATAAAACAATATCGATGAGCTCTATCTTGAACTTCTTTCATTTTTTTAGAATCTACTAAAAAATTATTTGAAAATGTTATCTTTGGATTTAATTCTATGTTTGTTACAGACATTTTTCCTTTCGAATTTTTACCCAGTGTTGCAATTGCATTATCTGTGTAGCTTAATATCGGCCATTTCATTTTAGCTGCTAAAGCTAAAAATGTCATCATATGACAACTGCTCAAAGAGGCTGCAAGTGTTTGCTCAGGATTGCTATTTTGCTTGTCTCCTTTCCAGTCAGGAGCAGCATCACCATTAATACTTATTTCATCATTGAATTTTATTTCATGTTTGTTTGAATATTTTCCAGGGGATAAGACTCCATCATTTAATTTCCAAGTAAGATCTATTGAGATTTTAGTCATATCTGTATTATTTTAATCTAACCCTTTAGCTTTTTTCCTTAATTCAAATTTTTGAATTTTTCCGGTTGAAGTTTTTGGAAGCTCACAAAATTCAACTTTTTTTGGAACTTTAAATCCAGCTAATGTTTCTTTACAAAAAGAAATTAATTCCTTTTCGGTAACGGGTCTATCTTTGACCATTTCAATAAAAGCGCATGGGACTTCACCCCATTTTTCATCAGGTTTAGCAACAACTGCTGCAATGGATACAGACGGATGCTTCGCTAGTGTGTTTTCAATTTCAATAGATGATATATTTTCACCACCAGATATAATTATATCTTTTGATCTGTCTTGTATTTTGACATATCCATCCGGGTTCATCACAGCTAAATCACCAGTATGAAACCAACCGCCTTTCATGGCTTTTTCAGTAGCATCTTTATCTTTAAAATAACCTTTCATTACAATGTTCCCTTTTATCATTATTTCACCAATAGTTTTTCCATCCTTCGGAACTTCTTTCATAGTTTCAGGATCCATTATAGCCACACCTTCGGTATTTGGGTATCTTACACCCTGACGAGCTTTAATTTCATTTTGTTTTTCCTCATTAAGTACATCCCAAGATTCATTCCATGCACATTGAGTAACGTGGCCGTATGTTTCTGTTAATCCATAAACATGCATTACTTCAAAACCAAGACTTTTCATTTTCTTAAAAATTATACTTGGTGGTGGTGCTCCTGCTGTTAAAACAAAAACTTTATGTTTTAGTTTTTTTCTATCTTTCTCAGGTGCACCAGTTATCATATTTAATACTATTGGTGCTCCTCCAAAATGTGTTACTTTATATTTTTCAATTAATTCAAAAATTTTTTTGACATCAATATTTCTTAAACAAATTGTACGTCCTATTAACATAGGAACAGTCCAAGGATAACCCCATCCATTACAATGGAACATTGGCACAATTGTTAAAAAATTAAGTCTATTCGGCATATTCCATGCCGTAGCACTTCCTGTTGACATTAAATAAGATCCCCTGTGATGATATACAACACCCTTAGGATTTCCTGTAGTTCCTGAAGTGTAGCTTAATGATAAAGCTTGCCATTCATCATCTGGCATTTGCCAATTATAATTTTCGTCACCGGTGTTTAAAAAATCCTCATACTCTAAATCACCAATTTTATCTAATTTTGATTGATCTGCAAACTCATCATTTATATCTATAATAGTGATTTTACGCTTAATAGAATTTAAGGCTTTTTTTACTTCATTATGAAGTTGACGATCTACAACCAAAACTTTAGCCTCACCATGTTCTAGAATATAGGAAATAGTTTTTGCATCTAATCTTATATTAATTGTGTTTAAAACTGCACCAGACATTGGAACTGAATAATGAGCTTCAAAAATCTCAGGAGTGTTAAATGCTAAAAAAGATACTGTATCACCTTTTTTGACTCCTATTTTCGATAGTGCACTAGCAAACTTAACACACCTTTTATAAACTTCTGTCCAGGTGTATTTACGATCCTCATAAATTATTGCTTCATAATTAGGATAAACATCTTTTGCTCTTTTTAAAAATGTTAGTGGAGTTAATGGTACAAAATTAGCTTTATTTTTATCTAAATTTTTCTCGTATACGCTCATTATTAATTAAATTTAGCTTTCATGATATTTTCACTACCAGTAATAGCGGATTGATAGTGACTATCAACTCTTGGAAATATTTTATCAAAAAAATATTTTGCAGTATTAATTTTTTCATTATAAAAATCTTTATTTTTACTTGAATTTTCATAGCTTATTTTAGACATTTTTAACCATGAGAAACCTAATGCTACATAGCTAAGAACTTTTAAAAAATCATTACAAGCAGCGCTAACATCATCTTTTTGAACTTTTAACTTTTCTTCCAACCATTTTGTAAAGTCTTGAAGTATAATTATCTTTTTTTCGAGAATATCTATAAAATTTTTTAGCTCTTTATTATCTTTATTATTTTTTATTTCATTTTGGATCAAATTAATAAACTTATCCAACACTTTATTTGCTAAGACTTTTCTAAATACTAAATCAATAGCTTGAACTGAGTTAGTTCCTTCATATATAGGCGTAATTCTATTATCACGATATAATTGTTCAATACCTTGGTCTCTAGTGTAGCCATAACCACCGAAAACTTGTATTGCTTCATTAGTTATTTCCATTCCCATATCCGAAAAAAAAGATTTTACTACTGGGGTCATTAAAGAAACTATATCATCAGCTTCTTTTCTAATTTGATCATTTGAATGATTTAAACTTACATCTACCTGTTGAGAAAGCCAAAAAGCCAAAGATCTTTGGCCTTCAATTAATGATTTCATAGTCATCAAACTTCTTCTTATATCCGCGTGTTTTATTATTAAATCTGTTTCATTATCTTTATTATCATTTGATTTTCCTTGTTTTCTCTCTTTACAATAAGCCAATGAATTTTGATAAGCTGTTTCGGCAATACCTAATCCTTGTATACCAACAATAATTCTTTCTAAATTCATCATTGTAAACATTGAGCTTAAACCTTTATTTTCTTTTCCAATTAGAAAACCTTTTGCGCTATCAAAATTTAATACACAGGTAGGAGAGCCTTTGATACCCATTTTTGTTTCAATAGATAGAGTGCTTACTCCGTTTCTTGAACCAACAGATCCATTTTCATTTACGTTAAATTTTGGAACTAAAAATAAACTAATACCTTTAGTGCCCTCTGGAGCTCCAGGTATTTTTGCTAAAACTAAATGTATTATATTTTCTGTTAAGTCGTGATCACCTGACGTAATAAATATTTTTTGACCTGTTAAAGAATATGTTCCATTATCATTTTTAACTGCTTTCGTTTTAATTAACCCTAAATCAGTTCCACATTGTGACTCAGTTAAACACATTGTACCACTCCATTTACCTTCAACCATTTTAGGAAGAAACTTATCCTTAATTCTTTGATCAGCGTGATGTAGAATACAATTATATGCACCAATACTAAGTTCACTATATAGTTTGAATGATAGACTTGCAGACGACAGCATCTCCTCAAAAAAAGTGCTTACAGTTTTAGGCATCCCTTGACCACCATATTTAGGATCACACGATAGTGACGTCCAACCATCCGCTATAAATTTTTTATAAGCCTCTTTGTAACCTGGAGGAGATCTAACAATACCATTTTCATAAACGCATGGGCTATCATCTCCGATTTTAGCTAATGGGTGAACAATTTCTTGATTAATTTTTGCAGCTTGATCTAATATATCTTTTACTAAATCTGAATTAATTTCTTTAAACTTATCTATTTCTTTGTAATTTTTGTTATCCTTTAGATAATCAAAAAGAAACATCATGTCTTCAACTGGTGCATTATAAGTTGTCATTTAATTAACCAATGGCTTTCCTGTTTTTAATGTATGAGTAATTCTCTCTTGAGTTTTTTTATTTTCAACTAATTTCATAAAACTATTCAATTCTAATTTATACATTTGATCTTCTGTCACCTCTTTATTTAAATCTGTATCTCCACCACTTAAAACATATGCTAATTCTTTACCAACTTCCATACCGTGATCTAGAATCTTTTTATCATTATATAATGCTTCAAGTACTTTGTGCATTTTTTCTCTTGCTTTTTTACCAGATAGATTAAATTTACATTCGGTCGAAGGAGACATTACAGCGTTTTTATTGAGCAATCTTCTTGCGGCTGGTAATAATTCATTTCTATTAATAATAACCTTATTATTATCATCTAAAAATAACATAGGTTTTGCCTCTTGGGGTGACGAAGCTGTTTTAGCATAACCAATAATATCAAAAACTTTTAATGGAGCATAATCTGGATCAGTTTTAGAGTCATTTGTTTGAGACCATCTCCAAAGTAATTCTTTGCATCCGCCACCGGCTGGGACTAAACCGACAATAGTTTCTACTAAGCCCATTACTATATTAGTATGAGTAACTACATAATTGCTTTGTAATACAACTTCTTCCCCTCCTCCAAGTGCTAGCCCAGATGGTGCAGATATAACAGGATGTTTACAATACTTAAGATGCTTACAAGTTTCTTGAAAATATTTGATGAACTTTTCAACTGATTTGAAATCATTATTTTTAATAAATTCCATTACATAATTAAGATTAACACCTGCAGAAAATTGCATACTTTCATTTATAATTATTAGAGGTTTATCTGTAGCCTTTTTCAATGCATCCATTGAATCGTTATCCAAAGCGTTGGCTTTTGTATTAAATTCAACAATATTAAAATCCTTAAATCTAAATATTTCAGCTGAGTCATTTTTTTCTAATTTAATAACTGATTTTTTTATCTTTCCTAATGTTTGTAAATCAGTATATTTTTGTCTCTCATCGTAAAAACTTTCTACTTTTTTTTCTTTTAAATTATTTAAAAATTTATTGAGATTAATATTTCCAATTTTTGAAAAAAAAATTTTTAATCCAATTGCTTCTAGCATTTCAAATGGACCCATAGACCAATTAAATCCTAATCTCAAAGCTTCATCTATGTCATTATATTCATCAGTAATAGCTGGTACTAATGAAGATGAATACAAAATGATTTTAGATATTACTGACCATGCATACTCACCATATTTATCACTTCTATTAACTAATTTTAAGAGATCTATTTTATTAATTTTTAAATCTACTTTCTTAGCAGGAAAATATTTATTTTTATTTAAATCAAGGGCTTCTAATATTCTTTTGTTTTCTGATTTGTTCATTCTGTAAAAACCTCCTTTACCTTTTCGGCCTGTATATCCCGACTCAATTAATTTTTTTATTACAGGTAAACCAGAAATAACCTTTTGAAATTCATCTTCTTTAGGTAATTCTTTATGAAAACTTTTGAGGACATCCGACATTAAATCTATACCAATTAAATCATATAAAGCGAAAACTCCTGTCTTGGGGATACCCATAGGTCTACCAAATACAGCATCGGCCTCTTCAATAGAAAGGTCCATATTAATAGCTTCTGTCATCGCGACCTGCATAGCATAAACACCAATTCTATTCCCTAAAAAACCAGGCGTATCTCCACAAACTATTACTCCTTTACCTAATTTTTCTTCACAAAATTTTTTTAAATAATTAATTTTATTTTCATCATTTGTTTTTTCTCGAACTATTTCAAGTAATCCCATATAACGCACAGGGTTAAAGAAATGTGTTATACAAAAGTCTTTTTTGTCCTCTGGAGTAGATTTTTCCGATAAAACTTTTAACGGTATTGTAGATGTATTTGATGAAACAATGGAATCTTTTTTTCTTTTATTAAAAATTTTTTTATAAATTTCATGTTTAATATCAATTCGTTCTACAACTGCTTCTATAATCCAATCAGCATCAGAAACATTATTAAAATCTTCAGAAATATTACCGATCTTTAAACTTTTAATTTTATCCTTTTCAAATAATAAAGGTGGTCTAGATTTAAGAATTTTTTCTTTTGCTTTTTCAGCAATTTCAGTTTTTAAATCCAGTAATACAACAGGTATATTTGCATTACATAAGTGTGCTGCAATTCCACTTCCCATTGTTCCAGAACCAATAACTACAACTTTTTTTATATTCATAATGAATGGTCGGGGCGGCAGGATTTGAACCTGCGACCCTCTGGTCCCAAACCAGATGCGCTACCAGGCTGCGCTACGCCCCGATCTGATGTTTTATAAAGCAAATTTAATTTTTATACTATTAAAATTTAACTATAATTGAGGTGTTTTAAGTCTAATAAACTTGATATTTTATGTTTGTATTTATTTGAATTATTTCCATATCCGTACTTTGCAAAAATAAATTTCATTTTAGCCCTTTTAGAAGCAAGAAAATCAACGTACATATCACCCACATAGGCAGCATTAATACTTTTAATGTTTGTTTTTTTTAAAACATGAATTAATTGATCTGGATAAGGTTTGCCTTTCATTTTTATAGTATACGGAGACACTACATCAATATTATTAACTTTATATAATTTTAAAATTTTTCTGGTTCTATAAGAATCTTTTGATGTAACAATACCCAGCTTAATGTTTTTTTTTTTGAGTATAGATAAAATTAATTTCATGTATGGATAAGGTTTTATTAGTTTAAATTTAGATGATGATGAAGCTTTAAAGGTATTAAATATAGATTTGTGATTATTTTTAATAGAGAGATTTTTTAATATATTGTTGAACGGTAAGCCTATAAATTTTAAATAATCCTTAAATGAACTATTTATTGAATGAACCTTTTTTACTTGATTCCAAGCAAATTGCATATTTTTTTTACTATCAATTAAAACTCCATCTAAATCAAATATGATTAATTTTATATTTGTAAGTTTGTTAATTTTTTTCACTAATAACGTTTTCTAATTTTATCTAGTTTAATTCTTTTGATTGCTTTTAGTAGATCATAATTAACATCAACGGAAAAGCTTTTATCATTTAAAATAAAGGTTCCTATTCTAAAATTATTTTCTATAGCTCTCGATAGTTCTACACTCTCTGCTAATTCTAATGGACTTTGTTTTAATTTACAAAATTTATCAAGCGCTTTTTTAGTAAAAGAAATTATCGATGAATGTTTAAAATATTTTACTTTTTTTTTTGTATTATTAAATGGTATAAGCGATCTACTAAGGTAAATAATTTCTTTTTTATAATTAAATAAGTTTTTAACGATATTTTTGTTATCATATCTTATATCAAATGGAACACTTGGTAATATTATTTCGAATTTTTTATTTTTTAAGTGAAACTCCACTACTTTATCTATTGATTTTGGGTTTATTAAAGGTTCATCTCCTTGGACATCAATTATCAACTTTGTTTTGAACTTTTTTGCAACCTCATTGATCCTTTCAGTTCCATTCTTATGTTTATTAGATGTTAGTAATGCGATTCCACCATGTTTCTCCACAGCATTTTTAATTTTATTGCTATCAGTACAAACAATAACCTTATCAACTTTTTTTGCTAATCTCGCTCTTTTATAGCAGTGAACAATTAGTGGTAGTCCATCTAATTCTATAAGAGGTTTTTCTTTCAATCTTTTGGAATTTAATCTTGATGGAATTAAAGCAATTATCATTAAAATTATATAATATAGGTGACAAATTTTGTCAATTATCTTAAAACATTTCTGATATTATAATTTATGATTCAAAAAATCTCTAAACCATTTAAGTACTTTTTTAAACTAGAATCAGCATCTGGGATTTTATTGTTATTTAGTGCAGTACTTGCACTATTGATCAGCAACAGTGATTATAGTGAGTATTATTTTAATAGCTTAGAAAAATACTTCACCCTTGGCTTTAAAAATTTTGGTTTAAAATTATCTCTATTACATTGGATAAATGATGTTTTGATGGCAATATTCTTTTTTCTTGTTTCGCTTGAAATTAAGAGAGAGTTCATTCAAGGTGAATTATCAAATCCAAAACAAGCATCTTTACCTATCATAGGTGCTGTAGGTGGAATGGTTGTTCCTGCAGCTGTATATATTGTGATAAATTTAAATGATAGTGTAACATTAAATGGTTGGGCAATACCTTCAGCAACGGACATAGCATTTTCATTAGGGGTATTGTCATTACTAGGTAAAAAAGTTCCAATCTCATTGAAAGTTTTCTTAACTGCCTTGGCTATAATTGATGATCTCGGCGCAATAATAATAATAGCTTTTTTTTATTCAGGAAATATTGAAGTTAAATTTTTAATTTTAATGTTAGTTTCTTTAATAGCGTTGATTTTTTTAAACAGGTTAAATATTAAAAAATTTTTACCATATTTAATTGTAGGAATACTTTTGTGGGAATTTACTCATCAGTCTGGAATACATGCAACAATTGCCGGAGTTTTGTTAGCTCTTACAATACCACATAATAAAAAAAATTCTTCTAAATCATTATTATTAAAATTAGAGCATAATATATCACCGTATGTAGCATTTGGGATAATGCCAATTTTTGCTTTTGCTAATGCGGGTGTTTCATTAGAGGGATTATCGATTAATTCGTTGTTCAATCCAGTTCCTCTTGGAATATTATGTGGATTATTTTTTGGTAAACAATTTGGTGTTTTTATTTTTTCATATATGGCAATCTATTTTAAATTTGCAGATAAACCAAATAAATCAAATTGGATTTCTTTTTATGCAGTATCTGTGCTTACCGGTATTGGTTTTACTATGAGTTTATTTGTAGGAAATTTAGCTTTTGTAAACAATATTGAATATATGGACGGTGTAAAAATTGGAGTCTTAGTGGGTTCTCTAATGTCTACTATATTTGGTTTTCTATTGTTATTTATTGGCTCTAAAAAATGATAAATATTAAAATACTTAAGCTGGCATCAGATACTAAATATTTAGGGTTAACAAACAAGTATACTCATAAAATAACAGCAAAAAATAAAACTTGTGGTGATAAAATAAAGTTGGAAATTATTGTAAAAAAAGACAAAATTTCTCTAATAAAATATGACACAGAGTCTTGTGTATATTGTCAGGCTTCAGCTAGTCTTCTAGCAAATTATTTAAAATCATCATCAGTAAAATCTTTTAAAAAGAATTTTAAGATTTTGAATGACTCAATATCAGAAAATAAAATTCCAAAAAAGTTTAAATTCATCAATATCTTGATTAATAATAAAAATAAAAATAGATACAATTGTATAATGCTACCTTTTACCGCTTTATCTAAAGCTTTAAATGTATAATTATAATTTATGAGAAAGCTTTTAATTATATGTCTTATCATGATATTTAATATTTTTCCCGCAAATGCTAACTACGATGAATTAGCTTATGATTTTCATTTTAATGGAATAAATGGAGAGAAAATTAATCTTGAAGATTATAAAGGGAAAGTAATCATTGTAGTAAATGTGGCAAGTAGATGTGGATATACTCCTCAGTATGAACAATTACAAAAAGTTTGGATGAATTACAAAAATAAAGATGTTGTCGTAATAGGTGTGCCAACAAATAATTTTAAACAGGAGCCGGGAACAAATAGTGAAATAAAAGATTTTTGTGAGACTAACTTTGGAATAAGCTTTCCTATGACAGAAAAAATTGATGTTATAGGAAGCAAAGCTCATCCTTTTTATGCCTGGGCAAAAAAAAATCATGGTATTAGTGCAATACCAAAATGGAATTTTCATAAAATAATTGTTAGTAAAAATGGAAAAGTAGCAGATACTTTTGCTCCCTTTACAAAGCCGGATTCTAAGAAATTTATTAAATCATTAGAAACTGCACTTAAAAATTAAAAGACAAACCATCATAAGCTGGAATAATATTTTTCGGTAATTTATTTTTTAATTTATCATAATCTAAATCAACATGAAGATTTGTTAGTATTGCTTTTTTAGGTTTTACTTCATTGATAAATTTTATAGCGTCTTCATAATTAAAATGTGATGGGTGTTTTTTTCTTCTTAAACAATCAATTATAAGATAATTAAGATTTTTTAAGTATTTTTTTGATTTATTAAAAACTTTATTGCAATCACTAATATAAGCTATTTTATTAAATTCATAACCATAAGCTTTTATTAAACCATGTTGAACATCGAAACAATTTAGTTTTATTGATTTATTTTTTTTTTTGATTTTGAAACTATTTTTAACGACCGAGGCATGCATAATTGGTTGATATCCATGACGTGCCATAAAACAAAAAGTATATTTTTGCTTTAAAGCCTTTATAGTTCTGCTATTTCCATAAACTGGAATCTTTTTTTTATTTCTCCAAAAAAAAGGTCTCATCTCAAATATACCGACGGTTTGATCTGCGTGTTCATGCGTATAGACTATAGCATCGACTTGTTTGATTTTGTTAAACTGGATCTGACTTTTAATATCGGGAGAGGTATCAATTAATATTGAAATTCCATTATATTGTATGTGAGCACAACATCTTGATCTGATATTTTTTGGATTATTTTTTTTTAGTTTACCCCAGTAATTATTTATCCAAGGTGAACCTAAAGAACTTCCACATCCTAATATAGTAAATTTATTTTTCAATTTAATTTACCGAAGAGTTTATAGAAGTTTTCTGAAGTTTGTTTGCAGAAACTTTTAAATTCAATATTTTTTAAATTAGAAAGATATTTTGCGGTATAAATTATATTTGTTGGTTCATTTGACTTCCCTCTAAAAGGCTCAGGTGATAAATATGGAGCATCTGTTTCAACTAAAATTTTGTTTATTGGTAAAGATTTAAAAGTTTCTTTTAATTCATTTGTCTTCTTGAATGTAATAATGCCACTTGCTGAGAAATATGCATTTAAATCTAAAAGATCTTTTGCAAATTTTTTTGATCCAGTAAAACAATGCATTAAAATTTTTAAATCTTTTTTATTTGAATATTTTTTAAGAATTTTATAAGTATCTGCTTCCGCCGCTCTTGAATGAATAATTAAAGGTAAATTGCTTTCTATAGATGCTTCAATATGTTGTTCAAATAAATTCAATTGTTCATCTTTTTCAGAATGATTATAAAAAAAATCAAGCCCAGTTTCTCCAATTCCAATAATTTTATTACTTAAATTTACTTTTTTTATAATTTTTTCTGATGTTAAATCTAGATGATTTTTTGCTTCATGTGGGTGTATTCCGTATGTTCCATAAACTTGAGGATATTTTTTAATTATATCAAGTATGACGTTATACTTATTATCTGCAACTGAAATTGTAAGCATTAAATTTACTTTTGATTCCTTTGCTCGATTAATAACCTCATCTAGTGATGAAAACATTGGTTCATAATCAAGGTGGCAATGTGAGTCTATTATCATTATTCAACCTTTTTAAATAAAATTTCTATATTACCTAATTCTTTATTTGATAGTAAATTGTCATTTTTGGTAATACCAGTCAGATTTCTTAAACTTTTATCAACATTTAAAATATCTAAAACTTTATTGGCGCTAATTGGAATAACAGGTAACAAGAGAATGCTTATATTTTTAATTTGTTCTGTAATAAAAAATAAGACAGAGTTCATTTCTTTTAGATTTGTTTTTTTTAATGACCATGGTTCTGAATCATTAAAGTATTTATTCGAGTCAAATGAATAATCTATAATTGATTTTATATAAGTATTAAGATCTTGATTGTTCATCAATTCAACTAGCTCTTCAATATTATTTTTGAGTTTATCCGTTAATTCTTTTCCTTTTTTTGAATTGGTTTCTTTATTAGGTATTTTATTTGAGCAATTTTTTTTTATAAAAGAAAAAACTCTTTGGCATAAATTTCCATAATTATTTGCTAAATCATTATTAATGCATTTTTTTAAGTTGATTAACGATATATTGCCATCGTTACCTAATGACACTTCTTTAATTAGATAATATCTAAGTTGATCAATTCCGTAGTTCTCTATAATTTCAAGCGGATCTAAAATGTTACCAATAGATTTTGACATTTTTTTTTCTTCAGAAAGGATCCATCCATGTCCAAACACTCTTTTTGGTAAAGGAATGTTTGCAGCCATCAAAAATGCAGGCCAATATATGGCGTGAAATCTTAAGATATCTTTTCCAATGATATGTAAGTCTGCGGGCCAATAATTGCTATATAATTTACATGAAGTGTCTGGAAAATCTAATGCACTCAAATAATTTGTAAGAGCGTCTAACCATACATAAATTACGTGTTTTGAATTTTTAGGAACTGGTATACCCCAGGAAAAAGAAGTTCTACTAACCGATAAATCGCTCAGACCTTTTTCTACAAATCTTACAACTTCATTTCGTCTTGAAGAAGGCATTATAAATTTAGGGTTAGATTTATAGTGAGCCAAGAGTTTTTCTGACCATGAAGAAAGCTTAAAAAAAAATGAATCCTCTTCAACCCATTCGACTATTGATCCGGATGATATAGCAATCTTTTCACCATTTAAGTCTTTAATTTCATCTTCATCATAGTAAGCTTCATCTGAAATTGAATACCATCCTTTATATTTGTCTAAATAAATATCACCAGATTGTATTAGCTTGTTCCAAATACTTTCGACTGATTTATGATGTCTCATCTCAGTAGTTCTTATAAAGTCATTATTAGAAAGATTCAGAATTTTAGTTAAATTTTTAAATTTTTTTGAAATTTCATCACAAAAAAGCTGGGTTTCTTTACCGCTCTTTTCCGCTTCTCTTTGAATTTTCAATCCATGTTCATCAGTGCCAGTTAAGAAATGGACATTGTAACCTTCTATTCTTTTAAAACGGGCTAATACATCTGCAATGATACTAGAGTAAGCGTGACCCATATGAGGACTCCCAGAGGGATAATATATAGGCGTAGTTATATAAAAATTTTTACGAGGCATTAGCTATATTATTAGATATCTTGTTTAAAATTAATTGTTGATTTAAATTATAATCAACAAATTCATTGATATTTTTTAAAGTTTCAATCTTTAAATTATTAATTTTAATAATTTTATCTTTATTAGAAGAATAAAGATCATTAAAATGACTCTCCGATAAAAACAAAGCCAAGTTAATAAAGACTTTATTTTTTTCATTTTTGAATAAACGAAATATTTTATC
>CACHPJ010000010.1 GCA_902581775.1 uncultured Pelagibacteraceae bacterium | reverse complement strand
AATTATAATAGCAATTTATATTGCTGTGACACAGAGTTATTAATACATTCTTACTGTTGTCATCCTCTCAATTTCTTGTTTTAATAATTGAAATTAATTAATTAATTAACAAAGGGGAACTAATGAATAAACTAGTAAAACTATTTACTATATTTATTTCAGCTATAACTTTAACATTAGCAAGTATCTCTTCTTCTTTTGCAAAAGTGGAAGGCGATTACATCGTGTTAGGTTCTGCGATATCTCTTACAGGAAAGTATTCTTCTAACGGAGTTCACACTCAAAATGGCTATAACATGGCTGTTGATAGAATAAATAAAATGGGTGGAGTAAAAGTTGGTGGAAAATCTTATAAATTTGAAATCATTTATTACGATGATGAGTCAAATCCTAAAAGAGCTGCTCAGCTAGCTGAAAGATTAATAAAACAAGATGGCGTTCATTATATGCTTGGACCATACAGTTCAGGTTTAACGAAAGCCATTGCACCGGTAACCGAGAAATATAAAATTCCTATGGTTGAAGCGAATGGTGCATCAAGATCTTTATTTACAAAAGGATATAAATATTTGTTCGCGGTGTTATCACCAGCTAACCAATACCTTGAAGTAGCAATTGATCTTGCTGTTGAAAAAAATGGTGGTAAGCCAGTAAAAATTGCACAAGCATTTGAACAAGATGCATTCTCACAAGACGTGAGACTTGGAATCTTAGATGCCGCAAAAAGAACTGGATCTGAAATCATCATTGATGATAAATTGCCAAAAGAGTTAAATGATATGGCTGCTACATTAGCTAAAGTTAAAGCAACTAAACCTGATGTACTTGTTGTATCTGGCCACACTAAAGGTGCATTAACTGCAATCAGACAAATCTCTGAGATGAAAGTTGACGTTCCTATGTTAGCGATGACACATTGTGATGCTGCAAAACTTTCTAAACAACACGGAAAGAATTCAGAATACGCACTTTGTGCTTCTCAGTGGCATAAAAACTTAAGTTATAAAGATAAGTTTTTTGGTTCAGGTAAGAAGTATGACAAAGACTTTAAAAAAGAATTTGGTTATGCTCCACCTTACCAATCAGCTGAATCATCTGCAGCTTTATTAGTATTCAAAGATGCGTTCGAAAGAGCAAATTCATTTGATAGAGATAAAGTTAGAGATGCGCTGGTTGACACAGAAATGCAAACTTTCTATGGAAACATTAAATTTGGACCTGGTGGCCAAAACGTTGCCAAGCCGATGATTTTGTTCCAAGTAAGATGTAAAGGTGATACGTGTGAGAATAAAGTTGTTGCTCCAACAAAGTGGGCTTCAGACAAATTCTACCACCCAATACCTAAGTGGTCTGAAAGAAGTTAGTATCTTTTAAGTAATTAGAAAAAGCCCCTAGCAAACTAGGGGCTTTTCTTTTATAAGATTTAATGTTTTATGGACTTTCTTATTTTTAAAGCTCCAATGCTAATGGTCCAAGCATCATTGGACGGAATTCTTCTGGGAATTTTATTTGCATTAATAGCCTACGGTATGGCTCTTCAATGGGGAGTAATGAATATAATCAACATTGCTCAAGGTGATTTAGTAATACTTGGAGGTTATATTGCATACACTATGTATCTTGCTGGAATTCATCCGGCTTGGGGAGTAATTGTTTCTCCAATTATAATGTATTTTGTTGGTTGGGCTCTTTATAAGTTAGTAATTAATAAAGTTGTAGACCGCGATTTATTTATTTCAATTTTAGCAACCTTTGGTATTGCTATCGTATTTCAACAACTAATGAATTTTATTTTTGGCGCAGACGTTGTAGTTGCTCAATCAGGATATGGTACAACAATGTTATTTGATAATTCTGTAACACTGCCAAATTCAAAAATATTCTCTGCTGTAATAAGTGTTTTATATGCAATTGCGTTAGTAATATATATGAAAAAATCTAGACTTGGACGAGCTATAAGAGCTACAGCCCAAAATGCGAGAGCTGCAAAAATTTTAGGCGTAGATACCGAAAAAGTTTATGCTGCAACTTTTGGAATTAATGCAGCTTTATGTGGAATTGCAGGAGCTTTAATTTCAATTACTCTTACTCTTCATCCATACGTAGGTCTCCCATATACAGTTAGATCTTTCATGATAGTTATAGTTGCAGGTCTTGGTAATTTACCAGCTGTGGCAGTTTCGGGGATGGGCTTAGGTCTATTTGAGGAATTTGCAGATTATATTTTAGGAACTGAATTTAGAATTGGAGCAGTGTTTATGTTGCTTGTTTTCATATTAGTTTATAGAAGATTTAAACTTTCAAAAAAAAGAGAGTATTTAAAATGAGAAAGATCGTATTATTTATATTTGCAGTTTTATTTACAACTAGCTTATTGGCTCACTCCCCCCCACAACAATTTAATTCTAAAGATAACTGTAGAAAAAAGCATTCAATGCTTAAAGCAATCGCTAAACTAAAAGGTTATTCAGGAGGTGAAATAATTAAATTTAATTCTTATACAGGACTTGATCAAAGAACAGTCTTAATAGATGGTCATCTAAATAATCCTATTGAAATAACAGGATATCTTCGATTGCCAGAAGGAACAGGCAAAGTTCCTATAGTTATTTATACTCACAGTAGTGGTGGACCTGGAGATTATGTTTGGGATGACTTTGTATATCATGCTGCACAAAATCTTTTGAAAGAGGGTATTGGTGTTATGTATATTGATAATTTTTGTTCAAGAGGGGCTAGGACTGTATGGAGAGATCAATCTAAAGTTCCTTTAATAAACGGAGCAATTGATGCACTTATGGCTTTAAAAGTTTTACAATCTCACCCTAGATCCAACGGAAAATTTGGAACAACTGGTCACTCTAGAGGTGGAACTAATGCTTTTTTCATGGCAGATGTTAAACTTACATCTAAATTTCTTGGCGGTACAAAAGGTTTTGATGCAATCCTCCCGGAAGCAGCAGAATGTAGAATGGCTGGTTTTTTTGCAGAACCAGAATTAACCTCCAACACAACAATGCTTGTAGTGCACGGCGGTGCAGATGATTATACTTTGGCAAAGTTTTGTAAGGAGCACGCAGAGAGAATAAAAGCTCCACCAGGAAAAGTAAAAATTGATATTAAAGAGGGTTGGTATCATGCATGGCATGCAGGTAAAAAACCTTGGAGAGAAAAAATGGCAATGACACTTCATGACTGTCCTGATTTTTATGTTGATAATGAAGGTCGATTTACTAATCCGATATGGATAGAGTGGATGGTCAATAAACACAAAAAATATCCTTCCGTAGAAGCATTTTATGAAACTGCACAAACAGAACCAAGAAAAGCTTGGAAAACCGCTTTTAAAGTAATGAAAAAAGAAAAATGTATTTCTAAAGGAGTTACTATAGGTGGAGATAACGCTGATGCTTATATGCCACAATTCATTAATTTTTTTAAGGAGAATTTATTGTGATTAAACAAAAAGATTTAATTTTATACTCTGGTTTGATTATTCTTGGTTTAGCAGCGCCTTTTTTATTTTCTGCTTTTAAAGTTCAGCTTACATATCTTTGCGTCTTGATCGTTTTAGCAATGACTTGGAATTTACAAGGTGGAGAAATGGGCTACAACTCTTTTGGAAATATTCTTTTCTATGGTCTTGGAATGTATCTTACTGCTTCAGTTCAAGTAGGTATGTTTTTCCCGTTAGCAGAATGGACAGAAAGTGGTGGTGAAAAAACATTTGTACATACTACAGCGCAATATTTTCAAGGAATAGGTGTTGGATTATTAGTTGCAGCTATCGTACCAACAATTGTTGCTGGTGCGATTGGTTATGCTATTTTAGGTTTAAGAGGTCATTATTTTGCGATTTGTACTTTAGGTTTAGGAATTGCGGCAGGTGAAATCGCCGGAGGGATAGAAATTATTGGAGCAGGTCAGGGATTCACTACGCCACCTTTCCCAGCAGAAATAGTTGATCCTGAAGCAAGAGGACAATTTTTCTACTTCTTAAGTTTTTTAGTATTAGTTCTAGCATTTGTTTTTGTCAAATATATTTACGGTTCTAGATTTAGATTAATTTTAAATGCGATAAGAGATAATGAAGATAAAGCAGAAGCAATGGGCATTCAAACAATGAAATATAAAATTGTTGGTTGGATGTGCTCTGCATTTTTCTGCGGTCTTGCTGGTGGAATTATGGGTGGACTAATTGGATACATAGACTCTACCGATGTTGCATTTGATGGAAGAGAGATGGGAGTATTTATGGTTCTTATGGCAATACTTGGCGGTAAAGGAACTTTGTGGGGACCAATTATTGGTGCAACTTTATTCCATTTTTTCAAAGAAGGTCTTTGGACTTTTATATTGGGTTGGCAATATGTTGCGCTAGGAGTTTTAATCGTTGTGATCGTTGTTTATTTCCCAGAAGGATTGATGGGTTGGTTAAGAGAAAAATATCCTGAAAGATTTGGCGAAGTAATTGATGAAAAAGATCGTAAAGCACAGGTGGAACTAAAATGAGTATTTTAGAAGTTAAAAGTGTAAGTAAATCTTTTGGCGGTGTGCAAGCCAATGTAGATATTTCTGTTTCGGTAGAACAAGGATCCATTGTTGGTTTAATTGGACCTAATGGTTCAGGTAAAACAACTTTATTTAATTCTATTGTAGGAACACATCCAATAGATAAAGGATCTATTATTTTCAACAACACAGAGGTGTCAGAAATGCCTGTTCCAGCAGTAGCCAAACTTGGTTTATTAAGAACTTTTCAACAAACCAGAATTTATTCAAAATTAAATTGTGTAGAGAATATGCTCATAAGTCATAAAGCTAGTGACTCTGGATTTATTTTTGCAAAAGTGCCCGCTGAACTTACTGAAAAAGCAGAAAACCTTTTAAACTTTGTAGGCCTTTATCAAAAAAGAAATTTGAGAGCAGGAGATCTATCATTCGGACAACAAAAATTACTCGAATTAGCAATGGCTTTAATGAATGAACCTAAAATGCTTTTATTAGATGAACCCACAGCTGGAATTAATCCAACTTTAATTAACGGAATTATAGATAGACTGATCAAAATAAACAAAGATTACGGAATAACTTTACTAGTTATAGAACACAATATGAAAGTGATTATGAGTTTAGCGCAAAAAATTTTCTGTTTAGCGCACGGAAAAATGTTAGCAGAAGGTTCACCTGATCAAATTAAAAATGATAAGCGAGTTGTTGATGCTTATCTAGGAGCTCAGTAATGGTAAATCAATATGATGTTTTAGGTAAAGCACCTGGTTTAGAGGACCTCAACAAACTATCTCCTAAAGATGTTCATCTAACTATCAGAGGTTTAAACGCCGGGTATGGAAAAATGGAAATCCTTCACAACTTTGATTTGACTGTCAGTAAAGCTCAATCATTATGCTTAATTGGACCTAACGGAGCAGGAAAATCAACAATACTCCATTCTATTTACGGCTTTACAAATATTTTTGATGGAAAAATTGAATTAGAAGGTGATGAAATTACAAAATTAACTCCTGCACAAAAATTAAGTAAAGTTGGTATAGCTTACATCTTGCAAGACAACTCAGTGTTTCCTGATATGACAGTTGAGGAAAATCTTTTAATGGGAGGTTATATTAAAAATAAACAGGATGAAGCCTATGAAGAAGCTGAAAGAATTTTTCAAAAATATGAAAGATTAAGAAATAGAAGAAATCAACCTGCAAAAGTTTTATCAGGCGGTGAGAGAAGATTATTAGAGATCTCTAGAGCCTTGGTTATGAAACCTTCAGTATTATTAGTTGATGAACCATCAATTGGTTTAGAACCTAAATACATAAGTATGGTTTTTGAAATTTTAGAAGATCTTCAAAAAGCTGAAAAGAAAACTATTATACTTGTAGAGCAAAATGCAAAAAAAGGTTTAGAATTTGCTGATATCGGATATGTTTTAGTTTCAGGTCAAACTGCTATCGCAGGAAAAGGTGACGATCTTTTAAAAAATCCAGACGTTGGAAGATTATTCCTCGGTGGATGATTAATTCAAAAATATTTCTTACAGGCTTAAAATCTTTAAAGGGTTCTAGAAGTCCTGCTATTCCGCTAGCTGCTTGTTTTGTTGCTTTAGGTGCATTACTAAAAGATGCTGGATTTAATCTTCAACAAAGCGCAGCATCTAGCTTATTTACCTATGCACTTCCTGGTCAACTGGTGATGGCGGAGTCTTTATTGGTAGGCGCATCAATAATAAATATTTTTTTAGCTGTTTGGTTAGTAAATTTTAGACTTTATCCGATGACTGTTTCATTATTTCCCTTACTCGAGCATAAATCACAACCAAAATGGAAATATTACTTATCTTGTCATTTTCTAGCAGTTTCCTCATGGTTAATTGCTAAAGATAGTTACAAAAAAATTAACAAAAGACACAGAATAGATTTTTGGATTGGTATAGGTATTGGCACTTGGTCCACTGCTATTTTAATGACTATCATTGGTTATCTATCTGCCGATTATCTAAATAAAGATATGTTAGTTGGTTTAGCAATTGTAAATCCAGTTTATTTTTTTTGTATGATGATAGGGGCAATGAAAAATTTAAGTGTTTGTATCTCAGTAATTTTAGGAACGATATTAGGTCCTGTGATTTATTTAATCTCTGCTGAATGGGCATTATTATTTGCAGGATTAATTGCTGGAACAGTCGCTTTTCTACTTGGGAGTAAAAACGATGAGTAGTCATTTTATTATATTAGCAATTATTGCAACATCATTAGCAACTTTTATTTCAAGATTTATGGGCGCGATAACCTCAGAAAAAGTAAGTGTTAAATCTAAAATTTTCAAATGGTTTAATTGCGTAGCTTACTCAACATTAGCAGCATTGCTTGGTAGAATGATAGTATTCCCAGCTGGAGTACTTGCGGAGTCAGAAATTATCACAAGAGTATTGATTTTAGTTGTTTGTATATTTATTTTTTTATCTACAAAAAAAAATCTAGTACTACCTACAATAATATCTGCTATACTTTTAACAGTTTTAAATAATATATGAGTTTAGAAATAAAAGATCACAATATCTCAAAAAGAGTTAAAGTTATAAAATTTTTGGAACAGGACTTAGATAAATTAATATTTCCATTTAAAAAACATACTACCACATCTCTTGATTACAAACCTTTCTCGAGATTTAGCTTAGCCAAAAGTCTGGATGAAGTTTTTGCAAATGAATTAAGCGGTAAATTAAAAAATATACTTAATGATAGAAATTCGGGTACTATTATAGTTGAACCAGAAATAAATAATAAAAAATTCGACAAAGATTTTTTAGTCAAGCTATCCACTGGTCTTGCCTATCTAGTAGGAAACCCAAATTTTGACTCAATGACGGGAAAATATTATGCAAGATTTTATGTTAAGCACCAGGATAGCAGTGACTCCTATTTAAGGAAAGCCTATACAAATTTAGATCTTCATACTGATGGAACATATGTTAAAGAGAAAACTGATTGGTTGATAATGACTAAAATGGAAGAGCAAAATGTAAGTGGTGGTGAAAGTGTTATTTTACATTTAGATGATTGGGAGCACTTGGAAGAATTAAGTAATGACCCAACAGGTCAAGAAAATTTTACGTGGGGCTCTCCAAAAAGTAAAAATGTTGGTTATAAAGTAGAACATCCTGTTTTCTCAAAAGATAAAAAAGGCAAACCAATTATTTCTTATATTGATCAATTTCCTGAGCCGAAGAATATGAAACAAGGTTTATTTCTTCAAAAACTATCCGATGCGTTGGAGGAGAGCAAAAATAAAATAAGTTTTCCTTTACCAGTGGGCTCTACAATTTTTTCAAATAATTATTTTTGGTTACACGGTAGACGGGCTTTTAAAGAGCATTCTGGGCTTTCAAGAGAATTATTAAGAATTCGAGGCACTTTTTTCAATTAATCTATATTGACTCTTTCATTTTAATTATTTTTAATCAGAATTATTAACAATAAACGGGAGAAACATATGTTTAATAAATTTAAAAAATTTATCAGCCTAGTATTTGCTACCGTTCTTTTAACTTCAATCTCATCAACAAGTTTTGCGATCGATAAGTTACATTTCATTATCGGTGGTGGAGCTGGTGGTGGTTGGGATGGAACTGCTAGAGGAACTGGAGAAGCTTTAACAAAAGCTGGTTTTCTAAAAAGTGCATCATTTGAAAATATGTCAGGTGGTGGTGGAGGAAAAGCTCTATCTTACATAATTAATACTAAGCCTGAAGGAACTGTATTGGTTCAATCAACGCCTTTAGTACTAAGATCAATTACAAGACATAAAGGTTACGTAGCTGGATCTGGTGTATTGTCTTATAAAGATGTTAAGCCAATAGCTGGTGTAATAGGTGACTATGGTGCTATCGCAGTTGCTAAAAACTCACCTTACAAAAATTTTAAAGATGTAGTCGATGCTTACAACGCAAATCCTAAGTCAATAAAAATGGCTGGTGGTTCTGTTAGAGGAAGTATGGACCATTTAATTGGAGCACTCGCATTTAAAAAAGCAGGAGCTGATGCAAATAAAGTTGTTTACGTTCCTTATGATGCAGGTGGAAAAGCATTAGCTGGACTTTTATCTGGAGAAACTCAAATTCTTTCAACTGGTTTAGGAGAAGTTATGGGAGCAAGAGACCAAGTAAGAATTATTGGTATTACTGCACCTAGTAGAGTTGGTGATGCCCCAGAAGTTCCTACTTTAAAAGAACAAGGATTTGATGTTCAGTTTGTTAACTGGAGAGGATTCTTTGCTCCTAAAAGCATGAGCTCAGGCGATGTAAAGAAGATTGCTAAAATGTTAGGCGATGTTCAAAAAACACCAGAGTGGGAGACAGTAAGAAAAAGAAATGCTTGGGTTAATATTTATAATCCAGGAAAAAAATTTGACAGTTTCTTAAAAAAACAAACTAAAGAAATGACAAATTTAATGAAAGAACTAGGAGTAATTTAGTTTTACTAAATACTTTGAACTTATAGGAAGAGCAGTGAAAATAAATTCAGTAAAAATTATTTCGCTGCTCTTCTTCGTTTTATCAGCATTTTATTTATATACAGCACATCAAATACAAGTTTTTGCCTTCGACGAAGGAGCGCCTTTCAATGCCAAAACCTTTCCAATTTACTTAGGTTATGCAGGAATGTTTTTTTCAGGCTTGAAGATAGTTTTACCAGATCGAAAACCAATCGAAGTAGATCCAACATATTTAGAATTTAAAAAGACAATCTTGTTAGTACTTACAATGATTGTTTATGGGGCAACAATACTCAAAGTTGGTTTCTTTTTATCAACTTCACTTTTTTTAGTCTTCTCATATTATTTTTTGGGAGAAAGGAGATGGAAATATATTATAATTTTCTCATTCCCATTCGTTGCAATTTTTATGTATCTTCTACACGGCTTGTTAGCTGTTTATCTAAGAGATCCATTATTAAAATACATAGGGATAATGGGATGATTGAAGGAATTTTAATTGGATTAAAAACTGCTTTATCTTTTCAAAACCTAATGATGGTGATGATCGGATGTTTCGCTGGAACCATCATAGGAATGCTTCCTGGTTTAGGCCCCATGACGGCAATTGCATTAATGATACCAATTACTTATGGTTTTGACCCTGCAACAGGATTAATTTTAATGGCAGGAGTTTACTATGGTGCTGTATTTGGCGGTTCGACTTCCTCTATTTTAATTAATGCTCCAGGTGTTCCAGGAACAGTAGCAACTTCTTTTGATGGCTATCCAATGGCACAACAAGGTAAAGCTGGTAAAGCACTAGCCATTGCCGCTTATAGTTCTTTTGCAGGCGGAACAATCTCAGCAATTTTTCTATTATTTGCAGCACCAAGTTTATCAAAAGTAAGCTTATCATTTAGATCACCAGACTATTTTGGTTTGATGATCCTAGGTTTGACTGCAGTTGCAGCTTTTTCTTCAAAAGGAAATTTTTTAAAAGCTATGATGATGTGTGTATTGGGTTTAATGTTAGCATCTGTTGGACAAGATACTTTATCTGATATTCCAAGATTTACTTTTAATAACATGAACTTATCGGATGGTATAAGCTTCGTTTTAGTTGTGATGGCAACTTTTGCAATGAGCGAGGCTTTAACTATAATAATTAAAGGTAATGATCCCGCTAAAGCAGCAAAACAAATTTCATTAACAGATTTGGGATCAATTAAAGTAAATAGAGAGGAAACTAAACAGATGGCCGCAACTATTCCTCGTTCTTCTATTTTAGGATTTATTATAGGTGTATTGCCAGGAGCAGGAGCAACAATAGCTTCTTTCTTAGCGTATGGAATGGAGAGAAACTTTGTTAAAAGCGAAGAGAAAGAGAAATTTGGTAAAGGAAGTGTGCAAGGTTTATCGGCACCAGAAACAGCAAATAATGCAGCATGCTCAGGATCTTTTGTACCTCTACTTACACTAGGTATTCCAGGAAGTGGAACTACAGCAGTAATGCTTGGAGCGTTATTGGGATTTGGTATTCAACCAGGACCAAGGTTATATGAAACAAATCCCGAAATTTTTTGGTCGGTAATTATGTCAATGTATATAGGAATGGTTGTGCTTTTAATCCTCAACCTTCCTTTGATCCCATATATTGCAAGAGTACTTGCAGTTCCTAGAACTTTTTTAATTCCTATGATTTTATTTTTTTCAGTAACAGGAATTTACCTAATGTCTTTTAATAATTTTGATATATTTTTAATGATTGGAATTGCTGTGATTGCCACTATTTTAAGACTTTATGATTTTCCTATGCCACCTTTAATTCTAGCTTTTGTTCTCGGAGGTTTAATGGAGGAAAATTTAAGAAGATCTTTACTTATTAGTGATGGTTCTTGGTCGTTTCTTTGGGATAGGCCACTTACTATTTGTATCATGATTTCAATTTTGCTCATAGTTGGATGGCAAATTTATAAAAGTTTTTCTCCAAAAAATTAGTTTTTCTTTTGAACTAACCTAAGAATTATTGGGACGATAAATAGAATTAATAAAAGTCTTATAATATGATGAAAAGAAACAAATTCTGGGTCTAAATCGAAAAAAATAGCTATTACCGCAACCTCGTAAATTCCACCAGGACAATAAGACAATAATAATGTGAAGAAATTTTTATCTATTACTAAACTTGCTATATAAGCTGCTAACACACCAAGAACGACCAAAAAAAAGGTAGCAACAAAACTGTGTAAAGCATTTTTTCCTATTTCACTAAAAGTTTTATTTGCAAACCTACAACCCACAGAAGACCCAAGTATTAATAAACAAAAATCAATAATTCCAGGAGATAATTTGTAACTTGCAACTTCTGTAATCTGCAATAATCCACTAGCTACAAGTGTACCCGCTAAGAGTGCTGCAGGTATTTTTATTTTATCAAAAATGAAAATAATTAGTAAAGATGAAGATATTAAAATTAATAAATCATAAATATTTTGCTCAATAATTATTTCTATATTTTCAATTTTATTTTGATCATAAAAACTATCTACAATAAATGGGAATACAGTTATTATTATTATCAATCTAATTAAGTGCGAAGTAGCAACCTGACTTAGATCAGATTTTTCATCTTCTGCTAAGATTAAAAGTGGACCTAAGGCACCTGGAGCGGCAGAAAAAATTGATGTTTTTTTCTCATATCCTGAAAATCTTTCTAGGTATTTAGAAACTAACAAGACACTAAAAATTATGTAGCCTAACATAATTAAAGATGTCCAAACCCATTGGTGCATTTGAGAAAACAAATTTTTGTCTATATAATTTCCAATATAAAGACCTAACAGTATCAATATCATACTTAAAACCAATCTAGGCATGACTAGTTTTAGACCTAATAGAGACAACAATGATGTTATAATCATAGGACCTAAAAACCAAGCTAAAGGGATGTTAAAATACTCTGCGATTATTGCTGCAGGAATAGAGAATATAATTACCAAAATAAATTCTTTAGAAAAAATCAGTTTAAAATTTTCTTTATTAATTGGTATAGACTGGTTATTCTGCATTTATTATGAATATTGGTTTTTTAGGCTCAGGACATATCACATCTTCTATAATTGAAGGTATTTCTAAATCTAAGCTTAAAATCAAAAAAATTTATATCTCCCCTCGAAATAAATTAATATCAAAAAAAATAAGTAAAAGATTTAAAAAAGTGACTATCGCAAATAACAATCAACAGGTAATCGATAGATCCAATTGGGTTTTTTTAGCAGTAACACCCCAAGTAGGAAGTAAGATCTTAAATAAACTTAAATTTAATAAAAATAAAAAAATAATAAGTCTTATATCAACGATAAACTTAGAAAAATTAAAAAAATATACAAAAAGCAAAAATATATTTAGAGTTATTCCTTTGCCATTCATAGGAATGCGAAAAGGGCCTATAATAATTTGTCCTAAGGATAATCAGTTAAAAAACTTTTTTAGGCATCTTGGTAAAGTAATAGAACTAAAGAATGAAAAAACTTCAAAAGCTTTTTGGTCAACTTCATCGTTCATGGCTTCTTTTTACTTTTTATTAAATCAAACCAGTAACTGGTTAACTTCAAAAGGTATAAAAAGAAAAGATGCAGAAGATTATACTAGAGAACTTTTTTTAGCGTTGTCAGAGGATGCAATAAATAAAAACAAAAATTCTTTAAAACAACTGGTACTAGAATCCCAAACGCCAGGAGGAACCAATGCTTACGTACTTAATCAGCTTAAAAAAAAGAAATTTTACAAAGTCCAACAAACAGTTTTAAATAACATCTTTAAAAAATTTTAAAACTCTAAATATGGATACTGCTTATTTCTTACAACAATTAATTAATGGTGTAACTTTAGGTTCAGTTTATGGATTGATAGCCATAGGATATACTATGGTTTATGGAATAATCGGCATGATAAACTTTGCTCATGGTGATATTTTCATGGTTGGAGCATTTATCGCTTTAATCTCATTTATATTATTTGCACTTACAAGTATTGCATTGCCAATAGTGTTGTTACTTACACTTTTAATAGCAATGGTTTTTACAGCTTGTTATGGCTGGACGGTAGAAAAATTAGCTTATAAACCTTTAAGAAAATCTTTTAGATTAGCTCCTCTTATATCAGCTTTAGGAATGTCCATAGTTCTACAAAATTATGTTCAAGCTGCACAAGGAGCTAGAATAAAAACTTTGCAACCAGTAATTCAGGGCGGCTTTACTTTCATGGAAGATACAGGTTTTACTGTATCGTTAAGTTACTTACAAATTTTTATAATTTTAGTAACAATTGTTTTAATGGCAGTCTTTACCTTACTTATTACTAAAACAGCGCTTGGCCGTGCTCAGAGAGCATGTGAACAAGATAGAACTATGACTGCATTAATGGGAATAAATGTAGACAGAACGATATCAATAACTTTTATAATAGGTTCGTCACTTGCCTCTGTCGCTGGCATGATGTTCGTCATGTATTATGGTGTTATAGATTTTTATATAGGTTTTCTTGCTGGTATCAAAGCATTTACCGCTGCAGTACTCGGAGGAATAGGCTCCATACCCGGAGCTATGCTTGGAGGATTGTTAATAGGTTTAATAGAAGTTTTTTGGTCAGGATATATTTCAATAGAATATAAAGACATAGCTGCATTTACAGTTTTAGTGGTTGTTTTAATATTTTATCCAACTGGATTTTTAGGCAAGCCTGATATTGAAAAAGTATAAATGAGAAAAAATTTTTTAGTTTCTTCAATTAAAGATAGTCTTTTTACAGGTTTAATTGCCTTAGCTTTATTTGGTCCAATAGTAGGTTTAAGAACAGTTGCTAAAAATGAGGTTCTAGTTGTCAGCCCTAAATGGTTTATCGTATTAGTTATTGTTATAGTTTGTGCTTTAGGAAGATTTCTTACTAATTTGTATATTTACAACAGAGATCAAAAATATGGAATACAATCAACTGTTGGTAAATCAATTACGAAATTTTTAGACACAAAAGGAACTCAAATTGCTTTAAGTGCAATTATTTTCTCAGTTATTTTTCCTTTCCTTCCTTTTACTGATCGATATCTGATGGATATAGCCATCATGATGTTAACTTATATAATGTTGGGATGGGGTTTGAATATTGTAATAGGATTAGCAGGATTACTTGATCTTGGTTACGTTGCATTCTATGCGGTAGGTGCTTACTCTTATGCATTGTTTGCAATTCATTTTGGATGGTCTTTTTGGATTTGTTTACCTATAGCAGGAATATTTGCAGCGATGTTTGGAGTTTTGTTAGGTTTCCCAGTTTTAAGACTAAGGGGTGATTATCTTGCAATTGTTACATTGGCATTTGGTGAAATGATAAGAATTCTTTTATTAAATTGGTATCAACTTACAAAAGGACCAGATGGTTTAACAGGCATACCCAGACCATCTTTTTTTGGCTTGCCGTTTAAAAGTTTTCCAGAAGAAGGGGAGCAAACATTTCATACATTCTTTGGTTTAGAATATAGTCCTATGCAAAGAATAATATTTTTATATTATTTAATATTAGTCTTAGCTTTAATTACAAATCTTTTTACGATTAAAATAAGAAGATTACCTATAGGCAGGGCCTGGGAGGCTTTAAGAGAAGATGAAATAGCATGCAAGTCATTAGGTGTTAACCCAAGAAATACAAAACTTACAGCGTTTGCCATTGGTGCAATGTTCGGAGGTTTTGCAGGTTCTTTTTTTGCAACTAGACAAGCTTTTATAAGCCCAGAAAGTTTTACTTTTATTGAGTCAGCGATAATTGTTGCAATTGTGGTGCTTGGAGGTATGGGTTCACAAACAGGTGTAGTTTTAGCGACTGTCTTTTTAATTGGATTAATTGAAGTTTTTAGAGATTTTGAGTCTTACAGAATGATAGCATTTGGCGGAGCAATGGTTCTTATAATGATTTTTAGACCTAGAGGAATTTTAGCAACAAGAAAACCAACAATAACTCTTCACAAAAAAGAGGTTATTAAATGACACAAAAATTATTAGATGTTGAAAATTTGACTATGAGATTTGGAGGATTATTAGCGATAGACGACCTATCTTTCTCAGCATCCAAAGATCAGATTACCTCAATTATTGGACCTAATGGCGCTGGAAAAACAACTGTATTTAATTGTTTAACGGGTTTTTATAAAGCTACTGCAGGCTCAATGTTTCTTAATAAAGAAAATGAGAGGTTGAATTTAAAAAAGTTTTCGGATTTTAAAGTTGCTCAGAAAGCAGGTGTAGCTAGAACTTTTCAAAATATTAGACTTTTTCCACAAATGTCCGTATTAGAAAATTTAATGGTTGCTCAACATAATAAACTAATGGACGCATCAGGATTTACAATTTTTGGATTATTTAATGCACCCTCTTTTGTAAAAAAAGAAAAAGAAGCAATAGAAATTTCAAAATACTGGCTAGACATAATAGGTCTTACCCATAGAGCTGACGATGATGCAGGTGATCTACCTTATGGAGATCAAAGAAAACTAGAAATAGTAAGAGCAATGTGTATTAACCCTTATTTACTATGTTTAGATGAACCGGCGGCTGGATTAAATGCAAAAGAATCTGCTGAATTAAATAAGTTACTTCTATTTATAAAAAAGGAAAAAAAAACTGGTATTTTGTTAATTGAACATGACATGAGCGTCGTAATGGAGATTTCTGATCATGTAGTTGTTTTAAATTACGGAAAGAAAATATTTCAAGGATCTGCAAAAGAAACGAAAAATAGCCCAGCAGTTATTGAGGCATATTTAGGAACAGAGGAATAAAATGTTATTAATATCAAAAGTTGAAACATTCTACGGAAATATTCAGGCTTTAAGAGGAGTAGATGTAAAAGTAAATAGCGGAGAAATTGTTACTTTGATTGGTTCTAATGGAGCAGGTAAATCAACTTTATTAATGACAATAAGCGGTGTTAACAAAGCTTCAACCGGTGAAATTTTATTTGATGATCAACACATAGAAAATTTACCTCCACACGAAATAGTAAATCTTGGAATTTCGCAAGTTCCCGAAGGAAGAAGAATTTTTTCAAGGCTTTCTGTAGAAGATAACTTGAGGCTAGGAGCATCAGCATATGATAAAGGAAAGAATTTTGATACCGATGTAAAAGATGTTTATGATCTTTTTCCGGTTCTTAAAGATAGATTAAATCAAAGAGGAGGAACTCTCTCTGGGGGAGAACAACAAATGTTAGCTATTGGCAGAGCAATGATGGCTAGACCAAAAATGCTGTTATTAGATGAACCGTCACTAGGTATTGCGCCTAAACTTGTAAATCAAATTTTTATTGCTATTAAAAATATTAATAAACAAAAAAAAGTGACAATTTTCTTAGTTGAGCAAAATGCTAAAAAAGCTTTAGAACTTGCGGATCGAGGGTACGTTTTAGTTAATGGAAATGTTACTTTAGAAGGCACAGGTCAAGACTTATTAAAAAACAAGGATATTCAAGCTGCTTACCTTGAGGGGGGCGGAAAAAAATAATTTTTTTCCTTATTTACAAAAAAGCTTAGGTAGTGTTCAATAATCAATATTAATTAATTAATTAACAACAAAAAAGAGGGACATATGTTTAAGATTATGAAAAATATTCTTTCAATAATTGCTTCAATCTTTTTATTAGGATCAATAACTGCAAAAGCTGACGTTGTTGTAGCTTCTGCTGGACCAATGAGTGGTCAATACGCATCTTTCGGTGCTCAGTTAAAAGCTGGTGCTGAAATGTGGTTAAAAGATACTAATGCAAAAGGTGGTATTTTGGGAGAAAAAGTTAAATTAGTAATAGGCGATGATGCTTGTGATCCAAAACAAGCTGTAGCAGTTGCAAATAAATTTGCAGGTCAAGGAGTAACTTATGTTGCAGGACATTTCTGTTCAGGATCTTCAATACCAGCTTCTAAAGTATATACAGAAGAAGGTATTATCCAAGTATCTCCAGCATCAACTAATCCAGCGTTCACAGACAAAGGTGGACCAAATGTATTTAGAGTTTGCGGTAGAGATGACCAGCAAGGTGAAGTTGCTGGCGCATTCTTAGCAAAAGAATACAGTGGAAAAAAAGTTGCAATAATTCATGACAAAACTGCTTATGGAAAAGGTTTAGCAGATGCTACAAAGAAAAACATGAATAAAGGTGGATTAAAAGAAACTATGTACGAAGCATTCACAGCAGGTGAAAAAGATTACTCTGCTCTAGTTTCAAAACTTAAAGCAAACAATATTGATGCAGTTTATCTTGGAGGTTACCATACTGAAGGTGGTCTTATCGTAAGACAAATGAGAGACCAAGGTATGAAAACTAAATTGATCAGTGGAGATGCACTAGTAACTGCAGAGTATTGGCAAATTACTGGTGACGCAGGGGAAGGTACTTTAATGACTTTCAGCCCGGATCCAAGAAATAATCCAGAAGCTGCACCATTAGTGAAAAAATTTAAAGCTGCCGGAATTGAGCCAGAAGGTTATGTGCTTTACTCATATGCTGCATTACAAGTATTTGAACAGGCTGCAACTCAAGCAGGATCAATCGACAGAAAAAAAGTTCTTCAAGCAATGAAAAAAGGAAAATTTAATACTGTGCTTGGAACTTTAAGCTTTGATAAAAAAGGTGACGTAAGTTTACCAGGTTACGTTTTTTATGAGTGGAGCAAAGGTAATTATAAACAATTATAATTATTTAAATTGAAAATTTAAAAGGGGGCGTAGGCCCCCTTTTTTTTATAAGGAGATAAAATGGAAATTAACTATGAAGATTTTAAAAAGGTCTCAATAAAAGTCGGCACGGTTTTAGAAGTAAAAAAAAATGAAAAAGCAAAAAAACCTTCTTTAGTAATAAAAGTGGATTTTGGAAAAGAGATCGGTATTAAACAATCTTCAGCCCAAATCACACATTACTATAGTGCTGAAAATCTAATAGGCAAACAAGTTATTGGAGTGTGTAATTTTCCAACTAAGAATATAGCTGGTATTATTTCAGAGGTATTAGTGCTTGGAGCGATAGAAAAAGATGGAAAAGTTGTCCTAGTGCATCCTTCTCAGAAAACTGATAATGGTTTAGATGTAGCTTAAATTAAATCTGAGATATCATATGTTCTTAAAAAAATTTGTTAAGCCGATAATAATATTAATATTATCAGTATCACTTTTTTATTCTTTTAATTTTATTGAAGATAAAGAAAACGCTTCAGCTAAAATAAATAATAAAAAACTGAGTGTTGAGGTTTTTAAAACCCCTTCCTGTGGATGCTGTTACGGATATGTTTTGTTTCTAGAAAAAGAAAAATTTAATGTTAAGCAGACAGATATGAGAAGTCTCCATTCGATAAAACAAAAATACAATATTCCACTTGAAATGCAGTCTTGCCATACTACTATTATGGGAAGATATTTTATAGAAGGGCATGTTCCACTTGAGGCAGTTAATAAGTTGTTAAAAGAACAACCCGATATTGATGGTATAGCTTTACCTGGGATGCCAATAGGAACACCTGGAATGCCTGGAAAAAAAGAAGAGCCTTATATTATTTATCAACTAATTGATGGGAAATTCTCTATATTCATGACAATATGAGGCATGAAAAAATTAATGTGGAATAATTGTTCACCATGTCAAAATAGTTTTAGAGCTCCACACTAAGCAAAATGCAAATTCTTCCATTAATATTATTTGGTATTGCTACAGCTTTTTCACCTGGACCAAATAACATAATGACATCTTATACTGCTTTTAATTTTGGTTTTAGAAAAGCTATACCTACAATGCTAGGTGTAATAATTGGGTGGACGCTTTTAATCATTCTTTTGCAATTAACATCTGCTGCAGTTTTTGAAAAATATCAATTTATTCAAACTATAATTAAAATTCTTGGATCGATTTATCTCCTATATATGGCGTATAAGCTATCTTTTGGGGGGCAAACAAAGGATAAAAAAATTGATCCAAAACCAGTAACTTTTCTGAATACTTTCTGGTTTCAATTTGTAAATCCAAAAAGTATTATTGTTGGACTGACTTCTATTTCTCTTTTTATAGATACTGAAAATAATTATTTAAGAGATTCAATAATTTTGACATCAGTCTGGTTTTGTATGGCTGTAGGAAGTCAGACAGCTTGGTGTTTGATGGGCAAATACATGAGAAAATTCGCCACAAGTGATAAATTTATTAAGAATTTTAATTATACTATGTCTTTTTTACTTATCGTTTGTGTAATTTTGTTTTATGTATAGCGCATGGAATTTAATAGCAAAAACTCATTTAAATCATTAGATACAATCAATTCTTCGGGAGTAGACTACAGGATTTTTAACTTAAAAAATGCTGAAAAAAATGGTTTAGATGGGATTTCAAAACTACCAAAATCTTTAAAAGTTTTACTAGAAAACCTACTGAGGTTTGAAGATGGAACTACGGTAGATAAAAAACAAATATTAGCTCTAAAAAATTGGCTTAAGAATAAAAAATCAAATACTGAAATAGCTTATAGGCCTGCAAGAACTTTACTGCAAGATTATACTGGTATTCCAGCTATTGCAGATCTTGCGGCTATGAGAGATGCTGTTAAAGAAAAAAACAAAGATCCAAATCAAATAAATCCACTATCTACTGTAGATTTAGTTATAGATCACTCCGTTATGGTTGATGAATATGCATCTGGTAGATCGTTTGATCAAAATGTCGAAAAGGAATTTTCTAGAAATGGAGAGAGGTATGCATTTCTTAAGTGGGGTCAAAAAGCTTTTGATAATTTTAGAGTTGTTCCTCCAGGAACAGGTATTTGTCACCAAGTAAATCTAGAATATCTAGCTAAAGTGGTGTGGTCATCTAAAAGTGGTGAATATCTTTATGCTTATCCAGACACTTTAGTTGGAACAGACAGTCATACGACAATGGTTAACGGATTATCAGTTTTAGGATGGGGTGTTGGTGGAATAGAAGCAGAAGCGGCTATGTTAGGCCAACCTATTTCAATGTTAATTCCAGAGGTTGTTGGAGTAGAAATTAAGGGAAAATTACTTGAAGGTTTAACTGCTACAGACTTAGTGTTAGCAATTGTTGAGATGCTCAGAAAAAAAGGCGTAGTAGGAAAATTTGTAGAATTTTATGGTGAAGGTTTAAAAAATCTTACATTAGCTGATAGAGCTACAATAGCAAACATGGCACCGGAATATGGAGCAACATGTGGGTTCTTTCCAGTAGATGAAGAAACTTTAAAATACTTAAAACTATCTGGAAGAGATAATGAAACTATTGAACTTGTAGAAAAATATTCAAAAGTACAAGGTCTATGGGCAAGTGAAGACATGGAATTCACGGATACTTTATCTTTGGATATAAGCACAGTAGTTCCAAGTATATCTGGTCCTAAACGACCACAAGATAAAGTTTTATTAACAAATTCTGCCAAAAGTTTTGCTAAAGCTTATAAAGAAAATACTAAGAGAGAAAAACCCATTGAAGCTAATGTTGCCGGTGCTGATTTTAAAATCACAGATGGAGATATCGTAATAGCAGCCATTACTTCTTGCACTAATACTTCAAATCCAAGTGTAATGATTGGAGCGGGACTACTTGCAAAAAAAGCTATAGACAGAGGTTTAAAGATTAAGCCGTGGGTAAAAACATCATTGGCTCCAGGTTCTAAAGTAGTTACTGACTATTTAGAAAAAGCGGGTTTAAATAAATATTTAGATGAACTTGGATTTAATTTAGTTGGTTATGGTTGCACAACATGTATTGGAAATTCTGGTCCATTAAATAAGAATATTTCCGATGCGATACACAAAGAGAATTTATACGCGGTCTCTGTTTTATCTGGAAATAGAAATTTTGAAGGAAGAATAAGTCCAGATGTTAAAGCTAATTATCTTGCTTCACCACCTCTTGTAGTTGCTTTTGCTTTAGCTGGAAATATGAATTTTGATATATATAAAAGCTCTCTTGGAACGGATAAAGAGGGTAAAGAAGTCTTTTTAAAAGATATTTGGCCGAGCAATAAAGAAATTGAAAACATAATGTTAAAATCAATTAATGCTAAGATGTTTATTGATCGCTATTCAAATATTTCAGAAGGCCCTAAAGAATGGAGATCTATTAAAACAGTGGATAGCAGTATTTATAATTGGGAAGATAATTCTACATACGTGAAAAGACCTCCTTTTTTTGATGATTTACCAGATCAACCAGAGGGATTTAAGCCAATTAAAGACGCAAGATTATTACTTTTACTAGCTGACACGGTTACTACCGACCATATCTCCCCAGCTGGTAATATAAAAAAAGATAGCCCCACAGGTGATTATTTTATGAAAAACCAAGTACAACAAAAAGACTTTAATTCATACGGAGCAAGAAGAGGTAATCATGAAGTTATGATGAGAGGCACATTCGGAAATATTAAAATTAGAAATGAAATGGCTCCAGGAACCGAAGGAGGTTTCACTACTCTGCAACCCGATGGAAAAGTTATGAGCGTTTACGATGCAGCAATGGAATATAAAAAAAGAAAGAATGATTTAGTAGTTATAGCCGGTAAAGAATACGGTACCGGATCCTCAAGAGATTGGGCTGCTAAAGGCACAAAACTTTTAGGTATTAAAGCTGTAATTGCTGAGAGTTTTGAGAGAATTCATAGATCAAATCTTATTGGTATGGGTGTTTTGCCCCTTCAATTTAAAGAAGGCTTTGATAGAAAAAAATTGAATATTACTGGTTCTGAACTCATTACTATAGTTGATATAGACAAAGGCGTAAAGCCAAGAGACGAAGTGTCATGTGAAATAAAATATAAAGATGGAACAAGTAAAACCATTAAAGTTCTTTGTAGAATCGATACTCAAAATGAAGTTGAGTATTATAAGAATGGAGGAATTCTTCAATACGTTTTAAGAAATATGCTTAATTAAATGAGAAATATTATCGTTAAAGTTCATCCGTCTTCAGCTAATTTAAAAAAAGAAGATCAATTGGCATGGAAAATTGCTGAAATTGCTTCTGACAAATCACGTGCAGGTGGAGAGGCAATAGAAATGGTAATTAATAGAATTATCGATAATGCTTCTGTTGCAGTCGCATCCTTTAATAGAAGACCGGTAGTTTCAGCAAGAGAAATGGCTCTAGCGCATCCTAGGAAAAATGGTTCGACTCTATTTGGATTAAACTCGAAAATAAAAGTTCATTGTGAATGGGCAGCGTGGGCAAATGGTACAGCCGTAAGAGAATTAGATTATCATGATACATTTCTTGCTGCAGACTACAGTCATCCCGGAGATAATATTCCACCTTTATTAGCCGTAGCTCAGCAAAAAAATTGTAATGGTGTAGATTTGATAAGAAGTATTTTGACAGCCTATGAAGTTCAAGTAAATTTAGTGAAAGGAATATGTTTACATGAACATAAGATTGACCATATTGCACATCTCGGAATTAGTGTTGCCGCGGGTCTAGGAACTTTACTTAAACTTAACACAGACATAATTTATCAATCTATACAACAAGCTTTACACACAACTATTTCTACACGACAATCTAGAAAAGGAGAAATCTCAAGCTGGAAAGCTTATGCCCCGTCTCACGCAGGAAAATTAGGAATTGAAGCAGTAGATAGATGTATGAGAGGTGAAGGATCTCCCAGTCCAATTTATGAGGGTGAGGATAGTCTAATAGCTTACGTATTGTCTGGAAAAAATGCAGAATACACCGTTCCATTACCTGAAAAAAATGAAGAAAAAAAATCAATTTTAGAAACTTATACCAAAGAACACTCTGCAGAATATCAATCTCAGGCTTTAATAGATTTAGCTAGAAGCTTACATAAAAAAATTAAGGATGTTTCAAAAATTGAAAAGATTGAAATTCATACAAGTCACCATACTCACTATGTAATTGGAACCGGTGCAAACGACCCTCAAAAAATGGATCCTAAAGCAAGTAGAGAAACTTTAGATCATTCTATAATGTATATATTCGCAGTAGCACTAGAAGATGGTAAGTGGCACCATTTAAAATCTTACACGCCGGAAAGAGCTAGAAGAAAAACCACCGTTGAATTATGGCATAAAATTCAAACTTTTGAAGATAAAGAGTGGACGAAAAAATACCATGAAACTGATCCTGCAAAAAAATGTTTTGGCGGAAAAGTATCTATATATTTAGATAACGGGGATATAATTACAGAAGAAAGAGGTGTTGCAGACGCTCACCCGAATGGAAATAAACCATTTAGAAGATCAGACTATATTAATAAATTTAAAACGTTAACTGACGGGTTAATCTCGAAACAAGAAAGTATAAAATTTTTAAAGACTGTTCAAAATTTAAAAAATTTAAACCACAAAGAACTTAAAAAACTCAATGTTGAAATAATGAAAAAACATCATAAAAAAAAGAGGAAAATTTACACAATTTTTTAGACCTATTTTTAAGCATAGGTGTGATAAAAATATCACATAAAAATCGCTAATTTACTGATTTTTTAGCGTATACAATTAAAAATTGAAATATTAAAATTAGTGACAGTAGGGTCAGAATCCATTACAAGAAAATCACTATTTATTGCAATAAATAAACAAGGAATAATATATGAAAAATATAACTACATTGATAGGTTCTTTACTGATCCTATGCGGTGTTTATACATCAAAAGTATCTGCTGAAGGTTTCACGGTAGGAGCTAACGGTATAGTTGGAGCTGTGGAAGCAAGCGGTACTGAACATGAGAGAACAGATGCAGGTGACTCTGGGAAAACTGCTCACGATGCTGGTGCCATATTTGTTGGTGCTGACATATTTGCTGAGTATGAGTGGTCTAACGGTTTAGCACTTGGTTTCTCAATGGTTCCGATGGATGCAGATATTGGAAGTGGAAAAAGAACTGATACAGTTCAAATCGCAGATGACAACGATACAGGTGATCGTTCAGCTAGCGCAGAGCTTACAGATCTAACTACAATTTATGCAACTAAGACATTGGGCGGATCTAATTCGTACATTCTTCTTGGTTACCATCAAGCAACAGTTACTACTGCAGAAACACTACCAAACTCAACTTACGGAAATGCTGATATAGACGGTTTCCAATTTGGTATTGGTACAAAAGTTCCAGTAGGAAATGGTGCAATAAGATATGAAATATCTTATTCAGACTTTGATGATATAACATTGAACTCAAGTACTGGTGCAACTGGTCAGAAAATAACTGCTGACGTAGATGCAATACAAGCAAAACTTGGATTTAACTTTTAAATCCATTTTTAAAGTACTTTAAAAAAATTAAACCCGCCTATTTAATTAGGCGGGTTTTTTTATTAAGATAGCTTATTATGATGTTAGAGCAGTTTATTATTAGTATTCAGATAATATTAATTTGTATTGTCATGGCCGCTGATAATGCATTAATAATCGGTCTCATAGCTGCAAATTTTGCTCCAGAAAACAGAAAAAAAATTATAGCTTGGGGTGTTGCTGCCGCATTTGTATTTAGAGTTATATTTGCTTTTGGAGCAACAATAGTTTTAGAGAACCCCTTCGTAAAAATTTTAGGTGGAGCTTTACTATTATGGATTATTAATAATCTAAGGACCGACTTTTTTGGTGGAAAAAAAGTAAGATCCCCAACTTTAAAATCAAAAGAAACTGTTTCATTTGGTCAAGGGGTTTACCAAGTTCTCTTAGCAGACACAGTATTAAGTTTAGATAATGTCATAGGCGTTGTTGGTGCAGCCAAAGATTATTATTACTTAATGATAGCAGGTCTACTATTATCAGTATTTATAGTACTTACTCTTGCATCGTATTTTGCGAATTATATTAAAACACATCAATGGCTAGGTTACCTAGGTTTATTTGTGATAATGATTGTTGCTTTACAGCTAATTATTGGTGGTTTAATAAATTTAGAAATTTTATCAATAAATTCTAAATTTGAACCTTTATTTAATATTTAATTATTAATTAATTTAAGTTAAATTTTAAACATGAAATACCCAATTAAGATCTCAAAACTTTATCTTTTAAAATTATCTATTCCAATATTCTTTGCAAACCTAGCCATACCTTTTGTTGGAATAATTGATATCGGTCTTATGGGTCATTTAGATAACATTAAATTTATTACAGCTATTAGTATTTCAACATCCATTATCACTATGATTTTTTGGAGTTTTGGGTTTTTAAGGATGGGGACAGTAGGATTAGTCTCCCAAGCTTTAGGCAAGTCTGATTATAGAGAGATAGTATTAATAACACTAAGAAATTTTTGTTTGGCTATAATTTTTTCTCTAATAATAATGTTTTGCAAAAACCCAATTTTAGATTTAGTTCAAAATTACTTTAACACTGATCCTGAAACACAGAATTTTATAAAAAAATATATTACTGTAAGAATACTTTCTACACCTGCAGAACTAATAATCTATGTTCTAATAGGATTTTACCTTGGACTTCAAAAAACCTTTATTTCTAGCCTAATAACTACTTTTTTTAGTTTGGCTAATATATTTTTAAGCATCTATTTTGTTCGTGAATTAAATTTAGATATACTTGGAGTAGCGTTAGGAACAGTAGTTTCATCATATCTAACAATAAGTATTTTTATTGTTTATTCATATTTTTTTGTTGTGAAAAACTTTAAGGTTTTACCTCGGTATCAGAGAATATTTTCACCAAAAAAATTACTTAAATTATTTAATATAAATTTTGATATTTTTGTAAGAACGATTTTGCTTACTTTTTCCTTTTTGTGGTTTACTTACCAAAGTTCTTTGTTAGGTGAGGAATATGTCGCAATCAATGCCATTCTATTACAGTTTGTAATAATTTCTGCTTTTTTTCTAGATGCTTATGCTTTTTCAACTGAAGGGGTAGCGGGTTTTTTATTAGGAAAAAAAATTAAAAAGGCATTTGTTTTTTTAGTAAAAAATTCATTTGAAATAAGTTTTTATACAAGTTTGACCATATCTTTAATTTTTTTATTTTTATATAAAGACATTATTAATATTTTAACTGATATTGAATATTTAAGATATTTAACTTACGGTTTTGTAATGTGGATATTTTTTATTCCTCCAATTGCATCTTTTTCATATCAATATGATGGGATATTCATTGGAACATCACAAACAGGAGCGTTAAGAAACGCAATGATAATCTCTGTATTTATTTTTATAATAATTTCTATAGAACTTTCTAACAATTTTGGAAACAACGGCCTTTGGTTAGCTTTTCTATTATTTATGTTTTTTAGGGCACTATCTCTGCACATTTATTTTCCTAAAATATTGAAAAAATTTTAATGCAATTTCTTTATAAAATACCCGGATATACTCTTTTACTTTTTGGTGCGTTTTGTTTGAGTTGGGGAGGATTTATTGTGAGATCTTTCGAGGAAGCAAGTGTGTGGCAAATTCTTTTGATTAGATCAGTTTTTTTTATGATTGCTTTAATATTATTTCTATTAAGTACATATAAAAAAAATACTATAAAAATTATAAAAAATGCTGGCTACCCTGCTCTTATAGGAGGATTGGTAATGTCTTTAAGCTTTGTAGCTTATGTTTATTCAATGACTATTACTTCAGTAGCCAATGTAGTTTTTATAATAAGCACTCAAACGATGTTTCTTGCAATATTTGGATATTTTTTTCTGAAAGAAAAAATATCTTTAATTTGTTTTATATCAATAGTTTTAGCTATGAGCGGAATTTTAATAATGGTAGGAGATTCTATTTCATCAGGATCACTTTTAGGGAATATAATCGCTTTAGCTATACCAATTAATTTTTCAATTTTAGTAATGATAATTAGAAAAAATAAAAATTTAGATATGGTTCCTGCAATATTTTATTCCGGAATTTTTAGTATTATATATGGGTTGTTTTTATCTGAATCTTACGTTTTTTCTAATAAAGATATTATAATGGGTTTTTTTCTAGGTGTTCCACAGTTAGCTTTTGGTTTTATATGTATTACTATTGGATCTAGAACCACCGCATCAACAACCGTTGGACTTTTGATGCTAACGGAAACACTCTTTGCTCCAGTTTGGGTATGGTTATTTTTAAACGAGATACCACCAATAAGTGTGTTAATCGGGGGCGCTATTATTATTTTGGCAATAGTTTTGAACAGTTTTGATAAAAATAAAGCTTTAACTAGTTAATTTTTTATTACAGGGTTATATGTGATAAAATAAAATATGCGTAAAGAATTATTTCAGCTTAGAAATCTAAAACAGAGCGATGTAAAGGAGTATATTAATTTTTTATTGGATCCAGATGTAAATATTTGGTTAGAGGATGAAGTTCAAAGTATTAAAGATTTTTCAAACATTGAAAACTATTTAATGTATGGTTGGTATAGACAAGCTATAGAGCATGAAAAAAAATTTATCGGAGTAAGTGGTTTAGATTTAGTTAATAAAAAAAATAAAGTAGCTAGATTTTTTATTGTTATTGGAAAAAAAGATTTATGGGGTAAGGGAATAGGTTCTGGTGTTATTAAATCAATTGTAAATTATGGTTTTAAAGAGTTACAATTAAGGAAAATAAATTCTGATTTTTTAACTCCAAATGAGGCAGTAAAAATAATTCACGAAAAGGCGGGTTTTCAGCATGAAGGGTTTTTAAGAAAAGACAGTTATAGAAATAATATTTGGATAGATAGGGAAATAGTTTCTATTTTCGCGGATGAGTTGAATTCTTAATGCAATAAAAGCTCTTATCACAATAATTTAAGGTCTTGTCTTTCTTCTTCTAAAGTGCGACATTTAATTCATAAATTTAAAACTTAGAGGCGTAAAATGGCTCAAATTTTTAATTTAAGGACAATCTTTGTATTGTTGATATCATTTCTTGTTTTTTCTTCAGCAGTTGCTGAAAAAAAGGAAAAAGTTGACGAATTTAAAGAACCGAAATCCATCACAGCTTTAAACAAAAGAGCAGAGTCAATGTTTTTAAAAGGCAATTGGGTTGGAACATTAAAATACACAAACAAATATCTAAACAAATTTAAAGCTCCTTCTAAAGAAGAAAAAAAAGATTATAAAAATTACAAAGAAGCTCTCGTTTGGCAAGGTTGGTCTAAATTTGTTTTAAACGACTATGCTGGATCAACTGTGATATTTGAAAAAGTAAATAAACTCCAATCTGACAAACCTGAGGATAATTTTAACGGGTATTTAGGATTAGCTTGGAATAATATAAAATTAAATAACTTTGATAAGGGTAAAGATTTTGCAAATAAAGCTTTAGAAGTAGGTAAAAATGAGCACGATTGGGGTGCTTACGATGCACTTGCTTGGATTGCTATCAAAGAAAAAAGATACGACGATGCACTTGAATTTGTAAAAAAAGGCGATAAGGCCACGCTTTCAAAGTGGTCAGTTAAATTAAAAGACTCTGCTATTACACAAGGATGGGTTTACGTATTTCAAAATGACTGGGAAAAAGCTGTTAAAGCTTTCAAAAGTGGTAATACGAGAGATAAGAAATGTTTTTATTGCAGAGATGGTTTAGCAAGATTTTATATTTCAGAAGCTAGTAAATCTCTTGCTAAAAAAGATAAGAAAAAAGCAAAAGAATTCTACAAAAAGGCATTAAAAGAAGCAGTTATCGGCGCAAGAGCGATTAGACACAATAGTGGTTTAGTTACACTTGTAGATACAGCATTATATGGATTGGGAGAAAAAGAAACAACAATTAAAACTTATGAAAGTTTATCTAAAAAATGGAACACAGATCCTTTATATTTTGCGAAATTAGGTCATGCTCATCTTTATGCCAAAAATTATAAAAGTGCGGAAACAAATTTTAATAAAGCTTTAGCTAAACAGCCTGGATATTATTTAGCTACGTCAGGTTTATCTGCAATAAAATTTACTAAGAGAGACATAGTTAAAGACGGTTGGAAACTTTACTATAAAGGAAAATACAAAGAACAACAAAAAGTGTGTGAAGGAAAAATTAAAGCAGCTGTAGAAGCTAAAAATCCAGCAGCACATGATTGCGTGGGCTGGAGTTTACTTGCACAACAAGAGTACAGCAAGTCAGCTACAGCATTTAAAGAAGCTTTAAAAATTGACCCGTACTTTTATTTTTCTTCAAGCGGACTTTCAACTGCGCAAAGATATCAATTAGTCAATTACACTGAAGCTTGGGCTTTAATAAATGTTGGAAGTTTCGATAGAGCAGAAGAGAGATTAAAAAAAGCCGAAGCCAAAGTTGATGCAGATTTGAAATTTTTAATGAATGACGCAAGAGCCTGGATTAAGTTTTACAAAAAAGATTATAGTAATGCAAAAAAAGACTTTGAAAATATAATTAAACAAAATGAAAAAGCTTATGGATCATATAAAGGACTAGCTTATATTGCTATGGAGAAAAAAGACTTTAATACTGCAGCAAATCAACTAACAAAATCTTTAAACTTAAACCCTTATCAACCATTGACTGATTATATTGCCCCTGTAAATAAAATGCAAAAATCTGGTCAGTGGGAAAAATCTAAATATATTCTTGAACTAGGTCAAAGAATATATCCTTATTCAGCAGATATTCAGTTTTTATTAGCTAAGGCTTATAAAAATTTGAAAGATGTAACTACAGCTGAACAAAAATTAATTATTGCTGCTAATTTAGCTCCAGCTTATATTGACCCAGCAATTGATAAACTTGGTCTATCTCCTAAAAACTTAACTGGTGCATATTATTCTGTAGCTTGGAATAATTATTATAGGGGAAAATTTAAACAAGCTGATAAGAGATTTAAACAATATTTTGCTAACGGTGGAAAATATTATGTTGCTCATAATGGAAATGGGTTAAATAAACTATATTTAAAAAAATATTCCGAGGCAGAGTCAGAATTTAAAAAGGCTCTAGCAGTAAGAAAAACTGCCAAAGGTTTAGAAAAGTTGGAATATTTAGATGCTGAAGCTTATTCAGGTTTGGGTTGGGCTAAGTATAATCAAAAAAACTACCCTGAAGCTAAAAAATATTTTGAAACTGCTTTGAAAAAGTGGCCTGGTTACATAAAAGCAAACAGTGGTTTAAATACTTTACAATACAGAAAAAGAGATATCGTTAAAGATGGTTGGAAGACTTATTATGAAGCATTTAAGGAGAAAACAACTGAAGGTGCTAAAGCTAAATATGAAGCTGCTCTAAAATCATGTAGTTCTCAAATTTCGAAAGCAGAAGCATCTAATAATCCTGCTGCCCAAGATTGCGTTGGGTGGATGAATTTAGCACTTGATAATAGTGCAGCAGCAAAACAAGCGTTTGAAGCTGCTTTGAAAATAGATAAATCTTTTTGGTATTCAAGCAGTGGTCTTATTCAAGCCAAACGTTCTGGTTACACTTTATACAATAAAGCATTTTATTTAGCGAACAACAGCTTGTATATTAAGGATGATGTAAAGAGGCAAGCTCAATTAGATAAGTCTCTTGAGCTATTCAAAAAATCTCGTGAAGAAATAAAGGAAGAAAACTGGAAGTGGTTAGTCGATGATGGAGAAGCATGGGTTTCATACTATAAAAAAGACTACGAAAAAGCTAAAGAAGGATTTACAACTGTAATTAAGAAACAACCAAAAGCTTATTTATCTCACAGAGGCCTTTCTTATGTGGCTGCTGCTGAAAAAAAATGGGATGATGCAGGTAAAAGTTTATATAAATCATTATCTCTAGCCCCTTATCAAGGAGTAGGAATTTACACATTCATTACAAAAGAACTTATCGAAAATGAAAAATTTAAAAGCGCTAAGGATATCTTAGAATTTGGAGAAAAAATCTACCCTTATTCAGGCGATATTCAATTTTTATTAGCCAAAACTTATAAAGGAATGAAAGATAATGATAAGTCAGCAAAAAAAGCTACAATAGCAGCATCTTTAGCTCCAGCGTATATCGATCCGGTCTATGATGAGTTGCAAGTAGAGCCTAAAAAATCGTTAGGAGCTTATTATAGTATGGGTTGGGGAACTTATTTTGCAAAAAATAATAAGCAAGCATTAAAAAGATTTAATCAATATTTGGAGAATGGTGGAAAGTCTAAAAACGCTGAAAGAGGAAAAGCTTTTGCATTATTTAGGTTAGGCAAAGATGCCGAAGCCAAACCAATACTTGAAGCATTGATTAAATTCGAGGATGAAAAAAAATTATTACCAATAACCGAAGTGGTACCAATACCTAACACAAAAAATCAGTGGACAGTTGTATACGACTCCAGATCTACACTAGGATGGTTGCACTTTAGAAACAAAGAATTTGATAAAGCTGCTAAATATTTTAACGAAACAATAGATAAATACCCTTTCTTGATAGACGCGATTACTGGCATGGGTTATGTTAAGTTAGAGCAAAATGACAAGGCAGGAGCTAAGAAATATTTTCAAGATGCCTTGAAGCTTTCTCCATATTATCCAGACGCTAAGGCTGGACTAAAAAGAGCAAGTTAAAAACCATTATGAATGCTAATAGTAAGTGGTCTTTAAAAAAGAACGTTTTTTTAGAGTTAGATCCCGATGGTAAAAGCGGTATGTTAATAGACACTACTTCATCTAATTACTGTTCGTGCAACAGAACAGCATTGTTAATTCTCAAAAAATTAGAGAAAGGGAAAACAGATATTTCTAATTTGACTAAAGAAATTTTAAAAACACATGATATAAATAAAACAATAGCAAGGAAAGATATTAGTAATTTTTTAACAAAATTAAAAAATCTTAATTTAATAAATGAAAAACTTTAAAAAAGAATTACGAATAGCTATAACTGGTTTTGGAGGATTAGATAACTCAGAACCTGGTACTGCTGTTGCTAGGGCTATAAAGTTAGGCTGGGAAGGAAATATTTCTATAGATGCTTTAGGATATGACGCTTGGATGACTGGAGCTTTTTCTCCTGGATTGATTGACAATGTTCATATCATGCCTCCAATAGCAGAAGGGGAAAACGCATTTTATGAGAGAATAATTGAAATCAATAAAAAGAGAAAATTTCATGCCATAATACCTAGTTTAGAATTAGAAATACCAATTTTATCAAGGTTAAAAGAGAGATTGAAAAGTAAAGGCATCAAAGTTTTAGTCCCAGATATTGAACAATATAATTTATCTTTAAAAACTTCTCTTCCTTATTTTTGTTACAAAAATAAATTTCCAACTCCAAAAACAGTCCATGTTCCAAATATTTATGATGTTCCATATGTTGCTAATCAATTTACTTTTCCTTTAGTAGTAAAAGGCGTTATTGCTTCAGCAAAAAAAGTAAATAATTGGTCAGACGCCTTATATTATGCAAAAATATTTAATTCTAGATGGGGTGGTGGCACCATTATTCAGGAAAAGATAGAGGGAGAAGAGTTTGATGTGTCAATGGTTGCAAGAGAAGACGGATCTTGTGCAAGTATTTTACCAATGAAAAAATTAGGCGTAAACCAAAGAGGTAAAGGAATTATTGGAACTCCAGTTAATGATCCAGATTTAATTCATCATGCTCAAAAAATATTAAAAAAACTTCATTGGAAAGGACCTTTAGAATTAGAATTTATTAAATCCAACAATACGAATAAATATAATTTGATTGAAATAAATCCTCGTTTTCCTTCATGGATACTTCTCTCTCAATTTGCTGGAATCAATCAACCTTTAATAGTCCTAAAAGAAATTTTAAACCCAGGTTGTCCTATAAGAAACTTTACTAATTTAAAAAAATCTTTTGTTAGAAATATTGAAGAGCTTACAGTTCCATTTGATCAAATAAAAACACTAACTACTTATAAAACTATTTCATTAGGTAAGAGATTTTTTGACAAAAAACATCATTTAAAAAAGAATTCAAAAGATAAAAATTTACCTTCAGTTGCTATAAGTGCGATTAATAGTTTTGATTACGTAATGCCTGGTTTAGGCGTAGCAAAAGCTTTATCAGAAAGTGAAAGAATTGGAGATATGTACGGCTTTGCTTATGGACCTTATGATACTGGTGGAGTAAGAACAGATTTATTTAATAAGATTTTTTTATTTAGAGATATAAGTTCGAAAAAAATTTTATTAAAAAAAATTTCTGAAATTAATAGATCGCATAAAATCAACGTTCTTATTCCAAGTTTAGACTCAGAATTACAAAGTTGTATAGAAATTCAGAGTGATTTAAAAAAAATAGGTATTGCTACTTTGTTACCTTCTATTAATTCATTTAAAAAAACAAAACAAATCACAGGTATTAATGGACACAAAGGTAAAGTAAGAGAAGGCTTCACATTACCGAAAACAATTAGATCTGACTCAATTGAAAGCTTACGATTAGTCGGAAACTCAATTGGCTTTCCGTTTGTTACTAAAGGTGTTATTAATAATTTTACTGGCAGCCCAACAATTGTTTATAATAAAAATCAAATTCCTTATGTTTGGGAATTTTATGATAGTCATGGGTTCGAAAGTGTTATTTCAAAAAAATTTATTAAAGGTGAGGAGTTTTCAATTTCAGGCGTTTGTAATTTTAATCATGAATTAATAGCACAACTTTCTATTAAAAAATTATTGCAATGCGAGCAAGGCAATACTTGGGCAGCAAGAAAAGTGTCCTTGCCAAAATTAGAATTAGAGGTAAAAAAAATACTTAAAGAAATAAAATGGGTCGGGCCTATCGAGTTAGAATTTATAAGAGATAGTTTTGATGAAGAGTTTAAACTGATTGAAATAAATTGCAGATTTCCCGCATGGATAAGTTACGCAAAAGATGTAGGCCATAATCTACCATTAATCGCTGTAGATTTGGCTTTAGGCAGAAAAGCTGATAGCATTTACCGAAAGGAGGATTTAGTTTTTATAAGAAATTGTAATGAATTTTCTGCAGATAGAGTTCGATTTGGAAAATTTTTAAAATCAGAAATAATTGAAAATGAAAAAAGATAATTACGAAGCACCAAATATTGAATTAATTCAAATAAGTACTATAGGCAAGCATAGTATTTTGAATATGAACACTTCCTCAGTTTTTGAGGAAGTTGAAGATATTGAAAAGTTAATTGAAGCACACGGCTCACCGCTTTATCTTTTATCTGAAAAAAAATTAAGAGAAAAATATAGAGAATTCAAAAGAAATTTTACTCAGGATGGAATTAAAACTATAATTGGCTATTCTTATAAAACAAACTATCTTCCCGCAGTTTGTTCTATTTTAAAAGAAGAGGGAGCGTATGCTGAAGTTGTATCAGACATGGAGTATAAATTAGCTAGATCTTTAGATGTACCTGGTGCAGAAATAATCTTTAATGGTTGTTACAAAACAAAATCAGAACTTAGTAAGGCAGTTAGTGAAGGAGCTTTAATCAATATTGATAATTTTGATGAATTAGATTTGTTAGATGAAGTTGCAAAAAATTTAGGAAAAAAAGCACGAGTGGGCATTAGAGTTAATTTTATAATGGGAAGCTCGTCGTGGACAAAATTTGGATTTAATTATGAAACAAAAGAAGCTGAAAGAGCTTTAAAAGAAATTTCTAAAAAGAAAAACCTTAAATTTGAGGCAATTCACAACCATTCAGGCACATTTAATGTGGACCCAAAAATATACTCAAAATCTACGAGGATTATAATTGAATTAGCAGAGTTTGCTAAAAAAATTGGGCTTAATACTAAAATAATTGATATTGGTGGCGGTTTTCCTTCATCTAATAAATTAAAACCTGAGTATGATATTCCGGGTGGAAGCAAATATAATGAGGAAACTTTAAAAAGTTTTGCCGATGAAGTTATGTATTATTTAAAAAAGGCAAAACATTTGTTCAATAATGGAACACCAATATTAGTTTTAGAACCAGGGAGAGCTATAGTAGATGAATGCATGCAATTAATCTCAAAAATAGTTTCTAAAAAAAAAGATCCGAAAGGTGGTTATAATATTGTTGTAGACGCAGGGGTAAATGTTTTGCCAACTGCATATTGGTATAATTTTGAACCTAAAATAGCCAATAAAACTAATGGAATTAAAAAAAATGGAATTAATGGAGTAAGAAAAACCAATGGCAACGGATATAATGGTGGACCAGTAAAAATATACGGACCTCTGTGCATGCAGATTGATTCAATTAATGAGTCTGTAAATTTATCTTCAACAAATGTTGGTGATACGATAGTTTTTTCTAATGTTGGTGCATATAATTTAACCCAATCAATGCAATTTATTCAAACTAGGCCAGCTGTTATTTTGTTAGGGCCACATGGTTCAGAAATTATTAGAAAAAAAGAAAGCTGGAGAGATATTTTTAGTTTAGACACTATTCCTAAAAGGCTTTCATCAAAGTCTAATGGCAAGCATTAAAGAATGGTTTGAAGCTACATTTAATGGAATAGCTCAAATTGCCTTTTCAAATAATCTTAAATCAGGCTATTTAGTTTTCTTTTCAATTTTATCTATTTCTCCATTTAGTGCTTTGGGCGCTCTAGCTGGGGTTACTATAAATAACATTATCTCATACAGATTTTACAAAGAAGATTTTTTATTAGAATGGAAAAAAGGTTTTTTTGGATATAGCTCTGGAATTTTAGGTATTATTATAGGAACTTATTTAATACATAGCTCAATATATTTCTTTGTTTTTTTTGTAAGCATCATTTTTTGTTCTCTGTTGGATATATATTTAAGAAAATTTTTAATTACGTATTCTATTCCACCATTTGCTATTTCCCCAATTATAA
>CACHPJ010000009.1 GCA_902581775.1 uncultured Pelagibacteraceae bacterium | reverse complement strand
AAGACTTCCAGAATTTTTGCAAACTGTAAGTAAAATAAACCCATTTTTTTATATGATTGATGGATTTAGGTATAGTTTTTTAGGAAAATCTGACGGATCAATTTTTTATGGATTAATTTATTTATTTATTTTATGTTTATTGATATGGTTCATTGCTTATCTTTTGTACAAAAAAGGATATAAAATTAAATCTTAGAAAAATGAGCTCAGTACTAAATACCTATAACAGAAAAAAAATTTCCTTTGTAAGAGGAAAAGGCTGTTATTTATATACAAAAAAAGGAAAGAAATACTTGGATTTGGTTCAAGGAATCGCAGTAAATTCACTAGGTCATTCTAATCCTTATTTAATTAGAGCCATAAACAAACAAGCCAAAAAAGTTTGGCATTTATCAAATGTATTTACTATTCCTGAACAAGAAAAACTAGCTAAAAGATTAAGCCAAAAAACATTTGCCGACTTTGTTGGCTTTCAAAATTCTGGTGCTGAGGCAACTGAACTTGCCATTAAGATTGCTAGAAAATATTTTTTCGATCAAGGTAAAATTAAAAAAAACAGAATTTTATGTATTAATAATAGCTTTCATGGAAGAACACTTGCAACTATTTTTGCAAGTAATAGCAAAAAAATGACTGAAGGTTTTCACCCAAAGGTTAATGGTTTCGACCATTTTAATTTTGGAAATCACAATGAATTAAAAAGAAAGATAACAAAAAATACTGCCGCAATTATGGTTGAGACGATAATGGGAGAAGGAGGTATAAAAGTAATTCCTGATTATTGTTTAAAAGGGCTGAGAAAACTATGTAACAAAAAAAAAATCCTATTAATTTTAGATGAAGTACAATGCGGCATAGGAAGAACGGGAAAATTCTTTGCATTTGAACACGCAAAAATTAAACCTGATATTGTTCCAATTGCAAAAGGAATTGGTGGCGGCTTTCCCATCGGAGCTTGCCTGGTAAACAAGAAGGTCGCAAAATCTATGAAACCTGGAAGTCACGGATCTACATTTGGAGGCAATCCTTTGGCCATGCAAGTAGGAAATGCAGTTCTTGACATAATTTTAAAAAAAGGATTTCTCAAAAATGTTACAAAAAATGGAAAATATTTTCAGTCAGAATTAATAAAAATTCAAAAAGATTATCCAAAAATTATTAGCGAGGTAAGAGGATTAGGTTTTTTAATTGGTCTTAAATTAAATGTTAATCAAATAAAATTTATTAATAATTTAATTACCAATAAAATGTTAGTTGTTAAAGCCGCTGAAAATGTAATTAGACTGCTTCCACCTTTAAACATTAAAAAAAAGGAAATTGATAAAGCTATAGTAATTTTAAGAAAGGTGTGTAAAACTTTTAAATGAAAAATTTTTTAAATATTTCTGACGTAAATTCTACAGAATTAAGAAAAATTGTAGAAGATGCTAAAGCAAGAAAATCAAAAAGGCTTGGATTCAATAAATCTCAAGTTGATAATGACAAACCGCTAGATGGAAAATCAATGATTATGATTTTTGAAAAGCCGTCAACTAGAACAAGAGTATCTTTTGATATAGCCATAAAACAACTTGGAGGCTCTTCCATCGTATTAAATCCTGATGGTATTCATTATGGCAAAGGTGATGAAAGCACTAAAGATACAGCAAGAGTTTTATCTGAATATGCAGATGTAATAATGATTAGAACTTCATCACACAAAAATTTAGAGGAATTCGGAAAATATTCTCTTATACCTTTAATAAATGGATTATCGGATCAAAGCCACCCTTGCCAGGTAATGTCAGATATCTTAACTTTTGAGGAATTAAAGGGCAACATCAAAGGAAAAAATTTATCGTGGGTCGGCGATGGAGCTAATAATATGTCTCATTCTTTTATCGAGGCGGCAGTTAAATTTGAATTTAATCTGAGAATAGCTTGTCCAAAAAAATATAGCCCAAATAAAAAAATTCTCAAATGGGCAGTGAAAAATAATACAAAAATCAAAGTTACAACAGACCCCAAAGAAGCTGTAAAAGGAGCTGATTGTATTATGACGGATAAGTGGGTTTCTATGAATGACAAAGGGGATAAAAAAAAGAAAAAGAAAATTTTAAAAAATTACCAAGTTAATCAAAAACTAATTAAACATGCTAAACCAGATGCAATTTTTATGCATTGTTTACCAGTTGGAAGAGGTGAAGAAGTAACTGATGATGTAATTGATGGAAAAAAATCTGTTGTTTGGCAGCAAGCTCTTAATAGAGTTCACGCTCAAAAAAGTATTATCAAGTGGTGTTTGGATTAAGGTAAGGGTACAGGGCTACTACTTTTTGAATTCATGTAAAGTATAACTGAAGCTCTATCTTTTTCTTTTCTTAAACCCGCGAAAGCCATTTTAGTCCCTTTTATATAAGCTTGAGGTTTAATTAAATAAGAATTCATTTCCTCGAATGTCCAGTTTTTACCGTATGCCACCATTGCTTTAGAATATTTATAATCAGAAATTGATGCAGCGTTTCGACCAATTACACCCCATAAATTTGGTCCAATCATATTTTTTCCGTCGCTTGCAATCATGTGGCAAGCACTACACTTTTTAAAAACCTTTTCTCCATGTGCAAGATTTCCCAAAGCTAAAAGTTGAGCAATATCTACGGCTTCCACAGTCTCACTCTTACCATCACTTTCTTTAGTGACCTCAGCTACTTCTAGACCGTCAATTTTGTATGCGGATTGTTTAGGTTTATCTACATGAAACACTAAATCTGCAGCTTTGCCTATGCCAATAACTATTAAAGCAGTAAGTAGAACAGCGGCTATTATTTTATTTATTTCAAAACTATCCATAACTTTGATAATGACTTATAAACGTATAACACGAGTTTAGTAAAAAAACTTTAAATTAATTAAAAAATTTTGCGTCTTAGAGACGCATAATTGTATGAATGAAATTGTAACAATTATACCCTCAAGATTAGCGTCATCGAGGCTGCCAGACAAGCCCTTAAAAATTATTAATAAAAAAGAAATGATTTTACATGTTTATGAAGCAGCTGTTAAAGCTGGTATCGGCGAAGTATATGTAGCGACTCCGGATGAAAAAATCCAAGATGTAATAGAGAGTGCAAATGGAAAAGTTGTGAAAACACATAATGATCATGAAACTGGTACAGATAGAATTTTTGAAATATTTGAAAAAACTTTAAACAAAGAACCAAATTTTATTATTAATTTACAAGGAGATATGCCAAATATTAATTCTGAAGATATTAAGAACTTAGCTAATTATATTATGAAAAAAAATTGTGATATAGCAACTCTAGCTAGCAATTTAAAAAACGATCAAGAAATAGACGATAAAAATACCGTCAAAGTCTCTACAAAAGAAAAAATTAAAAAAAATAACTTTCAACAAGCGCTTGATTTTTTTAGGCTAAATGCAGAAAAGAAAAAAAATCTCTCTTATCATCATATTGGAATTTATGCTTTTACCAGTGAGGCTTTGATTAAGTATGTAAACTTAAAAAGGTCTAATTTAGAGCTTAAGAGAAACCTCGAACAAATGAGAGCTTTGGAAAATGGCATGAAAATTGATGTTGGTTTTGTAGAATCTATACCTTTAAGTGTTGACACTGAGGAAGATCTGTTTCAAATAAAAAAAATAATGGAAAAAAATGATTAAAAATAAAATAGCTTTCCAAGGTGAATTAGGAGCGTATTCCCACATAGCTGTTAATGAAATTTTTGATAAATCAGAGATTAAGACATGCGCAACTTTTGAAGAAGCTTTTAAAATAGCTTTTGACGACGAAACATTTAAGATTGTTATACCTTTAGAAAACTCATTAGCAGGAAGAGTTGCAGATATTCATTATCTTTTGCCAAAATACAAATTACAAATATATGCTGAACATTTCCAAACAGTAGAACATAATTTACTAGCAAAAAAAAATGCTAACCTTAAAGACATAAAATTTGTTAGAAGTCACGCGCAAGCACTTGGTCAATGTCAAAAAATAATTCTAGAAAATAAATTTAAGACAATTATTTCAGCAGACACCGCAGGTTCAGCTAAAGATCTTTCTGAAGGGAAAGATTCAAGCATAGCTGCAATTGCCTCAAAATTATCTGCAGAAATTTATAATCTTAAAATTCTTAAAGAAAATATAGAAGATGAAAAAAGTAATGTTACAAGATTTTTAATTATGGGAAAAAATGTTCAGCAACCTGAGTTTGACAAATCAAAAAAATTTATTACTACATGTATATTTAGACTAAAAAGTGAACCAGCTGCATTATACAAATCGCTAGGGGGCTTTGCAACGAACCAAGTTAACATGACAAAGCTTGAGAGTTTTTCAGTTAAAAATACTTTTGCCCAGACAAACTTTTACTTAGACTTCGAAGGTCATCTTGATGAAAAACCAGTTCAAAATGCTATGGAAGAATTGGGTTTTCACACAGAGAACCTGGATATACTTGGCGTTTATGAAGCCTCGAAATTTAGGCAAAATTAGTCCACAAATTTCGATTCTAACCTTGTAGTATTTTAAACTATCTTGATATAATCATTTTGAGGTTGGCATCAGGTGGATGTTTCATAAACCCGGTCAGGTCTGAAAAGAAGCAGCCGTAGTGAAAATTTTTCAGGTTGTTGCCCGCCTCTAAAAATTAAAATGAAACAAAATAAAATTTTAGCATTAAAATATAGGCCACAGGAATTTAAAGATTTAATTGGTCAAGAAGTAATTTCAGAAACTATAATTAATGGAATTAAAAACAACAAAACACCTAACTCATATTTATTGACTGGGATAAGAGGAGTTGGCAAAACTACAATTGCTAGATTAATAGCCAAAGCACTAAACTGTGAAAAAAATTTAGATAAAAAAATTACTTGCGAAAATGAAAATTTTTGCAATTCATGTAGTGAAATAGTTAGATCTAGTCACATCGATGTTTTAGAAATGGATGCTGCTTCTAAAACGGGAATAGATGACGTAAGGGAGCTAATTGAAAACTCAAAATATAGCCCTACTAGTGCACAATTCAAAATTTTTATCATTGATGAAGTCCATATGCTTTCTAAGCAAGCGTTTAATGGTTTGCTTAAAACATTGGAGGAGCCACCATCTAAACTAAAGTTCATTTTAGCTACAACTGAAGTTAGGAAAATTCCAGTGACCATACTCTCTAGATGCCAGCGATTTGATTTAAAAAGAGTTAGTAGTGATAAAATGCAAGATCATATTAGAAATATTGCAAAAAAAGAAAATGGCAATTTTAGCGACGAAGCAATAAATCTTATTGCTAAAGCTTCAGAGGGATCAGTCCGAGACGCAATATCATTATTAGATAGAGCTTTAATATCTCAAACTATAAATTCAAATAAGGAAATCCAGGGCGATGATATAAGAAAAATGCTAGGTATTGCTGATCGTTCTGAAATAGTAAAATTGTTTAAAGAAATTTTATTAGGTAATGAAGTTAAAGCTTTAAGCATTTTAGAAGAGCTGATTGAGAATGGTTTAGATACTAAGAATTTTTTAAATGATATTTTAGAAATTTTATATTTATTTAGCAGAAAAATTAGTCTTGGAGATATAAATAAAAAAGATTTGACGGTTTCCGAAGCAGAGATAGAGTTAATAAACAACTCTTCAAAAAACTTAGATATCCAAGATATAGGCTTATTTTGGCAATTAACAATTAAAACAATTGATGACATAAGATTTGTTTCAAATGAAAATTTAAATCTTAAGATGTATATTCTTCAACTTATGCACTTAAAAAATATCGAGACAAAAAATTTTTCAGATATTGAAAAAATAGAAGTTAGTCCAAAATTGAAATTAAATCTTGGAGATCAACCAAAAGATAGTGATGAAGACTCTAAAAAGGAAACTACAGTTAAAAGCCAGCTTAAAAGTACTGATCAAATTAAAACAAATATTTATAAAGAAACAGATAATAAAAATTTTAAGTTTCAGAATGAAATTAAAAATTTTAATGACATAGTAAAATTTGCAGATAAAGAAAAAGAGGTAGATTTAAAATATGATCTTGAAAGAAATGTAAAATTAGTTAGTTTTAGTAAAGGTAAAATAGATATCTCTTTCAATGAAAAGCTCAACAAAAATTTTATAAAAAATCTATCAGAAAAATTACTAAAATGGACAAATGAAAGATGGATTATTTCTTTAAGCAAAAAAGATGGCACCGAGACAATTTATGAGAGAACAATTAAAGAAAGCAAAAAAAATCTAGACAGTGAAAAAAATAGCAAAATAGCAAAAAAAATTATTTCTACGTTTCCAGACGCTGAACTTGTTAAAGTGGAGGATAAAAATGAGTAACTTCAATGATATGCTCTCCAAAGCAAAAGAACTACAAGCAAAAATGAAATCTGCTCAAGAAATGATAAAAAAAATCGAAGTTGAAGGTACAGCTGGAGGAAATTTAGTTACTGTTGTACTAACAGGAAATTATGAAATAAAATCAATAAAAATTAGTGAAGAAGCAAAAAAAGAAACACTAGATATAATTACTGATTTAATTGCTGCCGCGTACAATGATGCAAAAGACAATTTAAAAAAAAAATCTAATGAAGAAATTTCAAAAATTACTGGTGGCCTAAATCTACCAACAGATTTTAAACTTCCTTTTTAAATGGATAATAATATTCAAGAAATAGAAGACATAATTAAACAATTTTCAAAATTGCCCGGTTTGGGACCTAAATCTGCTAAAAGAATTGTTCTAAAACTAATCAATAATAAAGATAGTATTATTAAACCTTTGGCCCAATCTTTAGCAAAAGTTTACAAAAAGGTTATTCGTTGTAATAATTGCGGAAATTTAAAATTAGTAGATCAAGACTGTATTTGTGAAAGGGATAATCAGTTCGATAAAATTTGTGTGGTAGAAAATTTAGCGGATATGTGGGTAATTAAATCAGCAAATGTTTATAAAGGTCACTATCATATTTTAGGAGGAACATTAAATTCAAATGAAGGGCATAGTCAAAAAAATTTATTAATGGAATCTCTTTTTAAAAGGATAAAAAAGAATAGTTTAAAAGAAGTAATAATAGCCACAAGCGCAACTATCGAAGGTCAAACGACAGCACATTATATTGAAGACTCAATTAAAAACGATAAAATAAAAATTACTAAGCTAGCTCAAGGATTACCCGTCGGTGGAGAAATAGAGCAGCTTGATGATGGAACATTATTTTCTGCCTTTAAAAACAGGGTCCCGGTTACTAATGACTAGTTTTTTTTTCTAACCTTTTTTCGTGTAAAAGTGGTTCAGTATAACCTGATGGTTGAACTCTTCCTTTAAAAACTAAATCGCACGCAGCTGCAAAAGCTATAGAATTTTCAAAATCATCCGACATTTTTTTATATCCAGTTCTTCCACTTCGACCATAAGCTGGATCATTTTCATTTTGTTTATCAACTATTTTTGCCATTTTTTTCATAACAGACATGACTTGTTCTTTTGTACATATTCCATGATGAATCCAATTAGCCATGTGCTGAGACGATATTCTTAGTGTAGCTCTATCCTCCATTAAACCAATATTATTTATATCAGGTACCTTAGAACAACCTACACCTTGATCTATCCATCTAACTACATAACCTAAAATTCCTTGGGCATTATTCTCTAATTCTAGGTTTATATCTTCTTTGGACCAGTTAGGTCTGTCAGCTTTAGGTATTTCTAAAATATTTTCTAGTTTTGCCCTAGTTCTCGATTTAATTTTTTTTTGCTCTTCAAAAACATTTACTTTGTGGTAGTGCATAGCATGTAATGTGGCTGCTGTAGGTGAAGGTACCCAAGCACAATTCGCTCCAGATTTAGGATGTCCAATTTTTTGCTCCATCATATTTGCCATTTGATCTGGCATTGCCCACATTCCTTTACCTATCTGTGCCTTACCAGAAAAACCGCAATTTAAACCAATGTCTACATTCCAGTTTTCATAAGTGTTAAGCCATGTAGATTTTTTCATGTCTCCTTTAAAAATCATCGGTCCCGCTTCAAATGATGTATGCATTTCATCTCCAGTTCTATCTAAGAAACCTGTGTTAATAAAAACAATTCTATTTTTTACTTGTCTAATGCATTCTTTTAAATTTACAGTAGTTCTTCTTTCTTCATCCATTATTCCTACTTTGATAGAATATTTTTTGATGCCCAATACTTCTTCAACTTTTCCAAAGAGAGTATTTGTAAAAGCAACTTCCTCAGGCCCATGCATTTTAGGTTTGACAATGTAAACCGAACCAACTCTAGAATTATTTTTATTTTCAAAGTCATGTAAAGCACACAAAGTCGCTATAAATGCGTCCATTATTCCTTCTGGTATTTCAGATCCATCATTTAATAATATTGAGGGGTTGGTCATTAAGTGACCAACATTTCTATTTAAAAGCAAAGCTCTACCATGCAATGAAATTTTTTTACCGTCAGTTGAAATATAATCTCTATTTGGATTGAGTTTTCTAACAAATTTCTTTCCATCTTTTTCCATCTTAGCTATCAAGTCACCTTTCATTAACCCCAACCAATTTCGATAACATTTTATTTTATCTTCTGCATCAACTGCAGCTACAGAGTCCTCATTATCAATAATTGTTGATAAAGCAGATTCTATTACTACATCTGAAATCGAAGCTTTATCAGATTTTCCTATTAGATGACCTGGATCAATCTTCACATCTATGTGAAGATTATTATTTTTTATTAAAATTGATTTAGGTTTATCTTTTTCTCCATTAAAACCTATAAATTGATTTTTATTTTTAAGGAAGTTTTCTTTATCATCTATTAGAAAAACAACATCATTATTTTTAATTTTGATCTCTGAGATTTCTTTCCAGCTTCCATTATATAAAGGCACAACTTCATCTAAAAATTCTCTAACATAATTAATAACTTTACTTCCTCTTTCGGTATCATAACCACTGCCTTTATTTCCTGGAATAACATCTGTTCCGTATAGTGCATCATATAAACTTCCCCATCTTGCATTAGCAGCGTTCAAAGCATATCTGGCATTATCTACAGGAACAACAAGTTGAGGTCCTGCAATGGACGAAATTTCTTGATCTACATTTAAAGTTTCAATTTCAAAGTCATCTTTTTCATCTGAGATATAAGAAATTTTTTTTAAAAAATCCGTATATTTCTTTTTATCAAAATCTTTTCCTATATTATCTAAATGCCACTCATCAATTTTTTTTTGAATTATTTCTCTTTTTTCTATTAAGGATTTATTTATTGGAGCTAGCTCATGTACGGTTTTTTCAAATCCTTCCCAAAAATCCTCTGCATTAACCTTAGTACCAGGAATGATCTCTTTATTGATAAATTCAAATAATTTAGAATTAATCTTTAGTCCGTTTTTATTAATTTTATTCATAAGCACCAATTCATTAACCCCATCTGTTTTGGTACCTGAGAGATTTACTCCTTCGGTGAGATTTTATCTCTTTCCAGAATCTTGTTTTCTCGGTCCTTTTGCCTGAGAGTTTCCGGGGTGGTTGCTCCTTCGGCGCTATATCTAAATAGTCTCTCCCGATTTAAATTATTTCTTACTACCATTATATAAAGTTAAATATTAATTGCAATAAGCACCAAAGTGTCAATATATTGTCTTAATTGAACTCTATTAAAAGGAGAATTATAATAAATAACGTTTATGAAAAATTATCTAGAATTTGAAAAAGAGATTAAATCACTTGAGTCAGAGGTAGAAAATCTAAAAAGTCCTTTTGGAACAGAAGGTATATCAGAAGTTGATACGCAAAAAATTAAAACTACCGAAATGGAAATAAACGAAAAGTTAAAACAAACTTACGCTAATTTAAATAGCTGGCAAAAAACTCTTGTGGCGAGACATGAGGATAGACCACGTGCTAAATTTTATATCGAAAAAATATTTTCTAATTTTACATCTCTATCAGGAGACAGATATTTTGGTGATGATAAATCTGTGACAGCTGGTTTTGGTCTTATCAATGAAAAATCTGTTTTAGTTATTGGTCAAGAAAAAGGAGAAGATTTAAATAGTAGAATTGAAAGAAATTTTGGGATGATGAGACCTGAAGGTTATAGGAAGTGTGTTAGATTAATGAACTTAGCTAATAGATTTAATATACCTGTTGTAACATTTATAGATACTCCAGGTGCTTACCCAGGAATTGGTGCAGAACAAAGAGGTCAAGCATCAGCTATAGCAAATTCTATTGAGTGTTCAATGTCACTTGGTGTGCCAAATATTTCAATAATTATTGGTGAAGGTGGTTCAGGCGGAGCAATAGCTTTAGCTTCTTCTAATAAAGTAATCATGCTTGAAAATTCTATTTACTCAGTTATTTCACCGGAGGGATGTGCTTCAATCCTTTGGAGAGACCCTTCGAAATCATTGGAAGCGGCGGAGGCAATGAAACTTACAGCAAAAGATTTATTTAGTTTAGGAGTCATTGATGAGATAATAAACGAGCCTGTTGGCGGAGCTCATAGAGACCCGGAAATAATTGCAGATGAAGTAAAAAATTGTCTAATAAAAAACTTAAAATATTTTGAAAATTTATCTAAAGAACAAATTTACGAGCATAGAAAATCTAAATTTTTAAAAATTGGCAGAGAAAAGGGTTTTACAAAGTCCTCTAACTTAAGTGATAAAGGTTTAGGTTTCCAAGAGCCTTTTTATCAAAAAATTAAAAGAAATATTTTTAAATACAAATATGTATACCTCGGACTTGCGGTATTAATATTTGCCTACATTTTCACTGTATTTAAATAGATCTAGTGGCATAATTGACATTATTCTTATAAATATAAGAAAAACTGTAATCAATTCTTGACATTATCTACTTTATTTTAGTAAAGAGGCATGGTTAGTTTAAAACTAACTAAAGTTAACAACAATAAGGATAAGTAAATAATGAGTACACTAAAAGGTAAAGTAAAGTGGTTCAATGGTACTAAAGGTTATGGTTTCATTGAGCGTGAAGACAAAGAAAAAGACGTGTTCGTTCACTCTTCAGCTGTTAGAGAAGCTGGTTTAAAATATTTAAACGAAGGTGATGAGCTAACATTTGAAGTGGAAAGCACGGAAAAAGGTCCTGCCGCAGTTAAATTGCAGAAAACATCTTAATTCTTAATTTTCCTAAAGTCTCTTTAACGGGGTATTAACTATTATTAGTTTTTTGCCCCGTTAAGCTTGCAAAAATTCAAAAAGTTGTTAAAAGACACTCAATGAATATAAAAACGCAAAATTTCAGAACATATTCACATTCTCACAGAATGCACGCTAGGCTATTGCTTAGCTTATAATCAAAAATATACAAATTTAACAAAAATTAAGATAAATATAGAAAGGACGCAGCAGTAGCTCAGTTGGTTAGAGCACTAGTTTGTGGAACTAGGGGTCGGTGGTTCGAATCCACCCTGCTGTACCAAAAAATGAATAAAGAAAAAAATAACAAACCTTCCAAAGAACTTCCATTGGGGTTTGTTGATAGAAAAGAAAAAGAACTACTTATACGAGATTTTATAATTTCTAAGATTAAAGAAGTTATGATCAAGTATGGTTTTCAGTATCTTGAAACCCCAAGTTTTGAGTATTCAGATAGTATTGGTAAATTTCTGCCAGATAAAGAGAGACCTGATGAGGGTGTTTTCTCATTTAAAGATGAAAATAAATGGCTGTCTTTAAGATATGATTTAACTGCACCATTAGCCAGGTATGTTGCAAAGAATTATTTAGAAATCCCTAAACCGTTTAAAAGATATCAACTTGGAACAGTATGGAGGAATGAGAAACCGGGGCCAGGAAGATTTAGAGAATTTTTACAATTTGATGCTGATTATGTTGGAACGAAAAGCCTGCAAGCAGATGCTGAGCTATGCGTAATGATTTCGGAAATTCTTGAGAAATGCGGCTTAAGCAAATCAGAATATATTATAAAGATTTCTTCAAGAAAAATAACAGAAGAATTATTCAAAAAATTAAATTTAAAAGATAATCAACAAAAACTTACTGCACTAAGAGCTTTAGATAAAATTGACCGATTAGGCTGGAGCAGTGTTAAAGAATTATTAGGAGAGGGACGAAAAGATAAATCAGGCGACTTTACCAAGGGGGCAAATTTAACTTCACAAAATATAGAAGTTTTAGAAAGAGAATTAAATAAAAAGTCACCTGAAACACAAGACTTATTAGAAATATTAAAAATATTCAAAGACTATAATTTCGATAATTTTGAATTTGATCCGTCGGTAATAAGAGGTCTGGAATATTATACTGGCGTGATATTTGAAGTTAATTTAAATTTCGAGGTAAAAAATAACAAAGGTCAAGCAGTCCAGTTTGGATCTATTGGAGGAGGAGGAAGATATGATAATTTAATAAATAATTTTGGTAATTACGATGCGCCTGCAACTGGCATTTCAATTGGATTAGATAGATTGGTTTATGCTTTGATGCAAAAAAAAGAATTTAAGCTTAAACAGTCAAAACCAATTGTAATTTGTGTTTTTGATAAAAAATCAATGAAAGAATACATTGGTTTACAATCAATCTTAAGAAAAGCAGGCATAAGCACCGAAATATATCCTGGAGAAAACAAGCTAAAAAAACAAATGGAATATGCAAATAAGATTAAATCACCTGCAGTTATTCTATATGGTGAAAATGAAATCAAATCAGGTAAACCTACTCTAAGAGAACTTAGATCTGGCAAAGAAAAAGCAATTGAAATTAAAGAATTAGTCAATGAAATCAAAAAAATTATCTAAAACTATAATTAAAAATTTTAAAGACAATGGTTTTGTATTGTCAGAACCAGACGTACTTCTTGACTCGGAATATATTATTGAAAGATCAGGTGAAAAATTCAGAAGCTCTATGCTCACTTTTGAGAGTGAGAATGGAAAAACTATGTGTTTAAGACCAGATTTAACGGTAGCTTCGTGTATAAATTTCTTGCAAAAAAAGACTTCTTCAAAAATTTATTATTCAGGACAAGCTTATAGAAGACTTGGCAATAAAGGCTCTAACTTTATAAACGATCAATTAGGTATTGAGATATTAGGTTCTAAAAATCAAATTGAAGATGATTTTAAGGTTATCAGCACAATTTTAAGTTCAGCCAAAAAAATTAAAAGTAAAAGGATCCAAGTCAAAGTTGGAGATATCAGTTTATTCAAAAGTTTAATCAATGCACTCGATATGCCTGAAAGGTGGAAGTTAAGATTGATCAGACACTTTTGGAGACCAATTTATTTTAAAGAACTTTTAAAACGATTAGAAAAAAATACTGATATTGATGCTATCACTTTTGATGCTGACAAAAAAAGGTTCTTTGAAATGCAAAAAATGGATCAAGATAAAGTAGTTGCTGGAAGATCAATATCAGAAATTTTAAAAAGGTTTGATAAAAAATTAAAAGACCCAAGATCTTTTAGTGATGGTAAACAAATTGTTAAAATTATTAAGTCTTTTTTAAAAATTAATTGTAAACTTTTAAAGCTCGATGAAAAATTATTGGTTTTTGCAAAAAAGAATAAACTTAAAAAAAATATTTTTAAGGATTTAAAATCAATTCAAAACTTAAAGAAACTTAAAGAAGATGTGAATTTTATTACTAACTTCGGTAGAGATGTAGAATACTATACTGGAATAGTATTTGAAGTATTTTCAGGCGAAAAAGAAATTGCAAGAGGTGGACGTTATGATAATTTATTAAAAAGTCTAGGAGCTAAAAAAAATACCCCAGCTGTTGGTGCGGCAATCAACTTAAAAAATATATGAAAAATTTAATTACTATAGGCTTGCCTAGCAAAGGCCGATTGAAAGACAAATCAATTTCTTTTTTTAATAACACCGGTCTAAAAATTCTGCAAAGTGAAAAAGAAAGAAATTACTTTGGGACTATTGAAAATAAATCTAACATTAAAATTATTTTTCTTCATGCTAAAGAAATTATTCAGCGATTAGGAGATGGCACTTTAGATATAGGTATTTCAGGATTAGACCTTCTCAACGAGTCTGGTAAAAACTTACATGATAAGATTAATATTAAACGTAAACTTGATTTTGGTAACGCTAATTTAGTTGTAGCGGTTCCTGATGATTGGATAGATGTTCAGACAATTGCAGACCTTGAAGAAGTTTCATTTGATTTAAGATCTAAAAAAAATAGAAGGTTAAGAGTCGCAACCAAATATCCAAATTTAACAAATGATTTTTTAATTTCAAAAGGAGTTACTCAATATAAAATTATACCTAGTCTGGGTGCAACTGAAACATATCCTTTCATAGGTTCCTCTGAAGTTATTACTGATATAACTTCAACTGGAAAGACTTTAGCCGATAATAATTTGAGAGTTTTAAAGGATGGACTGATTTTAAATTCAACAGCGTGTTTGCTTTCTGCAAAAAAAAAGGCTGCGAAGTTACAGCCTTTTTTAAATTCATTTGGGTAAGTGAAATTACATTCCCATTCCACCCATTCCACCCATTCCACCCATTCCACCGCCCATTGGGGGCATAGCAGGAGCTGAGTCTTTTTCTTCAGGTTTATCTGCAATCATAGCTTCAGTTGTAATTAGTAAGCCAGCTATTGATGCGGCATCTTGAAGAGCAGATCTAACTACTTTTGTCGGATCAATAATTCCTTTTGCAAACATATCGACGTATTCTTCATTTTGGGCATCAAATCCTTGAGAAGATTTTTTACCCTCTAAAAGTTTTCCAACTACTACGGAACCATCGACTCCTGCATTAGCTGTAATTTGTCTCACCGGAGCCTGTAAAGCCTTTTTAACAATATCTACACCAGCTTTTTGATCATCACCTTTTACCTTGAGGCTGTCTAAATCTTGAGCAGCGTATAGTAAGGCACATCCACCACCAATTACTACGCCTTCTTCTACAGCGGCCCTTGTTGCATTAAGAGCATCTTCAACTCTATCTTTTCTCTCTTTAACCTCTACTTCAGTTGCACCACCTACTTTAATTACGGCGACACCACCAGCTAGTTTAGCTAACCTTTCTTGTAGTTTTTCTTTATCATAATCAGATGTAGTCTCGTTAATTTCTGATCTTATTTGATTACATCTAGCTTCAATATCGGATTTTTTTCCTTCGCCGGCAACAATAGTACTATTTTCTTTATCTATTTTTACTTTTTTACATGATCCTAAATCACCTATTTTCACGTTTTCTAATTTAACGCCAAGGTCTTCTGAAATTACTTGTCCACCTGTTAATATAGCAATATCCTCAAGCATGGATTTTCTTCTATCACCAAAGCCTGGAGCTTTAACTGCAACAACTTTTAATCCTCCTCTAAGTTTATTGACTACTAATGTTGCTAATGCCTCGCCCTCTACATCTTCAGAAATTATCATTAAAGGTCTGTTTGCTTGAACTACTGCTTCCAAAAGTGGAACCATTGGTTGAAGATTTGTAAGTTTTTTTTCAACTAACAAAACTAAAGGATTTTCAAGTTCAGTGGTCATTTTTTCAGTATTAGTTACGAAATAAGGAGATAAATAACCTCTATCGAATTGCATACCTTCTACTACATCAAGTTCTGTTTCAACACCTTTTGCCTCTTCAACAGTTATTACACCTTCATTACCAACTTTTTGCATAGCTTTAGAAATCATATCACCTATTGATTTTTCACCATTAGCTGAAATAGTTCCAACCTGGGCGACTTCTTCATTAGCCTTTACTTTTTTGGAAGTAGTTTTTAATTTTTTGATTACATTTTCGACAGCAAGGTCAATACCTCTTTTTAAATCCATAGGATTCATTCCAGCTGTAACATATTTTAATCCTTCAGAAACAATTGATTGAGCTAATATAGTTGCTGTTGTAGTTCCATCACCGGCATTGTCGTTTGTTTTGCTGGCTACCTCTTTTACCATTTGAGCACCCATATTTTCAAATTTATCCTCTAATTCGATTTCTTTAGCAACAGAAACTCCATCTTTAGTAGTCCTAGGCGCTCCGTAGGATTTATCCATCACCACATTTCTACCTTTAGGTCCTAATGTTACTTTAACTGCGTTTGCTAGAATATTAACTCCATTTAACATCTTCGTTCTAGCTTCCGTATTAAATTTGATTATCTTTGGCATATTTTTCTCCCTTCAATAAATTATTTTTTACTTTTTGAAATTCCCATAATGTCTGACTCTTTCATTATGCTATATTCTTTACCGTCAATTTTTACCTCAGTACCTGACCATTTGCCGAAAAGTACTATATCTCCAACTTTGACATCCATAGGAACAGATTTACCGTTTTCAGTTTTTGCTCCACTTCCTATAGCAACAACTTCACCTTCTTGAGGTTTTTCTTTTGCTGTGTCTGGAATAATTATTCCGCCAGCTGTTTTCTCGTCACTGTCTAAAACTTTGATTAAAACCCTATCGTGTAATGGCTTAAATTTCATATTTTTTTACTCCTAAAATTCGTTTGTAGCCTTGATATGGTGAGTTTTGGAAAAATTTCAAGTCTTTTAATTAATTTTTGGTGCCCAAATCCCCCTAATATTGCTATATTTTATTAACTTTTTTATAAATACCTAAAAAGGAACCTTAAAAATTGAAAAAACTCGATAATTTATCTCAAATTTACAACCAATATGATGCCTTTATTATTGATTTATGGGGAGTAGTTCATAATGGAATAAGTTTAAATTCAGGTGCCAGTAACGTTATAGAGAAATTAAGTAGCAACGGTAAAAAAGTAATATTTTTATCTAACGCACCAAGACCAAGTGCAAGTGTTATTAAATTTTTGGAAAAAATTAATATGAAAAAAAAATTTCTTAACAATGTTATGACATCAGGTGAGGCAGCGAAGATTTCACTTAAAAAAATGTATTATGGTAAAAAATTTTATCATCTTGGTCCGGAAAGGGATAATATATTATATAAAGGACTAGATTTAAAAAAAACAATTATTGAAGAATGTGAATTTATTTTATGTACAGGTTTATTTGATGATCAAATGGAAAATTTGGACTATTATAATTCATTATTGAATGAGCATACTAAAAAAAAATTAATCTGCACCAATCCAGATTTGATTGTACATAGAGGTTCAAAATCTGAGTATTGTGCAGGAAAGATTGCAGAAATTTTTGAGAAGATGGGAGGAGAAGTAATATATTTTGGCAAACCTTATAAAGAAATTTATAATATATGCATAAACTTAAAACAAAAAAATTTAATTATTGGTGATAATTTAAAAACAGATATTAAAGGAGCAAACAACATGGGAATAGACTCACTTTTTATTACTAGCGGAGTTCACAGGTCAGAATTTAAAAATACTTCAGATTTAGAGATATTATTAAAAAACTATAAAGTTAAGACAAATTATTTTCAAAATTTATTAACCTGGTAACATGAAAATTTATAAGAATTTAAAAAAAAATCTTAAAAAGTCAGTTATTGCTATAGGTAACTTTGATGGAGTTCATCTCGGTCATCAAAAAGTTTTAAAAGAAGCTCGACTAAAAGCAAAAAAAAATAATCTTAATTTCGGTGTTGTCTCATTTGAACCAGTGCCAGTCATGTTTTTCAATAAGAATATTAAAAATCACAGAATAAACAATTACGATCAAAAAGTAGAATATTTAAAAAAAATTTCTCCAAACTTTTTAAGGATAATTAAATTTAATAAAAAATTTTCAAATTATGAACCAAAAAAATTTATTCAAAAAATTATCTATAATAATTTAAACGCTAAATTTGTTTTTGTAAGTAAAAATTTCAGATTTGGAAAGGGAAGAAAAGGAGATATTTACACATTAAAAAAATTTGAAAAATATTTCAATTATAAAACTATTATCTCATCACCCTTAAAAAAAGATAAAAAAATATTATCATCTACAATAATAAGAAAAAAAATATCATTAGGTAAAGTAAAAGAAGTTAGTAACTTATTGGGTAGGCCGTGGTGCATAAAAGGCTTAGTGATTAAAGGTGAACAAAGAGGAAGAAAAATAGGATTTCCAACATGTAATATTAATCTCAAAGAATATGTAATCCCAAGACTGGGAGTTTATTCAGTTAAAATAAAAATAGGAAAAAAACTAAAAAAAGGTATCGCAAATATCGGTTACAGACCAACATTTAGTGGCAAAAGTATACTCCTTGAAGTAAATATATTTGGAATAAACTCAAATTTATATAAAAGAATGATTATAGTTAATTTTATAAAATTTATAAGAAAAGAAAAAAAATTTAAAAATATAAATGAATTAAGATCTCAAATTAGTAAAGATATTAAGAAAGCAAAAAAATAATTATGTCTAAAGATACTATTCAACTTCCTAAAACAGTCTTTTCTATGAAAGCAAATCTACCCGCAAAAGAGCCAGGTATAGTTGAAAATTGGGAAAAAAATCGAATATTTGATAAATTAAGAAAAAATTCTAAAGGTAAAAAGAAGTTTGTCTTACATGATGGCCCGCCCTATGCAAATGGAAATATTCATATGGGAACAGCGCTCAATAAAATTTTGAAAGATATCATCACCAGATTTCATCAAATGTCCGGCAAAGACTCAATATATGTACCAGGTTGGGATTGCCACGGCTTACCAATTGAATGGAAAATTGAAGAAAAATATAAAAAAAATAAAAAAAATAAAGACGAAATACCTGTAAAAGATTTTAGAAAAGAATGTAGAGATTTTGCAAAAAAATGGATAGATATTCAAGCAAAAGAATTCAAAAGATTAGGTGTAATTGGAGATTTTAAAAATTATTATTCCACAATGAGTTTTGAGGGAGAAGCTCAAATTGTCAGAGAGCTTGGAAAATTTCTGATGAATAAAACTCTATATCAAGGATTTAAACCTGTTCTTTGGTCAACTGTTGAAAAAACTGCACTAGCTGATGCTGAAGTAGAATATAAAGACCATACATCTAATACAATTTTCGTAGCATTTAAGATAAAAAATTCTGATAAAGATTTTTTAAAAGATACGAATGTTATTATTTGGACAACTACCCCATGGACTATACCTGCAAACAAAGCTTTGGCTTATAATAGTTCTATAGAGTATTCCTTGTTAGAAATTTCAGAATTAGATAATTTTAAGGAAAAAAAGATAATTATTGCAAAAAATTTAATAGAAGAAGTTACTAAGTCATGTGAAATTAAAAAATATAAAATAATAAAAAACTTTAAGGGCGCGGATTTTAAAAATACATTATGCAGTCATCCTTTTAATAAACTTGGATTTAATTATGATGTACCAATGTATGATGCTGGTTTTGTAAATTTAGAACAAGGAACCGGAATAGTTCATTGCGCACCTAGTCATGGAGTAGATGACTTTAATTTATGCTTGAAAAACAAAATAGAGTCAAAGTACACAGTTGATAATTCTGGTTATTACACAAATGAAATTCCACATTTTGAAAAAATACATATTTTTAAAGCAGATATACCTGTCATAGAAAAACTTAAAGCAGAACAAAAACTATTAAAAAATGATAAACTACAGCATAGCTATCCTCATTCTTGGAGATCTAAAGCTCCTTTGATTTATAGAGCTACTCCTCAGTGGTTTATATCAATGGAAAAAGATTCTTTAAGAGACAAAGCAATTAAAGCTATAGAACAAACTGATTTTTACCCCTCAAAGGGAAAAGAGAGATTATTATCTATGATAGAAAGCAGACCAGATTGGTGTGTTTCAAGGCAAAGAGTATGGGGTGTTCCCTTGCCATTATTTATAAATAAAAAAACAAAGGAACCTCTTAGAGATCAAAAGGTAATTGATAGAATAGCAGATATTTACGAAAAAGAGGGCTCAGATTGCTGGTTTACAGACAGTAAAAAAAGATTCTTAGGAGAAGATTATAATGAAAATGATTTTGAAAAACTCAACGACATAGTTGAGGTATGGTTTGATAGTGGATCAACTCACAGTTTTGTTTTAGAAAAAAGAGATGACTTAAAATGGCCGGCAGACATGTATTTAGAGGGATCAGATCAACATAGGGGCTGGTTTCACTCATCTCTTCTAGAGTCTTGTGGGACTAGGGGCAAAGCACCCTTTAAAAGTATTTTATCTCACGGCTTTGTAGTTGATGGTAAAGGGATGAAGATGTCTAAATCTGCAGGCAATGTAATCTTACCTGAAGAAATACTGAAAATTTATGGGGCTGATATTCTTAGAGTCTGGGTTGCTTCTTCTGACTATTCTGAAGATCTAAGAATAGATAAAGTAATTTTAGAACAACATGCAGAGTCATATAGAAAAATAAGAAATACTTTTAGATTTTTACTAGGTAATCTAAAAGATAATTTTGAGCCTATAGAATTTTCAAGTTTAAATGTAAATGAACTACCTGAACTTGAGAAATATATACTTAGTAGACTCTTTAATATAAATAAGATAATAAACGAAAATTTTGAAATATATAATTTTCATAAAATTTATAAAGAATTATTAAATTTTTGCACACTAGATTTATCTTCGTTTTATTTTGATATTAGAAAAGACTGTTTATATTGTGATGATATAAATTCAAAAAAAAGGAAAGATTGTGTTACAGTTCTAAATATAATTTTAGAGTCCCTATTAAAGTGGTTGGCACCTATATTAGTTTTTACCACTGAGGAGATACACAATTTAACGAAAAAAAAAGATAAAAGTATTCACGAGTTAGAATTTGCTAAGATACCACAAGCATGGAATAATCCAGATTTAAATAATAAATGGAAAAACCTTTTTAGAATTAAACAAGAAGTAAATGTCGCAATCGAAGAAAAAAGATCAAACAAAGTTATTGGGTCAAGTTTGGAAGCAGAAATAGAAATATCTCTTAATAAAAATAATTATGAAATTTTAGAAAATCTTGATCTATCAGAATATTTTATAACTTCTAAAGCAAAAAGAGTTATTAATAAAAATGAAGATAATGAAATAAAAGTTTCAGTAAAAAAATCGAGTGGCAACAAATGTCCAAGATGTTGGAAGATCGTAGATGATAAATGTGCCAGATGTGAAAAAGTTATGAAAGATAAAATTAATTAATCCGATAAATGCAGTTGGATAATATAAAATCAATTATTTCTAAATCAAATTTATTAGCAACTTTAATACTATTTTTAATTTTCATTTTAGATAGAATTTCAAAAATCAAAATCATAGAGATTCTAGAAAATAAAGATATTCTTATTATAAATAATTTTTTAAACTTTAATCTTACATTTAATACTGGAATAGGTTTTGGTTTGTTCAACACACAAGAAGAATTTTATTATAATTTAATTTCATTTTTTATTTTTTGTATAATTTTATTTATATTTTACCTTATGTATAAATCTGATAATTTTGAAAAATTTTGCTTTTCTCTTATTATTGGAGGTGCCACTGGAAATCTCTACGATAGGATTGTTTACTTCTCTGTTGCGGATTTCATAGATTTTCACGTTAATTCATATCATTGGTTCACATTTAATATTGCAGATATTTTTATCACTCTAGGTGTGATATTAATTTTAATTAGAGAAATTTTAATAAAAAAATGAAAAATACTCAAATTTCAATAATTCTTATTTTAGTTTTTTTAACCCAGACTGCATGCAACTCTTTATCTGAGGGAAAAAGAATACTTACAAATCAAAGAACAAATTCTACTGATGAATTCTTGATAGAAAAAAAGGATCCCTTGGCTTTGCCACCAGACTATAAAGAAATTCCAGAGCCAGGAGGGATTGCAGAGAGACAGGATAAAAAGAAATTGCAAAAGATCCTGAATACTTCTAATCAAAATTCACCGTCAAAAAAATCTTCCTCTGCTGAAAAATCTATACTAGAGAAAATAAGATAATGAAAAAAAATATTAGTGAATTTAAAAACTTGAAATTAAAATTTTCAAAAAAAAAAGAAAATTATATTAAAAAAAATATAAAAATATTTATTGATGAAATAAAAGGTGATTTCGTAAAAAGAAAAAATGTGTTTCATGTATTTAATAAAGACTATCAATTTAATACTAAAAATTTAGAAAAATTTAAAAAACTAAATTCGATAATCATTATTGGTATGGGTGGATCTATTTTAGGCACCAAAGCAATCTATGAATTTCTAAAACATAAAATCAAAAAAAAAGTGCATTTTATAGATAATTTAGAAGTTAATAAATTTAAAGAAATTTCTCTTCAAGTAAATTTAAAAAAATCTTTATTTTTAATTATCTCAAAATCTGGTGAAACTTTAGAAACATTGAGTATTATAAATTCTTTTTCTAAAGTAAAGTTTAATAAAAATAATACTATTATAATAACTGAAAATAAAAAAAGTTCTTTAAAATTATTTGCCACTGAAAGAAAAATCCATGTAATAGATCATAAAAAATATATTAGCGGAAGATACTCAGTCCTATCTGAAGTGGGAATGATTCCATCATTTTTAATGGGGCTGAAAATTACTAAATTTAGAAAAAAACTTTTAAGTTTTTTAAAAAATGATTTAAGAATACTAAAAAAAAATGTGACAGATTTGTCTAGAGTTCACCTTACAAAAAATTTTAAATCAATTATTTTTTTATCCTATTCCCCAGAACTAAATGAATTTGTATATTGGTGTCAGCAGCTTATTTCAGAAAGCTTAGGAAAAAAAGGAAAAGGCTTACTTCCTATTTTATCAAAGGCTCCAAAAGATTATCATAGCTTACTTCAACTTTATTTGGCTGGACCTAATGACAAATTATTTTACATTATTGACTTTAAAAGAACTCGAGATAAAACTATGAAAAATCTTTTTAAAAATAAAGAATCTATTTTAAGAAAAAAAAGCTTAAATAAAATAGTGCAAGCCCAAAAGATTTCTCTTATTAAAACATTTAATGAATTTAATATTCCCTTTAGAGAAATCTCTATTAAAGATCAAACAGAAAGTAGTCTTGGGGAAATTTTTTCTTATTTTATATTTGAGACATTCCTAATAGGAAGATTAATGAATATAAATCCATTTGATCAACCAGCTGTTGAGAAAATTAAAGAAACTACTAGAAAAATTTTATTATAAATTGAAAAAATAAATTTTTGATCTTCCATATTTTTTTATTAAAACTTTATTATGATTGAATTTTATTTCACTTTCTCCAAGCTCTCTATGACAGATTATTAAATGTTTTTTAGAACATATTTGTTTAATATTCATAAAATCAAACAATTTTAGATATTTTCTATCTTTATAAGGAGGGTCTAAAAAAATCATATCAAATTTATTGCCTTTATAACTCTCTACAAATTGGATCACATCGTCATTTGATATTATTGATTTGTTATCTAAAGACAAACTAATTAGGTTTTTTTTTAGGAATTTGATTGAGGTTTTATTATTTTCTACAAAAGTAACTTTTTTTGCTCCCCTAGATATACATTCTATTCCAAACGAACCCATTCCAGAATATAAATCTAAAATATTTTTATTTTCTAAATTAAATTTAAATAATTTAGAATGTTGGATTATGTTGAAAATATTTTCTTTTACAAAATCTCTTAATGGTCGAGTATTCAATAATTTTGGATTGTCTATTATTTTTCCCTTTAAAATACCAGATATAACCCTCATTTTTTAAAAAGTCTCCAACCTATATCAGTCCTATAAAATCCATCTTTCCAATTAATATTTTTTAATAATTTATAAATTTTTTTTTTTACTTCATTAATATTCTCACCTAAAGCTGTTATATTTAATACTCTCCCACCATTTGATATAAATTTCTTTTTTTTTCTTAATGTACCCGCATGTATAATTTGAACGTTTTTTTTATTTTTGATTTTTTCTAGATTAGAAATTATTAAATTTTTTTTATAAGTACCTGGGTATCCTTTAGAACAAAGAACAACTGTCATACAAATTTTTTTAAACCAGTTAATTTTTATCTTTTTTAAATTATTTTCCACTGCATTTTCGATTATATTAATCAGCTCACTTTTAATTCTTGGAAGTATCACTTGGCATTCAGGATCACCCATTCGAACATTATACTCAATTAGGTATGGTTCATTATGTTTAATCATTAATCCAGCATACAAAAATCCAGTATAATGTTTATTTTTTCTTTTAAAAAAATTTAAAGTTGGTTTGATAATTTTATTTAAAACCTTTTTTTCAATAGCTTTTGAAATAATAGGAGCAGGTGAATAAGCACCCATGCCACCCGTATTAGGCCCTGTTTCACCATTCCCAACACGTTTGTGATCTTGTGCTGTTCCAAAAAAAGAAAAATTATTCTTATCAACTATTAGAAAATAACTTGCCTCTTCTCCATCTATAAATTCCTCTAACACTAATTTTTTTGAGCTTTTAAATTTTCCCAAAAAAATTTGTTTTGATACATTATTTAATTGCATAAGATTTTTGCATATTACAACTCCTTTTCCTGCTGCAAGCCCATCTGCTTTCACGACTATTGGAAATTTATTATTTTTTACAAATAATTTTATATCACTCATTTTTTTACAAATCTTATATCCTGCAGTTGGAATATTATTTTCTTTACATAAATTTTTCATAAATCCCTTTGATCCCTCTAACTTTGCTGCAAACTTATTTGGTCCAAAAACTTTAATTTTTTTTTTTCTTAAGAAGTCAACAATTCCATACACCAAAGGTTCTTCTGGTCCAACAATTACCAGGTCAATTTTTAATTTTTTAATGTTTTTTAAGACTACTGGAAAATCTAAAATATCAATTTTGAGATTTTGAGCTATTTTTTCAGTTCCTCCATTACCAGGAATACAAACAACCTTGTTAACTTTTTTGGACTCTAGTATCTTTTCACATAAAGCATGTTCTCTTCCACCACTTCCAATTATTGCAATATTCATATGAAAAAATTATTTTAAATGTTATATCAAATACATGGATAATAAAGCTGCAAAACTAAAATATAAAGCAAATTCCTTTGAAATAATAAAGCCTGGGGATTACGTGTATTGTGGAGTTACAAAAAAAAAAATACCTCTTGAAAAATTAACTTACTGGAATGTAGATCTACAAGAACCCTATTTTTCTCCTAAAGAGGTAAAGATCAGGTATGAGGAAATAATGAGTAAAAATTTTAAATGATTATTTCCATCTATTATGAGTAAGAATCCATTGACCAGGATCTTTTACTATCATTTTTTCAATTATTTCATTTATTTTTAAAGAAATTTTTACTTTATTCTCCTCATTGTTATCCATATTTTTTGTCACAATTTGTTTGTGAATTTCCATATTAAATTTATCACCAACTCTATTAATTGAAATTGGAGTAATGCTACACTTGTATTTAAGAGCAAGTTGAGCTGGTAAAGTTGTCGTTAAAGCATCTTTGTTAAAAAAAGGTAATAGTCTTCCCTCACTAACTCTTTGATCAACCATTAAAGCAATACTATAACTTTTATTAACAAGTTCGACAGCCTGTCTTATTCCCGGCAAACCCTTTTTAATTTGCTTTTTACAAATATATTTTTTTCTCAAGTATTCCATAAATGGATTTAAAAAAAAATTATTAAGGGGTCTATAAATTGTTGCTAACTTTACACCCATTTTAGTAAGCTCCATGGACATCAGTTCAAAATTTGCAAAATGACCAGAAATAAAAATTGTTGATTCTTTATTTTGTATAATATTTTCAATTTGTTCTTTACCAATCACATTCATATGTGAATTATCTTTTTTAAATTTATTCAAAAATATATATTCTACAAATACTTTTCCATAATTTTCCCACATTTCTTTTTGAATTTTATTTTTATTTATGTCGATTTTATTATCAAAAATTTTATCTAAATTTTCATTTACAATATCTTTTGATTTAAAAAGAGGTCCTATCCCAATGAAAATTTTTGCAAAAACTTTTCTACTTAAATTGAGTCCAATTATTTTAATCACCAAGAAAAAAAAATAAATAGTTATAGCTTCAAAAATGTATTTAATTTTCCTCATAATCAAATTTTATTTTTTATTTCGTTTATAAAACTATCTTTTTCTAATATTTGCAAATCAATTTCTAAAAAATCTATTTCTTCTAAAAAAGAATTTCCGGGAAATAAACTTTTAATTCTTATGTAATCTTTTTCGGTAGTTAATAGTTTTTGATTATTTTTTTTTGAAAAGTCTACCAAAGTTTTTAATTGATTTATATTAAAATTAAAATGATCAGGAAAGACTTCCTTTTTCTCAATATTTAATTCATATTTTAACAACATTGAAAAAAAATTTTCTGGGTTTCCTATGCCAGCAAAGGCATTTATTTTTTTTCCTCTAAGTAAATCTAATTTATTTTTATCAGGTTTATAAATTGAATAAAATATTGATAAATTAGGATTAATAGATTTCAAAATCTTCTCAAAATCTTTTTTTGGTTTATTATCTAAAGTGTTTATTAAAACAATATCATAATCTTTAACGGAAGTAATATTTTCTCTCAGTGGTCCCGCAGGCAAAGTTAAAGTATTGCCAATCAATTTATCATTAAAGCAAACTATCTTAATATTTTTATAAAAAGAATAATCTTGCAATCCGTCATCCAAAATAGCTAGATTGTAACCTTCACGCTCAGCCTTTTCGAGAGCGTTAACCCTGCTTTTTTCTACCATAACTGAATTAACTTTCTTTTTTAACAAGTTGATCTCATCAATTTGGTTCTTATAATTCTTTTTTATAATTATAGGCTTGTATTTGTTAATAATGTCTTCACTTTTAATTAATTTTAATAATTCAATACTTAGCGGTGTTTTACCAGTTCCCCCTAAATAAATGTTTCCTATACAAATCGTTTTTATTGAGAACTTTTTTGGTGTAGAGAATTTTTTTCTAATAAAAACTATTAAGTCAAAAATTAATGAGAGGGGAATAAATAAAAATTTTAAATTATTATTTTTTGTTGTATCCCAAAATTTAGGTTTTTTTATTTTCATACTATAAAAAGCTATCTAACTCTTTTAAAGTTTTGTTAAGAATATCTTTTCCAATCGACTCTATACTTGATGGTGTCTTTGCAGGATTTTGAAAATTATTGATAATTTCATAAGCCAAATCTTGACTATTATTTATTTCTTTAGACATATTATTTTTTTTTAAGAAATCATAAATTTCTTTAAAATTGTAAACATATGGTCCGTGATAAACTTTGCAGCCCATTTGAATAGCTTCTAATGGATTTTGTCCACCTTCGCCAACAAGTTTTTTTATCATTGATTTTCCCATAAATACATTATCTAAATTTTTATAAAATTTTGGGAGTACACCAAAAATATTTACAATTAGTATCTCTGATTTTGTATCAATAAAATTATGGTCACCTGTAATTTCGACATTGTTATTAAATTTTTTAAGTTTAGATTCTAATTTTTTTACCCTGTCTATGTGTCTAGGAATTATAATTGTAAGAATATCTGGATATTTAATTTTAATTAACTCATGAACCTGAAGACACATTTCCTCTTCCCCTTCATGTGTACTAGCTGCCAACCAACACTTTCTTCCATCATTTACTCTTTTTTCAGCTGTTCCTTTTTGGACTGTTTCATCAAATATGAATTTTAGGTTTCCAAAGTATTTCACATTTTTAATTCCTAATATTAGAAATTTTTGTTTAGAAATTTCACTTGAAGCAATGCAAAGGTCAAAAGAACTGAATATTTTTTTGTGAAAATTTGAAAAACTTTTCCATCTTTTGAAAGTTTTTTCAGTAGTTCTTCCGTTGAGTAAAATTAAAGGAATTTTTTTACTTTTTATTTTTGAAATAAAATTAGGCCATATTTCAGAGTCAATAAAAAAAACTGCTTTTGGTTTCCAATATTTTAAAAATTTTTTACTATGAAAAATTGTATCTAAGGGAAGAAATTTATGTATAACTCTTTTATTACCAGAAAATTCTATATCAATAATTTTTTTTGAACTTAATGTTGAAGAAGTTATTAAAATATTTAAGTCAGATTTTTTTTTTAGATAATACTTAATTAAAGGAAAAACACTTTTTACTTCTCCAATACTTGATCCATGAAACCAAAATAATTTAGAGAAATTTCTTGTATTATGATTGATAAAAATTTTTTGTATAAAACTATTAAAAGTTTCTTTTTTAAAAAAAATTCTTAAAAAAAAATATACTATTAAAAAGGGAAAAAATAAAGAAGTTAGAATTCTATAAAAAAAAAACATTTTATCAGTTTAGTTGTTTATTATAAAGTGACCTGTATTCTTTGCTTTTACTCATCAATTCTTCATGAGATCCATTGTCTATTACTTTGCCATTCTTCATTACAAATATTTTATTAGCGTTTAATATTGTAGAAAGTCTATGCGCAATAACTAAAGTTGTTTTATTTTTCGTTAATTTTTTAACTGCTTCTTGAACCATGTTTTCTGACTCAGAGTCCAAAGCCGAAGTTGCTTCATCTAAAAGGATAATAGGAGAGTTTTTTAAAAAAGCTCTAGCAATAGATATTCGTTGTTTTTGACCTCCAGATAATCGTAAACCATTTTCTCCTATAATCGTTTCATATTTATCTGGAAGATTTAAAATAAAATCATGTGCTGCAGCAAACTTGCATGCACTTATAATGTCGTTTTCACTTGCTAGTGGGTTAGCATATAAAATGTTAGATTTCACAGTATCATCAAATAAAATGATGTCTTGGCTAACCAAAGAAATACTTTTTCTCAATGACTCAATAGAGACATCATAAATATTTTGTTTATCAATTAATATATCTCCTTTTTGACAATCATAAAATCTTGGGATTAAATTTAAAATTGTGCTTTTTCCAGCTCCACTATGTCCAACAAAAGCTGCCATAGTTCCTCCTTCTATGCTAAAATTTACATCGTTTATCGCTTTATCATTTGTTGAGCTGTATTTAAAATTAACATTTTTGAATTCGATATCAGAATTCGTAAGTTTGAGTTTATATGCATTATCTTTATTTCTGATACTTATTTCCTCATCTATTACTTTAAAGACTCTTTTAGCCCCAGCAGCACCTTGATTGATCGTCATATTAAGAGTAGCGAGAGATCTTATGGGCTGATAAGCTAACATCATTGCAGTTAAAAAAGAAAAAAAATTATTTATTTCTAATTCGCCGTTAGATATTAAAATACCAGAATAATAAATAAATCCCGCAATCATTATTCCAGTAAGAGTCTCCATTATTGGAGTGGCCCTAATCAAGATAGTAGAAATTTTGATAAATTTATTATTTAGATTATCTATCGTGGTTTCTGCTCTTTTCTTTTCAATATCTTCACTTTGGTAAATTTTTATTATTTTAGAGCCTTTCAATATTTCTGAAAGGAATGTAGATAATTTTCCAGAAAGATCAGTACTTTCTGTTGATGCTTTCCCAATTCTTTTACCAAGTGATTTTGCTACAAAAGCAGCAAGAGGCATCATGATTATTGCAAATAACGCTAATTTCCAGTTTTGATAAAACATAACTATTAATAGCGCTGTTAGAGTAAGACTATCCTTCATTATGTTTAAAACTACTGTACTCACAGCCTGTTGAACTAAAGTTGCATCATACAAAAAATTTGAAATGAATTTACCAGAGTGTTTCTTGTCTATGGTCTCTGTATCTGAAAGAAGAATTGTATTAGACATTTGTTTTTGCAATTGTCCACAAATCCAATACCCAATTTTTATAACATTTGTTCTTGCAAAATAAAGTGAAATTCCTTTAGTAGCAAAAGACAAAATAATAGCAAAAGGTATAATCAATGCATAAGTTTTATCTTGTTCAATAAATATTTTTTTTATTGCCGGATCAAGAAGCCAAGCTATAGACGAGGTACTGCCCGCCACTAAAATCGATAAAAATAAAGCTATAAGAATCCTGAATATATATTTTTTAATATAATCTCTATAAAGTCTTTTAGCGATTGAGTATAATTCATTAAACTTCATTAGTATGCTAGAGACATTATTGATAAAAATAATAAGCTACCAGATAAATTATTTATCCTGAATGCTTTTAAGCAACTTTTTGGAATATTCAAATTAAAAATAAATATTTGATAAAATAAGGTAATTATAAAAAGTAAGAAGATTAAGCTAAAAAAATTTGAACCAAAAAATTCTTTGAATAATAAAAACATTAAAATTAAACTTAAACTATAACAAAAACCAACGAACAATTTAGGGGAGTTTTTAAATTTAATCGAAGTGGATTTCATGCCAATAATTTCATCATCTACAATGTCTTGCAATCCGTAAATTGTGTCATAACCCAATGTCCAAAATATGGCTGCAAAATAAAGTAAGAATATATCAAATGAAACACCATTTATCATTGATGTCCAAGCCATAATAATCCCCCAATTAAAAGTTAATCCAAGAAAAAATTGGGGCCAAAAAGTAATTCTCTTCATAAAAGGATAGCTAAAAGCTAAAAACATAGAGATAAAACCTAGAACTATAGTAATCATATTAAACTGAATTAAAATTAAAAAAGCGAAAATACATAAGAGCAAAGAATAAAGTAAAGATTTTAAAACAGTTATTCTTCCCGAAGCCAAAGGTCGATTTTTAGTTCTTTGAACTTTTTTATCAATATTTCTATCTACAACATCATTTATAATACAACCTGCGCTTCTCATTAAAATTGATCCAAGAAAAAAAAGTAATAAAAAATAAAAAAACGTATTTAGGTCTCTATTTAATACATACGCTAAAGCTAAACCCCAACTGCAAGGCCAAAATAACAACATAAACCCAATTGGTTTATTTAATCTTGTAAGTTCAATAAAAATTTTTATGTGATTCATTTTGAATTTCTACTTGTAAATATCAAACAGTAAATACATAATCAATTTGATTCGATATGGATATTGATTATACAGTAGCAGCTTTAATGTTTCCCGCTATTCCGTTAATGATGACGATGTACAGCAATCGTTTTCATACTCTAAGTGCCCTAATTAGGCAGATCCATGACCAGTACACTTTTGAAAAAAGAGTTCCACCTGAGTGGGAAAACCAACTACATGTATTAAATAAAAGAACCAACTACCTGAAGTATGTAATGGGGTTTGCTGCTTTCGGATTTCTTTTTAATATGCTTACAGTTTTATTACTTTATTTATCTTATACTTTTTATGCAAGATTAAGTTTTGCATCATGTTGTGTATGCATGATTATTTCAATTTTTTTATTTTTACAAGAAATTAGACTTTCAAATCAAGCCTTAAAATTCCATCTTAGTGATATGGAATCAATGAAAAAAGATTTTTAATCCACTTTTTCTAAATTCTTTTTTTTAAATAAAGATATTCCTTGTTTAATCTTATAATTGTAAGACTCTTTAAATGTATCTAACTGCCAGCCTTTCATTCTTTTTAAAATGTTTTCTAAATTTCGTTTTTTCCACTCATTTTTTGTTTTTTCATTTTTCCAAATTGTTTTTTCTTGATCAGTCCTCGCACACCCATAACAATAGCCTGTAACTGGATCTGTTTTACATATACTTATACATGGAGATATAATTTTTTTATCCATCAAGGAATAAGGATAGCAGGACCGGTTAGTTTCCTTGATTCTAAATCTTCGTGAGCTTGCTTCGCATCTGAAAGTTTATACTCTTTAGAAATTTTTATTTTAATTTTGCCGAATTTTATTTTCTCAAAAATAGCATCTGCTCCAGCTTGTAATTCTTCTCTATTAGTAAAATAGTGAGCAATAGTTGGGCGGGTTAAGTAAAGACTTTTTGACTGGATATCTTTAGATACATTTACCGGATTGAGAGGTCCTGATGCGTTTCCGAAACTTACCATCATTCCTCTAGGTTTAAGACATGAAATAGAACCTTGAAAAGTTTCTTTGCCAACACCATCAAAAACTGCAGGCACTCCTTCATTATTAGTAATTTTCATAACTTCTTTCGCAAAATCATCCTTTGTATAATTAATGACATGGAAATAACCATTTTCTTTAGCAATTTTAATTTTTTCATCTGAACCTACGGTCCCGATTACTTTTGCCCCAATACTATTAGCCCACTGTGCAAATATTTGTCCAACCCCTCCAGCCGCAGCATGAAATAATACTGTATCCCCAGCTTTTAAAACATAAGTTTTACAAATTAAGTAATTCGTAGTTAGTCCTTTAGTCATTAAAGTTGCAGCTAATTTATGAGAAATACCTTCAGGAACTTTGACTGCTACTTTAGCAGGAATAATTCTTTGCTGTGAATAAGCTCCAATAGGCATAGAGGCATAAGCTATGTTATCTCCTATATTAAAGTCTTTGACATCTGAACCAACTTCCTCAACTTTCCCAGCAGCTTCTAAACCAATACCACTAGGCAATGGAAGAGGATATAAACCAGATCTATGATAAGTATCAATATAATTTAATCCTATTGCATGATTTGTAACTTTAATTTCATTTGATTTCGGAGTTCCAACTTGAACCTCTTCAAGCTCAAAAACTTCCGGACCACCATTTTTTTTTATAATTATAGATTTTGGCATTTTTTATGAGAACGTACTTGAACTTTTAATATTTAGCAAATGTTCCGTTATTATAATCTTGAATTGCTTCTAGTATTTCTGCCTTTGTATTCATTACAAATGGACCGCCTCTTGCTATTGGTTCCCCTATAGGTTTTCCTGAGATAAAAAGAAATTCTGTCTTTTTATTTGCTTTTACACAAACTTTATTTCCCCTCTCAAGTAAGATTAAATCAGAGTTAGTTGTTTTATCGTGTTCTTTTTCACCAATTTTTAACTCTCCTTTAAGAATATAAATAAAAGAATTATGTCCCCCAGGTACTTCAAATTTGAATTCTTTGCCTTCATTCAAATCAATATGAAAATATATTGGTTCGACGTTATGGTTTGATTGAGGACCTTCAGTTTTTTCAAACTTACCGGCTATTATCTTTATTGTCTTTTCACTATCTTTATGAACACCAAGCTCAGCACTTTTTATGTATAGATATTCAGGTTTATTTTTTTTTAATTTTGCTGGCATGTTAATCCAAAGCTGAAAACCCAACAATTTACCTCCTGTCATAGCTGGCATCTCAGAGTGTATTATGCCTCTGCCAGTTTTCATCCACTGAACATCGCCCGGTTCCATTTTACCTTTTGATCCGGTACTATCTTCATGCTCAAATTGACCATTCAACATATAAGTTACTGTTTCAATACCTCTATGAGGATGGGGAGGAAATCCGGCAACATAATCATCTTTATTATCAGAACCAAATTCATCAAGCATTAAAAATGGATCAATATAATCAGCTTCCGGTGTTCCAATACTTCTTTTTAGTTTGACCCCAGCTCCATCAGATGCATTTATGGCTTTAACAATTTTTTTTACTTCTATTTGTTTCATTTCTAATATTAACTTTTAAATTAATTTTAGTAACTGCGTTAAATTGTTTACTTCATATTTAGGCTTAAAATCTAAGTAATCAAAAGTAGCATGATTTCTATTTACCCAAACAGCTTGATAGCCATAATTACCACCACCGGAAACATCCCAAGTATTTGCACTTAAAAACGTTACATCATCAGGCTTGATATTATATTTTTTTACCGGTAATTCATAAACTCTAGAATCAGGTTTATAAATTTTAACTTCTTCAATTGAAAATAAGTCATCGAAAATACCAACTAAATTATTACTTTTTACTAATTCATTCAAAAGGTCTGGCGTGCCATTTGAAAGTATTGCAAGTTTAAAGCCCTTTTTTTTTAAATTACTTAAAACATTTTTTGCTTCAGGATAGGTTGATAAAATTTTATAGAGATTTAAAAGTTCACCTTTCATTTTCGGATCTATTTTGAAGACTTGCATAGATTTTTCCAAGCTATCTTCAGTGATTTTCCAAAAATCTTTATGTCTCTTCATAAGACTTCTTAGCCACGTGTACTCAAGCTGAGTTATTCGCCAAAAATTTGCAAATTCTTCCCACTTTAACCCAATTTTATCTTTGCATTTTTCAGCAGCAGAATTTACATCAAATAAAGTGCCATATGCATCAAATACAAAAGCTTTTGTGCTTTTCATTTTAAATAGTTTATCGATTTCCTTTTATTAAAAAGTATAATCCAATTAAAAAAAGAAATATTTGTTCACTTGTAAATAATTTGGTTGTTATGAACCAATCTCTATGAGCAATTGAAAAAACATTTATCATTATTATTACAATTGTCATTCCAGCAAACCTTGTAACTAAATTACCCAAAGGTTTTTTAATAAAGCCTCCAATAATAAGAACAATTCCCGCTCCTAATTCTGAGATTGCCACAAACGATGCAAGACCTGGACCTAGAAAATCTGACAGACCCTCTGGAGGCAAAGGAAACTTACCGTAACCATGTATTGAAAAGGCAACTCCTAACCCCAATCTAATCAACCATGGTGCTAAAAAATTTATTTTATCCAAAGTGCTGTTAATTATTTCATCTAGTTTTTTCATTTTAATTACTCCTATTTGTTATGTGATCCATCACAATAAGGTGGATCATTAGTTTGTTTGCAAATGCAGAAAAATATTTTTTTGGATTGATCAGCTTTAAAGACTAATGAACTAAAATCCGTATCTTTATGTGAACCATCACAAAATGGTTGTTTTTTACTATTACCACAAGTACACCAAAAATAAGACTTACCTTCAACTACATCAACTCCAATTGGGTTATTACCTGCTCTTTTTCCTTTTTTCATATTAAATTCCTTTTATTAATTAATCTAATTTTATAATAGTATATAAATAAACTAATGAGTATTATTAGATTATATCACCAAAATAGTATAGTTGAAAATTCGTCTTCTTTATTATCCAAAGAACATACTCATTATATTACAAATGTGATGAGATTAAAAAGAGGATCTAATATTAGTTTTTTTAATAAAGATGGAGAGTGGTTAAGTGAAATTATCTTTTTAAATAAAGAGCGGGTAGAAGTAAAATTTTTAAAAAAAGTAAAAGAACCAATAGAAAAAAATAACATAGAACTAGGAATATGTTTGGTGAAAAAAAATTCGTTAGAATTAATTTTGCAAAAAGCAACTGAATTAGGTGTAAATAAAATTTTTCCAATTGTATCTGAAAGAACGGAGATAAAAGATTTAAATTATCAAAGGGCAAATAAAATTGTAATTGAAGCAACTGAACAATCAAATCAAATGTTACCACCATCTATCGAAAAGATAGTGAAACTCGAAAATTTTATTCAAAGCTTCGATGAAAAAAAACAACTATTATTTGCAAATATTAATTCAAAAAATATTTTAAAATCATCTGACTTAAGCAAAAATAAAACTTTTTGTATTTTAATTGGTCCCGAGGGTGATTTTTCACCCAAAGAGGCTGGAATTATTTTGTCTAAACCTAACGTAGTTTCCTTTTCATTATCTAAAAATATTTTACGATCAGACACTGCCGTAATAACCGCTATTTCATTAGTCAATTTTATATCGAATAATCATTAATTGTCGCATTTATTGAATTTGTTAAAATATAAAAAAGCTGTATATACAAAGTATGAATAAGTTAGCTGCTATAATAATTTTGTTATTTCCATCAAGTCTTTGGGCTGAGCAACCAAAAGATTGGCAACTTGGTTTTCAAAAAGCTGCATCAAAGAGTATGGAAGATATAGTATGGTTTCATGATTACATGTTACTACCAATAATAACTGCCATCACTGCGTTTGTTTTATTCCTGGTAATTTATGCGTGTATACGATTTAGATCCTCTAGAAATCCTATCGCTTCAAAAACAAGTCACAATACACTCATTGAGATAGCTTGGACACTAGTTCCCTGTTTAATTTTAATTGTTATGGCTGTACCCTCATTTAAAGTTTTGTATTCTCAAGATGAAATTCCTCCTGCAGATGTAACTATTAAAGCAATAGGTTATCAATGGTATTGGGGTTATGAATATCCTGATGAAAATATAATATTTGAGTCATACATGATTGAGGAGAAAGATCTTCTACCAGGGCAACCAAGACTACTTACTGTTGATAATGAAATTTTCGTACCAGTAGATAAAGTTGTTAAAGTTTTAATTACAGCGAACGATGTTCTTCATGCTTGGGCGCTACCATCTTTTGGAGTGAAGCGTGATGCAGTCCCAGGTCGAATAAATGAAACTTGGTTTAAAGCTGATAGGACTGGAACATTTTATGGTCAATGCTCTGAGTTATGCGGTATTAAACATGCTTTTATGCCAATCACAGTTAATGTAGTATCTCAAGAAGAATATGAAAAATGGTTAATCGAAGCTAAACAAAAATTTGCTAAAGACAATAATAATAAAAATATGAAACTAGTTAAAAAAATCTTAGAGGAGAGAAAATAATGTCATCGGTTACAGCTGGCTCTCACCACCACACCCCTTACGGATGGAGGAGGTGGGCCTATTCCACAAACCATAAAGACATTGGAACAATGTATCTGATCTTTGCAATTATTGCAGGATTAATTGGATCAATTTTTTCAGTTTTAATGAGAATGGAACTTATGCATCCAGGTGACGGTATCCTTGGAGGAAATCACCATTTGTATAATGTTTTGGTCACTGGACATGGATTGATAATGATCTTTTTTATGGTAATGCCGGCTATGATTGGTGGATTTGGAAATTGGTTTGTCCCGATTATGATAGGCGCCCCTGATATGGCTTTTCCAAGAATGAACAATATTTCATTTTGGTTGTTGCCTGTTTCTTTAATATTATTATTGGCTTCAATTTTTGTCGATGGTCCACCAGGACAATCTGGAGTCGGAGGTGGATGGACAATCTATCCTCCTTTGTCCTCTAAAACAGGACAACCCGGGCCAGCTATGGATTTAGCAATTTTAAGCTTACATATTGCTGGAGCTTCATCAATACTTGGAGCAATTAATTTTATAACAACTATTTTGAATATGAGAACGCCGGGTATGACGCTTCATAAGATGCCATTATTTGCTTGGTCAATACTTGTAACCGCGTTTTTATTACTTTTATCTCTACCAGTTTTAGCTGGAGCTATCACAATGTTATTAACTGATAGAAATTTTGGAACAGCTTTTTTTGAAGCACAAACTGGTGGCGATCCAGTTTTATTTCAGCATTTGTTTTGGTTTTTCGGTCACCCAGAAGTCTATATCTTAATTTTACCTGGTTTCGGAATGATAAGCCATATTGTTTCAACTTTTTCAAAAAAACCAATTTTTGGATATCTCGGAATGGCATATGCAATGGTTGCTATTGGAGTAGTAGGTTTTGTTGTTTGGGCACACCATATGTACACTGTTGGTCTAGACACTGACACGAAAGCATACTTTTTAGCAGCTACAATGATTATTGCGGTACCAACTGGCATAAAAGTTTTTTCTTGGGTAGCAACAATGTGGGGTGGCTCTATTAGTTTTAAAACTCCAATGCTTTGGGCCATTGGATTCATTGTTCTATTTACTCTTGGAGGAGTAACAGGAGTTGTCTTAGCTAACGCAGGTGTTGATACTGCTCTTCATGATACTTATTATGTAGTTGCACATTTTCATTATGTACTATCTTTAGGGGCTGTGTTCGCAA
>CACHPJ010000008.1 GCA_902581775.1 uncultured Pelagibacteraceae bacterium | reverse complement strand
GAGGATCCAACAAATCCTATATAAAGAAGAGGTGGATGAATGGCTAAAGCAGGGTCTTGTAAAATTGGATTTAATCCTAATCCCTCACTCGGTATCGGATAAATATGGCTAAATGGATTTGAGTTAAATAATAAAAATATCAGAAAGCCTGTTAACAAAAGATTCTGAGTTAATAATGTGCCTGCTCTAAATTTGTGATCAAAATTTTTACTATATATTAAAAATAAATAAGAGAAAATTGCCAGTACATTAATCCACAACAAAAGACTGCCCTCGTGATTTCCCCATGAGCCAGATATTTTGTAAATTAAAGGTTTGGTTGTGTGTGAATTTTGAAATACCGTTATTAAAGAAAAATCTGAATAGACAAATCCTAGGACTAAAACAAAAAAGCTCATTAATGAAAAAGTAGATTGTAATAAAGAAATTTGATAAATTTCTTTTGGTAATAATTTTGATGGCTTTAAGACAGTTTTTGCTGATTTAAAAATAATTAGCAAACACGTTATTAAAGTAAAAAAAATTAATATATTTCCGGTGTTACTTAGCATCTTTCATAATAGTTTCAAGCTCTGGCGGCATGTAATTTTCATCGTGTTTAGCAAGAATCTTTTTAGCAATAATAAATTTTTTATCTTTGAGCTTGCCTTCTACAACTACTCCCTTTCCTTCAGCAAATAAATTTGGAATTGATCCCTTGTAAGTCACCAGAATTTCATTATTAAAGTCCGTTACTATAAATTTTATTTCATCTTTATTAGCTGTTATAGAATTTTTTTTGACCATTCCACCAATTCTATAAACTTCATTTATTCTAGTGTCTTGAATATTTAAAATTTCAGTTGGGGTAAGAAAATAAAGTAAATTTTTTTGAAGTACTTTAAATATAAAAATTGACGAGATTAAAAGAGTCAAAATGATTAAAGATAAAAATACAATTCTATTTTTAACTTTTTTTGTTAGCATTAAATAATGCTTTAAATTGATTTTTTAGTTGAAACTAAAATATGGTTAATAATTTTTGATTTTCTTAACACACTCTGTCTTCGTGTCTTAGGAAGTTTACTAACTTCTTTAGAAAATTCATTCTCGTATTTCTTTAAAGTTTTTAGTGTTTTTTTATAAAAAATAAAACATGCTACAAAAACAATTAAAAAGGATGCCAAAACAAAAATTGATTCTGTGTTAGTTAAAAATATGTTTTTAATCATAATTAAATAAGTTTTTTTTCTTTATCTTAATGATTTCTGTTTTATATTTCATTAGAAAAATTAGCGCACAATAGATCAATAAAACTAATAACATCAATGCTAATGGGACGATCATGGATGAGTGAATAGTGTTTGTGCCAGTGATATTTATACTAGCAGGTTGATGCAAAGTGTTCCACCAGTCCACCGAGTATTTTATAATAGGAATATTTATAGCTCCTAATAGTATTAGAAAAGTAGAAATTTTATCTTTTAGAGAATCGATTTTAATAAATTTAATAGAAATGATGTAAAGTATGTAAAAACACATTAAGATTATCATTGAGGTAAGTCTTGCATCCCATGCCCACCAGGTTCCCCAGGTTGGCTTGCCCCATATTGAGCCGGTTATTATTGCTAAACATGTAAATAATAATCCGATTGGAGCAATGCTTTTGCTGATTATAAAAAAATTTTTAATTTTAAAAATATAATGAAGTATTGTTAAAAAAAATATAGCTGAATAACATCCTAAAGCTATCCAGGCCGATGGAACATGTATATACATTATTCTCACAGTTTCTCCTTGCAAGTAATCTGGGGGAGATAATACTAATGCAAAGGTTAACCCTATCGTCAAAATAATAAAAAAAATAGAATTAATGAAATTAATTAATTTTTCGATTATTTTAAAAACACTAGTAAATGAAAAATAATGAAACATACTATTAATTACAATAAACTTGGATTTTAGTGAAGTTGATATTTTGCCTAATTGAGAATTGCAGAGGGAGTTGAAGAAGTACTGATGAATTCCCAATTAGGTATAATTATAATTAATTGATTTATTTGGCAGAGATTTGAACCAATAATGTTATTTTTGTGGCAGTTAATTGGATGGTTTTATGTAGGTTAAACCTTTTTTTCCATGAAATATTTCATTAACCAAAGGATGTTTGACTGGTTTTCCTGATTGGTCAATTAGTAAATTTTGTTCTGAAACATATGCTTCGTAAGTAACTTCATTGCTCTCAGCCAACAAATGATAAAATGGTTGGTCTTTTCGGGGTCTAACATTCTTAGGTATCGATTGATACCATTCTTCAGAATTATTAAATTCAAAATCTACATCGTAGATCACACCTCTAAAATCAAAGTGCCTATGTTTAACTACTTCTCCAATAGAAAATTTTGCATTATTTGTACTCACATGTAAAAGATAATAATTTTTTTACAAAATGCAATATATAAATTTATCTACTCAAAAATTTATGCTAATAAATATCTGTGAATAAATCTTTAATTAAATTTATTACTGATTTTGGTCCTTTATTAATTTTTTTTACTGTTTATTACCGAGGTGGAAATGACCTAAGGATAGCTATCCCACCCCTTATCATTTCAACTTTAGTTGCAATATTAATTGTTTATGTAATTGAGAAGAAAATTGCGATTATACCCTTATTGGGAGCAAGTTTAGTATCTATTTTTGGAGGTTTAACTTTGTATTTTGATAACCCGGTTTTTTTATACATAAAACCAACAATTATTAATATCCTGTTCGCAATTATCTTAGCTTTTGGAAAATTATTTAATAAAAATTTCTTAAAAGTGATTTTTAAATCTGCATTTTTAATTGACGAAACAGGTTGGAATAAATTAAATAATCGTTGGATTTTATTCTTTATATTTCTTGCCATAATAAATGAACTTGTGTGGAGAACGCAAACAGAATACTTTTGGGTTAATTTTAAAGTTTGGGGAATTTTAATATTTACTTTTGTATTTACGGCTTGTCAATTACCTTTAATAAATAAACATAAGATATGAAAAAATTTAAATTAATAATTAATAAAAATTTTAAAAATGAGGAAAGAGAGAGATTTTTCGTGAAACAGGAATTACAAATTATTTTTAATTTATATTCTCAAATGGTTTCGAATGGGACTTGGAAAGACTACAGCTTAACTTCAGATAAAAAGGAGATATCATTTGATATTTATAAAGTAGCCTCGGATAGACCAATATTTAGAATATCCAAAAACTTAAATCCAAAATCTTATAACGAAAAATTTATTATTAAAGATAAGAATGGTAAAATTATAAAAAAATCTGAAAACTTAAAAAGATTAATTAGAAAAACTAGTTGGGGTAATCTGAAAATAGTTGAGTAATTATCTTCTTTGACCGAAGAGTCTTAAAAGCATTATGAAAAGGTTTATGAAATCTAGGTATAATGTTAAAGCGCCCATAACAGCTTTTTTTCCTATGACTTCTCCACTATCACTGGAAAGATACATGTTTTTAATCTTTTGAGTATCATAAGCTGTTAATCCTACAAAAACTAAAACTCCAATTATTGATATAACAAAATACATCATTGATGATTTTAAAAAAATATTTACAATTGAGGCAATTATAATCCCAAATAAACCCATAATTAAAAAAGATCCAAGCTTAGTTAGATCTTTTTTTGTAGTGTAACCATAGATGCTCATAGCGCCGAATGTTCCCGCTGTTATAAAAAATACTCTAGTTATACTTGTTCCTGTATATGCTAAAAATATTGATGATAAAGATGCACCCATTAGTGCAGCAAAAATCCAAAAAACTGTCTGAGCCTTTGAAGCACTCATTTTTGCAATTCCAAAACTCATATAAAGAACTACTCCCAAGGGAGCTAACATTAATACCCATGCAAATCCTGAGTTGTAAATTGTATTACCTAAATTAGTTAATCCAAGAATTTCTCCAGCAGGTCCGGTGACAACAGACATTTTAAATAAAATTAATGCAATGAAACCTGTAAGTAGCACTCCTGAAGCCATATAGTTGTAAACTTTCAGCATGTAAGATCTGAGACCCTGGTCAATTATAGCTGCTGAAGCTGAAGATTTTATTGTTGAAGTTTGTTTGTTAAATTCCATGAATACAATATAAGAATTTTTATTAACTTTTCAATAGGCAATAATTCCTTTAAAAAAACATCAAAAATTACATTTTATGAAATTTAAAAAACTTGGAAACACTGATTTAAAGGTAAGTTTGATATGTCTTGGAACTATGACATGGGGGACACAAAATACAGAAAAAGATGCTTTTGAACAAATGGACTATTCTGTCGATAAGGGCATAAATTTTTTTGATACGGCAGAACTTTATTCAGTTCCACCTACACCAGAATCCTATGGTAAAACAGAAATAATTATTGGCAATTGGTTTGAAAAAAGAAAAAATAGAGAAAAGATTATTTTAGCTTCAAAAGTAGCTGGTCCTGGATGCAATTGGATCCGAGGAGGAGGGAATAATTTTAGTGAAAAAAAAATTGGTGAAGCTATCGATGGAAGTTTAAAAAGATTAAAAACGGACTATATAGATTTATATCAATTACATTGGCCTGAAAGATCAACAAACTGTTTTGGTAGACGAGAGTTTTCTGTTAATAAAAATGAGGGCGAATGGAATAATTTTGAAAATATTTTACAGGCACTAGATAAGTTTATTAAAAAAGGTAAAATTAGATACATTGGCATGTCAAACGAAACGCCATATGGATTATCAAAATATTTAGAACTTTCTAAAAATAAAAATTTACCAAGAATGATGTCGGTCCAGAATCCTTATAGTTTGGTGAATAGAACTTACGAGGTTGGTATGTCAGAAATTTCAATTAGAGAAAAATGTGGTCTTCTAGTTTATTACCCTCTTGCCGCTGGAGCTTTGTCAGGAAAATATAGAAACGGTCTTATGCCAAAAAACTCAAGGATGACTTTATTTAAAGGCTGGGAGAGAATGATTAATCCAATAGCAATGAAAGCATACGAGGAATATTTTAGTTTAGCAAAAGAAAATAAGATTACTATGGTACAACTTGCTCAAGCATTTGTTAATTCAAGACCCTTTGTTACTAGTAATATTATTGGTGCAACTACAATGGAACAACTTAAAGAAAATGTTGAAAGCATTAATATCGACCTTAATCAAGAAACAATTGATAAAATCAATTTAATTCACAATAATAATCCAAATCCTGCACCTTAATACTAAGCATTGAATTACATTTTTTTTAGTATAAAAAAGTATTCATGAAGATAAAAACTTTTATATTCTCTCTTATATTTTATTTATTTACATCTCATTCTTTTGCTAATGAACCAAAATCAACAGGTAAATACAAAAACTGGGAAAGTTTCAGTTTAGAAACTGATACTGGAAAGGTTTGTTTTGCCCAAACAAAACCTGTTAAAAGATCCCCATCATCATTCAAAAGAGATGGGTCGAGAATTTTTGTATCATTTAGACCAAAGGAAAGCGTTACAGATGAGGTAAGTGTAACAAGCGGTCATCCATATAAAACTTCATCCGTTACAGCAAAATCAGGAAGAAATAATTTTTCCTTTTTTTCACAAAATAATTTTGCATGGCTTTTAGATGAAAGAGAAGAAAAAAAATTAATTAAATTAATGAAGAGAGCTACAAACTTAATGATAATTTCAAACGCAACAAATGGAACACAGACTACCGACCATTATTCTATGATGGGATTTACAAAAGCTTACAATACAGCAAAAAAAACTTGTAACTAATGAAAAAAATTGTTCTTGCTTACTCTGGCGGCCTAGACACATCAATAATTTTAAGGTGGCTTCAAGAAAACTACGACTCTGAAGTAGTAGCTTATACAGCGGATATTGGTCAGATTATGAATAAAAAGAAAATAATTAAGAACGCAAAAAGACTAGGTGTAAAAAAAATTATAATTGAGGATTTAAAAAATATATTTGTAAAAGATTATGTTTTTCCCATGATAAGAGCTCATGCTTTATATGAAGGAATGTATTACTTGGGTACTTCGATAGCAAGACCGCTAATTGGTAAAAGACAGGTTTTAATCGCTAAAAAAATAAATGCATTCGCGGTTTCACACGGTGCAACTGGGAAAGGTAACGACCAAGTAAGATTTGAATTAGCATACTCGTATTTTGGAAAAAAAATTAAAGTAATCGCGCCATGGAGGGAGTGGAAACTTGAGTCAAGATCGGACCTTATTAAGTATGCAAAAAAAAATAAAATTCCTATTCCAAAAGATAAGAAGGGTGCACCACCATTTTCAGTAGATGATAATATTTTTCACACCTCAACGGAAGGAAAGGTTTTGGAAAATCCTAAAAATTCAGCACCAGAATTTATTTTTCAAAAAACTAAGCCATTAGAAAGAACTCCTAACACTGCTTCAATAGTAAAAATTGGCTTTAAAAATGGTGATGCAATATCAGTTAATAATAAAAAACTAAAACCTGAAAAACTTTTAGAAAAGTTAAATTTAATAGGTGGAAAAAATGGAGTTGGCAGAGTAGATCTGGTTGAAAATAGATTTTTAGGAATAAAATCCAGAGGGGTATACGAAACTCCAGGAGGAACAATTTTATATTTTGCACATAGGGCAATGGAATCGGTAACATTAGACAAAAAAACAATGCATTTGAAAGATAGAATAATGCCTGAGTATGCGGAACTAGTCTATAATGGTTATTGGTTTTCAAAGAGAAGATTTAAGCTACAAAAAATTGTTGATAAAAATAGAAAATTGGTTACAGGACAAGTTGTCCTAAAAATTTATAAGGGAAATATGATAATTTTATCTAGGCAAACTAAAAATAAAGCTTACTCAATGAAAAAAGTTTCTTTTGAAGAAAATAAATCGTTTAATAAAAAAAAAGTTGAAAAATTTATAAATTTTCATGCTATAAATTTAAAAAAATAGAAACAAAAATGAATTCAACAATAAGAAATATACAATTAACAGCAGTAATGTTTGTTTTGGTTGCCACTGTAATAGCCTTTCTTTTAGAAATTAAAGATATGTACCTTGAAAGAAGTATTGAGCTAGCAGATTTATTATTAATGTTTATATATATTGAAGTAATAGGATTAGTCAGATCATATTGGGAGACAAGATCGGTTAGAATTTCATATCCTATGGTTATAGCTATTACAGCCCTAGCAAGATATATAATTCTTCAAGATAAAAATGATGACCCATCAAACCTAGTTTATATTTCGTCTGCAATATTAATAGTAGCGATTGCAACAGTGATTATAAGACTTAGAAATAGTAAGTTTCTTAAAATAGACGACAAAAAAACGAACGATATCTAAAAGTTGTTTTTGATATGAAAAAAAAATTTGTGATAGTTGGGGCAACAGGGGCGGTAGGAAGTTCACTTACAAAATTGATAAAAAAGAAAAATTTAGAAGCTCATTTAATTGCTAAAAATAAAGATGAAGTTGAAAGTCTAAATCAAGAAACTGGATTTAGTTACACTGTTGCAGATGTTTTGCAGGAAGATTATTTGGAGAAAGTTGAGAAAGATTTAGGTGATGTCGATATATCTGGAATAGCATATTGTGTTGGCTCTATAGACTTAAAACCAATTAACCTGATATCTAAAAAAGATTATATTAACAGTTTCAACCTAAATCTGTTTCCTATAGTAGAAATAATAAAAAAATTTCAAGACAATTTAAAAAAGAATAAGTCTTCTATAGTACTATTTTCTACGATTGCTGTTAAACAAGGCTTCCCTAATCATAGCATCATATCTCCAGTGAAAGCTTCTTTAGAAGGGCTTACTGTTTCACTTGCTTCTGAATTGGCACCTAATGTAAGAGTAAATTGTATTGCTCCGAGTTTAAGTAAATCGAAAATGTCCTCTAAAATGTTAAAGAATCCAAAAATCTTAGAGGCTATCGCAAAACAACATCCAATGAAAAGATTGGGAGAAGGTTTGGACTCAGCGGCCTTAGCAAATTTTTTACTCTCTGATGAAAGTTCATGGATTACTGGTCAAATCATAGGAGTTGACGGTGGAAGATCCAATATAGGTTAAAGTATTTATTTTTAAGGAATTTCAATTTGAAAAGACCTCCATTTATTTTTAGATATATAATAGTTGCCTCTGTATTAATTTTGCCTCCGATTTTAAGTGCGCACTTCGGCTCAATACATTTAGGTAGACACAATGGAGTTCTATTGGGATTTTGTGTAGGTATACCTTGTGTAACTTGGGCTTGTTGGAAATTATTTATCGATGGATGGAGAGAGGAAGACGACGAAAATTAATGTATTTTGAAACTACAAGATCTGGCGCGTTAGGTAAGCTTAATAATTTTGTCGAGAAAAATATTTTGAATTATACTTCAAAAAGAAATTTCGATTTTGGAGTAAAAAATAGAGATAATGTTTCTGGTTTATCTCCTTATATATCGCATCGCTTAATTACTGAATATGAAACAGCTAAGAAAGTTTTGTCAAAATACCCTGTTGAAAAAGTAGAAAAATATATTCAAGAAATTTTTTGGAGAGTTTATTGGAAGGGGTGGCTAGAACTTAGACCAAATGTTTGGTCAGATTTTTTGGAAGATTTGAATAATATTGAAGAAGATAAGAATTATAAAAATGCAATAAATGGGAAAACTCAAATTGATTGTTTCAATGATTGGGTAAAAGAACTTAAAGAAAGCAATTATTTGCACAATCATACCAGAATGTGGTTCGCTAGTATTTGGATTTTTACTTTACATTTACCATGGCAAAAAGGTGCTGAATTTTTTATGAGGTATTTGTTTGATGGTGATGCAGCATCAAATACTTTAAGTTGGAGGTGGGTTGCTGGTCTTCAAACCAGAGGAAAACAATATGTTGCACAATCATGGAACATTAAAAAGTTTACTAATAATAAATATCAAAACATCAATCTGAATGAAAATGCTTCTCCAATAATAGATGATAGAGAATATAAGGCTAAACCATTAGAAATAGAAAAAAGTGAAAAAAAAAATGAAGTTCTCATTTTGTTTGAAAATGACCTAAATATAGAAACTTTAAATTTACAAACATATAAAGAGGTTTATTGTATTTTACTTACTAATGAAAACCGTCAGATTAAAATTGATGATAAAGTTTTGAATTATAAAAAAGCGTTAATTATTGATCAGGCAAAAAGATATCAAAAGATAAAAGTTATTGAAGAAGATAAATTTAAAGATTTGACTGATACTATAAAAGCTTTTGATATAATTTATCCATCGATTGGTGAAAATTTGTCTTTTTTGAGGAATATTAAAAAAAAAAAATCACTTAGTTATAATTTTCTGACAAGAGAGGAGGATGAATTTAGTTGGCAATTTTCCAACAAAGGATTTTTTAATTTTAAATCAAACATCCCAAAAATATTATCTAAGTTAAAAATCAACTAATGTTCGTGCTTCTCAATACCGTGTTTTTCTAAAAGATCGTGCATTCTTTCGTGCTCTTTATAAGTTAAGCTGTAAAAGACTATAATTGTTACAAAAGACCCAACTACTACTCCCTGAACAAATCTAAATATTGTTTTTTTATTTTTACTCTTTGTGTCAAAAGACATTTTTTTTCCTCTTTGTTTGGCTTCATAAAATTTATATACTCCATATGAAATTAGCATTAAACTTAAAATCCAAGAAATAGGATGATTAACTACAGCTATTAAGGATCCGCCAAATAAAGCGGCTATGAATCCTGATATCCAACAAACTGGGCACATAAATTATAATACAATAATATCTAATAAAGTAATCTGTGACAAACCTACTTTTTTTTAATATTTGTTTATACTTCCTAAATAATTTAAATTTTTATCTACAACAACAATCTCACCAGAAGTAACAGTTTTGTCTAACATTTCTAAAATTACAACATAATGGGTAACTAAAATCAAATTTCCTTTTCCGTCCCAATTTTCTATGTATTTAATTAATTTACTGATCTGATTTTTTTTGTTTTTTCTAAATTTTTCAGAAAAAAAAGAATTTAAGCCATCAAATGTTTCAAATTCTTTGAAGGCAAATTTAGCGGTATCTTTGCATCTACACCACTCACTGCTTAAAACTTTATCAATTAATATTTTATTTTTAACAAAAAAATATCCAAGGTTCTTAGATTGTTGTACTCCTTTTTTGCTTAAATTTCTTTGTGTATTGCAATTATATAAGTCAAAATTTGGAGGATCTCCTCCCCCTGGAGCTATTGCGTGTCTAATAAATACTATTTTTTTACCTTCTTTAAGTTTATTTATTATTTCATCAGAAGCGATAAGGCTCGTATTATAAAGATTAAAAATAATTATAAAGTAAAGTAAGATCTTCATTTTTGCGTTTTTTTTACTCCAGCACACTTTTGAGAGCAATATTTTACTGCCTTCCAATTTAAACGCCATTTTTTTCGCCATGAAAAAGATCTGTTACATATTAAACAGATTTTTTTAGGTAAATTAGATTTTTTTATCACTTGAGAAGATGCTTGTTTTTAATAAATAAAAAATAAGCTGCTATCTCGTAAAATATATTTAATAAAAAAAACAAAGGTTTAATTTTAAAAATTTTATATAAAAAATTATATTTAGGTATGTTTTTCCAAATGATTAAGAAGGATTCTGCTCCATCAATTATTTTTCCATCTTTGATAACATGCATTCTTCTTAAAAGTTCTTTATAAGATTTTGAGGTTAGTTTTTGAGCTTCTTGATTATTTGTTACATCAATCCATTCTAAATTATCGTTAGAATATTTTTTATAGTGATTAATTTCTGACCTACATATATTGCAAGAATTATTAAAAAAGACTTTAACCATTAGTATTCTCCTTTATAAAGCTGTTTGCGGCTTTAAAGATTCTAGATTTTCTCTCTTTATTCATTTTTTCTGAAATTCTAACCATCATTGCAAGTCTAGGATTTTTTAAAAAAAACTTTTTATGTCTATCAATAAATTTCCAATATAATCCATCCATCACATCACACCAAGGTCCTTTTTTAAAATGCATCATTTTCAAAAAATAACTTGAACCACAAATATAAGGTTTTGTGGCAAAAATTCCTCCATCACTAAAAAGACCCATACCGTAAACATTTGGAGCCATGACCCAATCGGAGGAGTCTACAAACATTTCCATGAACCATTTATAAACTTGCTTAGGGTTTATCTCACAAAGATTCATGATATTGGATAGTATCATTAGTCTTTCAATATGATGAGACCACCCATAATTCTTTGCATTTATTATCGCGTGATCTAGAGGATCTAACCCTGTTGTTCCATTGTACCAAGAATTTTTCATGTTTCTTTTGTGATTGAAGAAATTTGTTTTTTCTAATCTATTTTCATAATTTTGATAAATTCCTCTCATAAACTCTCTCCAACCAATAATTTGCCTAATATAACCCTCTAAAGAATTAATAGGTACTTTGTTTTCAATTTTTTTAATCTTATCTATTATTTCCTCGGGTGTGATTAAACCTATATTAATTAATGGACTTAAAGCACTATGAAAAACAGTATTAGACTTATCGGTCACTGCATCTTCATAGTCTCCAAATAATTTTATTCTTTCTTTTAAAAATTTGTCCAACCATATATTTGCGTCTTGCCTTGTAGTTGGAAACCAAAATTGATCAGTATTACCTGGATGATTTTTAAAATTGGAATTAATAAATTTTTTAAGCTCTAGGGTATTTTTGGTTTCCTTTGCTTTAGAAATTTCTGGAATTTTTATTATTTTAGGAAGTTTTTTTCTATTTTCTTCATCAAAACTCCATTTATTTCCTTTGGGCGTCCCATCTTTATTCATTAATAAATTCATTTTTGTTCTCACAATTTTGTAAAAGTTAGCCATAAAAGGTCGTTTATTTTTTGAAAGGTAATTTTTGAACTCATTCCTATCTATGAGAAACATGGGTGACTTAATTTGATTTACCTTTAAAGAATTATTTTTACATAAAGTTAAAATTCTCTTTTCAAAAAACTTATCTTCGATTTCAAAAAAAGAAATTTCTTTTATCTTTTTTTCTTTAATAATTTTTTCAACTTTTTTTTCATATTTAAGTTTAAAATCTTTACTTACATTATAATATATCAGATTAAATTTTTTAAATTTTAACTCGTCCCTAAAAGATCTCATTGATGATAAGAATAATAGAATCTTTAATTTATGGTGTTTTTCAAAAGAACATAAACCATAATCTTCAGCCATAAAAAAAATATGATCTTTAAAATTATTTAAATATTTTGTGTTAAATAATTGATTTCCTAATATTAGAAATAACTTCATTTTATTAAGTTATATAAACTTACCTAAATTACAAATTTGTTTTTTTGAAGCACTCAAGTGTATTTTTTAAAAGACACGCTATAGTCATTGGCCCCACTCCCCCAGGCACAGGTGTTATGGCTTTGGCTAATTCTTTAGTGGCATTAAATTCAACATCTCCAACAATTTTGTCATTAATTTTATTAATTCCTACATCGATAACTATTGCACCTTTTTTTATCCAATCTCCCTTGACTAATTCTTTTGCCCCTACTGCCGCAACTAGGATGTCTGCTTTTTTACACTCAGATTTTAGGTCTATAGTTTTAGAATGGGCAATTGTTACAGTACAATTTTCTTTAAGCAAAAGTTGTGCCATCGGTTTACCGTTTAAGTTAGATCTTCCTAAAATTACCGCATGTTTCCCACTTAAATTTGTTTCTACACTTTTTATAAGATGTAAACATCCTAAAGGCGTGCAGGGAACAATTGAACTGTTGCCTGAAGCCAAGTTGCCTACATTTATAGGATGAAAACCATCAACATCTTTCAATGGGTCGATAGCGTTTATAATTTTTTCTTTATTTATGTGATTGGGTAAAGGCAATTGTACAAGAATGCCTGAAACTTCTCTATTTTTATTAAGTTCTTTTATCTTACTTAGCACCTCATTTTCAGTAATATCAGCAGAATACTTAATGATTTCTGAGTTAATACCTGCCTCTTTTGCTCTTTTCTCTTTATTCTTTACATAGATTAGACTTGGTGGATATTCCCCAATTAATATTACTGAAAGACCAATTAGTTTCCCATCTTTTTTTAAATTTAAAACCTCTTTTTTAATTTCCTCAATCAACTCTCCTGATAATTTTTTTCCGTCAATAATCATATTTAAAATAAACTAGGCGCCAAATATTCAAAAACTAAATTTCTAAAAAACATTAAACCTAATATTAGAATAACAGGTGAAATATCAATCGAACCCAGATTAGGCATGTATCGTCTTATAAAATTTAAAGGAGGTGCAGTAAGTCTATATGATACGTCTAAAATAGCATAAACAAACCTGTTTCCCGTGTTAAGAATATTAAAAGAAACTAGCCAACTTAGAACAGCGTTAATAATTAAAATCCATATGTATAATGTAATAATGTTATCAAATAAAATTAAAGCTGATTTCATTAATTTTTCTCCACATATATAGAGGTGCTTGGAAAAGCGAATGACGCTCCATTACCCTCCACAATCTTTTTGACCTCTACTGCTAATCTCTCTTTTACTTTTAGCCATTCAATCCATTCATTAGTAACTGTAAAACATCTCACGTAAAGATCTATTGAACTATCTGAAAACTTATCAATTCGTACCGCGTGTTCAGTGTCGTCTCCTTTTTTAAAATCTTCACTGTTTACGATATATTTTTCAATTTGATTTCTAATATTTTTTAACTGATCTATAGTAGAATTATACTGTAAAGTTATAATCCAACTTATTCTCCAATTTGTAGTTTCGCTAATATTCACAACTGCGTTTTCTGCAAATGAAGCATTGGGAATAGTAGCGATTGATTTATCAAATTTTCTTATGACTGTTGATCTAAAGCCAATTCTTTCAACAATTCCCTCGATAATACCCTCTACGTATATCCAATCACCAATTTTAAATCTTTTTTCTACTAAAACCAATACTCCTGAAATTAAGTTTTTAAATAAGTCTTGGGCACCTAAAGCAACTGCAACACCAAATAAACCTAATCCAGCTATAATAGGCGCAATCTTAATTCCCCATATGTCTAGTGTAGCTGCAAAACCAAAAAAGATAATTAAAATTTTGTTTGCTTTTACAACCCAATTTAGCAAATCTTTAGATAGAAGTTCCTCTACCCTTCTTATCAGATAGGTTAATGGTTCAACAATTTGATGTATTAACCAAAATATTAGAATGGTTATTAAGGAACGGTTTATGTTGTCAACAAAGGTAAGCATTTTGCCATCAAACTCCATATAAGAACTCGCTACAAATATTCCTAAAACAATTGGAAGAAATTTTACAGGTCCAGTAGCAGCTTTCACAAAGGCATCGTCAAATTTGTTTGATGTTTTAGCAACGAACTTTTGTAACCTTTTTAAAATAAAGTTTGAAATCAAGCCTCTTAATAAAAGAAATAATAGAAAGATTACTATACCTATACCTATTTGAGTAAAATTAATTCCAGCTATCCCTTGTTGCCAGATTTCAACAAATAAATTTTTAAAGTTTTCAAATACGTTCATTTAATTTTTTCTAATTCTATTATTTCGTTACCCGGGTTAAAAACCTTATTATTCTTCCACCCAGCTTTGTTAAAAAAATCTGCAATTTTTTTACTTATACACATAACTACTGATTGTGTCATCATTGGAGCTAAAGAATAATTAGCTACTATACTGTTAAAACTCTCTGCGCTTCTTAAAGAATAAACAAATATAACGTTTGGCGGATATTTTCTAATTAATTCAATATTTGACTCATTTATTGAGGTTATTTTTTCTGAAAAATAATTTATAAATTTTTTCACTTTAAATCCCTCTGTCAGAAGCTCTTTATCTAATTCTAGAGTTATTTGATCTCCACAAATGTAAGCTAATTTATCGTTTTTCTTAATCTCTTTGGAGTTGATAATTAAATTTTTTAAAGCATTAACGTTTCCGCTTGCAGATATTGTTTCTGTAAAACCACTAGCCCTAGCGATTTTTTCAGTAATTGATCCAACACAGAAACATTTAATATTTTTTCTTTTTTCTTTGATTTTAATATTTCTTACTGCATTTGAGCTTGTGAAGATTAAAGCTTTATAGTTGTGAATGCTGATAGGATCTAAACTTGCATTTACAATCTTTAAAGTTGGAATGTGCATAATTTTATGTCCAAGACTAAAGAGCTCGCTCATTAGGTTTTCTATGTCATTTAAAGGTCGTGTTAAAATAATATTCATCTTTTTTTTATAAAATTATCTCCTGCCTTTTTTAATATTTCTTCACCTAACAACCTGCCCAGTAGAGTTGGTTCTTTATAATTACCATCTTTTGAAAGATTAAAAACTTTTTTTCCGTCATCTGAGAAAAGTTGAACTTTAAGTATTATAGTTTTATCTTTTAATTCAGCAAAACATCCTAAAGCAGTATCGCAATCTCCTCCAATTGTTTTTAAAAAGCTTCTTTCAGCTAAAGCACAGATTTCGGTTTCTGTATCGTTAATTTTATTAAGAATAGATTTTATTTTTTCATCGTCGCTTCTACATTGAACTGCTATAATTCCTTGCCCGGCAGTTGGTAAGAATTCTTTAGTAGAGAAAATTTTTTTTACATGCTCCTCTAATTTTAACGATATTAGCCCAGCCATTGCTAATATTGCACCATCATATTCACCGCTTTCAATTTTTTTAATTCTAGTATCTACATTTCCACGTATATTTTTAACTTTAAATTTATTATTTAATAATTTTAATTGAAGTTCTCTTCTTCGAGAACTTGATCCTATAACTGCACTTGAAGTTTGATTAAGATTTTCAAATTTTTTTTCCGATACTAAGGCCTCTCTGGGATCATTTCTTTTTAAGAATGCTTGTATTTTTAGACCAGCGGTTTCGTATGAGTCCAGATCTTTTAATGAATGAATAGCTATATCTATCTCTTTGCTTAATAATTTTTCCTCTATTTCTTTACAAAATAAATTTTTTCCACCAATTTCAGAAATTTTCTTTTCGTTTAATCTATCTCCAGTAGTTTTAATTTTTTTATATAAAATTTTATTTTTAAGCTTTTGGTCTGAATTAACTATAAGATTTTTTGCTTTTTCCGTGTAAGCAATTGAAAGTTTGCTTCCCCTTGAGCCTATTATAATTCTATTAATCATTTATAAATTAAAATATATAATTTATACTAAAATATCTTATGAAAAAAAAACTTACTTTTTTAGGCATAGAGACTAGTTGTGACGAAACTGCCGCAGCAGTTATAAGGGAAAATGAACAAGGAACAGCTAATGTTTTAGCCAATATAGTTTCAAGCCAGACTAAAGAACACGAAAAGTTTGGTGGAGTAGTGCCAGAAATTGCAGCCCGATCACACGTTGAAAATATAGATTTCATAGTTAGCAAGGCACTAAAAGAAAGTAAGCTAAATTTTGATGAAATTGATGGAGTGGCTGCTACGGCAGGCCCAGGTCTTATCGTTTGCCTTAGCGTAGGTTTAAATATGGGTAAAACAATTGCAGGAATTTTAAAAAAGCCTTTTGTAGCTGTTAACCATCTTGAGGGGCACGCCCTAAGTCCTGGTCTAGAAAACAATTTAAATTTTCCGTATCTTCTGCTTTTAATATCAGGTGGACATTCACAATATCTTATTGTTCATGATGTTAATAGGTATAAACAACTTGGCACAACAATTGACGATGCGCTAGGAGAAGCTTTTGACAAAACAGCAAAAATGTTAAATCTTGGCTATCCTGGGGGAAAAGAAATTGAAAGCTACGCAAAAAGAGGTGATAAAAATTTCTTTAAACTTCCATTGCCAATAATAAACAAAGCAGGATGTAATTTATCTTTTGCTGGTCTTAAAACTGCAGTTTTGAGAGAAACAAAAAAAATAAATCAAAATGAAACCTTTAAACATAATCTTGCTGCGTCTTTTCAAGAAACTGTAATTAAAATTCTATCAAAAAAGACCGAGGTTGCAATGGATCAATTTTTAAAGAACACAAAAAAACAAAATGCTGCTTTTGTCATAGCAGGAGGAGTGGCTGCCAATGCTTCTATTCAAAAAGAATTAATTTCAGTATCAAAAAAGAGAAACTTTTATCCTATTTTTCCAAAATTAGAATTTTGTGGAGACAATGCTGCTATGATTGCATGGGCTGGAATAAAAAGATTTAAAAAAAAATTAATAGATAATTTTGAGATTAAGGCTAAATCAAGGTGGCCATTAGACTCGGAAGCCCCGTATATGAAAGGTCCTGGTCTAATACTTTAATGAATTATTGGTTATTAAAATCTGAACCGGATGTTTGGTCAATTGATCAACAAAAAAAAGCTGGTAGTGAAGGCGCAACATGGGATGGAGTGAGAAATTACCAGGCAGCTAACAATTTAAAAAAGATGAGAAAAGATGATTTATCTTTTTTTTATCATTCCAATATAGGAAAAGAAATTGTTGGAGTGGTAAGAGTCATTAAGACTGCTTTTCCTGATAAAACTGATGAAATTGGAAGATTTGTGGCTGTCCAGGTTAGGTTTGTGGAAAAGTTTAAAAACCCAATATCACTTAAAATGATTAAAAAAAACAAGAAAATTTCCCATTTACCGCTTATTAAACAAAGTAGGCTTTCGGTTATGCCCATAGATTATAAAAGCTGGAAAATTATTTATAACATGGGTAAAATCCACTCTAAAACTAGGAGAAATTAGTGTCTAGAAGAAGTAGAAAAAAGAAAACTTTTAAAAGGAGAAGGAAGAAAGTTTTACAAAAAAGAAAAAAAAGTAAAAAAATTAAAAGTTTGAAAAAGCAAGACTTGACTAAAGATATCGACGGTAACTTAGTAATCAAAGTTTCTGATAAATGGTCCAACCAAGCGTTGGTTAATAAAGCAAAGTATAAAAGTAAATATAACTTATCAATAAAAGATAATGATAAGTTTTGGAAAAAAGAGGGTAAAAGAATTTCCTGGATAAAACCTTATACAAAAATAAAAGATGTAAAGTATAGCAAAGAAGACGTAAGAATTAAGTGGTATTATGATGGTACCCTAAATGCTTCACAGAATTGTATAGATAGGCATCTAAAAAAAAATGGGAATAAAACTGCAATAATATGGGTTGGTGATGACCCTTCTGTTTCTAAAAAAATTAGCTACAAAGAGTTGCACAAAAATGTTTGTAAAGCTGCAAATGTTTTAAAAAGTATTGGGGTCGAAAAGGGTGATAGGGTTACTATTTATCTTACAATGATACCCGAATTAGCTTACGTTATGTTAGCATGTGCTAGGATTGGGGCAATACACTCGATAATATTTGGAGGTTTTTCACCAGACTCAATCGCAACAAGAATAAATGATTGTGAGTCTGATTATTTAATTACTGCAGATGAAGGTGTAAGAGGTGGTAAAATTATACCTTTAAAAAAAATAGCTGATGAAGCACTTCTTCAATGTCCAAATGTGAAGAAATGTTTGGTTGTGAAAAGGACTGGAAATCAAGTTAATTGGGATAACGAAAGAGATTTGTCTTTTGATGATCTAATGAAGAAAGCGAGTGCAAAGTGTGATCCTGAGGAAATGAACGCAGAAGACCCATTATTTATTTTGTATACTTCTGGATCAACTGGAAAACCAAAAGGAGTGTTGCATACCACTGGTGGTTATATGGTTTATGCATCACTAACTCATCAATATATTTTTGACTATAAACCTAAAGATATCTATTTTTGTAGTGCAGACATAGGTTGGGTAACTGGCCACAGTTATATTATTTATGGTCCCCTATCTAATGCTGCCACAACTATTATGTTTGAAGGTATTCCAACTTATCCAGATTTTTCGAGATGGTGGCAAATAATTGATAAATATAAAGTAAATATTTTTTATACAGCTCCTACAGCTATAAGAGCTTTAATGAAAGAGGGTGATGAGCCTGTAAATAAAACTAGTAGAAAATCTCTTAAACTATTAGGAACCGTTGGTGAACCCATCAATCCAGAGGCTTGGATGTGGTATTATAAGGTGGTTGGGGATTCCAAATGTCCCATAGTAGATACCTGGTGGCAGACTGAAACTGGAGGAATATTAATCGCTCCTCAGCCTGGTGCAATTGATTTAAAACCTGGTTCTGCAACAAAGCCCTTCTATGGTATTAAGCCAGTAATTGTTGATGAAACTGGAAAAGTTTTAAAAGGTGCTTGTAAAGGCAGATTGTGTATGACTGCTTCTTGGCCGGGTCAAATGAGAACAGTTTACGGTGACCATAAAAGATTTATTGATACATATTTTTCTCAATTTGAAGGCAAATATTTTACTGGGGATGGTTGTAAAAGGGATAAAGACGGATACTATTGGATTACTGGCAGAGTTGACGATGTTATAATAGTTTCTGGGCATAATTTAGGAACTGCTGAAATAGAAAGCGCTTTCGTGGCTCATCCAAAAGTAGCAGAAGCTGCAGTGGTTGGATACCCACACGACATCAAAGGAAACGGACTTTATTGCTATGTTACTTTGAAATCTGGTGAGCAACAAAGCGGTGATCTAGAAAGAGAGTTGAAACTTTGGGTTAGAAAGCAAATAGGACCTATTGCAACACCAGATTTAATTCAATTTGCTCCGGGTTTGCCTAAAACAAGATCAGGAAAAATCATGAGAAGAATTTTAAGAAAAATTGCTGCAAATGAGCATCATGATCTTGGGGATACCACAACTTTAGCTGATCCAGGTGTTGTTGACTCTTTAGTAGATAATAGACAAAATAAAAATTAGCTATTTTAAATTAATTGGAATTTTTTCTAGATCCGACACTACTAGCATCCATTTATTCTTAATAGAATTAATTACTATTTCTTTGTCTAATTCTTTTAATTCATCTGCTATTGGTGCCCAGTGAAATAAAGCGTTGCAACTATTTATAAAAGGAGTTTTCTTAGAATAATCCTCAATGTTAAATTCATTTAATTTTTCTTTAAACTTTAATTTGTATTTTTCACACATTTCCTTTGGAAAACCGTTAGCAATTTCATTTTCTAAAATGCTTTCATAAATCTTATTAGTATCGAGATTTTTAATATTGTATTTATTATTCAAAAACGAGATAGAAAAAAAAGTTAAATCTGTAACAGCTTCGGAAAAGATATTCCATTTAGCTTTGTTTACTGACTCAACAAATATATCGTCGGTGAACATCAGGTTTTGTTTTAAGCCCATCCTGGTTTTTAAATAACCGTAAAGAGTTGATTGAGTGACAAAGGCAGATTTCTCTTTAATAAAATTTTTCAAATCACTCTCATCATTTATTTTTGAAAATTTTTTACTAATTTTTTGGTAAGAAAATAGATAATCTTTAACTGCAGATATTACCTCATATATTGCTTTTAAATTCAATTTCAAGTTGTATGCTTTTTTGTCCCTTTTTTTTCCCTTATTTTAAGCGATTTATATCATCAGAAATAAGGTTTTTTAACTTTAAATTATCGTTCAGATAAGTAAGATCCCTTCAACGTTTAACGTTAACGTAAATAATAGGGGGAAATATGTCAAATAAAGAAAAACATTGGCAGAAAACTAGAGGTCATATGTTCGTTACATTGGCTCTTTGGGCTTTCTTTTCAATGGTGATTTTCCTTTTTGGATACGAAATCAACTCAATGAGCTTTTTAGGATATCCTTTGGCTTATTATATGACAGCACAAGGATCACTTCTTGCGTTTGTTATCATTATTTTCTGGTTTGCAAACAAACAAGAAAAAATTGATGAAGAGTTTGGTTTTGGAGAAAAGGAGGATAACTAATGTTTAAAGGTGGATTTATACAAAATCTTCCAAAGATTTATGGTCTGTATACCGGAGGCTTCTTGGTGTTCATCATTCTTATGGCGATCGCAGAGCAGGCTGGTGCTTCGGCAAAATCTATAGGTATTATGTTTGTGGCTTTTACAGTCGCAATATATGCTTTAATAGGTTACTTGTCTCGTACCGTCCAGGTAGACGCATATTATCTTGCTGGAAGACAAGTCCCAACAGTATTTAATGGAATGGCGACTGCAGCTGACTGGATGTCAGGAGCGTCGTTTGTAGCATTAGCTGGTGGTGTTTACTTTGGAGGTTATAGTTATATGGCTTTCTTAGTGGGTTGGACAGGTGGTTATGTGCTTGTATCAACTTTATTAGCACCATACTTAAGAAAATTTGGATGTTATACAGTGCCAGATTTTATAGGAACAAGATACGGTGGAAACGGAGTACGTTTCTGCGCAGTATTAGTTCTTGTATTAGCTTCTTTCACTTATGTGACGGCTCAAATTAATGCTACTGGAACTATTGCTGCTAGAGCTTTAGGAATTCCTTTTGAAGCAGGTGTTTGGGTAGGTTTAGTTAGTATCTTACTATGTTCAATGTTAGGTGGAATGAGAGCCGTAACATGGACACAGGTTGCACAATATATCGTATTGATTGTTGCTTATCTAATTCCAGTATTCTGGATTAGTAACAAAATCGGTGCAGGTGTATTTCCGCATCTAATGTTAGGTGATGAAGTTGCTAGGATAACTGAACTTGAAAGCCAATTTGGTTTAACAAAAAACAGTGCCGCTGACATAAAAGCAGCAGGAGTGCCTGGTGGATTGAAATCTATTGCGGTGGCTCATGCTGGAGTAGGTGCAGGTGGAATGGCAGTATGGAAATACATATCGCTAGCTATCTGTATGATGGTTGGAACTGCGTCGTTACCTCATATCTTAATGAGATACTTCACAACTCCATCAGTAAAATCAGCTAGAAAATCGGTAGCTTGGTCGCTATTCTTTATTTTCTTGCTTTACTCATCAGCGCCAATGCTTGCAACACTATCTAAAATTTCATTAATGGATCCAAATTTACCAACAGGTATTATTGGAAAATCTATTGCTGATGTTAATAGTATAGAGTGGGTCAAACAATGGACTTCTCAAAAGCAAGTGTTTATTGCTGACTTCAATGGTGATGGCATACTACAATTAAATGAATGGTTCATGAGAACAGGTGTGGTGGTTCTTGCAACTCCTGAAGTTGCCGGTTTACCTTACGTGATCTCTGGATTAGTGGCTGCCGGTGGTATGGCTGCTGCTATGTCAACTGCAGATGGATTAGTACTTGCGATTTCAAACGCGTTATCACACGACGTTTACTTCAATATGATTGATCCTAAAGCGGATGTTAGAAAAAGACTTATAGTAGCTCGTGTACTATTAGTCGTGGTAGGTGCAGCTGGTGCTTATATAGCATCAATGCGTATCACTAGTATCCTAGGAGCAGTTGCATGGGCGTTTGACTTTGCAATGTCAGGCTTATTCTTCCCACTGGTACTTGGAGTATGGTGGAAGAGAGCTACTAAAGAAGGTGCAATAGCTGGAATATTATCCGGTCTTGCAGCTGGAACAATGTATCTAATTTGGGTATATCCAAAATTTATGGGTAATCCTGCATGGTTAGGTATTGACCATTTAAGATTTGGTCTAATTGGTGCTCCAGTATGCTTAGTAGTTATGGTTGTTGTAAGTTTAATGACCAAAGCTCCTGATGCAGCTACACAAAGAATGGTAGATGAAGTTAGGGTTCCTAGCGGAAGATCTATTCTTGGTAGACAACACTAATTGAAATATTAATTCGATTATAAAAGGGGCGATTTATTCGCCCCTTTTTTTTTATCTTATTAATGATAATGTAGATTATGCCTATTTGGGTTCTTGTATTAGATTATGTTTTAGGAGTTATAATGTATACGCTGATAGGAAGAGCGGCGATGAACATTTTTCAAAAAGAAGACTCAAACTTCTTTTTTATGCGTATGTTTGTAAAATTTACAAATCCAGTTCTTAAAGTTTTTGATAAGATAACCCCTGAATTTCTAGCAAGGCCAATAGTTCCATTATACGTAGCTTTCTATTTTTATATAATAAGATTTTATTTAATGCCCTGGCTATTAGGTTATGGTACAATGGGTATGCTCTCTTTCCCAATAGATAGTGAGTTTTCGAGGGAACTTTACAGACTTTTTAGTCCAGATAAATAATTTTTTTGACAAGTTTTTAATTTAAAATATAAATAAAACTAATGTCATCAACAATTAAAATATCTCCTTCGATACTATCAGCAAATTTTGGTAAATTGGGAGAGGAAATAATTTCTTTGGACAAAGCCGGTGCGGACTACATCCACGTAGACGTTATGGATGGACATTTTGTTCCTAATATAACCATTGGGCCAGAAGTAGTTAAAAAATTAAGACCTTGCACAAAGAAGATATTTGATGTTCATTTAATGATCTCTCCGGTAGATCAATACATTAAAAGCTTTTCAGAAGCAGGGGCCGATATAATCACTTTTCATCCTGAAGCAACACCAAATATAGAAAAAACTATAAGTTTAATAAAAAAACAAGGAAAAAAAGTTGGCATTTCTTTAAAACCAAAATCTAGTGTCGACCTATTAACAAACCATTTAGAAAAGATTGATTTAATTTTAATTATGAGCGTTGAGCCAGGTTTTGGTGGACAAAAATTTATGCCTGAAGTGTTACCAAAATTAAAGAAATTAAAGAAAATTATTTCAGAAAAAAAACTTAAAATTGATTTGGAGATTGACGGGGGTATAAATTTTGAAAATTGTAAAACTGTTAAGGAAGCTGGAGCTAATATTCTTGTTTCAGGATCAACTATATTTAAAGAAAACAGTGGAAATTTAAAAAAAAATATTGATCTTTTAAGAAGTGGTTAAAATGAAATGCAAATCCTGAAAAGTTTTTACTTTTTCTTTTTGTCAAATAAAAATAACTTTTTTAATTCTTTAAAAAAAATATATTTTTCTACGAATTTTTATAACAAATCTTTATTTACTAAAATTCCAAAACAATTTTATTTTTACCCTAGACCGAATTTACTTTTTTCTTTTAATAGAGAAATGAATTTTCATTTTAAGTTATCTAAATTAAATACAAATGAGTTTTGGCAAGAACAAAAAACGGAAAGAGACGATAAGATTGTAAATAGTTTTGAGTGGCTATATTTAATAAATCGTAAAAATGATGTTCTTATTATTCAACGATTAATTTCTTTATGGATTTACAAAAACAGGAAATATAAAAAAAAAACTTGGGAAAATTCTCTTATTAGCAAGAGAGTGATAAGTTGGATTCTAAATGCGGATATAATATTAAATAATACTAATACGACATTTAAAAATTCTTTTTTTCAATCGATTATTTCTCAAACAAATCATTTAAAAAAAAACTTAAGCTTAAATATTAGAATAGTTGACAAATTTAAGTCTACAATAGTAATTATTCTTACAGGTCTTATCTTTAAAGAATATGAAAATAATTATGAGAGTGGAATTAAAGATTTAAAAAAACTTGTAGATTCATTTTTCGATGAAGACGGTTTTCCTTTTAGTAGAAATTCTTCAGATTTAGCTGAAATTTCAAAATATTTGGTTCTAATAAGAGAAGCTATTAAAGATGCCCAAAAATATGTTCCTGATTATTTAGAAAATATTTTAGAAAAAAATATTAATAATTTAAATAATTTATTAAGCCCCACTAATCAATTACCTCTTTTTAATGGAACCAAGGAAACAAATTTAGAAAAATACATTAAATATTTAAAAAATTTTAATTATAAAATTGAAAAATCGGACAAGTTGATTGGTTGTATTCGAGTTCTAAAAAGTAAAAAAAATTATCTATATTTTGATGTTGGTCCTCCTCCAAAAAAAAATTTTTTTGAAACCTATCAAGCTGGTCCTTTATCCTTTGAATATTATTTTGAAAAAGAAAAAATAATTACTAATTGTGGGTTTGGCTCAAATATTTCAAAAAAAGCTACACTATTAAGTAGATTATCGTCTGCTCACTCAACCCTTACAATAAATGATACCTCAATAGTTAAATTTCACAATTTAAATTTTTTAAACAGAATATCTTCACCTATAATTAAAAATAGATTTAAAATTTCTGAAAATACAATCTTTGAAGATGATACTTATTTTAAAGCAAAGGCGTCCCACAATGCTTATGAAAAAGAATTTGGTTGTTTTCATAAAAGAGAAATATCAATTAATAAAAACAACTACACATTATCTGGGATAGACGAAATAGTTAAAAGTAATAATGATAAAAAAGTAAAGTTTAACATCTATTTTCACCTGTTTCCTGGTGTAAATGCTGTTAGAACCATGAGTGAAGACAATATACTGATTCAAATTAAAAAAAATAAATCACTTGTATTTAGTGCCAAAGGTGAGAAATTATTGTTAGAAAAAAGTTTATTTTTTGGTGGAAATAAAATATTAAATAATTTTTGTATATCTATTTTTGGTGAATTTTCTGAACAAACAAGATTGGTAAAATGGGAAATTAAAAGAGAAACTTAAAATGCTTAGAAAAATTAAACGAGCGATAATTTCAGTATCAGATAAAAATAATTTATTGCAAATTCTCAAGATTTTAAAGCGATTTAAGATTGAAATAGTTAGTTCAGGAGGAACATACGACTCGATAAGAAAGATGGGTTTTGATTGTCAGGACATATCTACCTACACTGGTTTTGATGAAATGTTAGATGGAAGAGTAAAAACTTTACACCCAAAAATTCATGCGGGTATACTTCACAACAGAAAAAACTCAAAACATACAAAACAAATGAAATTGCGAAGTTTTAATTCTATAGATCTCATAATTGTAAACTTTTATCCTTTTGAAAAAGTGCTTAAAAGTTCGTCAAGTTTAAAAAAAATAATTGAAAATATAGATATAGGTGGGCCGAGCATGGTTAGAGGTGCAGCCAAAAATTTTAATGATGTAACAACTATTACTGATAAAAAAGATTACTCGAGGTTAATTGGTGAGTTAAAAAGGTTTAAAGGTAAAACTAGCCTTAATTTTAGAAAAGAGATGGCAAGTAAAGCTTTTGGTTTAACTGCCTATTACGACTCAATTGTATCAAATTGGTTTAACAAAGAAATTGGATTAGAGTTTCCTGAAAGGAAAACTTTTTTCGGAAAAAAAATTAGTCAATTGAGATATGGTGAGAACCCTCACCAAAAAAGCTCTATATATATCAATAGCCTTAAAATGAATAATACTAATTTACAACAATTGAGTGGTAAGGATTTAAGTTACAATAATTATAACGACATTTATGCTGGACTGGATATATTATTTTCCAATTTAAAGTTGCCATCTACCGTAATAATCAAACATGCCAACCCATGTGGAGTATCATCAAATAAATCTGCTTTTCGATCTTTCCTGGGGGCTCAGGCCAGTGATCCTGTAAGTGCTTTTGGAGGAGTGGTGGCTTGTAATTACAAAATTAATAATAAAATTGCCTTAGAAATTCATAAAACTTTTTTTGAAGTTATTTTAGCAAAAGGCTTTGATAAAAAGGCTCTTAGGATTTTAAAAAAGAAAAAAAACATGAGAGTAATTGATATTTCAAAACTTAATTATAATTCTAGAACATCTGTTAAATTTTTTGATAACTCTTTTCTTTTACAAGAAAAAGATAATTTAGTTTTTAACAAGAAAAAATTAAAATTCGTCACAAAAAATAAACCTTCCAATAAAGAACTTAAAGATGTAGAGTTTGCTTTTAGAGTTTGTAAATACGTTAAATCTAATGCTATTGTAATTGTAAAAAATAATTCGACTATTGGCATAGGAGCTGGACAACAAAATAGATTAGATAGTTGTAAAATAGCCGCTCAAAAAGCAAAAAAATTTCAACCAAAAAATCTTATAAACTCGATAGCTGCATCAGATGCTTTTTTCCCTTTTGCTGATGGAATAAAAACTCTAATTAATGCCGGAGTAAAAACTATTATCCAGCCAGGCGGTTCTATTAGAGATAAAGAGGTTGTAGAGGCCGCAAATAAGGCTAAAATTAAAATGATCTTTACTGGAATAAGACATTTCAACCATTAACTAAATTTTATCAATTTTAGCGGCCAAAATAAAATCGCTCTCGGCTAAACCTTTTATAGCATGTGTTGAAATTTTAATTTTAGCATATCCCCACCCAAAAGTTATGTCTGGGTGATGACCTTCTTTTTCAGCAATCTTACCGACGCTCATTATGAATTTCTCGCTTTCAATATAATTACCAAATTTAAAGTTTTTTTCTATGTAATAATTTTTTTCCTTATCCGCAAGAACGTCCCATCCATCAATTTTTTTTAAATATTTATGTATTTCCTTAATATCAAAGGCAGGAATACCTCCTTCACAAGGCACGCATTTTTTTTCAGCTAAATCTTCCACAATCAATCCTTAATGATTTTTGCTACCATGCCTGTTTCATAATGACCAGGCACATTACAAGCAACTTCTAACTTAGAAGAGGTGTTAAATTTCCAAACAATTTCTCCTGTTTCACCGGGTTCGAGTAAAACACTATTGGAGTGTTTGTGCGCCATGGCGTGATCAATTTTTGCCATCTCCTTCATTTTATTCTTATCTATTTTATCAGCTAAAAGAATCTCGTTTTCAACCATTTTTGCCATTTCTGGTTGATGCTTTAAATGCATTTCTTTTGTAGCGATGTTATATTCATGAACAAGTTCACCCACATTTTTTATAATGAACCTTATTGTTTCACCTTTTTTAACTTTTATTTCACTTGGCTCATAGTAATTATCGAACATTTTTACAGTAACAACCTTAGTTACATCTTCAAGATTACCTTTTACGCCAATCATCTTCATAGACGAGGCTGAGCAGATAGTTGGGATCAAAATCAGTAAAGCTATAAATACTCTTAACATTATTCAATTATATCAAAAATGAGTTAAAAAAAAATGGTTATAAAGTCGCTTTAAATTGGAGCGGGCAAAGGGACTTGAACCCTCGACCTTCTCGTTGGCAACGAGACGCTCTACCACTGAGCTATGCCCGCGTAATTATTCTTGATTATAGTAAGCGAATTTTACAAATGCAAGTTTTGTATTGCTTTTATTATGTTATATTTATTATAATTAATTTTATGAAAAACAAATACCCAAATTTAATTCCCGTCTTTCCGCTGAGTGGGGTAATTTATTTTCCAGAAACAAACTTGCCTTTAAATATATTTGAACCCAGATATCTTGATCTAATCAATGACACTTTAAAAAAAGATAAACTGATGGGAATGGTGCAAGCTAAGCGTGATAGCGATGAGGTCTATAATGTCGGGTGTTTGGGAAAAATAAGTGACTACAAAAAAACTAATGACGGTAGAGTTTTAGTTAATCTCATGGGGATTACACGTTTTGAAATCAAGAAAGAGGTAAAAAATAAAAAACTATACAGAGAATTTGAGGTTGATTATGAAAAATTTAAAGAGGATTTTGAAAAGAATAATAATATTTTTTTAAGTGATAATAATTTTAAATCTCTTTTAGAAAAAACCAAAGTTTTCTTTAAAAAAAACGGACTTTTACTTAACTGGCCAGAATTTGAAAAATTAGATCGTCTTCAACAAATTAATACTATTGCAATGATTTCACCTGTTACGAATGAAGAAAAACAGAAAGTTTTGGAAACTGTGACAAACAAAGATAAGACGGAAATTCTCTCAAATATAATTGAATTTTATCTTTATGAAAAAAATTCTACTAAAATTACAATTAATTAACTCGTTTTATTCATTGAGTTAAAAAAATCAGAATTATTTTTTGTGTTCTTAATTTTTGAAATTAAAAACTCAATCCCATCCATAGTTCCCATTGGGCTTATGATCCGTCTTAGAACATTCATTTTAGATAGGTCATCTTTAGCAAACAAAAGTTCCTCTCTTCTAGTTCCAGATCGTGTGATGTCCAATGCTGGATATATTCTTTTATCAGCAACTTTTCTGTCTAAAATAAGTTCAGAGTTTCCTGTGCCTTTGAACTCTTCAAAAATTACCTCATCCATTCTGCTTCCAGTATCTACTAAAGCTGTCGATATAATAGTCATTGATCCTCCCTGTTCAACATTTCTTGCGGCTCCAAAGAATCTCTTAGGCCTTTGTAATGCATTTGCATCAACACCACCGGTAAGCACTTTTCCAGAACTTGGCACCACGGCATTATAAGCTCTTCCAAGTCGTGTGATTGAGTCAAGCAATATAACAACATCCTTTTTATGTTCTACTAATCTTTTGGCTTTTTCTATAACCATTTCCGCTACAGCCACGTGCCTAGAGGCAGGCTCATCAAATGTAGATGAAACCACTTCTCCTTTTACAGACCTTTGCATATCAGTTACCTCTTCAGGTCTTTCATCAATTAATAAAACCATTAAATAAATTTCTGGATGATTAGCTGTGATTGATTGAGCGATATTTTGTAAGATCATTGTCTTTCCCGCTCTTGGTGGAGAAACAATAAGAGATCTTTGACCTTTACCTATTGGACTAACCAGGTCTATAAGCCTAGCTGTATTGTCTGGTTTTTTTTCAATTTTTGTTGCCTCTATTTCTAACTTTATTCTCTCATTCGGATACAGTGGTGTTAGATTATCGAAAGCTATTTTGTTTCTAACTTTTTCAGGATTGTCAAAATTAATATTATTCACTTTCAATAAAGCAAAATACCTTTCGGCGTCTTTTGGTGCTCTTATCTCTCCTTCTACGGTGTCACCTGTTCTTAATCCAAATCTCCGAATTTGACTAGGACTAACGTAAATATCGTCCGGACCTGGTAAATAATTTGATTCAATAGCTCTTAAAAAACCAAATCCATCTTGTAAAACTTCTAGAACGCCTGATGCACTAATTTGTTCATTTTTTTCAGCAAGCTTTTTCAAAATTGCAAAAAGTATCTCTTGTTTTCTTAAAGTGCTGGGATTTTCTATGCCTAATTTTTCAGCTTCTAAAATTAAATCGGCCGGATTTTTCTGTTTTAACTCTTGTAGATTCATGTGATTGTTTTGTTAAGGTAAGTAACATTAATATATGCTTTTTTTTTTAATTTTCAACCCCTTTTTATAAAGGCTTAAAAACTACAACAAAAATAATGATTATAAGCAATATGGTAGGCACTTCATTCATAACTCTATAAAATTTAGATGAGTTTTTATTACTATTGTTGCTAAATCTTCTTAAACAAAACAATAAGTAAAAATGGTAAAAAGTGAGTAAAAAAACCGACAAGGTTTTTATTTTAAACCAGAGAGATGTAATATTATCTAAACCTACCGAATGAATTAATAATATGCCAAAAATCCAAGATAAAATCATAGCTGGATTCATTATGTAAAAAAAGAGTTTTTTTTCCATTATTTTAAAGGTTTCAGAAGTTTCTATGTTTTTGGTTTCACTGTGATAAACAAAAATTCTGGGTAAATATAAAAGACCTGCCATCCACGAAATAACACTTATTAAATGTAGAGATTTATATAAAAAATAAAAATTCATTTTGTTATAAAATATTTTTTTACTAAATTCTCAAGTAAGTTAATGTGGTCGTCATTATCGTTTAAGCATGGAATTAAATCAAAATTTTTTCCTCCGCTTTTCATGAACGTTTCTCTTCCTTGAATATTTATTTCTTCTAGAGTTTCTACACAATCTGATGAGAACCCAGGGCAAATTACAAGGATGTTCTTTATATTATCACCAGGAAGGCTCTCAAACGTTTTATCGGTGTATGGCTGAAGCCATTTCTGAGGACCGAATCGAGACTGAAAAGTAGTTTTTATCGGAATTTTTTTAAATTTTTCAGTTATCAATCTAGTAGTTTTTTGGCAATAACATTGATAGGGGTCTCCTTTTTCAAAATATGCCTGGGGTATTCCATGAAACGATGCAATTATTAATTCGGGCTTCCAGCTAATTTCATTAAGTTTTTTTTCTATGCTGTTAACAAGTCCATCGATATAAAAAGAATTAGACTCATAATGAGGTATGATTTGCAAACTTGGTTGCCATCTCATCTTTAATAAGGTTCTATAAACTTCGTCGCATACTGTAGCAGTTGTGGCTGCAGCATACTGTGGGTATAATGGAAGTATTATTAAATTTTCACACCCACTTTCTTTTAATTTATGAATTTTACTTTTAATGCTTGGCTTTCCATATCTCATTGCATAATCAACCAATATCTCTTCATTCCCAATTTTCTTACCAAGTTTTTCGGATTGACGTACTGTATAATGTCTAAGTGGTGAGATATTTTCTTTTTTCATCCATATTTTTTTGTAAGCTTCAGCTGTTTTAGACGGTCTCAAATTTAAAATAAAAATATTTAATATAAGTTGCCATAAAAATGGGTTAACTTCTATAACGCGTTTGTCGGATAAAAATTCTTTAAGATACTTTCTTATATCTAGCCATTTGGTGCTGTCTGGAGTACCGAGGTTAACGAGGATCACTCCTGTTTTTCCATATTTTACTTTAGGGTGTTCTTCATTCATTTATGAAATTACCTTTTTAATAACTTTATCTAAAACATTGGGATCCGTTTCTGGCAAAATACCATGTCCAAGGTTAAAAATATATGGTTTTTGCTCAAAAATTTTTAGAAACTTTTCAACCTCATCTAATAAATTCTTTTCATCACCTAATAAAAATTTAGGGTCCATTCCTCCTTGAATACATGTGTTTTCAAGATTTTCTGCAGCCCAAGCCGGGTTAACATCGTAATCTATGTTTATCCCGCTTGGACGAACTATATGATTAAACTCTTTATAGTTTTTACCAATTCCTTTCGGAAAACAAATTATTGGTATATTTTTTTTTTTGAAGTGGTTAACAATTTCTTGATGTGGATCATAACAAAAAGTTTTTAATCTACCTTGAGGTATTAAACCAGCCCAGGAGTCAAAAATTTGGATAACATCAGCTCCTGCTGATATTTGCTCTTCTAAATGTATACATATATATTTTGTAAGTGTACTGATCGTCTTTTCAATAGTTTTTAAATTTATTTCTAGTTTTCTGTCATCCAGTTTATTATTGTTTTTTTTTAATTGAAGCATATACATAAAAAGTGTCCATGGTGCTCCAGCAAAAGCTATTAGGGACTTATTCTCATCTAATTTTTTTCTTGTTTTAGTTAAGGATTTATAAACTGGTAATAATTTTTCTGTAAAATCCTCGATTTTTATACTTTTAAATTCATCTAAATCAAAGCTCGATAATACCGGTCCAGTATTTTCCTTAAATTCAACTTTTTGATTTAAGGCATAAGGAATCATTAATATATCTGAAAAAATAATTGCAGCATCTAAATTAAACCTTTTTATTGGCTGTAATGTAATTTCTGAACTTAAAACACTATCAAGACATAATTTTATAAAATCTGGATTGTCTGACCTTATTCTTCTAAACTCTGGTAGATATCGTCCCGCTTGTCTCATAAACCACACGGGATGTCTTGATAATATCTCACCTTTTAAACATTTTAACAAAGTACTCATTATAATATAATTATATATATATAAGATGTATTAGTAATAGGTCATGTTGTTATGTGCTATAATTATTTATACATAGTTTTACCCATTTTATTCACTTTATTTACAAAAAATTTAGCTAACTTTTTTCAATTTTAACTTTTTATTAACAACAAATCAAAATATCGAACTTAAATATAAACATGTTATAATATGTTAGAACTTTGTTAATTAATGTTAATATCTTTTAATGTTTTGAAAAATTTATGTATAAATATTTTATTATAAAAAGTTTATTAACATACTTATGAGTAATAATTACAACGTTTATTTAATCTCAGACTCCACAGGTGAAACTCTTGATAGAATATTCTTATCGCTGAAATCACAATTTAAAAACTTCGATCATAAAAAAAAAGAATTCGTTTTTGTAAGAACAGAACAGCAAATTGACAAGATTATTAATGAGTGCAGGTCTTTAGAAAACTCAATAATTTTATACACAATTGTGGAAACAAAGCTTGCAAAATATATCACAAAAAAAAGTGAGCAAAATAATATCCCTTGTTTTGGAGTTCTTGGAAGTTTAATTTTAAATTTTTCCAAATTGTTAAATCAAAAAGCTTCACATACACCAAGCGCGCAACATGTTCTAGACGAAGATTATTATAAAAGAATAGAGGCTATACAGTTTACAATGGGGCATGATGATGGGAAGAAAACTGGCGACATAAAAAAATCAGATATAATATTACTAGGAGTAAGCAGAACAAGCAAAACCCCCACATCGATTTATCTGGCCAACAGGGGTTATAAAACAATGAATATTCCTTTAGTATTAAATCAAGAAATTCCAAATGATCTGAAATCATTTAATTTAAAACTATGTGTTATCGGCTTGTATGCTGACCCACAACGTCTTTCGGATATTAGACGAAACAGAGTAAGCATTATGAATGAAAAAAATATACCTACGTACACAAATCTTCAAGCAATAGAAAAAGAAGTTGATGACTCGAAAAAGCTGTTTAAAAAATATAATTGGCCAACAATTGATGTTACAAGAAAATCAGTTGAAGAAACTGCAGCATCTATTATCAAAATTTACGATATACAAAAAAATAAATGAAAATAATTTTAGCTTCAAAAAGTGGAGTAAGAAAAAAAATTTTAGAAAAAAATAAAATATTTTGCGAGGTTATTCCTTCTAATGTGGATGAAGATCAAGCAAAGATTTCCTTATTAGAGGAAGGAGCAAACCCAGAAATTATCTCTAAAAACTTAGCTGAGTTAAAATCGATAAAAGTTAGTAAAAGATTTCCAGAACAGATGGTGCTGGGAGCTGATAGTGTCGTTTCTTTAAACAATCAAATAATAAATAAACCAAAAAACAGAGAAGAAGCACTTTCAATACTAAAAAAACTTAATGGCTCGGTTCATTATCTTATAAGTTCGGCATGCATCTCTAAAAATGGATCTATGATATGGCATCATACAGATAAGTCTGAATTAAAAATGAAAAAATTGTTTGAAAAAGATTTAAAAATTTATCTAGATAAAATCAAAACAGAAACTCTTTTAGCTTATGGGGTATATCAAATAGAAGCAGACGGACTTGATCTTTTTGAATATGTAAAAGGAGATAGAAACTCAATTATGGGTTTGCCAATAAACCAAATTTTAAATTATATTAAGTTGTACAAAAATGAGTAAAAAATTCTTTGCTATAATCGGGAAGCCTCTATCCCACAGCCTTTCGCCCGACTTACATAATTATTGGTTTGAAAAGTATAAGTTAAATGCAAATTACAAGCTTATGGAGATCGAAGAAAGTCAGATACAAGATGTTTTAGAAAAAATTAAACATAAGAATATAAGCGGTATAAATATAACCCTACCGTATAAAAAAAAAATTATACCTTATCTTGATAGGCTTATAAACGATGCAGAGAAAACAAGTTCAGTGAATACAGTATATTTGGATGCTGAAAATAAACTTATCGGAGATAATACTGATGTCTATGGTATGCAAGCAGGTTACTTAAAAAATTTTATGGACAAAAACTTTAATATCAAAAAAAGCATAGTAATAGGAGCAGGTGGCGTAGCGCCTTCAATTATTGTTGCTTTACAAAAATCAAACATTTCAGACATAACTATCATTAATAGAACTTTTGATAAGTCGATTTTCTTAAAAAGTAAATTTAAGAATATTAAAGTTTCTAAGTGGGAAAATTTACTTTCCGAGATAGTAAATGCAGATTTGGTAATTAATGCAACAAGTTTAGGGTTAAAAGGCGGTCAAGAATTTAGTCTAGATATTGGACCTAAAGATATTAAAAAATCTTTAATATTTATTGATACTATTTATAACCCCAAAGAGACCAAGATGATAAAAAAATTAAAACAGATCGGAGTAAAGACATTCAATGGATTAGAAATGTTTCTATATCAAGGACAGAAATCTTTTTACTTGTGGAACAAGATAAATCCAGAAATAGATGACATGTTGGTTGAAACTTTAGAGAAAAAAATCAATGATTAAAATTGCAATTACTGGATCTCTTGCATCGGGGAAATCATCGGCAGCTAAATTAATTAAGAAGAAAAAATATAAGGTTTTTAGTGCAGATAAAAGTGTTACGGAAATTTATAAAAAAAAGAAAATTAAAAAATTAATTAAAAAAAGATTTAATTTTAAAAATACAAAAGAAATTAAAAAAAAAGTAAAGATTAGTATTATTAATAAAAAAATTAATATGAAAAAATTAGAAAAAATTATTCATCCCGAAGTAAGAAGGGAAAGAAATGCCTTTATAAAAAAAAATAAAAACCACAAAATTTTATTTTTTGAAATTCCACTTTTATTTGAAGGTAAATTAGAAAAATCTTTTGATAAAATTATATTTATTCATGCAATGAAAAAAATGAGATATAAAAGATATTTGTTGAGAGGAGGAAATAAAAAAATTTTTACAATTCTTGATAGAAGACAAGTCAAACCTTTAGTTAAAATCAAACGCAGCCATTTTGTTATCACCAACAATAAATCTTTAAAATATCTTAAAAAGAGTGTATCCAGAGTTTTAAGAGATTTATGAGCGAAATTTTTTTAGATACTGAAACGACAGGACTTTCTTTCCAAGATGGTCACCGAATTGTTGAAATAGCTTGCATTGAAACTAAAGATTTGATTTCAACGGGCAAAGTTTTCCATCAGCTTCTTAACCCAGAGAGAGACGTTTCCAAAGATGCTTTAGCGGTTCACGGATATTCCTATGAGTTTTTAAAAAATAAAAAAAAATTTTCAGACATCTCAGAAGAGTTTCTAAACTTCATAGAAGGAAAAAAGATTATCATTCACAATGCTAAATTTGATCTTGGATTTTTAAATAACGAACTAAAAATTTGCAATAAAAAAAAAATTGAGGAATCGAACGTAATAGATAGCTTAGAAATAGCTAGAGCTAAATTTCCCGGGGCATCAAACTCTTTAGATGCACTATGTAAAAAATACAATATAGATTTATCTAGAAGAAAAAAACATAACGCCCTGCTTGATTGTGAATTATTAAGAGAAGTTTATATAAACATCTTAGAACAAAAAGAACCAAAACTTTTTGTTTCAAACGTTGATCAAGAAGAAATTAGTTTACGTAAAAACAAAATTAGGAAAAAAAACTACTGCAAAAATGTTGTCAAGATTGATGAAAAACAGTTAAATCTACACAATAATTTTATTAAAAAAGAGTTAAAAAAAAACTATTTCTAAGATTTATTTTTTAAATATAATTTCTCAAAATTTATCTTACTGTCAATTTTAATATCTTTGAATCCAGATTTTTCAAATAAAAGTATAAAACATTCTCTCAGCTCAGGATAAACTTTATTTGGTATTTCAATTAATATTATTTTTTCGAGTTCTTCCTTTTCTGGCACCTTGTCAAGTTCTACAAGAACTGAATATATAATTTTTGAATTGATAATCTCTTCCTTTTCTTTGGTGGGTTTAAGTGAAAGGTTTATTTCAATTTCAATGATATTTTTTTTAATTTGTTTGCTTTTAATATCAATACTAATTTTATAATCTACAATTTCTTTTGTAAGTAAAAAAAATGATTTTGCACTAGGAATCTCAAACTCCACATTTTTAATATATTTTGCGGCTATTTTATAAGTCATTATTTTTTTTATCTTCTTTATTTATTATTTCTCCTTCCATTATTTCATTTTCTTGATTTATTTTATTTTTATATTTTTTTTTAAAAAAATAATTTATCAAGAGCTTTCGAGTTAAAGGTATAATTATTAAAAATCCTATTGTATCTGTGATGAAACCCGGGGTAATCAACAGTAAGGACCCCAAGGCAATCGATGCTCCAGAAATTATTTCATAAAAAGGAACTTTATTTTGGTAAATATTTCCAAAAGCAGACTTCATTGTTTTCAACCCTTGCATTCTTGCGTAATAAACTCCAAGAATTGCCGTTAAAAAAATAAGAATTATGGTGTTTAAGGCACCAACTTGTTGACCCACTTTAATCAAAACAAATATTTCTATTGCTGGAAGCCCTAAAATTAAAAGAAAAAATGTGTTCATTTGTCTGATACAAAAATATATTATTAATGTATATTTATCAAATTATGAGTAATAACTTTGGCTATATTGATATAATTCTACTGGCAATGATTGCTGGATTCATCATATTGAGGTTGAGAAGTATTCTGGGTCGTAAAACCGGTCATGAAGATAGAAAAATTTATTCTGGTTTTAGCGAGAGAAAATTTGAAAATATTAAGAAGAAAGCTGCTGAAAATATAAAAACTAAAACGAATAGTGAGCTTGTTGGAGAAGAAAAGGAAAATTTTTTAAAAGGTGCAGAAATAGCTTATGAAAGTATAATCACTTCTTTTGCGAGCGGCGATAAAGTAAAACTGAAAGGCTTATTAAGCAAGGACATGGCATCCTCATTTGAAGAAGCAATAAAGACTAGAGAAAATAATAATATCCAATCAGATTTAACTTTTATAGGAATGAAAGAAGCGCAGCTTGAAAAATATGAAAAAATTAAAAATGAAGTTTTTGCAACAGTGAAATTTGTTTGCGAGATTATCTCTGTAAAAAAAGATAAAGACAATAAGATAATTGAAGGGGATCCGAATAAAATTAAAACTGTAACAGATCACTGGAAATTTTCAAAAAATATTTTTAGTAAAAATCCAAACTGGTATCTTTGCGAAATCATCAATAAGTGAAAGACAAAGATAAAATTTCAAAAATAGATAAAAAAAATTGGCAGGATTATGTAAATGATCCTAAAGATATTTATGATAAAGATGCGGGAATTAAAAATAATGTTGCGTATACCAGATATAAGTTTGATTTACATGGTTTAACATTCCAGGAAGCCAAAAAAAAAGTAGGAGAGGTAATCAACTATTGCAGTACTAAACAATTTAAAGAAATATTATTAATTACAGGGAAAGGTATTCATACTAAAAATGAAAAAAATATTTTTGTTTCAAAAGACTTTAGTAAACTCCAATACTTAATACCAGAATACATAAACTCAGATGAGAACTTAATTAATAAGATTAGTGAAATTAAAAAAGCAGATCCATCAAGCGGTGGTGACGGAGCCTTAATATTAAAGTTAAAAAAGTTATAAAATAAATTTTGACAAATCTGTATCTTTGACTAAATCCCCAAGATTATTCATTACATATTTTTTATCTATGATTAATTTTTCACCAGATTTGTCTGACGCGGTAAAGCTAATATCATCTAAAACTTTTTCAATAATAGTATGAAGTCGTCTAGCTCCAATGTTTTCAACAGATGAATTTACTTCCGCAGATAATTTTGCAAGCATATCAATCCCGTCATCAGTAAATTCAAGTTCTACATTTTCAGTCTTGAGCAAAGCTTTATACTGTTTTATAAGACTATTGTCGGGTTCTTTTAATATTCTTATGAAGTCACTTTCATTAAGAGCACTTAATTCAACTCTTATCGGTAATCTTCCCTGAAGTTCAGGAAGCAGGTCAGAAGGTTTTGCAAGTTGAAAGGCGCCAGAAGCAATAAAAAGTATATGGTCTGTTTTAATTGGACCGTGTTTTGTATTAACTGTTGTACCCTCAATAAGAGGTAAAAGATCTCTTTGAACACCCTCTCTAGAGACATCACCACCAACTCTATCTCCTCTTGCAGAGACTTTATCTATTTCATCTAAAAAAACTATCCCATTTTCCTCCGTAGATTTCTTTGCCTCTATGACAATTTTATCTTCTTCAATCATTTTGTCAGATTCTTGTGCAACTAATATTTCATGGGACTCTTTTACTGACATTTTTTTCTTTTTACTTTTCTTATTGCCCATAGATTTTCCCAAAATATCCCCAATATTTATCATGCCGACGTTTGCGCCCGGCATGCCTGGAATTTCAAAACTCTGAGAGCCCGAAGCTAAATCGTTAACTTCAATTTGAATCTCATTAGTATCCAAATCTCCACTTCTTAATCTTTTTCTAAAACTTTCTCTTGTAGCAACAGTTGCTTTATTACCAACCAAAGCATCTAAAACCTTTTCCTCAGCAGCTTGTTGAGCCTTAGCATTTACTTCCTTTCTTTTCTTCTCTCTCTCCATAGCAATCGCTATTTCAATTAAATCTCTTATAATTTGCTCAACGTCTCTTCCAACGTAGCCAACTTCGGTAAATCTTGTTGCCTCAACTTTAATAAATGGAGCTTCTGCTAATCTTGATAGTCTTCTAGATATTTCAGTTTTACCAACCCCGGTTGGCCCAATCATCAAAATGTTTTTTGGTAGAACCTCTTGTTTCATTTCATCAGATAGCGCTTGCCTTCTCCATCTATTTCTTAATGCAACCGCAACTGCTTTTTTAGCCTCTTTCTGTCCAATTACATATCGATCAAGTTCAGATACAATTTCCCTAGGAGATAGAGCGCTGACCCTAGCCTCCTTCTTTTTTTTTGTATTTTTTATTAGATTTAAATTTGTGACTTTTTTAGATCCAGACATAATTAAACTTTTTCAAT
>CACHPJ010000007.1 GCA_902581775.1 uncultured Pelagibacteraceae bacterium | reverse complement strand
TATCATTTGATTTTATAATCTTTATATTTGTTATTGCTTTTTGAATATTTTTTTTCTTATTATCATAAGTTATCAAATCATTTTCTAATTTCTTAATTTTTTCAGACAATCTTCCGTAAACTATTGCTAAATAAGTTTTGTGAATTTTTCTAATTCTAAATAAAGAGGTAAAAAGTTGTGCATATTTTCTGTTTTTTGCAATTATTAGTACACCTGATGTTTCTTTGTCGATTCGATGTACTATATATGGTTTTGAATTAAGGAAATATTTTGTATCTTTTAATATATCAATTATATTTTTAAATGATTTTGTTCCTGATTGTACCGCAATTCCAGCTGGTTTATTAATAACTAAAAAATTTTCATTATCTTCTATTATAAAATTATCATAACTTTTTTTTTCTTTATTTGTTGATTTATATAAAATTTTTTTATTTTCGTTTTTTTTTACTTGTATTTGCTTAATATTTGCGAATTCAATAAGATCTCCCTTTTTAATTCTATATGAGGATTTAGTTTTTTTTCCTTTTACCCAAATACCAATATTTTTTTTATCGGCAAAACCTTTAACATTGTAAATATTTAAAAACGTGATGATGGATTTTTCAACTTTTCTAATTAGATTTCTTATATCTTTTTTTCTGGAATTTAAATTTAAAGCAAAATAAATTATTTTTTGTCCAGGGCTATGGACTGTTATCTTTCCACCTCTATTAGTTTTTATTAGATTAATTTTTTCTAAAATGTCTTTTTTGTCAAAGGTTACTCCAGCTGTATAAGTTACGGGATGCTCTAAAATCCAAATTAATTCCTTATTTTTACCATTTTTCAGCATTTCGACTCTCTTTTCCAGATATTTCATGGCTTTTTTGTATGGAACTGGTTTCTTTTCTATTATTACTTCAATGGTCATTTTAAATTGAATTTTATCATCATATGAACTAATAGTCTCAAAAAAAAGATATAGAGGTTTTTTATGAGTTTAGTTAAATCCATAGGTTCTAAAAAAGTTAATTTTGACTTTAATAAAGAATTTATAAATATTTTTACGGATAAAATCAAAGCGAGAGACATAACTTTTATAAATCAGACACTAAAGGATCTACACCCTTCTGATGTAGCTAACTTAATAGAGAACTTATCTGATGAAATTAGAGCAAAATTAATCGAAATTGAGGATTTTAATATTGATCCAGATATATTCATTGAAATAAATGAGTCTATTCAAAAGAATGTTTTACAATTACTTTCACCAGAGGCAATAGCAAAAATTTTAAAAAGATTAGAGTCAGACAACTCAATTAAAATATTAGAGAATTTAGAAAAGGAAAAAAAGGGACTCGTATTAGATAATTTACCACCAAAAGACAGATTCTTATTAGAAGAAGGTCTAAGTTATCCCGAAGACTCTGCTGCAAGGATTATGCAGAGAGAGTTTACTGCTGTTCCAAGTAATTGGTCCGTTGGACAAACAATTGATTATCTTAGAGAAAATAAGGAATTACCAGATGAATTTTTAGAAATTTTTATTGTTGATAATGACTTTAAACCAATTGGTACAGTGCCCTCTTCAAGAGTTTTAAGAACATCTAGAGAAAGTAAAATGAATTCTATAATGAGAGAGATGCCGGTTTTAATTTCAGTTAACATGGATAAAGAAGAAGTAGGTCTTACTTTTGAAAACTATAATTTAGTCTCCGCTGGTGTAGTAAATAAAAATAATAAATTAGTCGGCATGATAACAGCTGATGATGTCGTAACAGTTGTTCAAGAGGAGGCAGAAGAAGATGTTTTAAGATTGGCCGGTGTAGGAGAAGAGGAGATTACTGACAGTGTTTTAGTTAAGACAAAAAGAAGATTTAATTGGCTTTTATTAAATTTAATAACCGCATTATTAGCTACATGGGTAATTAGTAAATTTGGTGCTTCCATAGAACAAATGGTGGCTTTAGCTTTTTTAATGCCAATAGTAGCTTCAATGGGTGGAAATGCTGGCATGCAAACATTAGCTGTTACAATTAGAGCAATAGCAAAAAAAGAACTTTCAACAAGTAATTTTAATAGAATTGTGGGTAAAGAATTTCTAATCGGAATTTTAAATGGAATTATATTTGCTGTTATAACCGCGGTAATAGTTCAATTATGGTTTAATGAGATATCTCTAGCAATTTTAATTGGTATATCAATGATACTGAATATGATTGTTGCTGGTTTATTTGGAATCTTAGTTCCAGTATCATTAAAAAAACTTAATATTGATCCAGCTTTAGCATCCAGTGTTTTTGTAACTACAATTACAGATGTAATAGGCTTTTTGTCTTTTTTAGGCCTTGGATCTTATTACTTTTTAAATTAGAGATTATCTATTAATCGAACATTATTTAGATAATAAGCAATAAATAATTTAGTATTTTTATTTAACTTATTTGATTTTTTAAGAGTATTTATGTTATAAATTTCAAGGTAATCAATATTCTTACCCCCAGCATTAATAATCTTTTCTTTAACTTTTTTTAAATTTATTGATAATTTTTTTTTCTCTTTTGACAAAATCCTATAAATTTTAGAAGCTATTTTTATTTCATTTATACTTAAAAGACTATTTCTAGTCGAATAAGCAATACCATTTCTTTCTCTAACAGTTTTACATGAAACAATTTTAGTATTAATCTTTTTTTTTAAAATATGTTTTTTAATCAAAACTAATTGTTGAAAATCTTTATTTCCTAAGAATATTCTTTTTGGTTTAATTATTTCTAAAAATCTATTTACAACATTTAAAACACCTTCAAAATGGCCTTTTCTAAATTGACCGCAAAGTTTTTTTGAAAAACTATTAAGATATACGCTACTTTTTGGACGAAAAGAGAATATATCTTTTTTATTAGGGATAAACACAATATTTACTCTCAATTTCTTTAAGACTGATAAATCTTTTTTTAAATTTCTTGGATAATTAGTAAAATCTTTTTTTTTATTAAATTGTTTAGGATTTATAAAGATTGAAACAATTACCTTTTCTTTAAATTTTTTAGATTTTTTAATCAAAGATATATGACCTTTATGAAGACCGCCCATAGTTGGTACAAAAGATAAACTTTTTTGATTTGAGAGGGCTTTTTGTAATTTATGTTTACTTTTAAATATTTTCATTTATTTATTGTAATGGTAATAATTATTATAAGAATCATATGATAAAACAAGCAATTATTCCATTAGCAGGATTAGGCACTCGAATGCTTCCGTTAACAAGTGTAATGCCGAAAGAACTTATGCCAATCAATGGAAAACCCAATCTTGAATATATCTTAGAAGAATGTTTAGATGCTGGTGTTAATGAATTTATATTCATTATTTCTAAAAATAAATTATCTATTAAAAAATATTTTTACAACGATAATTTTTATAAAAAAATTATTAAGAAAAAAAAAGATAAAAGAATTATTCAAGAATATAAAAAGATAAAAAAATATAAAAAAATGATTAAATTTGTTTATCAAAATACTCCCAAAGGTACAGGTGATGCTGTTTTAAAATGTCAGAAACTAATTAAAAATAAATTTTTTTTGATGCTTTTACCAGACGATCTCATTATCAAACAAAACTGCTCAAAAGAAATGATTAAATTACATAAAATTACAAAAGGATCTGTAATAGCCACTAAAAGAGTAGAAAGAAAAACTGTATCTAGATGGGGAATTTTATCATTAAAAAATAAGAAAAAAAGCTACTTTCAAATTAAAGATGTTATAGAAAAGCCTAGTATCAAAAAAGCGCCATCAAATTTTGCGATCATAGGCAGATATATTTTATCTTCAAAAATATTTGGAGAGATAAAAAGATTAAAGCCAGGTCAAGGAGGAGAAATACATATCACAGACGCAATTAAAAACTTAATACATAAAAATAATAATTTTTATGCAAATATTTTTAAAGGTAAGTATTTAGATTGTGGAACATTAAGAGGATATATTGATTCCGGAGCTCAAATCTATAAAGGTAGAAAATGAAATTATGCATGATAGGCACAGGATATGTTGGTTTAGTAAGTGGAACTTGTTTCGCGGATATTGGCAATCAGGTAATATGTGTAGATAAAAATTTAGATAAAATAAATAAACTTAAATCTGGAATATCTCCAATTTATGAACCTGGTTTAAATGAATTAATAAAGAAAAACTATTTATCAAAAAGATTATCTTTTTCTTCTGATATTAATCAGGCAATAAATTCTTCAGATATAATATTCATTTGCGTAGGTACACCGACAAAAAAAGGATCGATTAATGTGGATCTTTCATATGTATTCAAATGTTGCAAGGAAATACTAAAAAAAACTAAGAAAAAGAAAATTCTTGTGATGAAATCTACAGTACCTGTTGGAACTGGAGATGAAATTGAAAAAATATTAAAGAAAAAGAAAAAACTATTCACAGTTATATCTAATCCGGAATTTTTAAGAGAAGGTGAAGCAATACGTGATTTTAGATATCCAGATAGAATTGTTATTGGCTCCAATGAGAAAAGAGCATTTAACACAATGAAAAAACTTTATTCTCCTTTAATAAGCAAAGGTTCAAAATTCTTTACAACATCGAGAAGGGGAGCCGAACTAATTAAATATGCTTCCAATGCATTCCTAGCAACGAAAATTACATTTATTAATGAATTAGCGAATTTATGTGAAAAGACAGGAATAAATGTTGAGCACATTTCTTTAGGCATGGGATCTGACAATAGAATAGGAGGTAGGTTTCTAAGAGCTGGCCCTGCCTATGGTGGTTCATGCTTTCCAAAAGATACAAAGGGTTTAGTGTCAACTGCTGATAAATATAAGATTAATCTTTCTTTAGTAAAATCCGTAATCAAATCTAACTTTGATAGAGTAAATCTTTTAACTTATAGAATACATAAAATTCTTGGTTCAAGTTTAAAAAACAAAAAGATTTCATTTTTAGGTGTAACCTTTAAGCCAAATACAGATGATATGAGAGACTCTACAAGTCTACAGATGATACCTTACTTATGTAAGAAAGGGGCTTTAGTAAATTATTACGATCCCTCAGGTGAAAAACGAGAATTTAAAAAAATAAAAAACTGTTTCTTCAAAAATAACATCAACGATAATTGTAATAACGCTGATTTAATTATTCTACTTACGGAATGGGATGAATTTAAAAGTATTGATTTTAAAAAAGTTGTAAAAAATAAGAATTTTAAATTATATGATTTAAGAAATCTTTATAATCCAGAGGAAATGAGAAGAAATAAAATTAGATATTTTTCTGTTGGTAGACCAAATACTAATTAAGCTCAAATATTGCATCAATCTCAACAGCTGCTCCTAATGGCAAAGAATTTACGCTAACGGCAGCCCTCGAGTGAATTCCCGCTTGATCAAAAACTTTTTTTAAAAGTTCTGAAGCAGAATTAATGACTTTAGGTTGATCGATAAAATTGTCAGATGAATTAACATATCCAGTAATCTTGACACATTTTTTAACTTTGTTTAAATCATTTTTACAAGCAGCTTTTATTTGAGAAATTATATTTATACCACACAAAAAAGCGGCATCTTGAGCCTGTGTAAGATTTAAATCCTTACCAACTTTTCCTTTAGTAATTTTACCTTCCGAATTTATTGATATTTGTCCAGAAATAAAAATCAAATTTCCACTTTGAGTATATGCTGTATACGAGCCAACTGGTTTAGGAGCTTCTGGTATTACAATATTTAATGATTTAATTCTATCATCAATTATCATTTAATTTTTTTTTTAATATTTTTATAGCTCTGATCTATAGTTTTGTTCTCGCTACTAAATTTTTTAATCTTCTTAAAACTTTTTCCAATAAAATTGCATTCAGGGTTAAGTTTCTGAAGCCCTGTTACACAATTAGCTTTTTTTTCTTGAGAGAAAACTGGATATTGAATAAAAATTATTAATAAAATTGTTAAAAATATTCTCATTTTTTCTTACTTTTTTTCTTAACTCTATCATATTCTTTTCTTTTTTCTATTAATATTAAAGCTTCTTCCATAGTTAATTCATTTGGATCTTTTTCCTCTGGAATTGTTGCATTAAGAGATTTATATTTTATATAAGGACCATATTGTCCCTTCATAATCCTTACTGGCTTTTTATCTTCAGGATGTTCACCTAAATCTTTAATAAGCGATGATGATATTCTTCCAGGTTTTGCCTCAGCAATCATAATAATTGCTCTATTTAAACCAATAGAAAAAAGATCTTCTACATTTTCAAGTCTAGCAGATTTGTTTTCACATTTTAAATATGGTCCAAATCTGCCTGAGTTAAGAGTTATATCCTGGCCATTCTCTGGATGTTGTCCTAAAACTTTTGGAAGTGAACATAAATATTTTGCCTTTTCTAAATCCACATTATCTACATTTATTCCTTTCGGAATAGAAACATTTTTAAGATGATCATTTTCATTTTTTTTCTTCCTGCCTCTTTTCTTTTTTAAGTCAAGTTCATCTTTTTCTTTTTCATATTGAAGATAAGGACCAAATCTTCCATTTTTTAAATATATATTTTTTCCATTGATGTTTTGGCCTAGCAATTTTGGTTCTGCTAAATTATATTGAGCAGCGGCTTTAGTTTTAGATAATGGCCTAGTAAATTTACATTCAGGGTAATTTGAACAACCTATAAAAGCACCTCCTCTAAAACTATTTTTAAGACTTAATTCACCATCAGAACACAGTTTACATTTTCTATCTATGGCATTTTTTTCGTCTCTCTCGAAGATTAATGTTCCCAAACTTTCATTTAATAAATCCAACACTTCTCTAGTTCTTTTTTCTTTGACTTTTCCTACATTTTCATAGAAGTCTTTCCAGAAATTCTCTAAGACCTGCACCCATTCAATCTTACCACTAGTTATTTCATCAAGTTGATTTTCGAGATCGGCTGTAAAGTTATAATCAACGTATTTGGAGAATAATTTCTCTAAAAATGCTGATATTAACTTACCTCTATCTGTTGGATGAAATCTTTTATTTATTAATTCAACGTAATTTCTAGTTGCTAATACTGAAATAATACTTGCGTATGTAGATGGTCTTCCAATACCAAGCTCTTCCATTTTTTTTACTAAACTTGCTTCTGAATATCTTGGAGGTGGATCTGTGAAATGCTGCTCATCATTCAATTTAAAAATACTTATTTCTTCGCCTACTTTAACTTCAGGTAAAATATTTTTAGCATCTTCATCAGACTCTTGAAATTGATACACTTTTAGAAAACCATCAAATTTGATAACAGACCCGCTAGCTCTAAAATTTATCTTATTATCTCCAGATGAAATAATGATTGTATTTCTATCAAATTCAGCTGGTTTCATTTGAGATGAAAGAGCTCTACTCCATATCAGTTCATAAAGTTTGAACTGATCTGTGTTTACGTATTTTTTAATATCCGAAGGCTTCATTTCAATATTTGTTGGTCTTATCGCTTCATGTGCCTCTTGCGCATTTTTTGCTTTTTTTCCGGAGTAATTATTTGGAGCATCAGGTAAATATTTCTCACCATAATCTTCATTAATAAATTTTCTAAAATCTTCTATAGCCTCTTTTGAAATATTTGTACCATCTGTTCTCATATAAGTTATCAAACCAGTTGTTTCACCCTCTATGTCCACTCCTTGGTACAAACGTTGGGCAATTTGCATTGTTCTCGAAGCACCAAAACCAAATCTTCCAGAAGCTGTTTGTTGCATTGTAGAGGTAGTAAAAGGGGCTAATGGATTTCTTCTATATAATTTAGTATTAACGTCAGCGATCTTAAATTTTGTCTTATTAATTATATCTATAGCTTTTTGAATTTCCTCATTATTCTTAAACGAAAATCTCTCAATTTTTTTACCATTAAATAAACTTATTTTAGAAAAAATATTCTTATTATTCTTGTTTGTGAAATCTGATGTAAGTGTCCAGTATTCTTCTGGTTTAAATAATTCTATTTCTTTTTCTCTTTCAGTAATTAGTTTTAAAGCTACTGACTGAACTCTGCCAGCAGATTTAGATCCGGGAAGTTTTGTCCAAAGAATAGGAGATATATTAAATCCTACAAGATAATCTAAAGCTCTTCTTGCCAAATAAGCTTCAACTAATGGTAAATGAATTTCTCTTGGATTTTTAATTGCAGTGAGTATTGCTCTCTTAGTTATTTCGTTGAATACAACTCGTTCTAAACTTTTATCTTTAAGAAGTTTCTTTTTTTCCAATACCTCTTTTACATGCCAAGCTATTGCCTCACCTTCACGATCCGGGTCAGTAGCTAAAATAATTTTCTCCGAGTCCTCTGCAGCAACTGTAATTTCTTTTAAATATTTTTTTGAAAAAGAGTCGATTTCCCACTCCATTTGAAATCTATTGTCAGGATCGACAGAACCATTTTTAGATGGTAAATCTCTTATGTGTCCATAACTAGCTAGAACGAGATAATCTTTTCCTAAATATTTATTAATAGTTTTTGCTTTAGCAGGACTTTCTACTATAACTAAATTCATCTAATTAACTTAATTTCAAAATTTAATCAATTTGTCAAATTTATCAGAATTTTGGTTCAAAAAGTCAATAAATTAAAACTTTATTTTAGTTTCAGTTTTATTCATTAGTCTTAAGATATTTTCTCTGTGAGTAAAAACAACAATTATAAAAAAGATGAAAAAGATAAAGTCAGATAATATTTTATCAGAAAAAAAAGAAAATAAAAAAACATTCATCGAACCAAGGATTGACGATAGTGAAGAATATTTTGTAAGAGAAAACACAATTAACCAGGAGACTGAAAAAACTAACGCTAAATTAAAAGAGAGTGCTAGAACTACACCCAAATAGGTCGCAACACCTTTACCACCTTTAAATTTCAACCAAACAGGAAATATATGTCCTATTAAACATATTAGACCGCTTAATAAAATGAGGTCTGGATATATTTTTTGTGTTAAATAAATTGTTAAATAACCCTTAGCAACGTCAAATAACAAAGTTGATGCAGCTAATAACTTTTTTCCCGTCCTCAAAACATTAGTTGCACCTATATTACCGGAACCCATTTCTCTTATATCTTTTTTTAAAAAAATTTTAGTTAAAATCAATCCAAAAGGAATTGACCCGATAACATATGAAAATAAAAAAATTATTAAAACTTCAATATTCACGATTGACTATATAATAGTTCACCATTTAAAAAAGTCATCAAAATCTTACCTTGTAATTTTCTGTTTTCTATAGCAGTATTTTTTGACTTTGATTTTAATTTGTCAGCCTTAACAACCCAGGGTTTTTCAAGATCAAAAATACATATATCTGCACTCAATCCTTTTTTAAGAGAACCTTTATCTATTTTCAAAATCTTTGCGGGATTTATTGTGAGAACCTCAATAATTTTATTTAATGGCAAACTCTTATTGTGATAAAGTTCCAATGATAAAGGCAAAAGAGTTTCAACACCTATTGCACCTTGAGCTGCTTGTGCAAAAGGTAGTCTTTTACTTTCCTCATCCTCTGGAACATGGTCTGAAACAATTACATCTATTAAATTTTCTTTTATACCATTAATTAAAGACACTCGATCGTGTTCAGATCTTAAAGGAGGAGATAATTTTAAGAAGGTTTTGAATTCACCAATATCATTTTCGTTTAATGAAATATTATTAATAGAAACACCTACCGAGAAAGATTTTCCATTTCCCTTGTTTTTTTTAACTACTTCAAGAGATTTTGAGGAAGAAATTTGATTTATGTGATATCTACATGGATACTTTTCTAATAATGTAAGATCTCTCTCAACAATAATTTTTTCCGCTACATCACTTATCCCTTCGAGCCCTAATCTTGTAGCTATCTCACCATCATTGATATTACCATTTTTCGAAAGTTCGTAATCTTCGGCGTGTTGCATAATTAAAACACCTAAGTCTGATGCATAATTCATAATTCTTGTCATTATCTCAGTGTTCTGAATAGTTCTTTTTACATCAGAAAAAGCTACGATGCCTTTGGCGGTTAATAAACCAAATTCAGTCATCATTTCACCTTTCATTTCTCTAGTAAGTGATGCGCATGGATAAATATTAATTTTAGCTTTATCTCTTCCTCTTCTGATAATGAAATCTACCATTGAAACATTATCAATAACTGGTTTGGTGTTAGGCATCGAAACAACTGAGGTAACTCCTCCAGCAAGAGCAGCTTGACTTAAAGTTCTAAAATTTTCCTTATATTCATAACCTGGCTCACCTACAAAAACTTTCATATCTACTATTCCAGGTATCAATATATTTTTTTTTGCATCAATTACTTCATAAGAAGAAGAAATTTCGTTTTTATTAATTTTTTTTCCAATTTCCTCTATTTTTCCTTTCGAGTCGATTATTACTCCGCCTATTTCATCCATATTTTGAGATGGATCTATGATTCTTGCGTTTATAATTGCTTTTTTTTTCATTTATTTTTTACAGTATATTTTTAAACATGCCATTCTTACTGCAACTCCTAATTCGACCTGTTCCTTCACTAGACTTACATTTATATCGTCAGCTAACCTAGTATCAATCTCTACACCTCTATTCATAGGGCCAGGATGCATTATTAAAGCATCTTTACTTGCATACTTTAATTTTTCTGTTGTTAATCCAAAATACTCATAATATTCTCTTTTTGATGGTAAAAAAGATCCGTGCATTCTTTCGTTTTGTATTCTTAACATCATCACAATATCACATGTATCTAAACCTTTTTTCATATCGGTAAAAGATTTTACACCTAATTTTTCAATATTTTCTGGCATTAAAGTTTTTGGAGCAATTACATTAACTTCTGCACCTAACATATTCATTAGATAAATATTTGATCTTGCAACCCTCGAATGAAGTATGTCTCCACATATTGCAATTTTTAATCCTTCAATTTTTCCCTTTCTATTAATGATTGTTAGAGCATCTAATAATGCTTGTGTTGGATGTTCTCTTCTACCGTCTCCAGCATTTATTACAGCACAATTGACTTTTTGTGATAATAAATTTGGTGCACCCGAGTCTTGGTGTCTAATCACGATAATGTCAGGATGCATTGCGTTTAGAGTCATTGCTGTATCAATTAAAGTTTCACCTTTTTTTAAAGCTGAATTTCCTACATTAATTGACATTACATCAGCACCTAATCTTTTACCTGCAAGGTCAAAAGAGCTTTGTGTTCTTGTCGATGGTTCAAAGAATAAATTGATTTGTGTTTTTCCCCTTAAAATATCAATCTTTTTTGAACTACTCCTATTTAATGTTATAAATTTTTTTGCCTGATTTAGTATCTCTTTTGCTTCAAGAATTGAAAGATTTTGGATACCAAGAAGATGATTTATTTCGTTTTTAATAGCTACGTTTTTTTTTGGCACTGCCATTAAAATCAACTCTATAGGCCTTTTCTATTGTCATATCAAGTATTTTTTTTAGTTAAATAATCTAAAGCACCCTGTAATATGAATTGAGCAGCATTTTCATCTAATTTTTGAACTCTTTTACTGGTATTTACATCTAAATTACTAGATAATTTAAATGCCCCTTCACTTGATAACCTTTCATCCCACATTGTGATATATTGAGTAATATCTTTTGATAAATTGATAGCCAAATCCTTAGCTGATTGAGATGATGAGCTAGATGAACCATCCATATTTAAGGGGTTTCCAATCACCACTCCTTTAATGTCATTATCACTAATAATTTTCTTTATTTCCTTCAAAAAAATAGAATACTCATTTTTTATTAATGTCGTATAAGGTGTTGCTATAATTTTGTTTTCATCAGAAATAGCAATCCCAATACGTTTTTTTCCGGGGTCAATACCCATTAGCCTTGATTTTTTGTCTAGTTTTTTCTTAAATTCCTCAATATCCAACATATATTTATTATATTTTATGGTATTAATTATCTATATAATTAACTTAAATCACAGATGTCTATAGATAAAGATAAAATTAAACATATTAGTAAATTAGCAAGAATCTCAGTAGACTCAAAGAAATCAGACTCTTTAGCTAAGGATTTGACATCTATATTTAAATTTATAGAGCAATTAAATGAAATTAATACGGACAATGTAGAGCCCTTATCATCTATTTTGAATACACCACTTCGATCAAGAGAAGATAAAATTGATGATGGAAAAATTAGAGAGAAAATTCTAAAAAATTCACCGCAAAAAAATGAAGAATTTTTTGTTGTACCAAAGGTTATAGAATAGTGTCTGAACTTACTAAAAAAAATTTATCTGAAATAATAGATTTAATAAAAAATAAAGATATAAAATCTGAAGAACTTACTCAATTATATATAAATAAAATTACCAAAAGTAAAAAACTTAATGCTTATATTACAACTTGTTTTGATCACGCAACTCAAGAATCTAAGAAATTTGATAAAAATCCTAATTTTAATAGTTTGTTACCAGGTATACCTTTAGCGGTAAAAGATCTTTTTTGTACCGATGGATTTAAAACTACTGCCGGTAGCAAGATGCTTGAAAATTTTATACCTAATTATGAGTCAACTGTTACAGAAAATATCTGGAAAGAGGGTGCAATTTTATTAGGAAAATTAAATTGTGATGAATATGCGATGGGTTCATCTAATGAAACAAGTTACTTTGGGAATGTTATAAATCCAATTGCGGAAAATACAGTTCCTGGTGGATCTTCCGGAGGTTCTGCGTCTGCTTTGGCGGCTGAACTTACTCCTGCCACTATAGGAACAGATACTGGAGGATCAATTAGGCAGCCCGCCTCATTCACTGGAACAGTGGGATTAAAACCTACTTATGGTTTGTGTTCACGTTGGGGTATTGTTGCTTTCGCATCATCTTTGGACCAAGCTGGTCCAATGACTAAATCAGTAAAAGATTGTTCTATTATGTTAGAAGCCATGGCAGGATTTGATAAAAAAGACTCAACTTCAATAGAGAAAAAAAAAGAAAACTATTCTAAAAATTTAAAAACAAACATCAAAGGTCTTAAAATTGGTATACCGAAAGAATATAGAGTTGAAAATATGCCAAAAGAGATTGATGAGCTTTGGAACAAAGGAAAAAATATATTAAAAGATTTAGGAGCTAATTTAATAGATATTTCACTTCCTCATACAAAGTATGCTTTACCAACATATTATATAGTTGCCCCAGCTGAAGCTTCCTCAAATTTAGCTAGATACGATGGTGTTAAATACGGTTTTAGATCATCTAAAGGTAAAGATCTAATTGAAATGTATGAAAACACAAGATCTGAAGGATTTGGGGACGAGGTAAAAAGAAGAATTTTAATTGGAACTTACGTTTTGTCATCCGGATATTATGATGCTTACTATTTAAAAGCTCAAAAGGTAAGACAACTTATAAAAAAAGATTTTGATCAAAATTTTGGAAAAGTCGATGCTATTTTAACTCCATCGACACCAAGTTCAGCTTTTAAAATTGGTGAAAAGGCAAATGATCCTATCTCTATGTATCTAAACGATATATTTACTGTTCCAGTTAATTTAGCTGGTTTACCTGCAATTTCAGTACCAGCTGGTTTAGATAAAAAAGGCTATCCTTTAGGGTTACAGTTAATTGGCAAGACATTAGATGAACAAAGAATACTTAATATTGCTTTTGCTTTTGAAAAAAATTGTGATTTCAAAAATGAGGTTGAGAATTGGTGGTCATGAATAAAGATAAATTTGATTATTTTATTAAAGGGGAAAAAAATCAGTACGAAGTAATTATTGGTTTAGAAGTTCACGCACAAGTGTCTTCTAATTCAAAACTTTTTTCAGGATCAGCTACAAAATTTGGTGCAGAACCCAACAGCCAAGTAAGTCTTATAGACTCTGCTTTTCCAGGCATGTTACCTGTAATTAATAAAGAATGTATTAATCAGGCAATTAGAACCGGTCTAGGTTTAAATGCTAAGATAAACAACTATTCAGTGTTTGATAGAAAAAATTATTTTTATGCTGATTTACCACAAGGCTATCAAATTTCTCAATATAAAAATCCAATAGTAGGGGAGGGAAAAGTTTTATTAGATATGCCATATGGTTCAAAAGAAATTGGTATAGAGAGGCTACATCTAGAACAGGATGCAGGAAAAAGTATTCACGACATTGATCCATCTAACACATTTGTTGATCTAAATCGATCTGGGATAGCTTTGATGGAAATTGTGAGCAAACCTGACTTGAGATCACCTGAAGAAGTAAACGCTTACATAAAAAAACTGAGAACTATAATGAGATATTTAGGTACCTGTGATGGAAATATGCAAGAGGGATCTCTAAGAGCAGATGTAAATGTTTCGGTAAGAAAAGTTGGTGATAAAAAATATGGAACCAGATGTGAAATTAAAAATGTTAATTCAATTAAGTTTATGCAAATGGCGATTGAATATGAGGCGAGAAGGCAGGTTGAATTGATTGATAAAGGTAAAGAAATTAGTCAAGAAACTAGATTGTTTGATGTAAAAAAAAATGAAACAAGGTCAATGAGATCTAAAGAAGATGCTCATGACTATAGATATTTTCCAGATCCTGATTTGTTGCCATTAAATTTTGATAAAAAACTAGTAGAAGATTTAAAAAAATCTTTACCTGAATTACCTGATAAAAAAAAAGAGAGATTCATAAAAGATTATGGACTTAATTCTTATGAAGCTAATGTATTAGTTTCTGAAAAAGAAATTTCGGATTATTACGAGGAAGCAGCTAAGGCGTCCGACCAAAAACTAGCAGCAACTTGGATGATGGGAGATTTATTCGCAATGTTAAACGATAAAGGTCTTGATATTTCAAAATCACCCATATCTGCAAAAAATTTAGCTGAACTAGTGCAATCAATTAAATCAGGCGAAATTTCAGGAAGAATAGCAAAGGAAGTTTTTGAAATTATGATTGTCAGTGGAGAAAACCCAAGAAAAATTATTGACACTAAAGGGATGAAACAACAAAGCGATCCTAAAGAATTGGAAAAAATGATAAATGAAATTATAAATAAAAATAAAGATAAAGTTACACAATATAAAGCCGGTAAAGAAAAATTGTTTGGTTTTTTTGTTGGTCAGGTTATGAAAATATCTGGAGGAAAAGCCAACCCTCAATTAGTAAACGAAATTTTAAAAAAATTATTAAAAGGCTAAATATGCCTAAAAATTTAAATTTAACTGACAATCTTGAACAATATATAATCAATCATTCTGATGACTTAACTGAAATTCAAAAAGAAATTATTAATTATAATAAAAGCCTTGGAGATCAAAAGAAACTACAAATATCAATATCACAGGCACAATTTTTACAATCACTGATTAAAATATCTAATACAAAAAAAATATTAGAGATTGGAAGCTTTACGGGCTTTAGTGCTTTATCGATGGCTTTAGCTCTTCCGCCAGATGGGCAGTTGATAAGTTTAGATAAAAATCATGAATATAGTGAAAAAGCAAAGAAATTTTATGAAAAAGCTAATAATAAAAAAATTAAACAAATTGTAAAACCCGCTTTAGAAAGTTTAAATGATTTACAGGTTTCCTCTGAAATATTTGATTTAATATTTATAGATGCAGACAAGGAAAACTACATTAAATACTATAATTTTAGTATGAATTTGATCACACAGGGTGGAATAATAATTATAGATAATGTCTTATGGCACGGTGAAGTAGTTGATAAATCGAATGATGATAAATTAACTAATATAATCAGAGATTTTAACAAACATATTAAAAACGATATAAGGGTAACAAAAAATATTATCCCTGTAGGAGACGGATTAACTATCTGTATAAAAAAATAATGTACAACATCTTTGGTTTTTATAAATTTATAAATATTAAAAATATTAAAATAAATAAATCATTTTTTGATAAAGAAATACATAAAAACAAGATAAGAGGATCTTTAATAATATCATCAGAGGGATTAAATGGCACAGTTTCAGGTAAAAGAAAAGATATTAGAAAATTTGTTATTTTAGTAAAAAAAAAATTTAAATTTAAAAATTTTGATAACAAAAATATTTCTTTTAGTAAATTTCAACCTTTTCACAAAGGAAAAGTAAAAATTAAGAAAGAAGTTGTCCCAATAGGTTTGAAAATTACTTTAAAAAATAAAAAAATAAATAACTATTTGATGGGAAAATCTTGGAATAAATTTATTTCAAATAAAGAAACATTGGTTATTGATACAAGAAAATCCTTCGAATATGAAGTTGGAACTTTCAAAAATGCTGTAAATCCTAAAATTAAAAATTTCAGAGATTTTCCAAAATATTTTAATAAAATTAAAAAAACAAAGCCTGTAGCAATGTTTTGTACTGGTGGAATAAGATGTGAAAAGGCATCGATTTATTTAAAACAAAAAGGTTTTAAAAATGTTTTTCAATTAAAGGGAGGCATTCTTAATTATTTAAGTAATGTAGAAAAAAAAGATAGTTTATGGAGAGGAGAATGTTATGTATTTGACAATAGAATTTCACTTAAGCACAAACTTAAACAAGGAACTTTTTTAATGTGTGCAGGATGTCGTACCCCCATTTCTCATTACGACAAAAGATCTAACAAATATGAAGAGGGAGTGAGTTGTTCAAGATGTTATGACACACTCTCAAGTATACAAAAATCTCGTTTCCGAATGAGACAACTACAAATAAACCTTGCTAAAAAATCAGGAAAAAAGCATAAGTTTCAAAAGGAATTTTAATATATGGATTTAACCAAAGGCTCCATTTGGCAATTATTGAGAAAGGTAACCGTTCCTGCAAGCACCGGTTCACTGTTTCAAACATTTTATAATCTTGTTGATACGTATTTTGCGGGCAGGATTTCCCCAGAAGCTTTAGCCGCAATAGCTAAGTCTTGGCCAATATATTTTATTGCGATAGCAGTAGCGGTTGGAATAGGTGCGGGTACAACAGCATTAATAAGTAACGCTATTGGAGCCAAAGAAGATAAAAAAGCTTCCATGTACGTTGCCCAGTCAATTATTTTTGCAATTGTCATTTCAATACTTGTTACTATGTTCGGTTTAAATTTTTCAGATGAACTTTTACGAATTATGGGCTCTACTGAAAACAGCATACTGTTGACTCGTGAGTACTTAGATATAATCTTTTATGGATCCATAATAGTATTAGTTCAATTATCTTTAAATGGAACTCTTAACGCACAAGGAGATACAAAAAGTTATAGAAATGTTCTAATTTTTACATTTTTTTTAAATATTTTTCTCAATCCACTTTTTATTTTTGGCTATGGATTTATACCAGCTTTTGGAATAGCAGGATTGGCTATAGCGACTTTAGTTTCACAATGTATTGGATTACTTTATTTAGCTAATAAAGTTTATTGTTGTAAACTTAAAAAATATTTATATTTTGAATGTTTTAAACCAAAAATAAATTACATTAGCACTTTATTTAAACAATCAGTTCCAATCATGTTTACTATGTTAATGATTATGTTTGGTGTATTTAATATTTTCTATTTCGTAGGCCAATTTGGTGAATTAGCAACCGCAGGTTATGGTACAGCTGTAAGGATAGAGCAAGTATTATTGTTACCAGTAATTGGTTTAAATACCGCTGTATTGTCGATTGCTGGTCAAAACTTTGGAGCCAAAATGCACTTTAGGGTTAAAGAAGTATACGGAAAAGCTCTTATGTTTGGTTCCGGTTTTATGGTGTTAGCGGGCATCATTATTTATCTAACTTCTGAATTAATAATATCAATGTTTACAAATGATCTTCAAGTAATCCAAAGTGGGGCTCTTTACTTACAGGTTGCCGCTTTAATAGGTCCAGTTTATCCAGTCTTTTTTATAACTTCAGCGCTTTTCCAAGCTCTGAAAAGACCAACTTATAGTCTTTATATGACCATACTTAGACTTACTTTAATACCATTTTTATCTTTATGGTATGTGATTAATATAAAGGACGGAGATTACCAGGACATCTTTTATACTATAATGATTACTAATTGGATGATGGGTTTAGTTGTTTTAACCTTTGTTCCATTTTTTTTAAAAAGAGTATTTAGAATTTCTTTTAAAAAATTATTTGTATTTTAATTTATTTTCTAATTTTCTTACAAAATAAGAAACTATCAAAATTAAAATTAGATATTCTAAAATTAGAAAAGTGTATATTTCTAATGGTCTATATGTAGTAGTTACAAGCTCATTTGCTTTACGGGTAAGATCTGCTATCCCAATAATTGATACTAAGGATGACATTTTCAAAACATATACGAACTGATTGCCCATAGCGGGAAGCACAACTTTGATAGCCTGGGGAAGAATTACAAATCTCATTTTTTTCCAGAAGTCCATTCCGAGGGACTCAGACACCTCGTGTTGTCCTTTATTAATTGAATTTATCCCAGCTCTAAATATTTCAGCCTGAAAAGCACTTTCACTAATAGTTAACGCAATAATACCTGATACAAAAGGAGAGAAACTTACTCCTAACATTATCGGTAAGCCATAATAAATCCAGAGTATTAAAACCAATAACGGGATGGCTCTAACTATTTCTACATACGTAATATTTAAGTAAGTTAAAAATTTATTTTTTGAAAGAGATGGTAAAGCAACAATTAAACCAATAAACATTGCAAGAATTATGGAAACAATTGAAATATAAATCGTAGTTGTTATCCCACTTATTAAAAACTTTAAATTAGTTAAACCCTCAACATTATCGGGGTTTAATATGTACCATCCCCATTCATAATTAGAGCTACAACCTTGTAACATCAAAAATAGACTTGAGTATTTAAAAAACTTCACAAGTTAATTATATTTGTTATTTAAAGCTATTGAAACTTAATTATAGACTTTTAAGATTGTATTTGGCTAACAAGCTCTTAAAAAATCCTGATGATTGCTTAGCTTTAATCCAGTTACTAACGTAATCATTCCACTCTTTATCACCTTTAGGCACCATCATAGCTAAAAAAGCTGGGTTTTTTTCCCCATCCGGTACTATCGCTAATTGTGGATATTTGATTACTAATTTATTAGCTTCAGTTGAACTTGTTATGTTTCCATCTGCTCTACCAGCAAGTACTTCTTGAAAGTCTCTTGCAGGAGCTTCGATTGATTTGAGTTTTGAATTCGGAAAAAATTCTTTAGCTTTTTCCTCTTGAGAAGTTCCTAGAGTTGTAGCAATTGTAACATTTTTTTTGTTTAAAGAATTCCATGTTGGAAATTTTTTTAAATTTTTCTTAAGTACTAATGGAACTGTTCCATACTTATAATAAGTAGCTGTGAAACCTGCTACTTCTGCTCTTTTAGGTGTTTTCGTAACACTCGTAGAGATATCATATCTATCGGCCGTTATTCCTGCTACGATAGTTTTCCATTCAGCTGGTACAAATTTTACCTTAACACCCATATCTTTAGCTAACTCTCTCATTACATCTATATCGAAACCTTTATATTTATTTGTAGCTGGATCTTTCATAGACATTGGGTCCCAATCTCCAGTTGTGCCAACTCTTAGCTCACCATTCTTTTTAATATCTTGTAGTTTGGAGTCCGCTTGCGCAATAGATGTTGTTAGCAATAAAGTTATAAGTATTAATAATTTTTTCATCCTCTTTTTTAACTTTTTGTTTATTTCACTTCCAAACGCATATTGCCCCACATAATGCTTGACTAAGGGCAGTTTTCTTTCTATAAAAGAACAAAATAAGAACATTTATGGAATTAAAAATACCTTATTACATACATAAAGTAGGAGCAGGTTTTCCTTCACCCGCAACAGATTATATTGAAGATGATGTAGACTTAAATAGCCATCTTATAAAAAATTCACCAGCAACGTTTATAATAAGAGTTCAAGGAAAATCAATGAATAGTGTGGGGATTTACGATGGTGATTTACTAATAGTAGACAGGAGCATCAATCCTAAAAATTTTTCAACTGTTATTGCTAATGTTAACGACGAATTAGTTGTGAAAACAATTTTAAAAGAAAAAGGTGAAACATTTTTAACATCAGGATCAAAAAAAACATCAGATAGAATTAATTTAGCAAGAGATCAAGAAATAATTATTTGGGGGGTAGTGACTTATGTCATCCATCAAGTACACAATTAAAAAAAATAAAATAGCTTTGGTAGACTGCAATTCTTTTTACGTTTCTTGTGAGAGGTTGTTTAATCCAAAAATAAGAAAAAAAGCTGTTGTTGTTTTATCAAATAATGACGGATGTGTAATATCTAGATCAAGAGAAGCAAAAGATATAGGTATTAAAATGGGTGAACCTTATTTTAAAGTTAAAGATTTAGTTAAAAAAAATAAAGTAGAAGTGTACTCGTCTAACTATGCGTTATATGGAGATATATCAAGAAGAGTAATGAAAATTTTAAAAACTTTTTCACCAAAAGTTGAAATTTATTCAATCGATGAAGCTTTTATTGACTTATCTTTCATGGATGAAAAAGGTATTGAAGATTATGGAAAAGAAATAAGGTCGAGAGTGCTTAAATGGACGGGAATACCAACAAGTGTAGGTATTGCCCCTACAAAGACTTTAAGTAAAATTGCAAATCATATTGCAAAGCAGGAAAAAGCAGGGATAATATATTTAAACAAAAATATTGATGAAAGGTTAAAAAAATTTCCAATTGAAAACGTTTGGGGAGTAGGAAAACAATTGTCTAAATTTTACCACAAGAATAATATCAATAGCGCTTATGATTTGAAAAACGTATCTAATACATGGGTGAAAAAAGGAACCAATGTTTTAGGTGCAAAAACAGCAATGGAGTTAAGAGGAATAACTTGTATTAATTTACAGATAGACCAAGAAAAAAGAAAGAATTGTTGCGTTTCAAGATCTTTTGGAAGAAAAGTAAACGATATAAATGAGTTAGAAGAGTCAGTAATCACTCACTGCTTAAATGCTGCAGAAAAAATTAGAGCAGATGATCAAATAGCAAAAACAATAACTGTGTTTATCAGAACTAGTCCATTTGATAAAAATAGAAAGTATTATTCTAATTCAAAAACAATAGATTTAGCAATTCCAACCAGCAATAGCTTAGAGTTAATAAAAAATGCTATCAAAGCTTTAAATGATATATACAAATATGGATACTCATATCAAAAAGCAGGTATAATCTTATCAGGTTTAAAAAATGCTGATCAAAATGATCAAAATCTTTTAACCCCACTGTTAGAGAATAAATCTAAAAAATTAATGAAAGCTATAGATTACACAAATACGAAGTACGGAAGGTATTCGATAAGTATAGCTCAGGCTGGATTAAAAAAAGGATGGAAAATGAGAAGAGAACATTCTTCAAGAATAGATACAGCCTCATTTGACTCATTGCCAAAAATTGTAGTATAAAATGTGACGGGGTGTCTAAAAGACTGAGATTATACCCGATGAACCTGACCGATAATTCAGTAAGGGAAATATGGAAAAAACATACTTATCAATACAAGCATCAATAATCACAACAGTTTTAATAGGTCTGTTTTTTATAGGTTTAGGTTATTTAAATTCAAAAAAAATATCTAATAACAAAAATTATATTGTTGGTAATAGGGATGAAAATACGTTTTCACTAACAGCAAGCTTAACAGCATCAGCACTAGGAGCTTGGATTTTATTCGGACCTGCTTCAGCTGCAACTTGGGGAGGATTAGGAGCGGTTATCGGATATTCTTTAGGTGCAGCAGCACCAATGCTATTTTTATATAATTTTGGACCTAAAATAAGAAAAGAATTTCCTAAAGGTTTGACATTAACTGAATTTATAAAGAAAAGATTTGGTTTGGGAATACTTAAAATAAGCTTATTTTTAATTTTATTTTATTTAACAATATTTTTGATAGCAGAAGTAACAGCAATAGCCTCTTTGTTAAATTTAATATCCAAAGTACCTTTATGGTTAACTGCAGGAGCCACATTAATAATTTGTCTGCTATACATATTAAAAGGAGGATTTAAACTTTCAATAATTACAGATAAATATCAATTTAGTTTTATTGTAGTTATAATTCTAATCTCTTTAATGTTAATTCTAGGTAATTTAGATTTATCAAGCTATGAAATAATTAAAAATAATTCACCTAAATTAATAGATAAAAATTATTTACCTAATTATACAGCTGGATTAACTTTTTTTATTGCTGTTGCCGCTACCAATCTTTTTCATCAAGGTAATTGGCAAAGAGTTTTCTCCGCTAAGAATAATTATACTTTAAAAAACAGTTTGATTTACTCATCGATAATTATTTTTTTTATAATTTTTTGGATGGGATATTCGGGACTTTTATCTTATTCTTTAAACTCAAAAATTAATCCAGATTTAGCTTTTTTTGACTTAATACTTAATGAAAAAGATTCATTAATAGTTTTAGCTATTTTGATACTGGCTTTTTCATTAACATTAAGTACCATAGATACTTTAATAAATGCCATTTCAAGTATAATAATAGTTGATGGCAAACAAATTAATAAAAAATTAAGTGGAAAAAATATTAAAAATAAAACTAATTTAGTAATTTTCTTGATAAGTATATTAGTTTTTGTTTTAGCATCAAAAGGTTATAGTATTCTTTATTTATTTTTATTAGCCGATTTATTATGCTGCGCGGCAGTAATTACAGTATTCTATGGTTTTTTTAATAAAAAAATTAACTCAAAATTAGCAGCTTATTCTATAATTTGTGGACTTATTTTCGGTTTGCTGTTTTTTCCTAGTCAAAATTTTCAAAGCAGTATCTTGGTTGGAAATTTATTATCTATTGATAATTTTTCTACATTTATAACAACAAACTTACTTTTCGTTTCTTTTACATTATCATTAGTTGTACCGTTTATAATTATATTGATCTATTCTTTACGTAACTCGTTTAAATAAATTAAGACAGCAATCCAAATGAATATAAAACTTATCAATTTTTCTAAATCTAAAGGCTGGTTTAAATAGAAGATACTTAAGAAAAATTGAGCTGTAGGTGTTAAAAAAAATATCATACTTGCTGGACCAATACCTATAAGTTCAAAACCTTTTATATACATGAAAAGAGGAACAAGAGTCATAAAGCCTGCAATAAAAAGATAAAAAGACAATTCTGGATTATTAAATCCAAAAATATTGACATTATCAAAAACTAATAAAAAAAATAAAACTATTGCAATAGGAGATATTAATAATGTTTCAATAAATAAACCTAAGTCAGATGAAACATTAATTTTTTTTCTTATTAGTGTGTATAAACTAAATGTAATAGCTACTACCAATCCTATCCACGGAATATTCTTAAATCCAATTAATAAATAAACCATTGATATAAAAACTAAAACTATTGAAATTATTTTATTTCTATTAACTCTCTCTTTTAAAAAAATCTTTCCTAGAAAAACACTAAATATTGGAAATATATAATAACCAAGAGATGCATCTAACATATTATTAATTGAGATCGAGTATAACCAAGTAAACCAATTAATTGACACTAAAAGTCCAGTTATAAAAAGAAGTGCCAATGTGTTCCAAGATTTACAAATTTTTATAAATTCTTGCCATTTACTGAAATAGGTCGTGGTAAATACCAATAATAGTGCTGTCCATAAAGTTCGATGTATTGTTAGCTCAATCGGTGATGCAAAAGACACAAATTTAAAATAAATAACTCCTATGACACCCCACCACAAAGAGGCTCCAACTGCATATAAAGATCCTTCAAATAACTTTTTCTTCATTTGACCATTTTTTTGGTTGATTTATATGATATTAATTTAATAATTAGTACTAAATAACAATGACGAATATGGAAGAGTGGGTGAGCGGTTGAAACCAGTTGGTTGCTAACTAACCGTACGAGTAATATCGTACCGAGAGTTCGAATCTCTCCTCTTCCGCCATAATTAGAAAAATTTCTTAAGATCAGTTGGGTTTTGTCTCAACATATATTTATAAACATTTACATTCTCCAAGACTCTTTGAACATAATTTCTTGTTTCTTCAAATCTTATTAATTCAATCCAATCAACAAAACTAATTTCACCTTTACTAGGATCACCATTTACTCTTCTCCAAGTCTTTACACGATTGGGTCCAGCATTATATGCGGCAATAGCAAAAGGATAAACGTTGTTATAATCCTCTAATAAAGAATTAAAATAATAAGATCCCAACTTAATATTATATTCAGCATCCCTAGTTAATCCACTAATGCTGTAGGGAAGTTTAGCTTGTTTTGCAACAATCTTAGCAGTGTACTTCATTAACTGCATCATTCCTCTGGCGCCGACATAACTGTTTGCTTTTCTATCAAATTCACTTTCTTGTCTAATAATTGACAATATAACATCTGATTCTGGCATAATCTTTTTATTTATTTCTCTTGGTGTTGTAATAATTGGATAATTATATTTAAGATAAAATCTTTTTTCGTATGAGGCTTTTTTTGAAATTTGAATTGCATAATCGTATCTTTCTATATTTGTAGCTAATTTTGCAGCCAAAACTTCACTACCATTATCTACATCTAATAATGCTAAATGTTTTAAAATACTTTTGGAGTATTTTGTATGATTAAGCTCTTTTAAAATCTTTACATGTCTGACTAGTTTATTATCTAAAAATTCTTTTTCATACTCTTTCGAAAAAGATGATTCATCTTTTAACTCAAACATTTGATCCTGGTAAAGTTCTTGAAATGATAATTGTCCATAGTAAGTCGTAAGGAATTTTGATCCCTCCGTAAAAAACTTTTCAGAATTCTTTATATCTCCTAAAGCCTTATAAGATTTTCCTAACCAATAAGCACCTCTTGCTACACTAATAGGATATCCGACATTATTATAAAAATTTATGAAATGGTTTACAGCATACTCTTGGGAGTCCAAAAAACTGTGAGCAATCCATCCTGACAACCATTCAGCTTCGGCAAACTCAGGTCCAGATGACAAAGAGTGTTCACTAGAAATTTTATACGCAGTTTTGTATCTTTTTTTATAAATTAAACTTCGTACGATACTTTCTCTTTGTTTCCACCACAAATCTGCTCTAATTAACTCTTCCTCTGATCTATTAGAATTTTCGTAAAGAATTTCAAGTGATGAGTTTAATCTGCCTCTTCTATTTCTCCATTTTAATCTATCATATTGTAAGCCCATATCTTTTTTAAATTTAGCAGGAACTTTAGAAATTGCATTATCGACCCCATAAGAATTGCTCATCAAAATTTGCCTAGCGTTATAAAGCGCTTTCTCTTCAGAGGGTAGGTAAACCAACATTCTCTTTAGATCCCAATATTTTTTTTCCCAAGCAAGATAATCTGCTCTTTTTATATGATCTGTTGAATTTAAAATAGATTTAAATTTTTTTCGATAAAATCTTAGTTCACTCTTGCTTAAATTAGCATTAATCCATCCATCTTTAATTAATGCTACTACATTATTATTTTGCCCGGATGCTAAAATTGCTTCAGCAAGTTTTAGCTTTCCAGTACCACTTACAGGTGGATATTTATCGAACCATTTAATAATTATTTTTGGTGAAGAATTCTTTAAATAAATCTTTTGCTCAGCTAAATATCTCAATCTACCAATTCTTGGATAATCTGAATTACTTTCAATAAATTTTTGATAAGCATTGAATGTAGCGTTATTTCCAGTTTTCAACAGGTAAAGCCACTCTACAAGTTTCCTGAACTCTTTATCTTTAATTTTTTTTGAAGTTTTATAAGCTGTTATCCATTTCCCTGATTTAATCTGATCAAATACTACTTTTGCTCTATCAAAGTCTTTTTGATTAAGAAAATTTGATTTTTTTACTGAAGATATAACTTTATAAGATTTTGGTTTTTTTACAGGTAATATTAAAGTTTTTTTTGCTTCTAAAACCTTTTTTTTTGTTATTTTTTGTTTTTCAGGTTTTTCTACCTCTATATTTTCTTTTTTTACAGGTAATTGGCTGTCGTTTTTACTCTGAATAATGGGCTTTTTACTTGGTATAATGTTTTTAATACCTGTTGGTTTTTCTAGTTTTTTAAAAACCGAGGGTTTTTCTTTTGGTAAAATAAAAATTTTCTCGTTAGTATAACTGTAATCAATTTTCAATATAGATAATAATATTACTAGACTAATTATGATAATAGGCATAAATTTAAATATAATTAATCTTATATTGTTTTATGTTCAAAGGATCAATCGTAGCTTTAATAACACCTTTTAAAGAAAATAAACTAGACGAGCAAAATTATGAGGAACTCGTTCATTACCATCTTAAAAATGGCACAAATGGTATAGTACCGGCTGGTACCACCGGAGAATCACCAACATTAACCCACCATGAACATAAAAAAGTTATAGAGATATCAGTTAAGGAATGCAAAGGAAAGATACCGGTAATAGCAGGCACTGGTTCAAACTCAACGACTGAAGCAATAGATTTATCAATTCATGCTGAAAGAGCAGGGGCTGACGGATTATTAATTGTTACGCCTTACTATAATAAACCTACCCAAGAAGGTTTGTACGCTCATTACAAAAAAATTAACGACAGCGTGGGTATACCAATAATTATTTATAATATCCCATCAAGATCAGTAATAGATATGAATGTAGAAACTATGGCTAAATTATTTGAGCTAAAAAACATAAAAGGTGTCAAAGATGCAACCGGAAAACTTGAAAGAGTTAAACAACAAAGAAAAGCAATGGGTGAAGAATTTATACAGTTAACTGGTGAAGATGATAATGCATTAGAATTTAATAAACTTGGTGGAGTAGGATGTATTAGTGTTACAGCTAATATAGCTGCTAAATTATGTGCTGAGTTTCAAGAAGCAAGCTTATCAAAAGGAAATGTTAACTTAGAAAATAAAGCACAAAAAATTTTTAAAAGACTGTCTCCTTTGCATAAAGCTTTATTTATTGAGAGCAATCCATCACCAGTAAAATATGCAGCATCGTTATTAAAACTTTCACCTGATGATGTGAGATTACCATTAGTTAAAGTTAAAGATAAAACAAAAGAAGCTATTAAAAAGGCTTTAAAAGATGTTGAATTACTTTAATGAGAAAGAAAACAGAACCTGGTCAAAAAATTATTTGTTTAAACAGAAAAGCAAGTTTTAATTATTATTTTTTAGAATTGATTGAGGCAGGTATTGTATTGAAAGGTTCTGAGATTAAATCTTTACGAGAAGGCAAAGGAAGTATTTCAGACTCCTACGCAATAGATAAAAATGGTGAAATTTTTTTAATAAATTCACATATTCCTCTTTATAAGCAATCAAGTTATAATAATCACAACCCCAAAGAAGACAGGAAACTTTTATTTAATAAAAAAGAAATCAATAAACTTATTGGCAGAATAAATCAAGAAGGATTAACTTTAATTCCAACAAAAATGTATTTTGTTAAAGGAAAAGCCAAAGTAAATATAGCTGTTGCCAAAGGAAAAAAACTTTATGATAAACGATTAGTAAAAAAGAAAAGAGATTGGCAACGAGAAAAAGCTAGAATTTTTAGCAGGAAAAATAAATGATATATTTAAGTATAGGTTCAAATCTAAATTCAAGATTTGGAAATCGATTTGATAATATAAACAAATCACTTCAATTATTAAAAAATAAAAAACTTAAAATTATAAAAATATCCAAATTTTACGAAACACCATCATACCCTAATAAAAATTTACCAAAGTTTATAAATATCGCTATATCAATCAATTTTTCTAAAAAACCTAGTGATTTATTAAAAATTACAAGCGATATAGAGAAAAAAATGGATCGTGTTCTAACACCTAATAATGAACCAAGAACTTTGGATATAGATATTATTGATTTTAAAAAGATTATCTTAAAGACAAAACTACTAGAACTGCCCCATCCCAAAGCGCAAGAAAGAAATTTTGTTTTAATGCCATTATACGAAATAAACCCAAATTGGAAACATCCAATAAATAATATAAAAATTAAGGATTTAATAAATAAACTTACAGCCAATAAAAGGAATGAGATTACAAGATTAAAAGAAGGTGCTATATTAGAGTCATGATAAATAATGAAGAACTTATTAATAAGGTTAAATCTTATAATAAATTTTTAAATCATAACGCTTTAAATAAAGCTTTTAAATTTGCTATTGACGCCCACAAAAATCAAAAAAGAAATTCAGGTGACCCTTATGTGATTCATCCGGTTGCTGTTGCTGACATATTGTCTGATCTTAAACTAGATAGTGCTACAATTACTACAGGACTTTTACATGATACTATAGAAGACACAAGTGCGACCTATGAAATAGTTTTAAAAGAGTTTGGAAAAGAAGTTGCTGATCTTGTGGATGGTGTTACAAAAATATCTGCTCTTGAAGATAAAGCCATAGAAAATAATAAAGCAGAAAATTTTAGAAAACTTATATTAGCCACATCAAAAGATATTAGAGTGCTTTTAGTAAAAATCGCTGACAGATTACATAACATGAGAACTATTAATTCATTGAATTCGGAAGAAAAAAAGAAAAGAATAGCCAAAGAAACAATGGAGGTTTATGCACCATTATCAGATAGAATGGGTATGAATAGAATTAGAGATGAACTTGAAGATCTATCTTTTGCTGTACTTAATAACAAAGCAAGAAGTTTAATATTAGAGAGACTTAATTTTATCAAGAATAATAGAGCAGATAATTTTAAAATTATTTCGACAGAGTTAACAAATTTACTTAAAAAAGAAGGTGTAAAGGTAAATATTATAGGAAGAGAAAAAACGTCTTTTTCTATTTGGAGAAAAATACAAAAGAAAAAAATTTCACTTGAGCAATTAACTGATATTGTTGGATTTCGAATTATAGTAGACAGTATAGAAGACTGCTATAAAACTTTAGGAATTTTACATTCTAATTATCCAACAGTCCCGGGAAAATTTAAAGATTATATTTCTACACCGAAAATAAACAAATATAAATCTATCCATACTTCATTAATTGGACCCATGAAACAGCGAATTGAAATTCAAATAAGAACTTATGAAATGAATGAATTTGCAGAAAGAGGCATAGCCTCTCATTGGAAATATAAATCATCTGAAAAATTTTCAGATTTATCATGGAAAGAATATGACTGGCTAAGAGATCTAGTTGAAATTATTGAAGCTGGAAATAATCCAGAACATTATTATGAATTTACCAAAATGCAAATGTTCCAAGAAAATGTTTTTTGTTTTACACCTAAAGGAGCAGTAATAAAACTACCGAAGGATGCTACCCCTATTGATTTCGCGTATGCTGTTCACACTAAAATTGGGGACACTGCAATCGGCTCTTATATTAATGGTAGAGAGTCGACCTTACAATATCCTCTTAAAAACGGTGATATGGTAAAAATAATAACCTCAAAAAAGGTTTCACCATCATTACATTGGCTCTCTTCCACAAAAACTGGAAAAGCCAGATCTGCAATAAAAAAATATTGGCAAGGTAGAATGAACAATACCAGTTCAGAAAATGATAAAAATTATTCTTCAACATTAGTTATTGACTTGCCACACAAACCCGGAGTTTTAGGTGAGGTTAGTACTTTAATTGGTTTAAACGGAAGTAATATCCTTAACGTAGAGCTCTTGAAAAGAAAAGATGATTATTTACAGTTTTCCTTTGATATACAACTTAAAGATTTAAAAGACTTTACAAATTTAATCAGTCAAATTAAACAGAAACAACTTAATTTAAAAATAATACGACATAAAGAAAAAAAAAATGCTCTCTTACAAAGACTCTTTAAAAATTTTAAAAGAAACTAACGCTCTTATAGAGGGCCACTTTATACTATCGTCTGGTTTACGAAGTTCAAAATATGTTCAGTGTGCGCAACTATTAAGTAAGCCCTCTAAAGCTAAAAAGATTTGCAAGTCTTTAGCTGAAAAGATTAAAAATGAATTTGGCAAAGTGGACATGATTTTATCTCCCGCTATTGGAGGTATAGTTATTGGATATGAAATTGGTAGGATATTAAATATAGAAACCATTTTTTCAGAAAGAGTTAATGGTGTCTTCAATTTAAGAAGAAATTTTTCAATTAAAAACAATTCAAATGTACTGATTATTGAGGACGTAATTACTACAGGCAAATCATCAATTGAATGTTCAAAATTAATAAAAGATGCAAAGGCTAACTTATTAGGTTTCGCTTGCTTAATTGATAGATCGAATAATAAATCACAAATTAAAGGTAAAATAATTTCTCAAATACAATTAAATATCCCAACTTTTTCTGAAGAAAATCTTCCAAAAGATCTAAAATTAATTAAACCAACAAAACCTGGTAGCAGAAATTTTTAATGAAAAATAAAAAAAGATTAGGTGTTAATATTGATCATGTAGCCACAGTGAGAAATGCAAGAGGAGAGAAATATCCAAGCCCACTAAGAGCAGCATTACTTGCAAAAAAATGCGGAGCAGACTCAGTCACAATTCATTTGAGAGAAGATAGAAGACATATCAAAGACGGTGATTTAAAAGAAATAAAATCAAAATTAAAAATACCACTTAATTTAGAAATCGCCGCTACCAAAGAGATGTTGAACATTTCTCTAAAATTTAAACCTGATTTTGTTTGTATAGTGCCTGAAAGACGTCAAGAAATAACTACAGAGGGTGGACTAAATTTGAAACATAATTCTAAATTTTTATCTAAAGTAATAAAACTTTTAAGAAAGAATAGAATTAGAACAAGTTTATTTATCGAGCCTAAAAAAAAAGATATTTTGGCATCCAAGAAGTTAAAGGTTGATTGCGTTGAGCTTCATACAGGAAAATTTTGCAATAAGGTCAATCAAGGAAAAAATTACAAAAATGATTTAAACAATCTCAAAAAAGCGGCAGATTATGCAAAAAATTTGAATTTGGAAGTACATGCGGGGCATGGTTTAAATTTTAAATCTACTAAAATTCTTTCAAAAATCAGTAATATTAACGAGTTTAACATTGGACACTTTATAATTGGAGAGTCAATCTTTGAGGGATTTCCCCTAATTATTAAAAAATTTAAGAAAATATTAAAATAAAAATGAAATTATATGGTGTTGGTATTGATACAGTAAATATTTTGAGATTCAAAAACATATTAAATAAAAATAAAAATTTTAAAAAAAGAATTTTCAACCAAAAAGAGCTTAAGTATTGTAAAAAAAAAACGTAAAACTCAGATTGATTGTTTAGCAAAAAGGTTTGCTGCTAAAGAGGCTTTCTCTAAATCATTAGGAACTGGCTTTACGAAAGGCCTAACTTTTAATGAAGTTCTTATTGAAAATGATAAATTCGGAAAGCCTAAAATTAATATAATTGGTCAATCTAAGCTGGTTGTTAATAAAATTTTCAAAAACAAAAAATATAAATTTTCAATATCATTATCTGATGATAAACCTTCGGCAATAGCAATAGTTTTAGCTACATATGAAAAATAAATTATTACACGCTATATTTGATAATATTAAAACAATTTTATATGCTCTGATTATTGCAATAGTAATTAGAAGTCTTTTTTTTCAACCTTTCTACATACCATCTTCTTCAATGGAACCAACTCTTTTAGTGGGTGATCGTATTTTTGTTTCAAAATATTCCTATGGTTATAGCAAGCATTCATTTCCTTTTAGTCCACCATTTTCTAATGAACGTTTTTTTACTAAAGATCCAAAAAGAGGAGATTTAGTTGTATTTAAAACACCATCAGATAACAGGACGGATTATATCAAAAGATTAATAGGTCTTCCTGGCGACACTATTCAATTTAAAAATGGTGAAATTTTTTTAAACAATAAGAAGATAAAAAGAGAAAAGATAAAAAATGAAAGTATAATTAGATGTGGATCACAAAATTTAAATACTGTATCCTTTATTGAGACTCTACCAAACGGTGTTTCTTATAATGCTGTTTATTCAACAAAAGGAACGTTAAAAAATTCAGACGAATATAAAGTTCCTAATGATAGCTTTTTTTTAATGGGAGACAATAGGGATTGCTCTAAAGATAGTAGATTTTTAAGTAGTGTAGGTTATGTTAATAAAATAAATTTAGTTGGTAAAGCATCAATAATTTTTTTTTCAAACGACACAAATATAAATAGCATTTTAAAGATTTGGAATCTAAACAAATCATTAAGGTTAGACCGTTTCTTCAAAACTTTATGATAAATAAAAATATATTAGATTTAGAAAATATTATTAAGATAAAATTTGATAATAAAAATATTATAGAGGAAAGTCTTATTCATAAAAGTTATGATAATTTCCATAATAATGAAAAATTAGAGTTTTTAGGAGATAGAGTTCTAGGTTTAATTTTAGCGAAAAAACTTTTGAAGACTTTTCCTAATGAAAAAGAGGGAATAATTGATAAAAAGCTAGCATCACTTGTAAATAAAAAAACATGTGCTGATATAGCAAAGAAAATCAACATACAAAAATTTATGTTTTTTGGTCAGTCTTATAAAAGATTAAAAAGATCAGATGAAAAGATCGCAAGTGATGCTCTTGAGGCATTAATTGGAGCAATTTATTTAGACAAAGGTTTAAATATTGTGGAAAAATTTATATTAAATTATTGGAAGGAGAAGATTAAACTTTCTGAACATACACAAGTTGACCCAAAAACAAAACTTCAAGAATTTAGTTTAAAAAAATACAAGATTCTCCCTAAATATAAAATTTTAAGAGAATCTGGACCTCAACATAGTCCCATTTTTAGAGTAGAGGTATCAATTCCAAATTCAAAGACTTTTTCTGCGGTTGGTAGTTCTAAGAAGGATGGAGAGCAAAACGCTGCCAAAAAACTTATAAATGAATTAAAAATTTAATATGAACTGGGAAGATGAAGGTTTTTTGTTAAGTAAAAGAAAGTTCAGAGAAAATGAAAATTTAATCAATGTATTTACACCTAAATATGGAAAAGTATCAGGGATTGTTTATGGAGCTTTATCCAGAAAAAAAAGAAATTATCTACAAATAATAAATAAACTTTTTTTAAATTATTCTAGTAAAAATTTAAACAAGATTGGCTATTTTCAAACTGAATTAATCGAACCGATTTCTCCGAAGTATTTTAATGATAAAAAAAGAACCGCTGCTCTTCTTTCTATCGGATCAATTTTAAACTATTTACTACCAGAGTCCCAAGTATATCAAAAATTATATATTGCTTTAAACGAACTATTAAAAAATTTTGATTATGAAAATTGGATTTTACTTTATATTTATTGGGAACTTAAAATAATTAGTGAACTTGGGTATGGTTTTGAATTTAAGTCCGTAAATGATCAAAACTATAAAATTGATGGTGAAAATATGGTTACATTAAATATTGACTCTATCAAATATAAAGTGCCTTTGTTTATTATTAATAAGGAAATTCCTAAAAACAATAACAATAAATTAATTATAAATTCGCTTTCTCTTACTAGAAATATCTTTCTGAACAAATTTTTTTTACCTAATAATATAATTTTTCCAAAATCACGTATATTACTAGAGAAATACTTTACTTAAATTTTTTCATACTTTTAAGAATATCAATAGCAAAGTAAGTAACTATTGCTGAAGAACCAGCTCTTTTCAATGATATAAGACTCTCATATATCGCTTCCTCATTAATTAGTTTTTTTTTAACACCTTCTTTAAGGAGCGAGTATTCCCCCGAAACTTGATAAGAAAAAACTGGAATTTTAAAATTTTCTTTAATTTTTGAAATTATATCTAAATATGGTAACCCAGGTTTTACCATAACAAAATCAGCTCCCTCCTTGATATCTAAAGAAACTTCTCTAAACAGTTCATCAGAATTTCGAAAGTCCATTTGATAAGATTTTTTATTTATTTTTAATTTGCTTTTTGATCCTACTGCATCTCTAAATGGTCCGTAAAAATTTGAAGCATATTTAACCGCATATGATAAAATTTTTGTTTCTATAAATTTATTTTTATCTAAAGATTTTCTAATAACACCTATTCGTCCATCCATCATATCAGAAGGCGCTATTACATCAGAACCCATTTCAGCTTGTAGGACAGCCTGTTTAACTAATATTTTTAGAGTTTTGTCATTATCAATTTTATTGTTAAAAATAATTCCATCATGACCGTGTGTAGTATAAGGGTCTAAGGCTACGTCGGTCATTACTCCTAAGTTATTATATTTTTTTTTAATTAATCTAATACCTCTACAAATTAAATTATTTTCATTTAAAGCTTCTGTCCCATCCTTATCTTTTTTCTTTCCTGGCGTTTGTGGAAATAAAGCAACGAGAGGTATTTTAAATTTTTTAGCTTTATCTAATATATATGGAAGTTTATCCACAGTGTATCTGTTAATACCCGGCATGCTTTTAATTTTTTCGACTTTATTTTTTCCTTCTCTAAGAAATATTGGTAAAATCAAATCATTAGCTGATAGATTATTTTCCGAAATCAATCTTCTGATCCAGTCGGAGTTGCGAACTCTTCTCAATCTTGTTGACGGAAATTTCCCTAAAATCTTCATTTTTTTTTATTTATAATTATTTATTTATGCGACAAATATAATATTATACCTTATAAGCAAAGTAATTTATTAAACAATTATGTCTAACTCAGTAACATTCGAAGATTTTTATCAAGTTCCAGATCTTTCTTTTGATATTAACAAATTGAGGTCTGATTTAGATAAAATTTTAAAAAAATCAAAATATCAAACACTTGGTATTACTAATTTTGCAGCTATACCAATGAATAAAATTCCTGGAGATGATAGTTCAATACAAGGCCACAACGTTAGAGGAATTTATTGGACCAAACCTGATGAGTCTGGGAAAGAAGTTGCTAGAGATAAACCAATCGACGAGTCAAAGTACACCGAGTTGACTGGAGATTTTAAAAACACATATTTTGAAGAAGTTTATAAAATTCTAAGTTCAAAATTTAAGTTAGGAAGAATTAGAATACTTCTTAAAGAACCAAGATCTACTTTAAGTTGGCACAAAGATCCTGAGCCTCGATTACATATACCTATAATTACAAACCCTGGATGCAAAATGGTAATAGAGGATGTAGCAAAACACATGCCGGCAGATGGAAAAGTTTGGATCACTAATAATACTAGGTATCATAACTTTTTTAATGGTGGTGAGCAGAATAGGATCCATATTGTAGCTTGCATGTTAGAAAATAGATTCAATTAATTGAAATCAATTTTTAAAAAAATTTGTATTTCGTCTGATCACGCCGGATATAAAATTAAAGAATTTATTAAAGATGAACTGATATCATTAGGAATTTCTATAATTGATTTAGGTCCTTTTTCAGCAAAATCGGTTGATTATCCGGACTATGCAAAAAAGGTTTCTAAACGGGTTGCGGCTAAAAAAAGTGATATTGGTATCTTGGTTTGTGGTTCAGGTACGGGAATGGCAATAACTGCCAATAAAACAAAGGGAATTAGAGCTGCTGTGGGCTATAATACAAAATCTACTCAATTGTCTCGTCAGCATAATAATGCTAATATAATTTGCTTAGGCTCAAGATTAACTAAAAAAAGAAATATAAAAAAAATTGTTTCTATTTTTTTAAAAACAAAGTTTGAGGGCGGAAGACATAAAAGGAGAATAAAAAAAATATAAATGTCTACAGTTACAAAAATAAACAGAGTTTCAAATAAATTCTTTGATGAGAATTTACAGTCATCAGATAAAGAACTGTTTGATTCAATATCAAAAGAATTCGTAAGACAAAAAAACCATATTGAGTTAATTGCTTCAGAAAATATAGTTTCTAGAGCAGTATTGGAAGCCCAAGGTTCAGTATTAACAAATAAATATGCAGAAGGATATTCTGGAAAAAGATATTACGGTGGTTGTGAATTTGTGGATATATCAGAGAATTTGGCTATCGAAAGAGCTAAAAAACTTTTTAAATGTCAATTTGCAAACGTTCAGCCGCATTCAGGTGCTCAAGCAAATGGTGCTGTTTATCTAGCATTAATTAAACCTGGAGATACTATTTTAGGTATGAGTTTAAATTCTGGTGGACACTTGACTCACGGTGCAAAACCAGCTCAATCTGGTAAATGGTTTAATGCCATACACTACGATGTAAAAGAAGACACAGGATTGATTGACTATGAAAATGTTGAAAAACTAGCTTTAGAACACAAACCAAAATTAATTATTGCTGGTGGAAGTGCATATTCAAGAATAATAGATTTTAAAAAGTTTAAAGAAATTTGTAAAAAAATAGATGCATATTTATTAGTTGATATGGCTCATTTTTCTGGACTTGTTGCTGGAGGAGCTTATCCTAATCCTCTCGAATATGCAGATGTCGTTACTTCAACAACACATAAAGTACTTAGAGGACCTAGAGGTGGAATAATATTAACTAACAATGAAACTCTTTATAAAAAATTCAATAGCGCAGTTTTTCCTGGACTTCAAGGAGGACCTCTAATGCATGTAGTAGCAGCGAAAGCAGTTTGTTTTAAGGAAGCCTTAGGTAAAGAATTTAAAGATTATACTTCGGAAGTTATTTCAAACGCAAAAGTTTTGTGTGAAACACTTATAAAAAATAATTTTAAAATCTTCTCAGGAGGGACAGATACGCATTTAATGTTAGTTGATCTGAGACCTTATGGAGTAACAGGTAAAGATGCAGAAGAAAGTCTTGGTAGAGCAAATATAACGTGTAATAAAAATGGGATACCTTTTGATACACAAAGTCCTATGATAACTTCAGGTATTCGTTTAGGTACACCTGCCGCCACAACTAGAGGATTCAGAAAAGAAGAATTTAAATTAGTCGGTGAATTAATTACTAAAGTAATAAAGGGACTTTCAGAAAACCCAAAAAACAACACAAAAGTCGAAAATGAAGTACAAAAAGAGGTTGTTGATCTCTGTTCTGAATTTCCTATATATAGTGAATAATAAAATATTCTATGATTTGTCCCTTTTGTAGAGAAAAAGATACATCTGTAGTTGACTCGAGACCAACAGAAGATGGAACCGCTATTAGACGTAGAAGAGTTTGTACTTGTGGAGGTGGACAAAGGTTTACAACATTTGAAAGAGTTCAATTTAGGGAACTTTCTGTAATAAAAAAAAATGGTAGAAGAACTCCTTTTGACAGGGAAAAATTAGCTAAATCTTTTTTTACTGCTTTAAAAAAAAGACCAATTGACTCCGATACAATTGAAAAAGTTGTTTCTAAAATTTCAAGAGAACTTGAGGAGTTGGGTCAATCAGAAATTCAATCAAGCGTTATTGGAAAAAAGGTTATGGAAACTTTAAAAAATCTAGATAAAATTGCTTACGTTAGATTTGCTTCAGTATATACAAATTTTAGAGAAGTAGGTGAATTTGGAGAATATATTGAAAAGTTAGATGGCAAGCCTAAAAAATAAATTAGACTATAAACACGCAAGATTTCTTAAATTAGCTTTTGAACAGGCTAAAATTAATTTAGGTAACACTAAAGAAAATCCTTCAGTAGGTTGTGTTATCGAGAAAGAAGGTTCTGTAATATCATCAGGTGTTACCTCGATTAATGGTAGACCACACGCAGAGTTTAATGCATTAAATAAAAAAAAAAATTTTAAAAACGCTAACCTCTATGTAACAATTGAGCCATGTTCACATTATGGTAAAACACCTCCTTGCACCAAAATAATTTTAAAAAAAAATATTAATAAAGTTTATATTTCGTCATTAGATTTTGATAATAGATCAAAAAATAAATCAGAAAAAATATTTAAGGATAAAAAGATTTCACTTAAAAAAGGTATACTTAAAGATTATTCAAATGATTTTTATAAAAGTTATAAATTGCTTCATAGTTCTAATTTACCTTTAATAGATGCTAAAATTGCAATATCAAAAGATTATTATACCAAGGAAAAAAATCATAAATGGATTACTAATCAGCATTCAAGAAAAGTAGCTCATCTTTTACGATCTATGTATGATTGTATTGTATCAACTTCCAAATCAATCAATGAAGATAATTCAATATTGGATTGCAGAATTGAAGGGTTGGAAAAAAAAAGCCCTGATATAATAATAATTGACAGGAATCTTAATTTAAAAAAAAACTTAATAATTTTTAAAAAAAAAATTAAAAGAAAAATATTAATATTCACAATATCAAGTGATAAAAAAAAAATATCTTTATTAAAAAAAAAAGGTGTCAAAGTTTATAATTTTGACTCAATGAGGACCAAAATTGATTATAATAATCTTTTTTTTCAACTAAAAAAAATAAAATATTCTAGGGTTTTTATCGAAAGTGGATTAACTTTTATAAATTTTTTAATAAGCCAAAAATTTATTAATAATATATATATCTTTAAATCTAATAAAAATATTAAAAAAAAAGGGCTTAATTTTGCGACAGTAAATAAATTGAAAAAAATACGTCTTAGGAATAGAGTTAAAATTAACTTGAAAAGCGACAACCTTTATAAAGAAAGATTAAAGTAATGTTCAGTGGTATAATATACAACTCCGGTATAATTAAAAATATCAAAAAGGGAAAGAGATATGTATCAGGTAGTCTTGTTATTGAAATAAGTTCTAAAATTCGTTTTAAAAAAAGTGATATAGGAGAGTCAGTATGTTGCGACGGCGTATGCTTAACTCTTATAAGAATAAATCCAAAATCATTCTTATTTTATTTGTCAAAAGAAACTTTAAAAAGATCAAATTTTAAAGTAGCTAAAATTGGATCCATTATAAATTTAGAAAAATCGCTCTTATTAGGTCAAAAAATTTCAGGTCATTATGTACAAGGTCATGTTGATACTACTTCAAAAGTTAAAAATATTAAAATTATAAGCAAATCTTGGGTTGTTGATTTTAGTCTTCAGAAAAAATTTATGAAATCTTTAGTAGAAAAAGCTTCTATTTCTATTAATGGTGTTTCTTTAACTATATCAAAAATTAAAAAAAATGGTTTCCAGGTTACAATAATTCCACATACTCTTAGATTAACTAATTTAATAAAACTAAAAAAAGGCTCTATGGTAAATATAGAGTTTGATATATTTAGCAAATATTTATCTAAATTAACGAAATAATATTATGAAAAATAAAACTCTTTATCCAATAAAAGAAATTATTAAAGATGCCAAGAAAGGAAAAATGTTTATTTTAGTCGATGATAAAAATAGAGAAAATGAAGGTGATTTAGTAATTCCTGGTTCAAAATGCAATTCAATGAAAATAAATTTTATGGCAAAACATGGTAGAGGATTGATTTGTCTAGCATTGACACCTCAAAAAGTTAAAAAATTAAATTTACCACTAATGTCATCAATAAATAAATCTCGTACTCAAACTGCCTTTACAGTTTCTATTGAAGCTAAAAAAGGAATATCTACCGGCATCTCGGCTCAAGACCGTGCTAAAACAATTAAGACAGCAATAAATCCTTTATCTACAAAAAAAAATATTGTTTCACCTGGTCACGTTTTTCCTTTAGTAGCAAAATCAGGCGGTGTTTTGGAAAGAGCTGGTCACACAGAAGCATCTATTGATATATCAAAACTTGCAAAATTAAATCCTAGCGCGGTTATATGTGAAGTAATGAATGAAGATGGCACAATGGCTCGCCATAAGGATCTTATTCTTTTCGCAAAAAAACATAAACTTAAAATAGCAAAAATAGAAGATTTAATATCTTACAGACTTAAAAATGAAATTCTTATTAAAAATTTATTAAACAAAAAAATTAATATTAATAAATTTGGTACCTTTGATCTTAGAATATTTAAAAGCAAACTTGATGGAGCAGAACATTATGCAATAACTAAAGGTAAATTTAATATAAATAAATCATCTAGAGTAAGAGTAATATCCACAAATATTATAAATAGTTTTCTAAATTTTAACAATAATATTTTTAAAAATTCACTACAACATTTAAATAAATTCAATAATTTTGCTTTGATCCTGGTTAAAAGTTCAAATACCGGATCAACATCATCACAAAATAATAGAATTTTGCGATACTATGGTATAGGAGCACAAATTATCAAAGAATTAAAAATTAGAAAAATGATATTAGTTTCCAGATCAAAAAAACGTATTATTGCTTTAAAAGGATATGGTATAAAAATTATTAAACAGGAGATTATAAAATAATGAAAAAAATCTGTATAATTCTCTCAACATATAGTTCCGGAATAACTAACAAAGTTTATGCTTCTACCAAAAAAGAGTTATTAAAAAATAAAGATATAAACATACAAACTTTAAAAGTTACGGGATCGTTCGAAATACCCGTTGCGATATCTAGAAATATTAAAAAATATGATGGTTTTATCGCTATTGGTTGTATAATTAAGGGCAAAACTAAAAACTTTGATTTAATTACAAGTTCAATCACTGATGCAATCATGTATTTATCGATAATAAGTAAAAAACCAATTGGGAATGCTATTTTGACATGTTTTAATGCTTCACAAGCAAAACAAAGATTTAGTAAAGGTAGTGAAGCTGCTAAGGCGGTCATTGCTGTTTTAAATAATGTCCCAGAAAAATAATAAATTAATAACTCCTAGAGTCAGAATAATTCAAAAGATTTACGGGCACATGATGAATCCCGACGAAAAAATTATTTATTCACAGGGTCAGTATAAAAAGTTTATTAAAGATGTTGTTGAAGGAACCATTGAACGAAAAGAAATGATAGAGGAAACTATAGACAAATACCTGAAAGAAGATATTAATCTTCAAAGAACAGATAAAATATTAAAGATTATCTTATTTTGCGCAATTTTTGAGTTTTTATTTAAACACAATAATCCAAAAAAAGTTATTATAAGTGAATATTTAAAAACTTCTGAATATTTTCTTGAAACTTCGCAAATTAAATATTTGAATGCGATTCTTGATAAAATATCAAAATTTATAAAAAAAGATTAAAAAATGGGCCATTTATATATTTAATAAGTAAAACTTTAGCTTGCCTTTCAAGCTTTAATTTGGCATTTATCACACTTTAAAATGAATTCTTCTTTAGAACTATTATATCTAATAATTTTTACTGGCATATTAGCAGTTGGTTATAGTTACTTGCTCTCAGGTCAAGTCCTTAAGGCTAGCTCAGGAAATGAAAAAATGAGAGATATAGCTAGCGCTATTCAAATAGGAGCAAAAGCTTATTTAAATCGCCAATATAAAACAATTGCAGTCGTAGGAGTGGTTGTATTAATAATCGTAAGTTATTTTTTTAATTTACTTGTTGGTCTTGGATATTTGATAGGTGCAACTTTATCTGGTTTGGCTGGGTATATAGGGATGCTTATATCAGTTGAAGCCAATGTAAGAACGGCTGAAGCCTCTAGAAAAAGTTTACAACAAGGATTATCAATTGCTTTTAAATCTGGAGCAATTACTGGTTTGTTGGTAGCTGGTTTAGCCTTATTAGCAATTAGTATTTACTATGTAATTTTAATAAACCTCAATGTAAATGACAGGGATGTAATTAATGCTCTAGTGGCTCTTGGTTTTGGAGCGTCATTAATTTCTATTTTCGCAAGATTAGGTGGGGGAATTTTTACTAAAGGAGCAGACGTTGGTGCAGATTTAGTTGGAAAGGTAGAAGCGGGAATTCCGGAAGATGATCCAAGAAATCCTGCTGTTATTGCAGATAATGTTGGTGACAACGTAGGGGATTGTGCCGGTATGGCTGCGGACTTATTTGAAACTTACGCGGTAACGATTGTTGCCACAATGGTTTTGTCTTCAATTTTTTTTACTAATGACGCGAATATGATGATTTACCCGTTAGCTATTGGGGGTTCATGTATAATTACATCTATAATTGGAACCTGGTTTGTAAGATTGGGGAAAAGTAAGAATATTATGGGTGCGTTATACAAAGGGTTTATAGCCACAGCAATACTTTCAATACTAATTTTATATCCTGTAACAGAGTCATCAATAGGTTTAGACAACAATTATAATGCAAATAGTATTAATTTTACAGGATTTGATTTATATGTTTGCGCAATTGCAGGTTTGGTAATTACAGGATTAATAATATGGGTTACTGAATATTACACTGGAACAAATTTCAGACCAGTCAAAAGTGTTGCCAATTCTTCTACAACAGGCCACGGAACAAATGTAATTCAGGGATTAGCTATTTCTATGGAAGCCACTGCTATACCTGCACTTATAATTGTTATAGGAATTCTTTTTACAAATAATTTAGCTGGCCTGTATGGAATAGCTATAGCAGTAACTTCTATGCTTGCTCTTACTGGAATGGTAGTTGCTCTTGATGCTTACGGACCTGTAACTGACAACGCAGGCGGTATAGCTGAAATGTCTAAATTACCGAAGAATGTAAGAAAAACCACAGATGCTTTGGATGCGGTGGGTAACACTACAAAAGCAGTTACTAAAGGTTATGCAATAGGATCTGCGGGTTTAGGTGCTTTAGTACTTTTTGCCGCTTATACTGAAGATATTAAATTCTATTCAGGAGACTCTACTTCATCACTTTATGGCACTGTAGTAAATTTTGATTTATCAAATCCTTTTGTAGTAATTGGATTATTAATTGGAGGATTATTACCTTATTTATTTGGATCAATGGGAATGCAAGCAGTAGGTAGAGCAGGTGGTGCAGTCGTAGTCGAAGTTAGAAGACAATTTAAGAAAATACCAGGTATAATGAAAGGAAAAAGAAAGCCGGATTACGGTAAACTAGTAGATCTTTTAACTAAAGCAGCGATTAAAGAAATGGTTATTCCCTCTCTTTTACCAGTACTCTCTCCAATTATTTTATATACAATAATTTTTTATATTGCTGGTCAGTCAGCGGCATTATCATCTTTAGGAGCCATGCTTTTAGGAGTAATAGTTACAGGATTATTTGTTGCTATTTCAATGACAGCAGGAGGTGGAGCCTGGGACAATGCAAAAAAATATATTGAAGATGGAAACTTTGGTGGTAAGGGATCTGAAGCCCACAAAGCTGCCGTAACAGGTGATACTGTTGGAGATCCTTATAAAGATACTGCAGGACCAGCTGTTAATCCAATGATAAAAATTACAAATATTGTAGCTCTTTTACTTTTAGCTGTAATTGCGCACTAAAATTTTGTTTTTCCGTACATTTTCTGTCTAACACTTGACAGGAACTTCTCTACAAAACTTTTCTTTTTCACAGTGTTTTCAGTCTCGTCTTTAGAAAATGAAACTTTATTCATATCTTTTTTTACATAAGTTTTTTTGTTTACTAAAATACCGTATTTATTAAATTTTAATTCTAAGATATTATTTTGTTTAATTACATTCTGTCCCATTTTATAATATTTACCTTTTTCCATTTTTCGTTCAAAATAAATCCATATATTTTCGTCATTTATTGAAATTGTATGAGGGTTTCCTATTCTTTTTATCACATCATTTTTATTAGTTTTATTGACAGTTAATGAATCTGCTCTATTATTTAAAAAATTTATCCCATGAGTATTTTTAGCAGGTTCCATGGCACAGCTGCATAATATAAGAATAAGGGTAATAAATTTAACTATTTTAAAATGTTTTCTTTTTATAAAAGACATAATGATAAACTTTATAACAGTTTAGTAAAATTATCACGTAATATTTTTTTTTACAAAAATATCAAATTAAGTGATAAATTTGAAACAAGAGTAGTGTTAATTTTTTTTCATTTTGCCATAATTCTTAAACATTATAAGATAAATATAAAAAAAAACTTTCCGCAAGAAATATACGACAATATTTTTCTCAATATAGAGTATAATTTAAGAGAACTTGGATATGGCGATATTTCAGTAAACAAACAAATGAAGAATTTAAATAAAATATTCTATGATATCTTGATAAAATTAAATGATGACAAATACAAACAATTTAAAATAAATCATGAAATAATAAATAAACACTTGATTAATAATAAGGAAGTAAACGCAAATATTAACTCAATTTTATGCGAGTATTTTAATAGTTTTTATCATTTTTGTTTTGAACTAGATCCTAAAAGTGTGGTAGAAGGAAGGATAAATTTTAAATATTAATTATATGGCAGTTCCTAAGCGAAAAACATCTAAATCTAGAAGAGATCAAAGACGATCACATCATAAAATTAAAAATTCTAATGTGATTGAAGATAAAAAAAGTGGTGAGTACAGACTTTCCCATCATGTTGATTTAAAATCAGGTTTTTACAAGGGTAAAAAAGTTTTAGATATTTAACAAAATTTCAATGACAGATAAAATTACAATTGCTATAGATGCAATGGGTGGTGACAACTCACCCTCTAAAAATATTGAAGGTCTAAGCATTTTTTTAAGAAAAAATAAAAAAGTAGAAAATATCCATTTTAATTTATTTGGAAAAGAAAAAGATATTAGAGTTTATTTGAATAAATTTAAAATAAACGATAAAAATATTAAAATTTTTAATTGTGAAAATATTGTCTCTGATGAAGAAACCCCATTAACAGCTATAAAAAATTCTAAGAATACAAGTATGTGGAATTCAATTAATTCTCAATTAATTAATAATGCAGATATAACATTATCGGCAGGGAACACTGGCGTTCTGCTAGTAATTTCTAGAATGCTTCTTAAAACCATTGAGAAGGTCAGCAAACCTGCTTTAGCAGCTTTGTGGCCTAGCAAAAAAGGATCTATAGTAGTATTAGATTTAGGAGCAAACATAGAATGCGATGAAAATAATTTAGTTGATTTTTCAGAATTAGGTTCGGCTTTATATAAATCAATTTTTCCAAAAGAAAAACCAAAGGTATCATTATTAAATATAGGATCTGAAGAGATTAAAGGAACAGATTCTATAAAAAAAGCATATTCCAAATTAAAAGAAATCAGTAAGATTGGTGATTTTGATTTTAATGGATACATAGAAGGTAATAAAATTCTTGAAGGCGATACGAATGTAATAGTAAGTGATGGATTTACTGGAAATATAGCTTTAAAAACAGCAGAGGGAACCGCTAAATTTATTACGGACTCATTAAAAGAGTCGTTATTAGAAAATATTTTTTCAAGAATATCACTTTTATTTTCATATTTTGCTTTAAAAAAATTTAAGAACAAGCTTGACCCAAGAAAATTTAATGGTGCTATATTTTTGGGCTTGAAGGGTCCTGTTGTTAAAAGTCATGGAGGCACAGATGCCATAGGATTTTATCATTCAATAGACTTATGTTACAAGATAGTCAAAGGAAATTTGATGAATAGAATTCAAGAAAATCTAAGCCATTTAAATGAGAAATAAAGAAAAAAAAAATTTAACCAAAGAAATATTAGCAGAAAATATAAATCGCCAGTTTGGTTTAACGAAAAGTTTTAGCGAAAAATTAATCAACAGTCTATTATTTCATCTAACTAATATAGTAAAAACTGACAAAATATTAAAAATTAAAAATTTTGGAACTTTTAGAATTCTTAATAAAAAAGAGAGAATTGGCAGAAACCCAAAGTCAAAAGAAAAATTTGTAATTAGCAAGAGAAACGTAATTGTTTTTAAAACCTCTAAGTCTTTAAATAATAAACTCAACAAAGATTAAATGGTAAATGAATCTAAAAAACTTTTTAATATCTCTGCTTTAGCTAAAAAAGTGGGTTTAATTGATGATTACGGCAAACCCAAAACTCATGTAATAAGGTTTTGGGAAAAAAGGTTTAAAGAAATTAAACCAAGATTAATACAAAACAACAGAAGATATTATAATCAAAAAGACGTAGAGATGTTAAAATTAATTATCTACCTTTTAAAGGATCAAAAGTTAACTATTGAAGGAGCAAAAAAACTCCTTAAAAACAAGAATTATATACTTGACCAAAGCGAAACATCTAATATAACAACAGAATATTTAAAAATAAAATTTAAAACAAAAACAAGAAATATTTTAAAAAGAATTAAAAAAATTAAAAAAAAAAATGGCTAAAAAAACACATTTAAAAGTAAGAATGGTTCCAGAAAACAAACCCGATAGCCCATTTTTTTATTACGTAAAGAAACCAACCAAGGGTGAAAAGGCTAAAGTTAAACTTAAAATGAACAAGTATAATCCAGCAACAAAAAAGCATGAAATTTTTGTTGAGAAAAAACTACCTCCACACAGTAAATAATTATTTTCTTTTTTTGAAGTTTCTAAACTCATAATCAATATAAGCTCTTATCATCGAAGACCAAATCTTCCTCGTAACAATAATATCTATATTCTGTTTTTGTGATTTTATTTTTATATTATTAAGGATAAGCTTGATTCTTTTTTGATCAATTATTTGATTTTTAAATTTTTTATTCTTTAATATACTATCTACTAATTTTGTCCTTTTTTTTATAAGTTTAAGCAAACTATTATCTAATTGATCTAGCTTGATTCTGATTTGTTTAATATTAGAATTCATAATAGCGACAATTATAATATATTTTTGTATTAAAATAATTATATATTTAATTAATGCTATTAATATTGAAAAATCAATATCATAAAGCTGTAACTACATGGATTATATTGATGATATTCCTTGTGGCATCAATAATAACAATCGGCGGGTTTACAAGATTAACAGACTCAGGCCTATCAATAACTCAATGGGAATTATTTAAAGGTGTCTTTCCACCTTTGAATACAAGTGAATGGCAAGAATACTTTAATTTATATAAAAAAACAGACCAATTTAAATATTTATTTCCCAGTATGAGTCTTCAGGAATTTAAATATATTTTTTTTTGGGAATATATTCATAGATTATTAGGAAGAATTATTGGTTTAACATTTATAATACCGTTTATTTATTTTATCTATAAAAAGATTCTTTCAAAATATTTATTCTTACAACTTTTAATAATTTTTTTCTTAATATTATTTCAAGGTATTATTGGCTGGTATATGGTTTTAAGTGGGTTAGATAATTCTGTGACTGTAAGTCACTATAGATTATCATTACATCTATTTACAGCATTCCTGATTTTTTTTTTATTAATTTGGACATATTTAAATTTAAAACACGTTACAATAAAATATTTTTTTTCAAATTATAAATATTTTTTGTCTTACAAAATATTTTTTTTATTATTATCATTACAAATTATTATTGGTGCCTGGGTTTCTGGATTAGATGCAGGAAAAATCTATCAATCCTGGCCAACATATAACGGAGAAATGTTACCTGATGATATAAATTTTAAAAATTTTAACTTTTTTGATTTTAGCAACAATAGTTACGTTCAATTTCTACATAGAAATTTAGGATATATTATATTTTTTTTATTTATATACATTGGATATAAAATATTTTTTATTTATAAGGAAAAAAAATGGTATAACATATATATACTTACTTTCTTTTTTATTTTATTACAAATTTTTCTGGGGGTTTTTACTCTATTATCTAATCTAAATATCTATGTTGCTCTTCTTCATCAAATCTCTAGTATTTTTTTGACTTTGCTTTCAATTAATCTTTATTTTTTAATTCAAAAGAACACCATATAGTAATTAAGAGTGCTTTTTTAGTACAATTTGTTTGACTTTGACTAAGTTTATTAGTACTTAACGCATTATTTTATTTATGACACCCTTTATAAAAAAAAGTGAAACAAAAAAAAATTGGTATTTAATAAATGCTGAAAACCTTGTGGTTGGAAGATTGGCGGCATATATTTCAAAAATTTTAAGAGGAAAAAATAAGCCTTCTTTTAACACTCACATTGATAACGGTGACTTTATCATTGTTACAAATATTGAAAAAATTAAATTTACTGGAAAAAAATTTAATCAAAAAATTTATTATAAGCACACTGGACACCCTGGTGGAATCAAAAGTTCAACTCCAGCTACTTTTACGTCAAAAAACAAAGTTAGCGAAATTTTAAGGCTCGCAGTAAAAAGAATGCTACCCGGTGGTCCTCTTGCAAAAAAACAATTAACAAAGTTAAAAATATATCAGGGAGACAAACACCCTCACGAGTCGCAAAAAATTGAGGAACTTAATTTTAAAACAATGAATAAAAAAAATACAATATCTTTATAATGAGCAATCTTGATCAAAATATACCAAAAAAAATAAAGTTAGATTTTAAAGAAAGCAAATATGCTACTGGAAGAAGAAAAAGATCTATTGCAAAAGTTTGGGTAAAAAAAGGATCAGGTAAAATTTACGTTAATGGTATTGAGATGAATAAATACTTTAAACGACCCGTACACCAAATAATTGTTACAAGACCTTTAGAGGTTTCAAAAGTTTTAAATTCTTATGATGTTAAATGTTCCGTTAAAGGAGGTGGACTGTCAGGTCAAGCAGGAGCAATTATACATGGTTTATCTAGAGCTTTAGTTTCTCAAGATGAGAGTTTGAAAAAGGGTCTAAAAAAAGAAAAGCTTACTACCAGAGATTCTCGTGTGGTTGAGAGAAAAAAATACGGGCATAGAAAAGCTAGACGAAGCTTTCAATTTTCTAAAAGATAAATCATTTAAATTTAAAATATCAATCTTCAGTGGTATAAGGATTAATGTATCAAAAAAGAATAAATATAGCAGTGGTTGGTGCTACAGGTTATGTTGGATTAGATTTAGTAAATCTATTATCTAAACATCCTTTTGTAGATGTAAAATATTTATGTGCTCAAAAAAATATTGGTAAAGATATTAAATTTTTTGACAAAAGAATTAAAAAGAAACTTCCAAAAATATCAAATATTAAAAATGTTGATTGGAATAATATTGATTTAATATTTTTATCGTTACCAAACGGTGAAGCACAAAAAATTGTTAAAAAATTATTTCTCTATAAAAATCTAAAGTTTATAGATCTATCAGCAGATTTTAGATTAACTAATCCAAAAGATTTTAAAAAATGGTATAGTATTAAACACAAAGCAAAAAACTTAATAAAAAATTGTCTTTATTCAATATCTGAATTTAATAAAAATAAAATAAAAAAGTTTAGAATAATTTCCAATCCAGGGTGTTATCCAACTTCGATACAATTAGCCTTGCTTCCTTTAATAAGTGCAAAAATTATCAATATAAAAAGAATTATAATTGACTCAAAGTCTGGTTTTTCGGGAGCAGGAAAAAACTTTAAAAAAAAATTTAAAGGGAAAAATATTTACAAATCTATCGAAGTATATGGAATTGAAAAACATAGACATATGTCTGAATTAGATCAAGAAATCAAAAAAAGAACAAAATCAAAGTTCTTTTACTCTTTTAATCCACATGTAATACCGACATTTAGAGGTCTTATTTCAAGTATTTATTTAGAATTAAATAAAGGAAAAACGATTAGTGATGCAATCAATTGTTTAAAAAAATCTCATAACAAAAACTTTTTTGTAAAAATTTTGAAAATTAATGAATCAATTGGAACTGGAAGTGTTATTAATACAAATTTTTGTAAAATTTCTGTTTGCAAAACCAGAATAAAAAAAAGAATAGTAATATTTTCAGCACTAGATAATTTGATCAAAGGTGCTTCTGGCCAAGCCGTTCAAAACATGAATTTAATTTATGGTTTAAATGAAAAATTAGGATTAAAATGAGGGTATTCATATTTTTTTTTATAACAATATTTTTAGCAAGTTGTAGCTCAACAAATAAAGTCTATTTATGTGGTGACAGAGAGTGTGTTAATAAAAAAGAAGCTGAACAGTTTTTTGAGGAAAATTTAATATTAGAGGTTATTTTTACAGATAAAAAAAAGACTAAATCAATTGATCTGGTTAAATTAAATACTGATACAATTAAATACAACGTAAACGAAAAAAGAAAAAAGACTTTTTTTAAACTAAGCAGTAAAGAAAAAAAAGCTATTCAAAAACAGGTGAAATTAAAAGAAAAAAAAATAAAAAGTGAAATTAAAAAAAAAGATAAAGAAGAAAAAATTCAACTTTCAAAAAAAAAATCTAAACCAGAATTAGAAAAACAAAGTAATATCTTAGATAATTTATTCAAGAAAAATAAATCAAACAATATCGTAAAAAAAACAGACAATAAAATAAAAAATTCTATGAGCAAGGTAGTTAAAAAAGACGAAATTTGTTCAATAATTGATAAATGTGATATAGATCAAATCAGCGAATACTTAATTAAAAAAGGAAATGATAAAGAATTTCCAAATCTGTCTAAATAGTTTATGAAAAAATGTAATATAGCAATTGTTGGTTTAGGAACTATTGGTGCATATTTTTATAATTTTATGAATAAGAATAAATTTATAATTGCAAAAAAAACAAATGTAGTTCCAAACATTATTTATGTATGCGCAAAAAACAAAAACAAGAATAGATTATTTAAAATACCAAAAAATAAATGGGTAAGTAACTATAATACAATAATTAAAGACAAAAGGGTCGATATTGTAGTTGAATTAATTGGAGGCAGTGGTGGCGCTGCTAAAGACCTGATTTCAAAAAGTTTATCAAATAAAAAACATGTTGTTACAGCAAATAAAGCCCTAATTGCAAAACATGGTGACAAGTTTTCAAAAATTGCTGAAATTAATAAAGTTAATCTAGAATTTGAAGCAGCAGTATGTGGCGGAGTTCCAGTTATTAGATCGATTAAAGAAGGCTTGATTGCTAATAAAATTCAAAAGATTTATGGAATTTTAAATGGAACTTCTAATTATATTTTATCCTCCATGGACAAAAATCAACTTATATTCTCTGAAGTTCTTAAAAAAGCTCAAAAACTTGGTTACGCAGAAAGTAACCCAGTTTCTGACTTAAATGGTAGCGATGTTGCATCTAAAGTACAAATACTAGCAGCATTAAGTTTTAATTCATTAATAAATAAAAATATTCATATTGAGGGAATAAAAGATATTGATATGAACGATATAATAAATGCCAATAAGTTAGGTTATAAAATTAAATTGCTAGGTTTTTCAGAACTTATAAATAATAAAATATATCAAAGGGTTCATCCAACTTTGATTAAAAAATCATCTTATATAGCTAGTATAGATGGAGTTTTGAATGCTGTAATAATTAATGGTTTACCAGTTGGACAAAGTGTTATTCAAGGAGAGGGGGCTGGACCTTCTGCCACAACTTCAGCTTTAGTTTCTGATATATCATCTATATTAAGAGGAAACATTAAATATCCTTTTGCAACTTCAGCAAAAAAAAGAAAAAGATTTTTAACAGGAAATATTTCAAGTTTAATATTTTCTTCGTATATTAGACTTGATGTTACCGATAAACATGGTGTTTTATCTGACATTACAAAAATCTTTTCAAAATTTAAGGTTTCTATTAAGAGATTAATACAAAATCCTTATAAATTGAAAAATCAATCATCTATTATAATAATTACTCACAAAGCTAAGGATTTGAGTCTGCAAAAATCATTGAAAATAATATCTAAAAAGAATTATATAATAAAAAAGCCTAAACTAATAAGAATTGAAAATAGCTAATGGCTATAGATATAAAGTATCTTGATAAATTTATTTTAGCTACAGAAAAAGCTGCAATTGGATCATTTTTTTATATAGGTAAAAAAGATAAAGTTGGAGCCGATCAAGGCGCTGTTGATAATATGAGGTCAGAACTTAACAAGATAGATATGAAAGGGACAGTTGTCATTGGTGAAGGTGAAATGGATGAAGCTCCAATGTTATATGTAGGGGAGGAGGTAGGAACAAAGAAAGGACCCTTATTTGATATTGCCCTTGATCCCTTAGAAGGTACAAATTTTGTTGCAAATGATTTACCTAATTCATTCTCAATGATTGCTGTTACAGAAAAAAATAATCTCTTCTCCGCACCAGACACCTATATGGAAAAAATTGCTATAGGTGGTAATTTACCAAAAAATCTTCTAGATCTAGATAATTCAGTCGAAGAAAATTTAAGTATTTTGGCAAAGGCAAAAAATAAAAAATTAAATGAAATGTATGCTTGTGTACTTAAGAGACCACGCCATGATAAGATTATTAATTCCTTAAATAATCTTGGTGTAAATATTGAATATATTTCAGATGGTGATGTTTCAGGAGCAATTTCAGTTGCAGACGAAAATTCTAAAATTGATATTTACCTAGGAATAGGTGGCGGCCCCGAGGGTGTATTAGCAGCTGCAGCTTTGAGTTGCCTAGGCGGGCAAATTCAAACAAGATTGGTTTTAGATAAAAATCAAATTGTTAGAGCAGAAAAATTTGGAATTAAAGATTTAAAGAAAAAGTACAACATTGAAGATATGGTAAAAGGAGACGTTTTATTTTGTGCTACTGCAGTCACAGATGGAGAATTAGTTCCTGGGATTATTAACAATAAAAATTCATACACCACATCTACTTTTGCTTTGCATAAGAGCTCTAAAACAAAAAAAAAAGTTAGTAATATTCATAAAATATGAGTCTAACTTCTGTATTAGGAAAGAAATGGGTACTTAGAAAATTTAATAATGAAGATATAAACTTTTTTAAAGAGAATTTTTTTTTAGATACTACAGTTTCAAAATTATTATCAATAAGAGGTATACCTAAAAATGAGGTGGAATTATTTCTTAATCCATCTTTGAAAAATATACTTCCTAATCCAAATATTTTAAAAGATATGGATACTGCTACCGATAGAGCCTTTAATTCTATAAGAAATGGTGAGTCAATTGGTATATTTGGAGATTATGATGTTGATGGTGCAAGTTCAACTGCACTATTAGGAAACTTTTTTAAAGAAATAAAACATAAATATGAAATATATATACCCGATCGAAAAACCGAAGGTTATGGTCCAACTATAAAAGGTTTAAAAAAATTAATAGATTTGAAAGTCAAATTAATTTTTACTGTTGATTGCGGAACTATGTCTTTTGAACCTATAGAATATGCAAATTCAATTAAAACAGATATAATAGTTTTAGATCACCATCAAAGTGAATTAAAATTACCCAATGCATATTCCATTATCAATCCAAACAGAGTTGATGATAAATCAAATTTAAATTATTTAAGCGCTGTTGGTGTTTGTTTTATGTTTTTAATATCTCTTAATAAAAAATTGAGGGAAGAAGGATGGTTTAAAAAGAATAAGATAAATGAACCAAATCTTTTAAATTTTTTAGATCTAGTTTCTTTGGGTACTATCTGTGATGTAGTACCATTGATTGGCCTAAATCGTGCATTGGTTAAACAGGGTTTAAAAGTACTAAATTTAAAAAAAAATCTTGGCCTTAAAACATTATTTGATATGTGCAATATTGAATCAAACCTATCAACTTATCATCTTGGCTACATGATAGGACCTAGAATTAATGCTGGCGGTAGAGTTGGTAAATCTTCTCATGGGGCGAATCTACTTTTGACTTCTGAACCCAAACAATTATTCAAGATTGCAAATGAACTGGAACAATTTAATAATGAGAGAAAGTTATTAGAGGCAAATTTATTAAGTTTAGTCTTAAATTCGAGTACAGATGAAAAAGATGAACCAGTTTTAATTCTTAGTGGAGAAAACTGGCATGAAGGAATAATAGGTATAATAGCATCAAGAATTAAAGATAAATTTAACAAACCAACAATAATAATTTCTTTTAAAGACGGTATCGGTAAAGCATCGGCCAGATCTGTAGTAGGATTTGATATAGGATCAATAATAATCTCTGCAGTCAATAATAATTTATTAATAAAAGGTGGTGGCCATAAAATGGCTGGAGGTTTTTCTGTCAGTAAAGATAAATTAAATGATCTTAAATTTTTTTTTTTTAAGAAATTTGAAAAGTACAAAAAAGAAAAATATGATAAGGAAAAAACTTATATTGATACTGAAATTTCTGCTTCAGCAATTAATCTTAAATTTTATGAAAACATACAAAAATTGGCTCCTTTTGGATCTGGTAATGCTGAACCAAAATTCATTATTAAGAACCTCAAAGTGATAAAATCAAAAATTGTAGGAGAAAAACACGTAAAGTCAATTTTATCTGCAAAAGACGGCTCTTCAGTCTCATCTATATGCTTTAATTGTGTTGATAATCAAATGGGACAATTTTTAATCAATAATAATAAGGATTTCTTTCATATGGCAGGTAAATTGAGTTTAAATAATTGGAAAGGAAAAGAAAATGTAGAGTTTATTATCGATGATATATCTGTTATTAAGACAGTCAAAAATAAGGTCCCATCGTCTATCGGTTAGGACACATGGTTTTCATCCATGAAAGAGGGGTTCGATTCCCCTTGGGACCGCCATATTGAAAAATAACGCTTTTAAATATAAATTATATTATAAATTAAATATGTACGAAAAATTTGGTCAGTTTATAAATGGTAAGTGGCAAAATTCATCAAGTGGTGAGACTTACGAAGTAATTAATCCTGCGACAGAGGAGACGATTGGTAGAGCATCAAAAGCAAATAAAAATGATATTGATCTATGTCTTAAATCTGCCAAAAAAGGTTTTGAAGTTTGGAAAAATACTCCACCCTGGGAAAGGTCAAAAATTATAAGAAAAATTTCAGATCTTATTAGAAAAAAAAATGACTCTTTATCAAAATGGCTTACCTTAGAGGTTGGAAAGCCTATCGCTGAAGCAAAAGGTGAAGCTAATGGCGCTGCAGATATCTTTGAATGGAGTGGAGAAGAAGCTAAAAGAATTTATGGTGAAACTTTACAAGGTAGAGCCGCAGACACGAAAATACATGTTTACTATCAACCTGTTGGTGTAGTAGCAGCATTAGTTCCATGGAATTTTCCAGTAACTTTAGCAGCAAGAAAAATTTCTACCGCTTTATCAGCAGGTTGCTCTGTTATAGTAAAACCTGATGTTATTACACCAGGTTCTGTAATGGAATTGGTAAACATTTGTAATGAGGCTGGCATCCCTCCGGGTGTTGTAAATTTACTTTCGGGAGATCCAGCATTTATTTCAGATCAGTTATTATCATCTGATATAATTAAAAAAGTTTCAATAACTGGATCAACAAGAGTTGGAAAAATTATTCTAAAAAAAGCAGCCGAAAAAGTTCAAAGAGTAACAATGGAGCTAAGTGGCCACTCTCCTTTTATAGTATTTGATGATGTAGATTTAGATAAAGTAACTGATATAGCTATTTTTGCAAAATTTAGAAATAACGGACAAGTTTGTATTTCTCCTAGTAGATTTTATATTCATGAAAGTAAAAAAAAAGATTTCACTAATATGATGGTAGAAAAAACAAAAAAATTAAAGATAGGAAATGGAATTGAAAAAGATACAATTTTAGGACCATTAACAACTAAAAAAAGATTAGACGAAGTCGAATCTTTGGTTGAATTAACCAAGAAAGAGGGAGCCAATGTTCTATGTGGAGGAAAAAAACCAGCTGGATTTAATAAAGGTTTTTTTTATGAACCCACAGTATTTGATAATATCAATGATGATTTTACTATTATGAACCAGGAGCCTTTTGGACCCTTGGTTCCCATTCTATCTTTTAAAAACTTTGATGAAGTAATAGAAAGAGCAAATAATAATGACTTAGGATTAGCAAGTTATATTTACACAAATAATTTAAAAAGGGCGCATAAAGCTTCTGAGTTAATGGAAACAGGCACGGTAGCTGTTAATACAGGCGTAGTAGCTTTACCCGAAGCTCCATTTGGAGGAATTAAACAAACTGGTTATGGTAGAGAAGGTGGTTCGATGGCGATAAAAGATTATTTAAATATTAAATATACTCATTTTGGCATACATTTGGACTAATGAAAAATATGAATTATAAAATGAATCATTATGCAAATAAATTAGTAGAAGCCTTTTTAAAAAAAAAAATTATCACTCCAATTCCTAAAAGATTTACAAAAAATCTAAAAAATGCAAATTATTTTAGACGGTTATGTGAAAGCAAAATAAAAATACCAATAATAGGTTTTAAGGCAGGTGGAACTTCAATACCGTTATTAAAAAAGTTAAAAGAAAAAGAGCCTTTTTATGCAGCTATTTATAAGTCAAATTTATTGAAAAATAATCAAAGAGTTAAGATAAATAATTACACACTGGGTATTGAACTTGAAGTTTGCTTTCTAATCAAAAAAAATTTTTTTGATTTTAAAAAACAACCAACAAATAAAAATATAATTAAATTTATTATGTATACGGCACCTTGCATTGAAGTAGTGGGTTATAGACAAAGAAAGAAGGGTATTAAAACCTTAGGAGATTTATGCTCTGATTTTGGAGGAAATATAAAATTTATTCTTGGACCAAAAAAGAAATTTAAAAGAATTAAATATAATTTAAAGACCTATATTTCAAATAAAAAATTGAAATATTTAGTGCATGGCAATACAAACACTGTTTATGTGAACCCTATTAACTCACTAAGATTTGTTTTAAAAAAATTAAAAAAAGATAAAGTCAGATTAAATACAAACTTTTATATATTTACAGGTTCAACTGTAGGTGTTGTCCCTTTAAAAGGTAAAGGTCTTTATACAGGCAAAGTTGATAGAATTGGTTCTGTTAAAACTAAAATCGTTTAATCTCGGTTATTTATAATTTCAGCTTTGTCAAAAATTTTGAGTAATAAATTATACTTATCTAAATCAAGTTTATTTTCTGCAAAAAAATCAATATTTTTCTTCGCAATTTCAAACAAATCAGCATGATGCACTGGATCTGCTAATTTAAAATTTTTCAAACCACTTTGGTCATATCCTAATAAATCGCCAAATCCTCTTAATTTTAAATCTTCTTCAGATATTATAAATCCATCATCAGTTTGTTTTAAAATTTTAATTCTTTTGGTTGCGTTTTTAGTGAGATGTCCTTTGTATAAAAGTATACAAATACCTTGCTTATTACCTCGTCCTACTCTTCCTCTTAATTGGTGCAGTTGTGCTAATCCAAATTTATTAGCATTTTCTATTATTATAACATTTGCATTTGGAAAATCTACGCCAACTTCAATTACGGTAGTTGAAACTAAAATATCTATTTTTTTATTTTTAAAATCATCTAATATTAATTCTTTTTTGTCTTTATCAATAGCTCCATGTAATAAAGCTGTTCTATTGGGAAACTTTTTATTAATTTGCTCAAATCTTTTTTTTGCAGACGAATAATCGAATATTTTAGATTCATCTATTAATGGACAGACCCAAAAGACTTGATTATTTTCAGCAATCTTTTTTTTTACCAATTTCCATATTTCTTCAATTTTATTTTCAGGCTTACTATAAGTGAGAATTTTTTCACGATTTTTAGGCTTTTCAGTTAACTTTGATATATCCATATCTCCATAAACACCCAGCATCAAAGTTCTAGGAATTGGAGTTGCAGACATAAGCAATAGATCACAGTTAGAAGTACCCTTGTCTGTTAAAGATATTCTTTGTTTAACACCAAACTTATGTTGTTCATCGATAACAACTAAACCTAAATTTTTAAAATTAATTTTTTTTTGAAACAAAGAATGTGTACCGATTATTAGATTAATTTTCTTTAATTCTAAATCTTTAATAATCTTATTTCTAATTGAATATGGAGTTTTACCTGTAAGTAACGATATATTTATTTCTGTATTTTTATATAATTTTTTTGCTAGATTATA
>CACHPJ010000006.1 GCA_902581775.1 uncultured Pelagibacteraceae bacterium | reverse complement strand
TTTACCTTTTTATCCCTCAAGTAGTGATAGTGGTTTTTCTGTAAAAGATCATTATAGAATTGAAAATAAACTTGGTAATTGGTCTGATATAAAAAAAATTTCAAAATCAAATGACATAATGGCTGATATGGTAATTAATCATTCTTCATCAAGAGGTTTGTGGTTTAGAAACTTTTTGAAAAATAAACAACCAGGTAAAGATTATTTTTTAAAGATTGATTCCAAATTTGATACTTCAAAAGTAATACGACCAAGAGATCATAGATTATTAAAAAAAATTAATATTTTTAATAAAAATGAATACCTTTGGAGAACTTTTAGTGCAGATCAATTAGATTTAAATTTTAAAAATCCATCCGTATTATTAAGATTTATAAAAATTATGATTAATCTTATTAATCATGGTGTGACTATTTTTAGATTGGACGCAATTGCTTATCTTTGGAAAGAGAGCGGTACAAAATGCATTAATTTAAAACAAACGCATGAGATAATTAAACTTTTAAGAACAATTTGTAATTCTCTTAATGTGGAAACCATAATCGTTACAGAAACAAATTTACCCGAAAAAGAAAATCTAAGTTATTTTGGTAAAAATGATGAAGCCAATTGGATTTATAATTTTTCTCTTCCGCCACTGTTAATTCATGCTTTTTTATTTGAGAATAGTTCATATTTAAATCGATGGAGTAAAAAACTACCAATTGCAAAGAAAGGGAATAGTTATTTAAATTTTATATCATCTCATGATGGAATTGGTATTAGACCTACAGAAGGAATATTTAATAAGAAAATACTAAAAAACTTTCTTATTAGACTAAAAAAAAATGGATCAAAATTTTCATATAGAAAAGTTAAGAATAAATCAAAAAAAGTCTATGAGGCAAATATAACAGTGTTCGATGCACTTAAAAAATCGGATAATGATTTAAAAGGAAAATTCCTTTTAGAACGATATCTTTCTGCACATTCAATTATTATTTCTTTTGAAGGAATTCCCGCAATATATTTTAATTCTTTGTTTGGAAAATCTAATGATGAAGCTAAATATATAATAACTGGAAATAATAGAGACGTTAATAGATACAAATGGAAATTTAAAAGTATTTCAAAAAAAATTGAGAATAAAAATTCTAAACAAAGTATATTTTTCCAGAAAATTTCAAATTTGCTTGACGTTAGGAGAAAACAAAAGGCATTTCATCCAAATGCATCAAGACTAAATATAAACCTTGGCTCAAAAATTTTTTCTTTCAAAAGAATAAGTATTAACAAAGAGCAAACTATAATTTGTATTACAAATTTGTCGTCAAAAACTCAAAGAGCACACCTGAATAAAGTTTATCATAATTGGAATAATTTAATTGGATCTAAAATTGAAATAAAAAATAAGCTTTTAATATTAAAACCCTTTGAAACGATTTGGTTAAGCAATAGATAGCTATTTTAAACATTTTGTGTCTATCAATTTCACCACGAGGGCTTTATAAACAAACTGTCTGCAAATGCAAAAAAAAATCTTAATATACAACTCTGGTGGTGGATTAGGAGACTCTGTACAGTTATTTTCTTTCATCTTAAGCCTACAAAATCATTTTAAAAATTCAGAAGTTTATTATTTAAGTGCTCATGAAAACCATTTTGAGAATGAATTAAAAGAATACAACATTAACATGAAAAATTTAAATCTAAACTTGAAATATTTTGGATTTAGATGGTGGCATTACTTGGTGGCAAAGAAAAGAGTTTTTGAGAATGGAATTGAAAGTTTTGATTTGATTATAGATCTTCAGTCAAAACTTCGAAATACCGTTATACTAAATCAAATACCAAGTTCTAGTTTTTATTCAAGAACACTTAATTTTTATTTTTGCTCTAAAAGAAGAGATTATTTTTATTCTAATGATCTTGATTATATGACCATAAAAAATCTCAATATCTTTCTAGAAACAAGCATTAAAAGGATACACTATAGTTTAGAAAATATTGATGATAAATATAAGAAAGAAGCTAAAAGACTTTTACCAAATAATGGTTACGTTGGTTTCTCGATAACCCAGGGAAATGTTTACAGAAAAAAAAGTTGGTCAATAGATAAATTTATTGAGTTGGCAAAAAAAATTAAAAATAAAAATAAAGTTCCAGTTTTTTTTATTAAAGAAGATGAGTTTGATTTAATAGATAAAATTAAAAATCAAGTAGATAACGCTCTTTTCCCTGAACATAATTCAAAACTTTCCTGCCCTGCTTTGGTAACTGCTTTATCTGCAAGATTGGATAAAGCAATTTCAATAGACAATGGTATTATGCATATGATGGGATTGGCAAATATTCCAATGATTCTTTTGTTTGGACCAACGAATGCAGAAAAATTTGCACCAAAAATTGATGACGTTACAATTATAGATACTAAAGAGATTTATAAATCATCAGATATTTCAAAAATTGGAGTTGGCGAGGTTTTTAAACACATTTAATTAAAAATATTTATGTTTTTCTTTTTAACAATTTTAAAAATTTCTTTTAAACAAAGGTCAATACTTTTGAGTTTTACAGAGCGCAAAACTATCGAAACTCCAATTTTTCCTAATCTAAAAAATGGATAACTACCTATGCTAACTTGTTTCTTAAATTTTTTTTGTATATTTGCTAATTCAACAGAAATATTACTTTCTACAGTTAATAAATTTATTGACTTACTTTGAGTTATTTTTCCTTTAACTAAAAATTTTTTTGAGTTTTCTATCATCCCTTTTAAAATTGATGGAACTCCAGGTAATGAGATTACATTTTTAATCATGAATCCTGGGGCGGCACTAGAGGGATTGTAAATCAATTTAGAGCCACTTGGCATTTTAGCCATTTTTTTTCTTCCATCATTAAAATTTTTTTTTCCATAATAGTTTTTTAAAATTTCATAAGCTTCTTCATGAAATCTATATTTAACTTTAAAAGCTTTTGAGATAGATTTTGCGGTTATATCATCATGAGTTGGACCAATACCTCCAGTAGTAAAGACATAACTAAAACTTTTTGATAATTGTAAGATATTCTCAACAATTATTTTTTCTTTATCTGGTATCACCCTAACTTCTCCCACTGTAATTCCACAATTTTTATTAAGCCAATTAGCTAAAAATGATACATTTAAGTCTTGTGTTCTTCCAGATAGAATTTCATCACCAATAATGAGAATTGCAGAATTTATTTTTTTACCTTTAGCCATATTTTGATACTATTAATTATGAACTTTGAAAATCAATTAATACCAGGAGTTTTGATTAAAAGATATAAAAGATTTTTTGTTGATATAAAACTTAAAGATAAAAAAATTACTGCACATTGTCCAAATACTGGTTCTATGATGGGTCTATTAAATCCTGGAAATAAAGTTTGGGTCACTAAATCTGATAATAAAAACAGAAAATTAAAATATACTCTACAAATAATTAAGGCAAATAAAGCTAGGGTTGGTGTAAATACTCATTTAACAAATAAGATAGTTAATGAAGCATTAATCAAAAATCACATTAAAGAATTTGCCTTCGATAAAACAGTTCAAAAAGAAGTAAAATATAACCAAAATACCCGATTTGATTTTTTGATTAAAAAAAATAAGTCTAAATTTTTTATTGAAGTAAAAAATGTAACTTTATCAAGAAAAAAAGGTTTAGCTGAATTTCCGGACGCAATAACATTAAGAGGTGTTAAGCACATTAGAGAATTAATGGATGCAGCTGAAAAAGGTTATAAGGCTTTCATATTATTTGTAATACAAAGAGATGACTGTAAAAACTTTAGTATAGCTAAAGATATAGATAATGAATACTCAAAATTATTAACACTTGCCTCAAAAAATAAAGTAAAAGTACTTTGCTACGATTGTAAATTTTCTACAAAAGGAATAAAATTAGGAAAAAAAATTAATATTAATTTAAATGGATAATAAATTTCAAGAATCATTTGAAAAAACTAGAATAGCCGGATCTATAGCAGCGGGTGCTTTAGATGAAGTTGCTAAGATTATAAAACCTGGAGTTATTACCAAAAAAATAGATGAATTATGTTATGAATATATTAATGATCATAAAGCCTTTTCAGCACCATTATTTTACAGGGGATTTCCAAAATCTTGTTGTACGTCAACTAATCATATTGTTTGTCATGGAATACCACAAAATAAAGTTTTAAATGAAGGTGATATTTTAAATGTCGATGTAACAGCTATTAAAGATGGGTGGCATGGAGATACAAGCAGGATGTTTGCCATTGGAGAAATTTCGATAAAAGCGAAAAAACTAATTGATGTAACTTATAAAGCTATGATTAATGGAATAAAGATTTTAAATCCTAATGTTACTTTAGGAGATCTTGGCTTCGAAATACAAAGTTTTGTTGAGAAAGAGGGATATTCAGTAGTTAGGGATTTTTGCGGTCACGGTATTGGTATTAAGTTTCATAGTGAACCAAATGTTCTACATTATGGAGAGAAAGGAGCCGGCAAAAAATTGCAGGCTGGAATGATTTTTACAGTAGAGCCAATGATAAATGAAGGGGGTTTTGAAACAAAAGTTTTAAATGATGGCTGGACAGCTGTTACAAAAGATAAAAAACTTTCTGCACAATTTGAACACACTGTTGGTATAACTAAGGACGGATACGAAATTTTTACTCAATCAAAAAAAGGTTTAAATTTTCCTCCATACAAAATATGATAGATAGATATTCTAGGAGTGAATTAAAAGAAATTTGGAGCGAAGAAAATAAATATAAAATTTGGCTAAAAATTGAGTTAGCTGCAGCTGAGGCCATGGAAAAAATAAATATAATTCCTAAGGGCATTTCTAAAAAGATTAGATCAAAAGCAAAAATAAATGTAAAAAGAATTTTACAGATAGAAAAGAAAGTTAAACATGATGTCATCGCATTTCTAACATCTATAAATGAAAAAGTAGGAAAAGATGGAAGATACCTGCATCAAGGAATGACCTCTTCTGATGTTCTAGATACCTGCTTTAATTTACAACTTAAATTAGCTGGAGAAATTCTTATTAATGATATCGATGGTTTATTAAAATCAATTAAAAAACAATCTATAAAACATAAATTCACACTCTGTATGGGAAGAAGTCATGGAATCCATGCTGAGCCTATAACTTTTGGGTTGAAGCTTCTAACTTTTTATCAAGAATTTCTTAGAAATAGAGAGAGGTTAAAAATTGCTGTCAGTGAAATTTCGACTTGCGCAATCTCTGGAGCGGTGGGCACCTTTGCTAATATTGATCCAAAAATTGAGAGCTATGTTGCAAAAAAACTAAATTTAAAGATAGAACCAATTTCAACACAAGTAATACCAAGAGATAGACATGCAGCTTTCTTTTCTACACTTGGTATTATTGCAAGCTCAGTAGAGAGATTTGCTACTGAAATAAGGCATCTTCAAAGAACCGAAATATTAGAAGTCGAAGAATTTTTTGGAAAAAATCAGAAAGGCTCGTCCGCGATGCCTCACAAAAAAAATCCAATTTTAAGTGAAAATTTAACTGGTTTAGCAAGATTAGTAAGGTCCGCCGTTATACCCGCTATGGAAAATATAAGTTTATGGCACGAGCGTGATATTTCTCATTCGTCTGTTGAGAGAAATATTGGCCCAGATGCGACTACAGCTTTGGATTTCGCTTTAGTAAGGTTAAATGATGTAGTTAAAAATCTCAATATCTATCCAAAAAATATGATTAAGAACATTGAGATTACAAAAGGCTTATTTTTCTCACAAAGGGTTTTATTGGAATTAACTGCTAGAGGTTTTTCTAGAGAAAAAGCCTATTCAATAGTTCAAAAAAGAGCAATGCAATCATGGAATAGCAAGTCCTCATTTTATGAAATTGTTCTAAATGACCCAAAAATTAATAAAAAAATACCTGTTAATAAATTGAAAGAATTATTTAATTTTAGTTATCATACCAAGCGAATTAATATAATTTTCAAAAGAAGTTTAAGAAAATAATTCTTTATGAATAAAGGTAAAAAACTATACGAAGGAAAGGCCAAAATCATTTACGAGACAAATGAGAAAGATTTGGTTATCCAGCACTTTAAAGATGATGCTACTGCTTTTAATAATTTAAAAAAAGCAAGTGTTGAGGGAAAAGGGGTGCTTAACAATAGAATTTCAGAACATATACTAACAAGTTTATCTCAATGTGGAATTAAAACGCACTTAATAAAACGTCTTAATATGAGAGAACAACTAATTAAGCATGCAGAAATTATCCCAATAGAATTTATAGTTAGAAATATTGCTACCGGATCTTTGTCTAAAAGATTAGGAATTGCGGACGGAACTATACTTGAAAAACCACTTTTTGAATATTGTTACAAAAAAGATGAACTTGGTGACCCTCTAATAGCAAAAGAACATATTTTTGCTTTCGATTGGGCAAAAGAAGAAGAAATAAATGAAATTGATAAAATGACTTTTAGAATAAATGATCTTCTTCAAGGTATATTTAGAGGTGTTGGTATTAAGTTAGTTGATTTTAAACTTGAGTACGGAAGAGTTTGGAATAAAGAAAAAAATAAAAGTGAAATAGTATTAGCTGATGAGATAAGCCCTGATACTTGTCGTTTATGGGATGTAAAAAGTGAAAAAAAATTAGACAAAGACCGTTTTAGAAAAGATCTTGGTAATATAGTCCAAGCTTATCAAGAAGTTGCGAGAAGGCTCGGTATAATGCCGGAAGAAACCAATATCAGTGAAGTAAATTTTGGCAAAGCAACATCTTTGAAATTCAAGAAAAAAAAATAAATTGAAATTTTCAGTTACAGTTACTTTAAAAAAGGACGTACTTGATCCACAAGGAAAAGTAGTTGAACAAACTTTAAAAAATATGGGAACCAACTCTTTAATCGGAATTAGACAAGGAAAATATTTTGAAGTTGAGATAAATGAGAAAGATGAAACTAAAGCGGAAAAACAAATTAACGAAATGTGTAATAAACTTCTTGTAAATACTATCATAGAGAATTTTAGTATAAAAAGAATATAGATGAATTCATCAGTAATAGTTTTTCCTGGTTCAAATTGCGATAGGGACATCGCTGTAGCTTTAGAAAAATCAAAATTCAAAAATAAAATGGTTTGGCATAAAGAAAATGAACTTCCTAAATCAGACTTAATTGTTATACCTGGAGGTTTTTCTTACGGTGATTACCTTAGATCAGGTGCTATAGCTGCTAAATCTAATATTCTCAAAGAAGTTGTTAAAGCTTCCAAAAAAGGTTGTTTAATTTTAGGGGTTTGTAATGGTTTCCAAATTTTAATTGAAACAGGATTACTAAAAGGAGCACTTTTAAGAAATCAAAACTTAAGATTCCTCTCTAAAGATGTTTATTTAAAAGTTTTAAACAATGAAAATAAATTCTGTAATAAGTACAAATCCAATGAATTAATCAAACTAAATATTGCTCATAATGAGGGAAATTATTTTACTGATCAAAAACATTTAGAAAGTTTAGAAGAAAAAAACTTAATTGCTTTTAAATATTGTGACAAAAAAGGAGATATATTAAACGATTCTAACCCAAACGGATCATTGAATAATATTGCAGGAATTTTTAATGAGGAAAAAAATATTTTAGGAATGATGCCTCATCCTGAAAGAATGATTGAAGATATCCTTACAAATCAAGATGGTATGAAACTTTTTAATAGTTTGTTTAATTAATGAAAATTACAAAGGAAATTATAAATAAGCATGGTCTTAAAAATGATGAATTTAAAAAGATCAAAGAGCTTTTAAACAGAGAGCCGAACTTTTTAGAATTAGGAATTTTTTCAGCAATGTGGAATGAGCACTGTTCTTATAAATCATCGAAAATTCATTTAAAAACTTTACCTGTTAAAAACAAAAATGTCATTCAAGGGCCTGGTGAAAATGCAGGAGTGATAGATATTGGGGGCAATGATGCAATAATTTTTAAAATTGAAAGTCATAACCATCCTTCTTTTATAGAACCATATCAAGGAGCAGCGACTGGTGTTGGAGGTATTTTAAGAGATGTTTTTACAATGGGTGCCAGACCAATAGCATTGTTAAACTCTATACACTTCGGAGATGTAAAAAATAAAAAAACAAAAACTTTATTAAATGGAGTTGTTTCTGGAATTGGAGGATATGGAAATTGTGTAGGTATACCAACTGTTGCGGGAGAAACAAAGTTTCATAAAACATACAACGAAAATATTTTAGTAAATGCTATGGCAGTAGGGCATGCTAAAAAAGATAAAATTTTTTATTCAAAAGCAAAAGGTATTAATAAATCTGTTGTATATGTTGGTTCAAAAACAGGTAGAGATGGAATTCATGGAGCCTCAATGGCCTCAGCAGAGTTTGATGAAAATTCAGAGGAAAAAAAACCTACTGTGCAAGTTGGAGATCCTTTTACAGAAAAGTTATTAATGGAAGCTTGTTTAGAATTGATGAAAGATAATTCAATTATATCTATTCAAGATATGGGTGCTGCGGGACTTACTTCATCTAGTGTTGAAATGGCTTTTAAAGGTGATTTGGGTTTAGAGTTAAATTTAGACAAAGTTCCATGTAGAGAAGAAAATATGACACCTTATGAAATGATGTTATCTGAAAGTCAAGAACGAATGCTAATAATATTAGAAGATGGAAAAGAAGATAAAGCAAAAAAAATATTTGATAAATGGGACTTAGATTTTGTTGTTATTGGTAAAACAACTGATACAAAAAATCTTATATTAAAATTTCATAATGAAGTAGTTGCTAACTTACCTATTGCTGCTCTTTCATCTAATGCTCCCCAATATGAGAGAAAATGGAAAGAAAAAAAGCTACCTATCAAAAATATAAAAATAAAAGATTTTAAAAAAATAAAATTTGATAGCGCTTTTTTTAAGGTTATTTCTTCTCCAAACTTTTCAAATAAAAAATGGATAACTGAACAATATGACCAGATGGTAATGTGTGATACTGTTCAAAAATCTGGAGCAGACTCTTCAATTATAAGAATTCATGGTAAAAAGAAAGCTATCGCAGTTGCGGTTGATTCCTCGGCCATTTATTGTAAATCTCATCCTTTTTCTGGGGGGAAACAAATAGTATGTGAAAACTGGAGGAATTTAATCTCAGTTGGAGCAATGCCAATTGCTATAACAAACTGTTTAAATTTTGGTAATCCAGAAGATCCTAAAATTATGGGTGAGTTTGCAGAGTGTATTAAAGGTATTAAATCAGCATGTGAATTTTTAAATTACCCTGTAGTTTCAGGAAATGTTTCTTTTTACAATGGAACAAATAATAAAAATATCTACCCTACTCCCGTAATTGGCGGAGTAGGATTGATCAATGAATTAAAAGATCCAGTAAAAAATAATTTTCAAAAAGAAGGAAGTTTAATACTTTCTATCGGAAAAAATTTTGGTCATCTAACACAGAGTGCACTATTTTTAGAGGTTTTTAATTACGATGACGGTCCTCCACCAGAAGCAAATTTATTAAATGAAAGAAATAATGGTGAAAATATACTTAAGTTAATAGAAAATAATTTCATAAATTCAATACACGATATTTCATCAGGTGGATTAATTGTTACACTAGCAGAGATGAGTATTAATTCATCTCTAGGTGTTAAAATAAAAAAACCTAAAAGTTTATCGAATTTATTTGAGTTTTTCTTTAGTGAGGATCAAGGAAGATATTGTATAGAAATTGACAAAGAGAAATATGATAATGTTAAGAAAATTTTGCAAGAAAATAACATATTTCATGAAATAATTGGAGTTGTACAGAGAGACAATTTTGAGCTAGAAAAAGAATTAAAAATTAGTATTAATGATTTGTATAAAATTAATAATGAATGGTATTATAACTACTAATGGCTTTACCAATAGATGAGATAAAAAAATTAATAATAAGCTCAATACCAGATGCTTACATTGAAATAAAGGATCTTATGGGTGACAATAATCACTATTCAGCAATTATTAAATCTAAGGTATTCAAAGGAAAATCTAAAATTGAACAACATAAAATGGTCTATAAATCACTCAGGGGTAAAATGGGAAATGAGTTGCATGCTTTTTCTATAACAACAGAGGAAAAATAATGAATATTGAAGAAGATATAAAAAAGTTAATAGATGAGAATGATATTTGTTTATTTATGAAAGGAACTCCTGAAGCTCCGCAGTGTGGTTTTTCAATGACAGTCTCAAATATTTTAAAACACTTAGGTACAAATTTTAAGGGAGTGGATGTTTTAACTAGTAATGAATTGAGGCAAGGAATTAAAGATTTTAGTGATTGGCCAACTATTCCTCAACTTTACATTAAAGGTGATTTTATTGGAGGTTGTGACATTATTAAAGAAATGTTTGATAAAGGTGAACTTAAGAAATTATTACAAGAGAAATCCTTAATTTAACTTCTTTAAAAATATAATATCAGACTCTTTTAAATTTCCTTTATAATCATCAATTGTAAAGTTATTTTTTAACAAAGATAACGTTTCTTGATTTAGAATTTTTGATGAAAAACTTTTTTTTAATTTAATTTTTTCAAACAACTTATCTATTTTATCTTCATCTACATCATTTAAGTGTTCGTTAAAATTAGGAAGTTTAAAATCTTCTATAACATAATACCCGTTTTTATTTAATTTGTAGATGAAAGTATTTAGACTTAGTAGAATATCACTCAATTTATGAGAGCCATCGTCTATAATTATATCAAAAAAACTTGTTTTATCAGCTCCAATTTTTTTAAAAAATTTCATAATTTTTTTTTGATTAGAAACATCTATCCCAAAAACTTGAATATTTTTGGATGAGAATTTAAAATTTGAAATATTTACATCTAAGCAGTAAATATTAGAGTTATAAAAATATTTTTTAAATGAAGCCGCAGATGCTCCTGCATAACTGCCTATTTCTAAGATATTAAGTTTTTTTGATCTTATTTGTTCAAAATGCTTTTCATAGAATTGAGCGTACCCATGACCGATATTTTCTTTATTTTTCCAAGTTTGGGCCTTATCTGTTCCGTAGTAGATAAATAGATCTTCAAGTTTTTTATCTTTAAAATCTGGCTGGATATCTATATTGATTTTTTTCTTTAAGATGAATTTAATATATCTTTTGTATAGACTTAAAAAGTTCAATATTATCTTGAGTAATATTCAATTACTAAACTAGGTTCCATTATTACAGGATAAGGAACTTCTGAAAATTTAGGTACTCTAACTAATTTCACTGATTTATTTTTTTCATCAAGTTGAATATATCCAGGGACATCTCTCTCTTTACTTTGCATTGAGCCATCAATTACATTCAGTTTTTTAGATTTTTCTCTGACTTCAATTGTGTCAGTCTCTTTGACTAAGTAACTTGATACGTTTACCTTTTTTTTATTTACTTTTATATGTCCATGATTGATCATCTGTCTAGCAGCGAATACTGTTGGTGCAAATTTACATCTATAAATTAATGTATCTAATCTTCTCTCTAAAATTCCTATAAGATTTTCTGTAGTATCGCCTCTTTTAGAAAGTGCTTTCCTATATATATTTCTAAATTGTCTTTCATTTATATTTCCATAATAGGATTTTAATTTTTGTTTTGCTTGGAGCTGAATACCATAATCCGTAGGTTTACCTTTTTTAGACTGTCCATGTTGGCCAGGCGGGTAAGCACGACTATTAAACGGGCTTTTTGGTCTGCCCCACAGGTTAACTTTTAGTCTTCGGTCAACTTTATGTTTAGATTTTAATCTTTTCGTCATTATGTCTGGATGGGTTTACAAGGTTTGGGGGGCAATTGTCAATTATGCTTTTTTCTATTTTTACTAAGAGAACTGATTAAACTGGCTAAAATCCTTATTTCTTTATCATTCGGCTCCATCCTATAAAGCAAGTTATTGATATTTGAAATCATTGAGTTTTTCTTTTCGGCTGGTCTAAAAAAATTTTTGTACTCAAGTTTAGATATAAGTAAATTAAGTAATTCAGTAAGCTTACCTTTTTTTCCTATTTCTTTAACAAAAGATAATTGCTTCATTTTATTAAAGTCATTTATTTTAAAAATTTCGTAACATACTAAAGATACAGAGTGTGAGAGATTCATTGATTTAAAATTGGAGGAAGATGGAATTTGAACTACATAATTTGAATACGATAAGTCTAAATTTGTTAGCCCAGATGCTTCCGGACCAAACATTAAACCGATTTTCTTTTTTTTAAATCTTTTAATGATATTAAGAAAATTATTAATACCAATATGCTTTTTATTAATATCTCTTTTTCTTGAGCTAAAAGAAAATATTATATCAAAATTTTTGATAGCAGAGCTAGTACTACTAAAAACTTTAGTTTTTTTTAAGATATCAAAAGCACCTACAGAAGTTGCTTTAGCTTTAATGTTTGGCCAACCATATTTTGGGCTTGTTATTATTAAATTTTTAAATCCAAAATTTTTTAATGATCTAGCTGATGCACCTATGTTTTCACCAAGTTGCGGTTTAATTAAAATAAAGCCGTATTTATTTTTCATGAATATTCGCAGGGGCTTTTTCTTTAAATAGTTTATATTCTAAACTATCTATCAAAGCTTTAAATGAAGCTTCAATGATATTTTGTGAGACTCCTATGGTGAACCAACTTTTCCCAGTTTTATCTGTACTTTCAATTGAAACTCTAGTCGTAGCACCTGTACCGGTATTTAAAATTCTTACTTTATAGTCTAAAAGTTTTAAATCAGAAAAATATTTATAATACTTTTCAACTTTCTTAAAATTTGACCTAATAGCATTATCTAAAGCGTTAACTGGTCCGTTCCCTTCTCCCTCACAATGAATTTCTTTTCCATCAATTATAAACGTTACCTCCGCTGTTGTTTTTAGTTGATCATCTTTTTTTACATTAACATTATAATTTTTAACTTTTAAATACTCAGGAAGTTTGCCTAATAGTTTATTGGCCAGAAGTTCAAAAGACGCATCTGCTCCATCATATGAATACCCGGTAAATTCTCTTTCTTTAACCTCATTTAAGATTTTTTGGACATTAGAGTCTTTTGAATCAATTTTAATTCCATAATTTTCAAGTCTAGATATGATATTTGATCTTCCAGCTTGATTTGAAACAATGATGTTCCTGTGATTGCCAACTTCTTTCGGGTCTATATGCTCATAAGTTTTTGGGTTTTTTTTAACTGCAGAAACATGTAATCCTCCTTTGTGAGAAAAAGCAGAACCTCCCACATAAGCCATATTTTTGTTTGGCTTTTTATTAAGAACTTCATCGAGAAATCTAGAGCATTCAGTCAACGAAGTTAATTTTTCTTTTTTAATATTTAAGTCAAATTTGTCGCTAAAAGTTTTTTTTAAAAAGAGTGTTGGTATAATTGACATTAAATTAGCGTTACCGCATCTCTCACCTAAACCATTTATTGTACCTTGTATTTGTCTTACTCCAGCAAGTACTGCGGTTAATGAATTGCTTACTGCGTTTTCGGTATCATTATGAGCATGTATACCAAGATTATTTCCTGGAATTACTTTTGTAACTTTGTTAATTATTTCTCCAATCTCATTAGGTAAAGTTCCTCCATTAGTATCACATAAAACTACCCATCTAGCGCCCTCATCATAAGCCTGCTTCAAACAATCTAGAGCATAATTTGGATTATTCTTATATCCATCAAAAAAATGTTCTGCATCAAAAAGGAATTCTTTTTTATTTTTAATGAAGTGTTTTGCTGTTTCTTTAATGTTTTTTAAATTATCCTCATTATTTATTCCTAATGCTGTTTTGACATGGAAATCCCAAGTTTTTCCTACGACACAAACTGTTTTACAATCTGCATTCATTAAAGGTGATAAATTTGGATCGTTATCAGCACTAACACCATTTTTTTTAGTCATACCAAATGCGGTAAATTTTGAATTGCCTAGATTAGGAGATTTATCGAAAAATTCATTGTCTATAGGATTGGCTCCCGGCCAACCACCCTCTATATAATCTACTCCTATATTAGATAAAATTTTGGCAATTTTATTTTTATCTTCAACTGAAAAATCTACTCCTTCAGTTTGAGCGCCATCTCTTAAAGTAGTATCAAATATATATAATTTCTCTTTGCTCATTTATAATTCCAACTTGTTTTACCTTTTTCGTCCTTTATATCAATACCTTCTTTGTTTAACTCTTCTCTAATTTGATCAGCAAGTTTATAATTCCCATCTTTTTTTGCTCGATTGCGATCTTCAATTTTGCTTAAAATATATTTCTCTGAAATTTCAATTCTACTCTTTTTAAATTTAGCTCTATCTTCAATACTTTCATTGAATAAACCAATTAATCTGCATGCTTTATTAAATTCTTTTTTTTTATCCTTGATACCATTTTGAGATTGTTGAAAAAGCTCATGTAATTTAGAAATATAAAGTGGTGTATTCATATCATCAAGTAGATCTTTAAAGCATTCAGGAGTTTTTTCACTTACTTCAGAAGAATACATTGAATACCATTTATCAAGAGTTTTAGATTGTTCTACAAGTAGTTCGTTATTCCAATCCAATGGTTGTTTATACTGGGCGCTCATAAGTGATAGTCGAACAACTTGGCCTGAATATTTTTTAGTTGCATCTTCTATAGTTGTTATATTCCCTACTGACTTTGACATTTTTTCCTTATTCATCGTAACAAAACCATTATGTACCCAATAATTTGCAAATTTTTCTGTCCCATTATAAACGCATGATTGGGCAATTTCATTTTCATGATGAGGAAAAATTAAATCTAATCCGCCTCCATGTATGTCAAAATTGCTGCCTAGATATTTTTCACTCATAACTGAACATTCTAAATGCCATCCGGGTCTACCTCTTCCCCAAGGAGAGTCCCAACCTGGATCATTTTTATCTGAAGGTTTCCATAAAACAAAATCTAAAGGATCTTTTTTTAATTTTGAAACTTCTACCCTGGCTCCTGCTTTTAGATCATTAGGGTTTTTGTTTGAAAGCTTTCCATAATTCTTAAATGAGGCTACAGAAAAATAAACATGTCCCTTAGTTTCATATGCAACTTTTTTATTGATAAGTTTTTCTGTCATTTTTATCATACCATTAACATGATCGGTCGCTTTGGGCTCTTTAGTAGGTTTAAGACAAAACAAATCTTCACAATCTTTGTGAAATTTTTTCGTAATTAGAATTGTTAGATCTGAAATAGCAATTTTTTTATTCTTTGATGCTTCAATAATCTTGTCATCAATATCAGTTATATTTCTTATATATTTAACTTTTTGTTTTCCGTAAAGTTCAATTAAAATTCTAAAGAGAAGATCGAATACTACTAAAGCACGAGCGTTCCCGACATGAGGACTGTCATAAACAGTTGGTCCGCATGCATATAAAGAAACTTTTTCTTTGCTTATGGGATTAAAGATTTCTTTTTTATTTGTAAGTGAATTAGTTAAATGTAAATTATTCATTAAATTTGCAAACTGGTATAGGATTCATTTTGTGTAAATTTTTTTCTCTTATCTTTAAATATTTTTGGTAATTTGGATCATTTTTATTTTCCATAGCTTTTTCAAGATCTTCGTAACTCATTCCTAATTGTTGGACATCGTTCCTACCGTCATCCCATAAACCATCAGTTGGTTGAGAATTTATAATCTCTTCTGAAACTTCAAGATATTTTCCCAATTCCCAAACTTGAGTTTTTGTACAATCAGCTATTGGAGATATATCTACACCCCCATCACCATATTTAGTATAAAAGCCAACGCCAAAATCTTCCACTTTATTACCTGTTCCAACTACAATACCTGAATTAGCTGCAGCTACCTGGTAAAGTGTTGCCATTCTTAATCTTGCTCTTGAATTTGCAAATCCATGCTCATTATCAAAGTTATTTAAAACCTTAGAAAAGGATCCAAATATTTTATCCATCTCGATTAAGTGATGTTCAACATTTTTAAACTTTTCTTTCAACCATCTTGCATGATTCAAGCTTAAGTCGTGTTGTGATTTTATTTGTTTAATTGGCATTGTTAACACAATTGTTTTTCTTCCTGTGTTTGCACATAGCGTACTAACTACTGAGGAGTCTATACCACCTGAGATGCCAACAACTAAAGCTTTGGGACTAAACGATGCAGTCTCACAATAGTTATTTATCCAGTCTGTGATAATTTTTGCTCTATTTTTCACTTCCATAATTAATACACCTCCTCTTTTAAGGTGATGTCTTAATAATTACAATAATTATTAAGACGCGGCTTGAATAATTTTTTTTGAATATTTTGAGTTTTTCTTAATTTCTTCAGAAATAAGAAAGGCTAATTCTAGTGCTTGATCAGCATTCAATCTTGGGTCGCAATGGGTTCTATACCTATTGGATAGATCATTTTCAGATATTTTTTGAGCACCACCTGTACATTCAGTCACATCTTGACCTGTCATTTCTACATGCAAACCTCCGGCATAAGTGCCTTCAGATTGATGTACACCGAAAAAACTTTTTACCTCTTTTAGAACGTTGTCAAAAGGCCTAGTTTTAAATCCTGTTGCTGCTTTAATAGTATTTCCATGCATTGGATCACAAGACCAAATAACATTTAATCCCTCTTTTTTGATAGTTTTAATTAATTTCGGCAAATATTGATCTACTTTTTCTGCACCAAATCTTGAAATTAATGTCATCCTTCCAGGTTCATTATCAGGATTTAAAACATTGCAAAGTTTGACTAATTCCTCAGGTTTTAATGTTGGTCCACATTTTAAACCGAGAGGATTTTTAATTCCTCTACAAAATTCAACATGGGCTCCATCTAATTGTCTTGTTCTATCACCTATCCATACAAAATGTGCTGAAGTATCATGATACTCTCCAGTGGTAGAATCTACTCTTGTCATAGCTTCTTCAAAAGGTAAAAGTAGAGCTTCGTGAGAAGTATAAAAGTTTACTGCTCTTAGTCTTCTATTATTGTCTGAATTTATTCCACAGGCTTCCATGAAAGCTAATGCATCGCTAATTTTATCTTCTATCTCTTTGTATTTACCTTTCGTTTTATCTTTTATAAAACCAAGGTTCCATAAATGAACTTGTCTTAAATCTGCAAATCCACCTTGAGAGAAAGCTCTTAATAAATTTAGTGTTGATGCTGATTGTGAATATGCTCTAAACAACCTTTTTGCATCTGGAATTCTGGCTTTTTCAGTAAAATCCATGCCATTAATATTGTCACCTAGATAACTTGGTAATTCTTTTCCGTCCTTTTTTTCAGTTGGAGCACTTCTTGGTTTGGAAAATTGTCCAGCAATTCTTCCCACCTTAACTACTGGCACTGATGCAGAAGCAGTTAAAACTAAAGACATTTGTAAAATTACTTTAAAAGTATCTCTAATATTATCAGGATGAAATTCAGCAAAACTTTCTGCGCAGTCTCCACCTTGAAGCAAAAAAGCTTTTCCTTCTACTACTTCTGAAAGAGCTTTTTTCAGAGACCTTGTCTCACCAGCAAATACTAGCGGAGGATATTTTTGAATTTTACTTAATACTAAATCCAACTCCTTTTTATCAACATAATTAGGGAGATGTTTTGCGGGATATTTAGTCCAACTATTTAATGTCCATTTTTTCATATTCAACCTACGATATATATATATTGGTCTTTCAAAATTTCCAAGATAGAATTAATAATTATATTAATAATATGGCTAAAAATTACAAAATTATTAAAAAAAATAGTCAAAAACAACTAATTGATAATTTTATAAGAGAGTTTCACAAAATTAATAGGATTAAAGAAAAGAAAGGAGAGAGATTAAGTTTTGTCTTAACAGGTGGAAAAAGTCCAATTAAACTCTATAGATCACTTTCAAAATCAAAAACAAATTGGGAAAATGTAGATTTTTTTTGGGGAGATGAAAGATATGTTTCTAAAAATTCTCAACATTCAAATTATAAATTAGCGAAAAAAAATATTTTGAATAATTTAAAAATAAATAAAAAACAATTATTTTCAGTTAATACGGTAAAACCTAATTTAATTAGTTCTTCTAAGGATTACGAAAAAAAAATAAAAAAATATTTTTTTAGAAAAAAATTAAAATTTGATATAATTTTACTAGGCCTAGGTGAAGATGGACATATTGCTTCTATTTTTCCTGGCGAAATCGATAAAAATAATATCAATGTAACAAAATCAGTTATAAGAGATGATTTTGAAAGAATTTCATTAACACTTAAAACAATCAATAATGCGAAAAAGATTTTTTTATGGTTGCCTACCAAAAAAATCTCTAGAATTTTTTATGATAGTTTCAATAATAAAAAAAAACCGGTTAGTTATATAAATAAAAGAAAAATCTTTGTTTTTTCTATGTTGTATTAGTTTTTTTTACGAAAATCTTTTGATACCTCTCCCCAATGACATCTTGGAAAATAAGGAAATTTCTCTGTTGCAAAATATACATAATTTCCATTAAAAACTTTTCCATTGCATTCATCCAAATCACCGCTACCTTTTATAAATTCGTAGTCCTCTTTGAAAGAACCGTTGTATTTTCCAAACGGCTCTATTTCTCTTGATCCATTTTTAAGCTGCCAAGATGACTTAAATTTTCCAGGAATATAAAATATTCTAAACCCATCTGCTGCATATCCAATAAGTGGCTCGGAGTCTATTAAGAGAAAATCATTAGCTTTATGATAATGATAGAGACCTCTGAAGTCCAAATGACCATTAAATTTGTCAATTCCTAAAATTTTTTCAAATGGTCTAATTGCTTCTAAATTTAAACCTGAAGATTGATTTTGACTATGTTTTTTGGGTGAATTTTTATCATACCAAGCTGCAGTGCCTGGTCTGATAGGAATACCTGTTAAAGTTACTCCGACAGTGGCAACAATATATTTATTTGTATTAGTTTTTTTTGGTTTTTTTGCAAAACAAAATTTTAGCTTTTGTTTTTTAAATTCATTGGGATTTCCTTTTGTTGGAAATTGTCCTATCTCATGATTTGGTACTCCATTTGATGTTATACATTTTCGCTCAGAAGAATATAGTAATGTATTTTTTAAACTAAAAAAAAGTATCAGATAAAATAGAAAAACTATTTTTTTTTGTATCATAAATAAATTTCTTGTTGAATGTTACTCAACAGTAACAGATTTTGCTAAATTTCTAGGTTTGTCAATATCGCAATTTTTTAATAATGCGACATGATAAGCAAGTAATTGAAGTGGTATAGTTAAAAGTATTGGGGAAAGGGAGTCGTCAAGAACTGGAACTCTTAAACCAAATCTTATATTTTCATTTATTAATTCTTTGAGATTGTTTGTAATGAATAAAATTTTTCCTCCTCTAGCTATAACCTCTTGCATGTTTGATAGGGTTTTTTCAAAATATTTGTCTTTTGGAGCGATAACGATCACAGGTAAACCTTCTTCTATTAAAGCCAAAGGTCCGTGTTTCATTTCTCCAGCGGGATACCCCTCGGCGTGCAAGTAAGATAGCTCTTTTAATTTTAGGGCACCTTCCAATGCTATTGGATAAGATGAACCTCTACCAAGAAACATTGAGCCTTTGGCATTTAAGAATTCTTTTGCCATTAATTGTACGTTATGTTCAACTTTCAATGTTTCCTTAATTTTAGCTGGTAAATCTTTTAAATTTTTGATTTTTTTAATGTAGAGATCATTGGCAATTTCACTACGAGACTTTGAAATTTTTAAAGCTAAGATGAATAAAACAATCATTTGCCCTAAAAAAGCTTTAGTAGAGGCAACACCTATCTCAGGTCCGGCATGTATTGGTAAAACCCAGTCTGAGTTTCTAGCAATTGTGCTTTCAACAACATTTACAATAGAACAAGTCTTAACTTTATTTTTTTTACAAATATCAAGAGCCGCCGCAGTATCTGCTGTTTCACCAGACTGTGAGACAAAAATATAAAGATTGTTTTCGTTAAATTTTAAATTTCTATATCTAAATTCTGAAGCTATATCTGTTTCAACGTCTACTTTAGTTAACTCCTCGAACCAATATTTTGCTGTCAGACACGAATGATAAGCAGTTCCACATCCAATCAAGGTTATCTTATTAATATTTGAGGGTTTGATAGGAAAATTAAAAATATTAATGTCTTCCTTTAAATTATCTACATATTCTTTAATACAATTTTTCGCTGTAACATGTTGTTCAAAGATTTCTTTTGACATAAAATTTTTATAATCTCCTTTGTCACTAATACCTTTGTCGTCCGATAATAAATGTACCTTTTTGTTTATTTTTTTTTTATTCGAGTCATAAAATTCAACATTATCTTTTGTTAAAATACAAACATCACCGTCATCAAGATAAGATATTTTATTTGTCATTGATTTAAGAGCATATGAGTCTGAGCCAAGATAATTCTCTTTGTTAGAGTATCCTACTGCTAAAGGGCTACCCCTTCTTGCTCCAATAATAATATCCTTATGATTTTTGAAAAGAATTCCTACAGCAAAACTTCCTTTTAACTTCTTCAAAGTTTTAAAAACAGAGTCTAATGGGTTGTGATTTGCTAAAGCTTCAGTAATAAGTAATGTTATAACCTCAGTATCTGTTTGAGATTTGAATTTTTTACCTTTTTTTTCTAAATCTTTTTTTATCTCATCAGAATTTTCAATTATACCATTATGGACTACTGAAACAATTTCAGAGGAATGAGGATGGGCATTAGTTACATTTGGTATACCATGAGTTGCCCACCTAACATGACCTATGCCAATATTGCCATCTGACGGGGACTTAAATAAAATTTTTTCTAACTCCTCTACTCTACCTGAACATTTTTTTTCGTTAATTTCATTTTTTGATAAAGTTGCTAATCCTGCAGAATCATAGCCTCTATACTCTAAACGTTTTAGAGAACTAATAATATTTATCGATACAGGTTTGTTGCTAACAATTCCAATTATTCCACACATAGATTACTTTTTTTTCCTTTTATAATTTTTAATTTCAATTTGATTAGATCTTGTTAGTGATAAAGAGTTTTTTTTGACATTCTTAGTTATCACTGAGCCAGCACCAATAACTGAATTTTTTTGAAGTGTTAAAGGCGCTACCAGTGACGTATTAGAACCAACGAAAACATTGTCTTTAATTTTGGTTTTATACTTTTTAGAACCATCATAATTACAAGTAATGGTTCCAGCTCCTATATTTGAATTTTTACCGATTAAAGTATCGCCTATATAAGAAAGATGATTTACTTTTGAATTAGATTGAATAGAAGTTTTTTTTGTTTCTACAAAGTTTCCAATTTTTGCTCCCGAAAAAATTGATGTGCCAGGTCTTAATCTTGCATATGGTCCTATTTCTATATTATTTTTAATTATAGTTCCTTCTAAGTGAGAAAAGGATTTTATAATTACATTGTTACCTATTTTAACTTTTGGTCCTATTACAACATAGGGTTCAACAACGACATTTTTTCCAAATTTTGTATCTTTTGATAAAAAAATTGTCTCTGGAGCAATTAATTCAACCCCATTTTTCAAAGCTTTGTCTCTAAATTTTTGCTGGTTAATCTTGAAATTTTTAGCTTTTTTAAATTTTATATTTGTTTTCATAAAAAATTCTCTTTACATTAGTTATTATCGTGAAATAAGTCACAAATTATTTCTTTTTAATACTAATTCTATATGAGTCAAAATTACACAATTTTATTTGATTTAGATGGCACTATTGTGAATACGGCACCAGACTTAATGGCTGCACATAATCATGTCATGAGAACCTTCGGGTTTGAAGAGAAAAAAATGGAAGACATAAAATCTCTAGCTGGTAAAGGAGCTTGGGTTATGATGCAGAGATCATTAAAAAAACAAATTAATGACGAAAATTTAAAACAAAGGATGAAAAAAGAGTTTCTTGATTTTTATAGCAAAAATATTGATAAAGAAAGTAAACCATTAAAAGGGGTGGTTGATTTTTTGGAATGGGCTCAATCAAAAAATATTTCTTCTGCAGTATGTACAAATAAACAAGAAAAATTAGCAATAGATTTATTAAAAAAAATAAATCTATTTCAATATTTTGAGTATGTTGCTGGTTGCGATACTTTTGAATACAATAAACCTGACCCAAGACATCTTACAAGTGTTGTTGAAATTATTGGTGGTAAATTAAATAAAACAATAATGGTGGGAGACAGTGAGGTAGATGGTGACTCAGCTAAAAATGCTAATTTACCTTTTATATTAGTTGAAAATGGTTATACAGGAAAAAAACCAGAGGAAATAAAGCATGATCATTTAATAAAAGATTTTATTGATTTTGAAAAAATTATAGAAAAATATCTATGATAAGTTTGTCTTTACTGTCTGCTTTAACCACTTATTATTTTATTATGTTTATAACTCCAGGTCCTAACAATGCAATGTTAACTGCATCTGGTATGAAATTTGGCTTCACAAAAACTTTACCTCATTTGATAGGTATTCCATCAGGACACATCTTGCAAATAGCTTTAGTAAGTTTTGGTCTAGGAAATCTATTTTTAAAATTTCCTCAGCTTCAATTTTATATGAAAATTTTATGTTTTCTATATCTTCTTTATCTTAGCTGGACAATTATTGGATCTTTTAGTGATATTAAAAAAGAAAGTGGTAGACCTTTAAAGCTATATGAGGCTGCGGCCTTTCAGTTCATAAATCCAAAAGCATGGACTATAGCTATTACTGTAGTATCTGGTTTTTTTCCTACAGAAGAAAATTTTTTATTAGCGACTGCTTTTTTAACTATAACCGCTGCTTTAGTTTGCTTTCCATCTATATGTGTTTGGGCTATTTTTGGTAATAGTTTAAGAATATTTATCAAAGATCAAAAAATCAAAAAAAAAATTGAATATATCTTAGCAATTTTATTAATAATGACTGGGATATTCATTTTGATTAAATAATCTTTGATTTTTAAGATTCTCTCTAATATAAAACAGCTAAAATGCACTTTACAAAAAAAAATGCAGCAGAAAAAAGATCTGGTTTAACAAACCTTTTAAAATCAAATAAATTATTAAGGTTCCCTGGCGCATATAATCCACTTTGTGCAAAATTGATTTCAGAAATTGGATTTGATGGAGTTTATGTTTCTGGAGGAGTAATGTCTAATGACTTAGGAATGCCAGATATAGGTTTAACAACTTTAAAACATGTTAGTAACAGAGCTTCTTTGATAGCTAAAGTAACAGATCTTCCTACCATAGTAGATGCTGACACAGGCTTTAAAAGCTGTAAAGAAACAATAATAAAGTTAGAGGAGAGTGGTCTTTCTGGTTGTCATATCGAAGATCAAATTGAAGAAAAGAGATGCGGTCACCTAGATAATAAAGAGCTTATTTCTAAGGAAAAAATGGTACAAAAAATAAAAGATGCTGCTAATGCAAAAAAAGATAAAAATTTTCTAATTATTGTTAGAACTGATGCAAATACTGTTGAAGGCATAGACAAAACAATTGATAGAATAAAAGCTTATGAAGATGCGGGTGCGGACATGATTTTTCCTGAAGCTATGAAGGATATAAATGAGTTTGAAAAAGTTAGAAAAAATGCAAAAAGATATTTATTGGCTAATATGACTGAATTTGGAAAATCTAAATTATTAGATAAAAAACAGCTAGAGAGTTTAGGTTATAATATGGTTATTTACCCAGTTACTACTCAAAGGTTAGCGATGAAAAATGTTGAGGATGGATTAAAGTCTATATACAAAGATGGTCATCAAAATAATATAATTGACAAAATGCAGACTAGAAAAAGGTTGTACGAGCTTGTAGAATATGAAAAATATAATACAGCAGATAAAAAAATTACAGATTTTTCTACAGAGGGACATGAATAATGAGTGAGGAAATAAAAAAAGGTTTGCTAGGAATAGTGGTTGATGAAACCACGATTTCACACGTAGTGCCGGAATTAAGTGCTTTAACATATCGTGGATATAAAGTTCAAGATTTATGTGATAAATGTGAATTTGAAGAAGTTGCATATTTAGTTTTACATGGAGAGCTTCCAAGTAAAAAACAACTTAAAAAATTTATAAAAGAGGAAAGATCAGAAAGAAATTTATCTAAGCAAATAATTAAAGATATTCAAAGAATGCCTAAAAGTGCTCATCCAATGGATGTAATAAGAACATGTGTTAGCTTAATGGCATTGGAAGATAAAGACACAAAAGATAACTCTCCAAAAGCAAATATGAGAAAAGCAATGCGAATTTTTGCTAAAACACCAACTGCAGTTGCTGCATATTTTAGAACTAGAAAAGGAAAAAAAATTATTTCACCCAGTAAAAAATTATCATTCTCAGAAAATTTTTTTAAAATGATGTTTAATAAAGTTCCAGATAAAGAAATAGTCAGAGCTTTTGATATTTCTTTAATATTATACGCTGAACATAGTTTTAATGTATCTACTTTCACTGCGAGAACAATTACCAGCAGTCTTTCAGATTTACACGGCGCAATAACTGGGGCAATAGCTTCTTTGAAAGGTCCGCTACACGGAGGTGCAAATGAAGCTGTGATGCACATGATGAAACAGATAGGAAAACCAGAAAAAGCTAAATCGTGGATTGAAAATGCTTTAGCAAAAAAAAAGGTTGTTATGGGATTTGGCCATAGAGTTTATAGAACGGGAGATTCTAGAGTTCCGACTATGAAACACTACATGTTTAAAGTAGCTAAATTATTAAAAAAAGAAAAATATACTAAAATGTATGAAACTTTAGAAAAAGTAATGTTAGAAAGAAAAAATATTTATCCAAATGTAGATTTCCCTTGTGGACCAACTTACTACATGATGGGAATAGATATTGACTTTTATACTCCTATTTTTGTAATGTCTAGAATTACTGGATGGTCAGCTCATATTATGGAACAGCATAATTCAAACAAATTGATAAGACCTTTATCAAAATATAAAGGTGAAGAAGTCCGTGAGGTAATGCTTTTAAACCAAAGATAGATTATCTAAAATTTGTAAATTTTACTCTAAAAATTCCGTTTTTATCTGCAGATATAAATATATCTCCATTTAGATCTTCGTACAATTCGTTTTGTTCATTTGTTACAAAATGTCTTAAAACTAGATTTTCTAATGAAATTTTTTCAACTGATATCACTTTGTTTAGATTTTCATTTAAAAGAAAAACTATAATTGAGTGACCTTTTCTCAAATTATTTCCATAAAGAGATAATGCTAGTAAGCAGGGTTTATTATAATATTTCATCAATACCTTTGGACAGTTGTTCAAACTTGAAATTCCAATCGAGGGAACAAATGCGAAGAGTGGTTCCTTAAAACCTTTTGCCTCATGATTTACTGAATAGGACGTTCCATCTCCGCCATTATCCACCATATAATTTGTCCCGTAAGAGACTTTTGGCCAACCGTAATTACCTCCTCTTTCAACTAAATTAAGCTCGTCTCCTCCCTTAGGACCATGCTCGACACTAAATATTTTACCTTTTAATTTAGTTAAACCTTGTGGCACTCTATGACCTTTAGAAAAAATATCTACTTTTAACTCATGATTATCATTAAGTAATTTATTTGATAATTCTGATTTTTGTATTGATAGTATTTTTCCAAATTTTGACTCATCGTTCTGAGCTAAAATACTGTTTTTGCTAGCGTGCTTTTCTGGAGTGCCAAGAGAAATTAAAATTTCATCTCCATTATGGATATTGCTGCTTCCAAGACCGTTGAAATCATTATTTTTTGGTTCTTCAGGTAGACATTTTGATTTTAGAATTTCTCTTCCAGTAAGCACCTCTACTAAAGAAGCATAATAACAATTTTTATTTACAGATGAAATTAATGCTAATTTCTTATTATTTATAGAGATTATTGTTTTTATTCCTCCGTTTCTCTCTAAAGTAAAATTATTTGAAAGGTTAAGTTTTTCTGACTTCAAATTAGTAATCTTAAAACCATTCTGAGTATATATATTAAGTTTTTTGATATCAAATTCTTCTTTAAATGGATGAGTGACAAATGCAGTTTTATCTTTTAATCCCATCTCCCTGGTAATAAATACAGAAAAAGAGTTTGAATTTATAGATTTTGAACCTTTAACTTCAGTTTCAATTTCAACTACTTTATTTTTTTTAAAAATGCTTTTAATTTTTTCTATCTTTTCAGGATTTTCGAAAGTCCATATGATTGCTATAATAATTGATATAATCCACAATAAAACAATAAAAAAAAATTTTTTCATTTTTAAGTAATAATTTCTGCAAATCTATTTTCTACAATGTTCATCTTAACCTTATTAGATTTTACAAAATCATCAATCGCTTTTTTAACTTCATCTATTTGACTGTCTTTCCCGTAATCATCACAAAACAATATCTTGCTTTTTCCCTTAAGTTTTTCATATAATAAGTTTAAATCATTTAAAACTGTATTATAACTATGCCCTCCATCAATGAATACATAGTCTAGTCGCTCTAAATCTATTTTTTTTAAAACGTCATTAGTGTCGCCTTTTATTAAATTTGTGTTATTTTCATATCTTTTTAGAAATTTTGTTACACTTTCAAGAGAATTTAAATTTTCTCTTAATAAATAATTGTAATAAATATTCTTTAATGGATTGGAAAACTTTTGTGTTTTTAGAAAATTAGGTTCAATTTCATCTTCTTTAGTAATTTTGGTGCCTCCAAATAAGTCAACGCCGGTGTAGCTGAAATTATTTCCGTGGATCTTGTGCAGTGTACTACATACATTTTTTGCTGTTACTCCACAAAAAACTCCTATTTCTAAAAAATTTTTAGGACGGTATTTTAAAATTGAGGATAAAAAAATATCTCCCCATTTTCCTTTTAGCCCAGTTTTTCTCCAGTAAGTTCTATATTTTTTTTTCAAAAATTAAGCAAAAACTTCGCCCCAGGTTCCTTTAGTAGAAGCTTTAGAGTATTCTGTAGCTCTTCCTTCAAAGAAATTCATATGTTCCACACCATTCAACATATTATCTAACCAAGTTAAAGGATTCTTTTTAACATCATAAATTGGATCAAGACCTAATTGCTCCAATCTTCTGTTTCCGATAAATCTAATATATTGTTTTACTTCATCAGCACTTAAACCTTCTAAAGGACCCATTTGAAAAGCTAAATCAATAAATGCATCTTCATGTTTAACTATTGTTTTGCATGCATCAACTATTTCTTTTTTAAGTTTATCATTCCAAATTTGTGGCTCTTCTTTAATAAAATCTTTAAACAATCTTATCATAGAGTTGCAGTGTAAAGTTTCATCTCTTACTGACCAAGTAACTATCTGCCCCATTCCTTTCATCTTATTGTATCTTGGAAAATTTAATAAAATTGCAAAACTAGCAAATAATTGTAATCCTTCTGTAAAAGCAGAAAAGACAGCCATTGTCATAGCTATATTGTGTTTTGACTTAACATCAAATCCTTGCATGTAATCATATTTATCTTTCATCTCTTTATATTTCATAAAAGCTGAATACTCAGTTTCTGGCATCCCGATCGTGTCTAATAGATGAGAATAAGCAGCAATATGAACTGTCTCCATCGCTGCAAAGGCAGTCATCATCATTAAAACTTCTGTAGGTTTAAAGACTGTTGTGTAATGTCTTAGATAACAATTATTTACCTCTACGTCGGCTTGAGTGAAAAACCTAAAAATATGTGTCAAAAGATTTTTTTCGGCAACTGTTATATTTTTTTGCCAATCTTTTACATCGTCACCAAGAGGAACTTCCTCGGGTAACCAATGAATTCTTTGCTGGGTTAACCATGCATCGTAACACCATGGATATCTAAAGGGTTTATAAACTGGGTTTTCTACTAATAAACCCATTTTTTTTGGCTGAATAATTTTTGATTTAGTTTTTTCTGCTACTGACATGATAAACACTCCTCATAGTTATTATCTTTATTATTAGATTCGCTCTCTTTAGAATAAACATTTTTCGTCACATCTGTTGATGAGCCTGCTGTAACATTTTCAGCTCTTTGAATAGATTTAGATCTACAATAATAAAGGCTTTTTAAACCTTTTTTCCAAGCTTGAAAATGAATATCGTGAAGTTCTTTTTTGTGTATATCTGCGGGCACAAAAACATTTATTGATTGTGCTTGAGATATATGAGGTGTTCTATCTGCTCCTAGTTCTACAATCCATCTTTGATCGATTTCAAAAGCTGTTTTAAAAGTATCTTTTTCCTCTGCCGTTAAAAAATCTAAATGAGAGACTGAACCTTGATTGGTAGTTATGCTAGTCCAAACTTCGTCTGTGTCTTTTTCATATTTTTGAAGAACTTTTTTAAGATATTTATTTCTTACATTAAACGATCCAGAAAGAGTTTTGTGAGTAAAGCTATTAGCTGCAATTGGTTCAATTCCTGGAGACGATCCACCACAAATAATTGAAATTGAAGCTGTTGGAGCTATAGCTGTTTTGTTAGAAAACCTATCTTTCATCCCGTACTCTGCAGCATCCGGGCATGCGCCTCTTTCTTCTCCTAGTGTAACAGAAGCAGCATCAACTTTTTCTTGAATATTTTTAAAAATTTTTTTATTCCAAACTTTGCTCATGACAGAGCCAAAAGGAATATTTTTTTGTTGAAAATAAGAGTGCAAACCCATAACTCCAAGCCCAACACTTCTTTCTCTCATAGCTGAGTATTTTGCATTTGCGAATTCATCTGGAGCTCTATCAATAAAATCGCTCATAACGTTATCTAAAAACCTCATCACATCTTCTACAAATTGATCATTATCTTTCCATTGATCATATGTATCTAGATTTAAAGAAGATAGGCAACAAACAGCGGTTCTTTCTTTTCCTTCATTGTCTATCCCTGTAGGTAAAGTTATCTCGCTACACAAGTTCGATGTTTTAACCTTTAGCCCAGCTAGTTTATGGTGTTGAGGAATTTGTCTATTAACTGTATCAATAAAAACTATATACGGCTCACCTGTCTCTATTCTAGCAGTTAGTAATCTTATCCATAAGTTTCTAGCAGGTATAGTGGATTGAACAGTGCCATCATAAGGACTACGCAGTGCCCACTGGCCATCAGTTTCAACCGCTCTCATAAAATCATCTGTTACTAGGACACCATGATGTAAATTTAAAGATCTTCTATTAACGTCTCCACCTGTTGGCCTTCTCATTTCAATAAACTCTTCTATTTCTGGGTGATCAATCTGTAAATAACAAGCTGCAGATCCCCTTCTAAGTGAGCCTTGACTTATTGCTAAAGTTAAAGAGTCCATGACTTTTATAAAGGGAATTATTCCAGAAGTTTTACCAACTTTGCCTATTTTCTCGCCTATTGATCTTAAATTTCCCCAGTAACTTCCGATACCACCGCCTCTTGCAGCTAACCAAACATTTTCTTCCCATAAATTAGTAATGCCTTCAAGGCTGTCGTTAGCTTCATTTAAAAAACAAGAAATAGGCAATCCTCTTTCAGTTCCACCATTAGATAAAACAGGAGTGGCTGGCATAAACCATAAATTACTAATATAGTTGTAAATTCTTTGTGCATGTAAATTGTCGTCTGCGTATGTACTTGCTACTCTTGCAAATAAATCCTGAAAGCTCTCGTTTTGTCCTAAGTAACGGTCAGTAAGTGTTTCTTTACCAAAATCCGTTAGATTTTCGTCCTTAGACCGATCAATCTTTATTGTGATCCCCTTCTCATTCTGGAATAATTCAGTTTCACCAGATAAAGAGAATAAATCAGGTTTCTTTGGTCCGGTATTTTTTGGTTCATTTTGGTGCTTTTGGCTTATGCTGCCCACAGCTTTTTTTATTGCCAATGATACGTTTTTATTCATAATTTATATATTTTACGTCGATTTATTAATAAAACAACTATATGTTGTGTTACAAATATGTTAATATACTATATAACATTAAAATCAATAGAACATTATAAGAACATTCAAATAATTTTGCAAGTGGAAAATTTTGTTAGTAAACATTTAATAACAAATAGCCAAATTCTTTAGTATTTATAAATAATGATAATCAATCCAAATGGTTTTAGAGAGTATGATGCAAGATGGTTGTTTGAAAAAGATGTGGATTTGGAGGGAATCAATAGTTTAGGAAAAGGTTTAGGAAGCCAGATAATAAAAAACACAAATAAAGATAACCCTAGAATAATAGTGGGTCATGATTATCGTTCTTATAGTGAAAATATTAAAAAAGCATTAATACAAGGTTTGATATCAACTGGATGTAAGGTTGAAGATATAGGTTTATCGTTATCGCCGATGGTTTATTTCGCTCAATTTAGTTTAGAGACAGATGCATTAGCTATGGTCACTGCCAGTCATAATGAAAACGGATGGACTGGAGTTAAAATGGGAATCAAGAAAGGCTTAACCCATGCTCCCGAAGAGATGAAAGAATTAAAAGATATAACTCTTAATAAAAATTTTATTAAAGGCAAAGGATCAAGTAAAAATATAGCTAATTTTAAAAAAATTTACTCTGATAATTTAATAAAGAACAATAAAATTAAAAAAAAAATTAAAGCAGTAGTGGCTTGTGGAAATGGAACAGCAGGAGTTTTTGCACCTCAAATTCTAAGAGCTATAGGATGTGATGTAATTGAATTAGATTGTGAACTAGATTGGTCTTTTCCAAAATATAATCCAAATCCTGAGGACCTTAAAATGCTACATGCCATTGCAAACACTGTGAAAGAAAATAAAGCAGATATTGGTTTTGGTTTTGATGGTGATGGAGATAGATGTGGTGTTGTTGACAATAATGGTAATGAAATTTATTCTGACAAAATTGGGTTATTGATTGCAAGAAACCTTGCAAAAAAATATAAAAATTCTAAATTTATAGTGGATGTAAAATCAACCGGTCTTTATTTAAAAGATAAAATTCTTTTAGATAACAACTGTAAAACTATTTATTGGAAAACAGGACACTCACATATTAAAAGAAAAGTAAATTTAGAAAAAGCTTTAGCTGGTTTTGAAAAAAGTGGTCACTTTTTTTTTAATAAACCTTTGGGCTATGGATATGATGATGGAATAAATTCAGCAATTCAAATTTGCCATCTTTTGGACGATCAAAATAAAATGCTAAGTGAAATTGTAAATGATTTACCAAAAACTTATCAATCACCTACAATGGCCCCTTTTTGTAAAGACGATGTAAAATATGAAGTAGTTGACGATATGATTGATAAGGTTAAACAATTAAAAAAAGGAAACTTTAAAATTGACAATCAATCTATAACAGAAGTATTAACTGTAAATGGTGTTAGATTCTCTTTAGAAGATGGCTCATGGGGCTTAATTAGAGCTTCATCTAATAAACCATCTTTGGTAGTTGTTACTGAAAGCCCTGTATCTGACGCAAGAAAAAAAATTATTTTTGAATTTATAAATGATCTACTTCAAAAAACTGGCAAAATTGGAGAATATGATCAAAAAATCTAGAGATTAAAATATTCGTATAAAAACTTTGTTCCAATAATAATTAAAAATAAACCAAAATATTTAGTCATTTTCTTTTTATTTATTCTATGGCTAGCTTTAGCGCCCACTCTAGCCATGAAAGCAGTAATTGGGAAAAAAATTAAAAATGCAGGTATATTTAAAAAACCAATACTCAAGGGTAAATTTGCGTTAAGATAATTTCCTGAAATAAGAAATCCTATTGTGCCAAATAAAGCAATAACAAAGCCTATTGCGGCTGCACTACCAATAGCTTTATTAATTGGATAACCGAAAAACTTTAAAATTGGTACATTCATCACTGCCCCTCCTATACCCATAGGTGCTGAAATAAACCCTGTGATGACCCCAGATATTATTTTTGCAGGTAAACCCATTTTAATTGAAAGATCGGACTCCTTCTCTTTTAAAAACAGTAGATAAAAAGCTAGAATGTAAACAACAATTGTAAAAAATAGTATCAAAGGCTTAGTTTTTAAACCTGCAGCTAAAATTGTTCCTAAAATAACGCCAACAATAACAAAGAATCCATAACCTTTTACAACATTAAAATCGACAGCTTTATGTTGATGATGAGTTAGTACTGAAACGATCGATGTTGGAATAATTATTCCAAACGAAGTTCCTACGGCAAGGTGCATTAAATACATGGGTTCTATTCCCGCTGATCCAAATATGTAAAATAAAATTGGCACAGTGATTAAACCGCCGCCTATACCGAACAAACCTGCAGCAAAACCAGCTGGTATGGCTGTAGCAACCATTATTAAGATTAAATATATTGTTTCAGATTGAGAAAGAAAATCCAAATTTATCTTTCTAAAGAAACTGGACTCGTTTTTTTAACATGATCCATAATATGATTCACTTTTTGAAGGTCAGCATTTCTAATGCACATATTCTTAGAAAGATACTGTTTCCAAATACGAGATCCGTTTTGTCCATGAAATAATCCAACAGTATGTCTCATAATATGATTAAGTTGAACTCCCTTAGCTGTTTCTTCTTGTATATATGGAATTAACTTTTCCATAACTTCAGATCTAGTTGCAACGTTTTTATTATGAAAAATATCTTTTTCAATATCTGCCAAAAAGTAAGGAGAATAATATATGGCTCTTCCAATCATTACTCCATCAACATTAGATAAATGGTCTTTAATATCTTCAATTGTTTTAATACCTCCATTAATGATAATTTCATCATTTTTAAAATATTCTTTTAACTTATAAACAAACTCATATTTTAAAGGAGGAATATTTAAATTTTCTTTTGGACTTAGTTTCTTAAGTAAAGCTTTTCTGGCATGAATGATAAATTTTTGTGAGCCTGCATCTTTTGTAGTTTGTATAAAAGATTTTAAGAAATTAAAATTTTCAACTTCATTATATCCAATTCTAGTTTTAATAGTAATTGGAAGCTTAGTGGATTTTGCCATAGCTTCAATGCAACTTGCAACAAGATTAGGTTCTTGCATTAAACAAGCACCAAATTTATTTTTTTGAACTTTTTTGCTTGGGCAACCTAAATTTAAATTTATTTCTTTATAACCATAATCTTCAGAAATTTTACAAGCTTCAGCTAACTCCTTTGGATTAGAACCACCAATTTGTAAAGTCACCGGGTTCGAAATCTTTTTAAAAGACAATAATTTATCTCTATCTCCTCGAATGATAGCATTTGCAACAATCATTTCAGAGTATAAATGGACATTTTTGCTAATAAGACTTAAAAAATATATTTCGTGCTTATCAGTACAGTCCATCATAGGTGCAACTGATATAGTCTTTTCCATAACTTTATTCTGATTTTGCTTCTTCTTTTAATTCTAAAGGATCTTGCTCTTTTTCTAAAGCCTCTTCCTTAACAACAGGTTGCTCGTTTTTTAGTTCTGATAGAGCTTCATTGGCTAATGTACTTTCTTTTTTTTGTTCAGGAACTTTTCTATTTCTTTTTGAAGGCAGAATAGCTACTCCACTTTTTGAGATTTGACCTTTATAAAGATTTTCAAACTCGTCATTTTCTTCTTCCTCGACTTCTTCTTGTTCAAAACTCTCATCTGGTTCTTTTCTAAGTCTTAAAATTGCACTTTTTTCTAATTCATCAGTCTTAATTTTTTTGTCCCCTATTTCTCTAAGTGAAATAATTGTTCTCTTGTCATTATCTTCGCTAACTAAAGGTGCTGAACCTGAGTTTAGTTGTGTGGTTCTTTCTTTCGCTAATAGAACTAAATCATACTGATTTTCAACAGTCTCTAAACAATCTTCTACTGTAATTCTCGCCATAATGAAATCTCTTATAGTTCAATTAGTGTCAGTAAATCAAGCTTTTTTTCAAATCTTAATTGGGTCAATTTTAGTTCTAATAAATAATAAAAATATCAATGAAACAGTTATATAAATTGATGAAATAAGTGATATCGTTTCAATTGAATTACCTCTATCTATTAAAAAACCGAAAATCGCAGTTCCAAATGCTGTCGAAAAGACCATTAGTGATGTAGTTAATGCCTTAATACCACCAATAAACCTTACGCCATAAATTTCAGCCCAAGTCGAAGATCCTAAGACATTGGCTAATCCATTTGAAATACCAACAAGGCCAAAGAAAATAAAGGCGATTAATGGGCTATCAAATAAATACAAGATAATTAAAGCTAATAATAAAGGAACATTCATAAGTGGAATTAATTTTCTACTAGTAAATTTATCAACAAGAAAACCTGATGAAAATAAAGTAATAAAAGATGATATTGAATAAATCATAAAAGATTTTGGTATCGTATAAATATCCCATAATTTTGATTCAGAAATAAAAGATTGGTAAACAAACACACCGGTTATAATCCATGGCATAGCAAGCATATTTAAAGAAATTATATAAAATCTATAATCTTTTAAAACCTCAACTCTTTTCCATTGTTTAATTTTTTTTAAATTTTTTTTACTTCCTGATAAAAAACTTTCTCTAGAGTCAAACGTAATTTCTTTAATAGTGAAGTAGGCAACTATCGGCAATACTAAAACTGTAATAAGAGAAATAAATTGCCAAACAGTTTTCCAAGAGTAAATTGACATTAAAAAAACTATTAAAATGGGTAAAATAAATTCTGCCGAAGAAAGCCCAAACCAAATAGCACTTAAAGCTTTACCTCTTCTCTTGTCAAAAAATCTTGACGTAGCAGTAGTAGCGGTATGGGACATTAAACCCTGACCCGAGAACCTCATTAAAAAAATAGCAAAAATTAAAAAATAAATATTTGATATTTTTGAAAATAAAAAACTCGAAATTGATAGAAAAATTATGGCAATCAATGCATAGTTGAATAATTTAAATTCATCAATTTTTTTGCCATACCATATTAAAACAATACTTGAGCAGATAGTTGCAGCAGCATAAATTGTGCCAAATTGTCCATGGCTAATATTTAACTCATTTCTAATATCGGTATTAAATAATCCTAAAAAAAAGCTCTGTCCAAAACTACAAAAAAATGTAAATATAAATCCAAAAAATATAATTTTTTTATTTAAACTAACGTTAATCATGTATGTCTTGTAAAGTTGCTTTTATCGGTTTAGGTGTAATGGGGTATCCCATGGCTGGTTATATATCAAAAGCTGGGCACAAAGTAACTGTTTTTAATCGTACTAAAAGTAAAGCAGAAAAATGGATAAAAGAATTTAAAGGAAATTTAGCAGAAACTCCAATGGAAGCGGTAAAGGATTGTGATTTTATATTCACTTGCGTTGGTAATGATGACGATCTTAGAGAAGTCACTTTAGGTGAAAAGGGCCTGTTCAAAAATGCAAAGAAAGGTTCTATTTATATTGATAACACTACTGCCTCAGCAAATATTGCGCGTGAACTTTATAAATCAGCGAAAGAGAAAAGTTTTGATTTCTTAGATGCACCAATATCTGGAGGACAGGCAGGAGCTGAGGGCGGAACTTTAACAGTTATGGTTGGTGGAGATGAAGCTCCATTCAAAAAAGCTGAGCCAGTAATTGATTGTTACAGCAAAAAAATTAAATTGTTAGGTCCTTCAGGTAGTGGACAACTGACTAAAATGGTTAATCAAATTTGTATAGCGGGTTTGGTGCAGGGATTATCTGAGGCAATTAATTTTGGAATGAATGCAGGTTTAAACATGCATGATGTAATAGAAGTCATTTCAAAGGGAGCTGCTCAATCTTGGCAAATGGATAATAGACATAAGACTATGATCGAAGATAAATTTGATTATGGTTTTGCAGTTGATTGGATGAGAAAAGATTTAAAGATAGCTATGGATGAGGCAAAGAAAAATAATTCTCCTCTTCCAATTACAAAATTAATAGATGAATATTACGCCGAAGTACAAAAGATGGGTGGACAAAGATGGGATACTTCAAGTTTAATTAAAAGATTTAGGAAATAAAGTATGCAACCAGCGTACTACGAAAACTTAGACGAAATTCAAAAAAAGTTATGGTCTATGTTGGACGATGCAGTAGTCAATAGAAGCTCATCTTTTAGAATACCAGTTTTCATTTGTGCTGATCAAAATGAAGTCGATGGAAGAATAGTGGTTTTAAGAAAATCAGATAGTGAGAACAATGTATTGCAATTTCATACTGATCTTAGATCTCCAAAGGTAGATATCCTTAAGAAAAATAATAATGCGTCTTTAGTTTTTTACGACAAAGAGGAAAAAATTCAATTAAGAGTAAAAGTCACCTGCGAAATTAATAATAAAAATTCAATAGCCGATGAATCTTGGAAAAAAACTCAACACATCAGCAGACGATGTTATCTTACAGATAATGCACCTGGTTCTATTTCAAGCAAGCCAACATCAGGTATGATTTCAAAATTAGAGGATTTTGATTACACCATGGAGCAAAGTGAAAAAGGTTATGAAAATTTTACAGTTATCAAATGTAATATTAAATCTATTGAATGGCTATATTTAGCTGCTAAAGGTCATCGAAGAGCTATTTTTAATTTTGAAAATAAAAAGAATAGTTGGTTAGTTCCCTAAAACTATATCACATTAATTACTTACATTGAATTTTTAGTTTAAAATATGTATTAGCATTACCACATGCTATTAATGATGCAGTATTTTTATTTAAAGAGGCTAAAGCTTTACGCCAAAAATATACTCTCTCCTTATAATTTTTTTTCCAATGATGATCAAAGACGTTATCAATAGCAAATACAAAACGATTAGGATTTTCATTCATTAAATTTTTCCATTTTTTTTTTAAATTATTTTTTTTGTTGAACAAATTTATCCATCCTGTTTGTGCTTTACCTAATCTTTTTCTTTTTTCATTTTTTGCTCTATAAGGATCTGAATGTGAGGTAATAAAATGAACATTTTTAGTATTCTCAAAAATAAACTTTGCTTCTTCAAACTCAATTTGTGCCATATGCATTAATAGAAAAATTTTATTTGGGTACTCGTTGCCGATTTCTATTAATTGGTCTAATATTTTTTTTGAATCTTCCTCATAATCATTCATCTCAACATGCAAAATTACAGGTACATCGTCTTTAAAAACAATATCGATTGCCTTCTTTATTCTATAGGACTTTAAATCAAGATTTATTCCTTCATATTTAAGTTTTTCGTGATCATGAGGAGCATGCTGCACTATGATTTCTCCAAAACCGATATATTTGATTTTATTGTTAATTGCTTGTCTTTTTAAATCTTTGATTCCTCTTATAGCTTCATTTGGGTCTCTTTTCTTTCTGGCAAAACCTTTCAATTTTGTTGAAATTAAATACCTTACCTTACCTTGTGTTTGTTTTTGAATTGATTTGTATCTTTTGGTGGCATTTTCATGTTTTCCTCTCATTGATAAAAAAGTTAGAAAAACATCATTGTTATTTATCTCTTTGGATACTTCTTCATTGCTTATTAATATGCCGACCTGACTATGAGCGTCGATTAATGTTCCATTATAAATAATTTCTGCATTAGTAGTTTTGAAATTAGACAATAAAAAAGTTAAGAGAAAAATAATAAAGTAACTATTTTTTATATTTTTTATAGTTTGAAACATAATGTTTAGCATTTTCTATGATGCTTTTTATTTCTTCATCCGTAACTTGTCTTATAATTTTACCTGGACTACCAATGACTAGAGATCTTTCAGGAATTACTTTGTTCTCTGTAACAAGGGCATTTGCTCCAATTATTGAATTCTTTCCGATCTTAGCTTTATTTAAAATAGTGCTTCCAATTCCGATTAAACAATCATCCTCAATAACACATCCATGAAGCATCACTAAATGTCCAACGGTAACATTCTTTCCTATTATTGCTGGACAGCCTGGATCAGTGTGAATGACACTACCATCCTGTACGTTTGAACCCTCGCCCACTGTTATTGGTTCAACATCACCTCTAAGAGTTACGTTAAACCAAATATTTGAATCCTTTTTCAACTCAACTTTTCCTATAATTACAGCATTAGGAGCAGACCAGCTATTAGGATCTATTTTTGGTGTATGACCTTTAAATTCGTAAATCATAAAATTGCTTTAAAATATAATTAATTATTTTATAATATATTATGGTTTTAACTAAAACACCAATCTGTGATTTCGGTAAAAAAGCTGAAAATTTTCAACTAAAATCAATTAACAACAAAATGATCACACTAGACACGATAAGAGGTTCAAATGGAACATTGGTGATGTTTATATGCAATCATTGCCCTTATGTAAAAGCTATTATTCAAGACTTGGTTGATGATTGTAATAATCTTAGAAATGAAGGGATAAATTCTATTGCAATAATGTCTAATGATACAAAAAATTATCCTGAAGACTCTTTCGAAAATATGGCTAAGTTTTCTCAAAAGCATAAATTTGGAAATATAGAATATGTTTTTGATGAAACACAAGAAATTGCAAAAAGATATGGAGCAGTTTGCACTCCAGATTTTTTTGGATATAACAAAAATTTAGAATTACAATATCGGGGAAGAATTAGAGAACTGAAAGATTTGAAACCCTTGAGAGATGGAGACAGTGATCTCAAATTAGCAATGAAACTTATTGCAAAAACACAAAAAGGTCCTTTAAAACAAACACCAAGTATGGGCTGTAACATTAAGTGGATTAAATAATGTTTTTAGTAGTTACAAGGAACTTCCCACCGGATGTAGGTGGTATTCAAAATTTAATGGAGGGCTTATCTAACGCTCTTATAAATCATGGGCCAGTAAAAGTTTTTGCAGATGATTTTGATAATGCAGATATGTACGACCAAAAAAGCAATTTAAATATTGAGAGAGTGTCAGGTTTTAAATTTTTAAGAAAATATAGAAAAGCAAATTTAACTAATGAATTTTTAAAGGAAAATAATGTAAGAGCTGTATTCTTTGATCATTGGAAGAGCTTAGAAAAAATTGACCAACAGAGTTTAAACAAAACCCCTTGTTTTTGTTTAATACACTCTAAAGAAATTAATCATCCTTCAGGATCATCATTGAATAAACGAATGTTAAAAGCTTTTAGCAAAGCAACTTTTGTAATTGCTAATTCTAAATTTACAAAAGAATTAGCTATCAAAAATGGAGTTGACGATTCCAAAATCAAGGTTATCAATCCTGGTTGTAATTATCCGATAAAAATTAATAAGGAAAAGCTTATAGAGGCAGAAAAATTATTCCAAGAATCATTTCCAAAAATAATCACAGTAGCAAGATTAGATAAGAGGAAAAGTCATCAAAATATATTAATGACTATAAAAAATTTAAAACCTAAGTTTCCAAAAATAAAATATATTTCTATAGGGAATGGTGATGAAAAATCCAATCTATTAAGATTAAGAAAAGAATTAAATGTTGAAAAAGAAGTTGTTTTGATTGACCACTCAGATGAACAGCTCAAAACAGCATTGCTAAGTATTTCAGATCTATTTCTAATGCCATCAATAATATTCAATAAATCAGTTGAGGGCTTTGGTATCTCTTTTATAGAGTCTGCTTGTTACGGAGTTGGATCTATAGGAGGAAAAGCCGGTGGAGAGGCTGATGCAATTTTAGATGGACAAACGGGTTATCTTTGTGATGGTAATGATTTAAGCTCTATATATGAGACAATAATTAAATTTTTTGATAATAATAATAATATTAAATTAGGTAAAAACTCATTTGAATTTTCAAAGAAATTCAAATGGAAAGACACTATAAAAAAATATTTAGAATTAATTTAAACTTTTTGATATTGATTCCATAACCGCTTCTGGTTTAAGCTCTTTTAAATCTTCAACTTGAATAGATTTTAACTCTAAATTGCCTATACTCACTTTTTTAGGTGACGTATGACTTCCAAATAGAACTAAACCCTTTTTATTCATATGATGGCTAATATGTGCTGGCCCAGTGTCATTAGAAATTATAAACTTAGCTTTATCGATAAGACTAATTAGAGTATTTAAATTTACTGGTTTATTATCATCCAAAACTAGTTTGGCTCCTAATTTTTTTGCCATTTCAACTTCTCCAGGTCCTGGTGCTACAAGTATGGAGTATTTATCCTTATAAAATTCTTTAATTTTATTTATCAATTCTTTGTAGTAAGGCCATATTTTTTTAATATGTTTTTTTGAACAAAAAGGAAAAAGTAATAAATATTCACTATTAGTATATTGTTTGATTAATCTTGAAACATCAATCAAAGACCAAGATAAATCAACGTTCATTGTATTTGCAGTATTGATACCTGATTTTTTTAGTTGTACTTGCATTCTCTCTAAGACTGGAGATTTATCAAAATCACTTTTTTTTTCCCCAATTTCAAGTGCAGTTTCAGAAGATGACCACTTAATGTTTTTTTCTAAAATAAATTTTTTATAAAACTTGGTTCTACTAGAGTTTTGTAAATCGAAAATATGAGAAAAATTATATCTTTTTAAAAGTTTTTTTAGTTTTAATAAATAGAACACATTCCATCTTGGAAGCCTTTTATCTGTTAATATTCCATCAATAAAAGGACATTGAGACATTAATTCAGTAAAAGGTTTCGAGGTCAACAAAAGAACTTTGTCATCTTTAAATGAACTTTTAATGTCTTTGATTGCACCTAAAGCCTGAACTAAATCACCTAAAGAACCATGTTTTATTATCAATACATTTGACATTATTTTAACTGCATATATTAAATGGTATTATAAATCTAAAAAAAAATTATGGTAGTAAAATTAGGTAAAATTCTTGCAGAAATATCCGCTGGCGAATTAATAGATAAAATTACTATATTAGAAATTAAAAAAGCTAAAATTACTGATAAAAGTAAATTGGTCGAAATCGAAAAGGAACTCTCTTCCTTAAATTCGGCTTTAAAAAATAATATAACTGATCTTTCACAAATTTCTGAACTAAAAGATTCTTTGAAAAAAATTAATTTAAGATTATGGGATATTGAAGATAAAAAAAGAAATGCTGAAAAAGAAAACAATTTTGATAAATCCTTCATTCAGCTAGCTAGAGATGTTTATAAATATAATGATGAAAGAGCCAAAATAAAATTAAAAATAAATAACTTGTTAGGTTCAAATATTAAAGAAGTTAAATCCTATATTTAATCAAAATTTACACTTGGTATCGTTTTTCGAAGTTTTTTGACAAAATCTGGATAAATTGTTGAAGTGATTACTCCTTCTTTTTTTCCGAGTTCTTTTAAAATTTCACCATCAGGAGAGACAATAAGTGAATGCCCATAGGTCTTTCTTCCATTGCAATGTTTGCCTGCTTGACCAGGCGCAAAAACATAAGAGAAATTCTCTATAGCTCTTGCTTTTAGCAATGTGTGCCAATGTTTCTTGCCAGTTGTTTCTGTAAACGCCGAAGGGACACTTATAAAAAACGCTCCAAGCTTTGACATTTTTTTGTACATACTAGGAAAACGTAAATCGTAACATATAGAAAGACCCAATTTTCCCCAAGGAAGATTTGATATTTTTAACTTTTTTCCTGATGTGAACAATTTAGACTCAAAATATTTTTCACTTTTACTAAGTTTTGCATCATACATATGTATTTTATCATAGTAACATTTTATTTTTCCTTTCGATGATATTAAAACAGATCTATTAACTAATTTTTTTTTAATTTTTAGTATGACTGAACCTATCAATAGCCACTTTTTATATTTTTTGGCAAAATTTTTCATTTCGTTAACATAGATATCTTTTTCCATTGAGGTGGCTGTTTTTAAAAGTTTTCTTTTATTTAAAGTTATTTTAGATGAGACTTCTGGAGTTAGTATAAAATCCGCTTTCTGTTTGACGGCTTTAATTAAAAGTATTTTTGTGCGCTTTAAATTATAAGCTACATCATTGCTTGAACACAATTGGATACATGATACTCGAAACATTACTTCATTATAGATGAAGCAAAATTCCAATTACAGTCAAAACTTGGTACGTAGGCACTTGAAATTTTAACATTACCAAAGCTTTTTTCTAAGACTTTACACCAACTTTCAACTTGTTTAGGTTTTTTATCTTTACTGCCAACCTGAGCAGTAATAACACCGCCTTTTTTAAGAATTCTTTTAAGACCTTTCATATTTTTTTTTGCTAGATCAATACAATATTGATCATCGTTCAAATCAACAAAAATTTTATCATACTTTGAGTCATCTATTTCTTTTATACTTTTAAATGCATCTCCCCAATAAGTTTTTATTTTATTACTCTTTTTTACTTTTGAGCAAACTTTTGGTAAATGGCGATAACAGGCTTCAACTATTTCAGGATCAAGTTCAAACCAATCTATAAAGTTTGAATTATTTTCCAAACACGCACGGGCTACTCCACCATCTCCCCCTCCAATAATCGCTACATTGTTATTCTTTTTGCTTAAATCGTAGCTAGATTTAAAAAAATTAGAACTATAAATTTTTTCATCCTTCTCGGCTACTTGTATTTCATGATCTATAAACAATGCATGTCCGAATTCTTCGAGATCCATTATTTCTACAAATTGACCAACTTTTGAGGTAAATTTTTCTAAAACATCTTTTACTACATAAAATTTTTTTTGACCCGACGTGCTGTAAATATCATCGTAAAGACTAATGCTGCTACGGTCAAAAGCATTTGTAACTACTCTATTGTGCTCTATTTCTCGTCTCAAAATTTTCAATGCAACTTTAGGATTCACTTTTCCACAAGTAAAGAAATCAAAACTTACTACACCACGTTCTGGAAATGTATGAAAACTAAAATGACTCTCAGATAATAAAGCAACTAATGTAAAACCTTGGGGTTCAAACTTGTGTGTAGCTACGTTTAAAATTTCAACTTTTGCAGCTTTTGCTATTGTGTAAATTACTTTCTTATAAAATTCAGGTTGATAATCTTTTTTAACACCGAGAAAATCAATGGTAATGTGCTCACCAACTTTAATCATTTAAAATTATCCTTTTTTATAATTTTTAAATTTTCCCAAGACTATTTTCATTTCTTTTTTTGAAAGAATCTTAGGTATTCCGATTCTTAGGGCATTTATATATTGATGGCAAATATTTTCGATCTCCTGAGCAAGTTCAAAAGCAGTCTCTATATTTTCACCAAAAGCAACCTGTCCGTGATTGGAAATTAAACATGCGTTTCTATTTTTTAACGCTTTAATTATATTTCTAGAAAGATTTTTTGTTCCGAAAGTAGCGTATTTACTACATTTAATATCCTCTCCCCCGGCTACTGCAACCATATAGTGAAAAGCTGGAATATGTTTTTGATGTGTCGAAACGGCAGTAGCACAAGTAGAGTGGGAATGTACTATTGCTTTAGCATCATCTTTATGCACATAGATATCTTGATGAAATTTCCATTCAGAAGAAGGTTTTCTTTTTTTTTTATCATAAATACCTTTTAAAGAGACAAAAACTATATCTTTAGTTTTGAGAGATGAATACTTTCTTCCTGATGGAGTAATATAAAATCCCTCAACACCTCCCTCTTTTGCTCTTATAGATATGTTACCAGATCTAAGGGTTGATAAATTTGTACTATTTAGTTTTTTTGAAAATTTGATTATTTGTTGTCTTAATCTTTTCATTAAAAGAGGCTTTGAACTGTGTTGTTTAAAATTGAAGGATAAATTAAAAATCCTAAAAGAATTACGCAGCTTAAAAAAACTGTTAAATTTATATTAAAATTTTTGTTCTCGTCAAAATTATTTTTAGCATCATCAAAATATATTATTTTAATTACCCTAATGTAGTAAAAGGCTGAAATTACAGTTGTTAATAAACCTATTATTGCTAAAGCATACATTTCAGATTCTATAACAGACATAAAAACATAAAATTTTGCAAAAAAGCCCCCTAAAGGTGGAATTCCTGCCAAGGAGAAAAAAATTATTAAAAAAGAAACCGCAAGCAAAGGCTGTTTTTTTGACAGACCTGATAAATCGCTTATTTGCTCTTTATATAAACCGTCTTTTCTCATTAAATAAATACATCCGAAGGCACCTAAATTCATAACAATATAAATTGTTATATAAATAACGGTACTTGAATAACCCGAAACAGTTCCAGTTGAAATTCCTGCTAAGGCATATCCAATATGGCCAATTGAACTATATGCCATTAATCTTTTTATATTATTTTGACCTATTGCTGCTACAGCACCAAGGATCATAGAAGCTATTGATAAAAAAATCATTATTGACTGCCATTCAATCAATATATTATCAAAAGGTTTCCCCATAAATCTTATTATAACAGCTATTCCAGCTATCTTAGGTACGACTGCAAAAAAATTTGTAATTGATGTCGGTGATCCCTCGTATACGTCTGGAGTCCACATATGAAAAGGAACTGCAGAAACTTTGAAAGCAAGACCTACCAGAATAAAAACCATTGCAAAAACGGCTCCGGTATTTTTTGTGATTAATTCATTTTGAATTAAGTCAAAGTTAGTTGAACCAGTAAATCCATAAAGTAATGAACATCCATAAAGAAGTAATCCTGATGATAATGCGCTTAGAACGAAATACTTTATGCCTGCCTCAGAGGATCTTAAATTGTTTCTATCTATTGCGGCGAGAACGTACAATGATAAAGATTGCAATTCTAATCCTAAATAAAACAATATTAAATCATTTGAACTAACCATGAAAAACATACCTAAAATTGATAGCAAAATAATTATTGGATACTCAAATTTTAATATTTTTTGATCTTTAATAAATTGCTGAGACGTAAGTAAAACAAAAAAACATGAAATTAAGATTAATGATTTAAAAAAATCTGCGAAGGGATCTCTAACAAAACTCATAAGGAAAAATTCTGATGTTTCTACTGACGATAAAAATATTGAAATTATTGAAAATAATAGAATTAAGTAAGTAAACTTTATTACAATATTATAACTATTTTTAAAGAAAACACCCACCATAAGCGCTGTGCATGTGCCTAAGAATAAAAAAATTTCTGGTAAAATTATATTAATATTTTCCATTTAATTATTTGTAACAATATTTTCTTTTAAAGATAATTGATAATTATTTATTAAGTTATCAACTGACACTCCCATAGTTTCAAAAAGAGGGCCAGGATAAAAACCGAAAACTAAAACTGTTAACCCCAATAATACTAATATTAACATTTCTGAAAAATTTAAATCTTTTAAAGTTTCAATTTTTGAATTAATAATTTTTCCAAAAATTACTCTTTTTGCTAGCCATAACATGTAAGCAGCACACAGAATTACTCCTAGCCCAGCTAAAATAGCAGCTAAATAATTTTTTTGAAAAGTTCCGACCAAAACTAAGAATTCTCCAATAAATCCGCTGGTTCCTGGTAATCCCAATGCTCCTAATGTGAATATAATAAAAATAAAAGAAAACTTTGGAATATAGTCTACTACTCCGCCATAATCGCTTATCATTCTAGAATGAGTTCTGTCATAGAGTACACCAACACATAAAAACAAAGCGGCGGATATAAGACCGTGACTTATCATTTGAAACATTCCACCTTCAACACCATATTTTGTAAATGTAAAAATGCCTAGAGTAACATAACCCATATGTGCAACTGATGAATATGCTATAAGTTTTTTCATATCATCCTGCATCAACGCAACCAAAGAAGTGTAAATTATTGCAACAATACTAAGTACAAAAACTAAAGGTGTAAAATATTCAGAAGCTATTGGAAACATTGGTATAGAAAATCTTAAAAACCCATACCCTGCCATTTTCAGTAAAATTGCAGCTAAGATAACCGATCCAGCTGTTGGAGCTTCAACATGAGCATCTGGTAACCACGTATGAACGGGCCACATAGGCATTTTAACAGCAAAAGAACTAAAAAAAGCTAGCCATAAAACATATTGTAATTCTGAAGGAATTTTAATTTCATTTATAATTTCAACAATATCGGTGGTGCCAGTGCTCCAATAAATAGTTATAATGGCAACCAACATTAGAACCGAACCAAGTAAAGTGTATAAAAAGAATTTGAAAGCAGAGTAAACTCTTTTGGGACCTCCCCATATTCCAATAATTAAAAACATAGGAATTAGACCAGCTTCGAAAAATAAATAAAATATAACAAGATCGAGAGAGCAAAACACTCCTATCATAAATGTTTCCAAAATTAAGATAGAAATAAGAAATTCATTCATTCTTTTTTTGATACTGTTAATGCATGAAATTATACAAATAGGGATAATAAAAGTGGTAAGAACAATAAATAATATTGAAATTCCATCAATACCTAATTTAAATTTGATAAAACCACTTATCCAATTTTTTTCCTCAACAAATTGAAAATTTGCAATTGTTGGATCAAAAGAGTACCAAAGAAATATTGATAGCAAAAAATTTGCACAACTTGTAAAAAGAGCAACATATTTTGCTCCTTTATTTGATTCTTGTTTATTCGACAAAAAAATAAATACTGAGCCTAATAATGGTAAAAAAATCAATGTCGATAAAATAGGAAAATTCATTAGTTAAGTATCAAGTATGTGATTAGAGCTGATAATCCGATAAGCATTACAAAAGCATAATCGTAAATATAACCGCTTTGAAATTGAACAGCCTTATTTGAAAAAAACTTTATAACTTTTGAAATACCATCAGGGCCAAATCTATCAATTGTGTCTTCATCACCTTTTTTCCAAAAAAACTTACCTATTTTTTTCAAGGGATTTACAAATAGATAATCATAGAGTTCGTCTATGTACCACTTATTTAATAAAAAATTATATAAAGGCATATTTGTTTTTTTAAAATTTTCCAATATATTTTGATTATAAATAAAATAATAATAAGAAATTGGTATAGCAACAATTACCAGCACCGGGGTAGAAAGTAATAACCATAAAGGAATATAGTCATGTTTAATTTCTTTTAAGAAGAATATAGATTCTTTCCAAAAAATATTGTTTAAGTTACCAATAAACATTTCTTTAAAAAAATAACCTGAAAATATTGCACCAATTCCAAGAAAAAATAATGGTATCAACATTATTAGTGGAGACTCATGAGTTTTGTTAATTGGAATTACCTTATTATTATATTTTCCATAAAAAGTTTTAAATATTAGCCTCCAAGAATAAATTGATGTTAAAAATGCAGTAAATATTCCTACTACAGTAGCATAATTGCCTATTGAGGAATTTCTTAAATATGAAAATTCTATAATTGCATCTTTTGAATAAAATCCTGATAAAAAAGGAAAACCAGTCAATGCCAGTGTTCCTACTATCATCAAAATAAAAGTAATAGGAATTTTCTTCCATACACCACCCATTTTTCTAATGTCTTGCTCATCTTTAAATGCATGAATTACTGAGCCCGCCCCCAGAAATAATAAAGCCTTAAAAAATGCATGAGTAAAAAGATGAAAAATTGCTACGTGGTAAGCTCCAACCCCGGTTGCAAAAAACATGTAGCCTAGCTGGCTACAAGTTGAATAAGCAATAATCTTTTTTATATCGTTTTGCACGATTGCAACTGAAGCGGCGAATATTGCTGTCACCATTCCAATAATTGCTATGAAAGTTAATGCTGCCTGAGAAAATTCATAAATTGGGGAACATCTCACAACTAAAAAAACACCTGCAGTAACCATTGTTGCAGCATGTATTAATGCGGAAACTGGTGTGGGACCCTCCATAGCATCCGGCAACCAAGTATGCAACAAAAACTGGGCAGATTTTCCCATTGCACCAACAAAAAGAAATAAACAAATTAGTGTTATTAAATTATAATCCGAACCAAAAAAGGATATTTTTTCATCTGCAAATTCAGGAATTAAAGAGAATATTTCAGAAAAATTTACTGATCCAAAATAAAAGAACATTAAAAATATTGCTATTGCTAAACCAAGATCTCCTACTCTATTTACAATAAATGCTTTGATAGCTGCATTATTTGCAGAGTTCCTTTTATACCAAAAACCAATTAAGAGATATGAGCAAAGTCCAACACCTTCCCAACCAAAAAATAATTGTAAAAAATTATCAGATACAACAAGAGTAATCATTGAGAATGTAAATAAAGAAAGGTAAGACATAAATCTTGGCTTATGAGGATCGTGGCTCATATACCCTATTGAATATATATGAACTAATGAAGATACGGTTGTAACTGTTACGAGCATTACAGTACTTAATGGGTCAATTAAAATTGACCAATTTGCATTAAATTCACCCGAACTTATCCATTCAAATATTTGATAATTTCCATAAATATTATTTGTATAACCATTGTAAAAAATTATTATTGATAGGATTGCTGATATTGAAACAAGTAAACATGAGAATATTTGTGAAAATAAATTACCAAAAAACTTTCCAAAGTAAGATAGGATTGCACCAACTAAAGGTAAAAAAACTACTGCATATTCCATTTAACCTCTCATACCGTGAATATCTTCAACTCTTATAGATCCTCTATTTCTGTAAAAAATTACTATTATAGCTAATCCAATTGCGGCTTCGGCTGCAGCTACAGTTAAAATTAACATGGTAAAAATTTGACCAACTATATCACCTGAAAAAATTGAAAAAGAAATTAAATTTATATTTACTGATAGTAAAATTAATTCGACTGACATAAGTATTACGATTACATTTTTTCTATTAAGAAAAATTCCAATTACGCCTAGAAAAAAAATAATAGCTCCTAAAGTTAAATAATGACCAAGTCCGATTTCAATCATCAATTTTAACTCCCTTATCAAACTCAACTTTTTTAATTTCAATCGAACTAGATTTTTCCCTTGAAATTTGAGTAAAATAATTTTGTCTTTTTAAATTTTCTCTCTTTCTATAAGTTAAAACAATGGCTCCAATCATGGAAAGAAGTAAAATAATTCCAGATAATTGGAAGTAGAGTATATAATCAGTATACATTACATTCCCCAGTTGATGAGTATTTGAAATATCTTTATTTATAATTATTGAAGAACTGCTTGCTATTCCCTCTTTATATTTCCAGCCTCCTATTACTACCAATAATTCTAAAAAAATTAAAACACCTACTATTAAACCAGAGGGTATATGGGTTGATTTTTTTCCTATAAACCATGACTGTTTCTGTTGAGCAACATTCAACATCATCACAACAAATAAAAATAAAACAGCTACTGCGCCTACGTAGACAATTAAAAGTATCATTCCAAGGAACTCGGCTCCAACCATAATAAACAAGCATCCAATAGATATAAAATCTAATATTAAAAAAAAAACAGAATTAATTGTGCTTCTGGAAGTAATTACCATCAAGGCAGAAAAAATTGCTATAAATGAAAAGAAATAAAAAAATATTGTATGTGCAATCATTTATTTATAAGGTTTATCTAGCTTTAGATTTTTTGCTAAAACAGACTCCCATCTATCGCCGTTATCTAATAATTTTTCTTTATTATAATAAAGCTCTTCTCTAGTTTCGGTAGCAAATTCAAAATTTGGGCCTTGAACTATTGCATCTACTGGACATGACTCTTGGCATAAACCGCAATAAATGCATTTTAACATATCAATGTCATATCTTTTTGTTTTCCTGCTGCCATCAGATCTCTCCTCTGACTCAATCGTTATTGCCTGAGCAGGACAAACTGCTTCACATAATTTACAGGCTATACATCTTTCTTCACCGTTAGGATAACGTCTAAGTGCGTGTTCACCTCTAAATCTTGGACTAATATGCCCTTTTTCAAAAGGATAATTTATTGTTTTTTTTGGCTTAAAAATCTCTTTAATAGCCTTAATAAATGCTGATATGAATTCAACAAGAAAGATAGTTTTAAATAAACGGTTAATATTCATTTAAGAACCTTTGGTTGGTAATAATTCAAAATAAACTAAGAAACTTGCTGTTAAAACAACATAAGATAATGAAACCGGAAGAAAAACTTTCCATCCCAATCTCATTAATTGATCGTATCTATATCTTGGAACAATAGCTTTTGTAATCGCGAATAAAAAAAATAAAAACAAAATTTTCAAAATCATCCATAGAGGTGCTGGTAAAATATTCAACGGGTAAATATCGATAGGGGGAAGCCAGCCGCCTAAAAAAAGTATTGTGCCTAAAGCACACATTAAAAGAATATTTGCATACTCTCCTAACCAAAACATTGCATACATCATTCCGGAATATTCAGTTTGATATCCAGCAACAAGTTCGGCTTCAGCTTCAGGTAAATCAAATGGTGGTCGATTAGTTTCTGCTAATGCTGAAATAAAAAAAATTATAAACATAGGAAATAGAGGTATAACAAACCAAATATTTTTTTGTGCTAATACAATATCTGTTAAATTTAAAGAACCGACACATAACAAAACATTAATAATGATAATTCCTATAGACACCTCATATGAAACCATTTGAGCAGCTGACCTGATAGCGCCTAAGAAAGGGTATTTTGAATTTGATGCCCATCCACCCATAATTATTCCATAAACACTCAAAGAGGAAATAGCAAACAAATATAATATACCAACATTAATATCCGCTAAGACATGTATTTCACTCATTGGAATCACTGCCCATGCTACTAAAGCAAGAGTCATGGTAACTATTGGAGCTAAAATAAAAATTACTTTGTTTGCACTTGCAGGAATAATTATTTCTTTGAAAATAAATTTAAGGGCATCTGCTAGAGATTGTAGCACACCAAATGGGCCAACGACGTTTGGTCCTTTTCTTTTTTGAACTAAACCCCAAACTCTTCTGTCTAACCAAACAATCATTGCTACTGAAACCAATACAGGTATAACTAAAAAAATAATTTTATATATCTCTTGAAAAAAAATATTTAAATATTCCATAACTTAATTGTTTGTTCCATCTTTTAAAAATATTTTATTTTTTAGTCTGCATTCACTCATAGTTTTTGAAGACCTGCTAATAGAATTAGAATAATAATAATCGATTTTGTTTATAACGATTTTTTCTGGTATAAAATTAAAAGTTATTTTTTTATTATCTTTTTTATTAAAATTAGGTAATGAATTTATCTGAGAATAATTTGGGATTTCTTTGATAGCCTCATTTCGAATCGATTGGAAATCATGAAATAATTTTTTAGCAAATATTTTTTCAGAAATTAAATTAAAAATTTTCCAATCTTCTTTTGCTTCTCCAGTTGGATATGAGGCCTTTCTACATTCTTGAACCCTACCCTCTAAATTGGAAAATAAACCATTTTGCTCAGTATAAGCTGGACTTGGTAGAATAACATCTGCTATTTCTGCACCTCTGTCTCCGTGACTTCCTTGATAAATAATAAATTCATTTTCTTTTTTAAAATTAATGTTATCTGAACCTAGTAAATATAAAAGTTTAAATTTATTATTTTTTAATTTTTCAAAAAATAAGGAATCATTTTGAAAATTGCTTTTTAAAATTTTTAAATCTAAACCACCTACAGTAGAAGCATTTTGTATTAAAATATTTAGTGCATTCCAATTTTCGTTAATAAACCCGTTAATAGCTAAAAAGTTTTTTATTTCCTCAAAAATATACCCTCCGCTCTTTAATTCTAAAGCGGACTCACCAATAATAACTATCGGTTTTTTTGCTTTTTTAATAATGTTGCTGATTTCACTCTTGCCTTCCAAAATTTTTTTTAAATCTTCAGTGTTTTCTCCAACAATTTTATAATCATATGTCAAATCACCAGGATTCCCAATGGAAAATATTGGTAGTTTACTTTTTACAAAAGCTTTTCTTATTCTAGCGTTTACCATAGTGGCTTCATGTCTTGGGTTGCACCCTACTAATAAAATCAAATCAGATTTTTCAATTCCAGTGATTGATGAATTAAATAAATAATTCATCTTATCTGAAGTATTTATGAAAAAATCTTTTTCTCTTATTTCTAAATTTGGTGAATTAAGATATTCGAAAAGTTTTTTAAAAGAATAGATTGTTTCTATGCTACTCATATCACCAATATGACCCGCTATTTCATTTGAATCTATATTCTTAATTTTTGCAGATATGAGATTTAATGCTTCATCCCAATTTGACTTAATAAGATTATCTCCTTTTTTAATATAAGGTACATCTAATCTTTGCTTAAGCAAACCGTCACACGAATATCTTGTTTTATCTGATATCCACTCTTCGTTAATATTCTCGTTTATTCTTGGTAAAACTCTTTTAACTTCCCAGCCATATGTATCGACTCTAATGTTTGAACCGACAGCATCCATCACATCTACACTTTCAGTTTTTTTAAGTTCCCATGGTCTTGCTTCAAAAGCATAGGGTTTGGATGTCAATGCGCCGACAGGACATAAATCTATCACATTAGCAGAAAGTTCTGATTGCATAGAGTTTTCTAAGTAGGTCGTGATCTCCATGTTCTCACCTCTACCAATAGCTCCTATTTCTGGAACACCCGCTATTTCTGTCGCAAATCTTACACATCTTGTACAATGAATACACCTTGTCATTTGTGTTTTTATAAGAGGACCCATGTATTTATCTTTTACATCTCTTTTGTTTTCTGAAAATCTAGATTTATCTACACCGTAATATAAAGATTGATCTTGTAAATCACATTCTCCTCCTTGATCACACACAGGACAATCTAAAGGATGATTGGCTAACAGGAATTCCATAACTCCTTTTCTAGCTTTTTCTACTAACTCAGTATTGGTTTTTATATTCATGCCTTCTGTTGCTGGCATAGCACAAGATGCTATTGGTTTTGCAGACTTTTCCATTTCTACTAAACACATTCTGCAATTTCCAGCGATTGATAATTTTTCATGATAACAAAACCTTGGAATTTCAACATCAGCTAGTTCGCAAGCTTGAAGTACTGTCATACCTTTTTGAAACTCTATTTCTTTTCCATTAATAATTATTTTAGGCATTTTTCTTCTCTAATAAATGTTGATCTACTAAGTAAGGTAAGTCTCTTTTTTTCTTTACTATTGGGTCACCAGAACATTTTTTATCAACTTCTTCCCTGAAATGTCTTAACAAACCTTGAACAGGCCAAGCAGATCCTTCTCCAAAAGCACAAATCGTATGACCTTCTATTTGCTTTGTTACATCTTCTAAAAGTTCAATGTCACTAACTGTTGCATCCCCTTTAACGGTCCTGTCTAAAATTCTCCACATCCATCCTGAACCTTCTCTACAAGGAGTGCATTGCCCGCAGCTTTCATGCTTATAAAATCTAGCTATTCTTGCCATGCATGCGACTATGTCTTGATCTTTATTAATAACTATAACTCCAGCAGTGCCCAAACCGCTTTTGTTCTCTATTAAGGAATCGAAGTCCATAGTTATTGTATCGCAAACTTTTTTTGGCAATAATGGCATTGAAGAACCACCAGGGATAACAGCTTTTAAATTTTCCCATCCTCCAATTACTCCTCCAGCATGTTTTTCGATTAATTCCTTTAAAGGTATCCCCATCTCTTCTTCAACATTACATGGAGAATTAACATTTCCTGAAATACAAAAGATTTTAGTTCCGGTATTCTTAGGTTTTCCAAGTGAAGCGAACCATTTAGCACCTCTTCTTAAAATTGTAGGAACCACAGCAATAGTCTCAACGTTGTTTACAATAGTAGGACAACCATATAATCCTACAAGAGCAGGAAAAGGGGGTTTTAATCTTGGTTGACCTTTGTTTCCCTCTATGCTCTCAAGCAAAGCTGTTTCTTCACCACAAATATAAGCTCCGGCTCCGTAATGAATATGGATATCAAAATCCCAACCTGTTCCACAAGCATTTTTACCAATAAAATTTTTTTCATAAGCTTGATTTATTGCTTCTTGGAGTCTTTCGCCTTCATTGAAATATTCACCTCTAATATAAATGTAACAAACATGGGCGCCTACTGCATAACCGGCTATTAGCGATCCTTCGATAAGTTTCTGAGGTTCATACCTTAGAATGTCTCTATCCTTGCAGGTTCCAGGTTCAGACTCATCTGCATTTATTACTAGATAGTGTGGTCTGCTTCCTAACTCCTTTGGAGCAAAAGACCATTTTAAGCCAGTAGAGAAACCAGCTCCACCTCTTCCTCGAAGTTCTGATTTTTTTATTTCATTTATCAAATATTCTTTCCCTTTAGAAATTATTTCTTTAGTGTTTTTCCAATCGTCCATCTTTAACGAATTGTCTATATCCCATCCAAATTGATTGTATAGATTTTTAAAAATTTTATCTGATTCTTTAAGCATTTTTCTCTCCTTGGCTAAATTGATTGTTTTTTTCAGGAGAAGTATTTTTTCTTCCTCTATATGAACCAGGTTTTAATGGTTTATCTTGTATAAGTGATTCTATAATTTTAACTGCATTTGCTTCATTGAGGTCCTCATAATAATCATTATTTATTTGCATCATTGGTGCGTTAACACATGCGCCTAAACATTCTACTTCTGTCCAAGAACATTGTGATTTTTCAGAAAGTTGATTTTCATTTTGAGAAATTTTCTCCTTGCAAATTTTTAAAATTTTGTCTGCGCCTCTTAATAAACAAGGACTTGTAGTGCAAACTTGAATAAAATACTTCCCGACTGGTGCTAAATTATACATAGAATAAAATGTTGCTACCTCATAAACACTTATATAAGGAATGGATAAATATTTTGCTATATACTTCATGGCTGCTAAAGGTATCCAGTTTTGATTTTGTTTTTGAGCTAGATAAAGAAAAGGCATAAGCGCACTCTTTTTATTTTTTTTTGGATATTTTTGTAAAATTTTTTCAGCTATTTTTAAATTTTCATTTGAAAATATAAAATCATTTGGTTGCTCAGTATGAATTTTTTTTATACTCATCTATCTACCTCACCAAAAACAATATCTAGAGAACCAAGAACTGCAGGAACATCCGCAAGCATATGTCCTTTTATTAAATAATCCATGGCTTGCAAGTGTGAAAATCCTGGAGCTCTAATCTTACATCTATAAGGTTTGTTGCTACCATCTGATATTAGATAGACTCCAAATTCACCCTTGGGGGCCTCAACAGAAGTGTACACATTACCTTCGGTAACCCTAAAACCCTCAGTAAATAATTTGAAATGATGTATTAATGCTTCCATTGATTGTTTTAAATCATCTCTTTTAGGAGGAGAAATTTTATTATCTACTGATTTGACCGGGCCTTTAGGAAGTTTTTTAATACATTGTTTTATAATTTTAACGCTCTCTCTCATTTCTTCTACTCTACACAGGTAACGATCATAACAATCTCCATTTTTTCCGACAGGTATATTAAAATCTAAATCTTTATAACACTCGTATGGTTGGGATTTTCTAAGATCCCATTCAACACCAGATCCTCTTAACATAACTCCAGAAAAACTGTAATCTAGTGCATCTTGTTTAGAAACAATTCCAATTTGAACGTTTCTTTGTTTGAAAATTCTATTGTCAGTCAAAAGATCTTCTAAATCATCTATGATTTTTGGAAAATTGTCGCAAAATTTTGAAATATCCTCAATTAATTTTGTAGGAATATCTTGATGAACTCCTCCAGTTCTAAAATAATTAGCATGTAACCTAGAACCGGATGCTCTTTCATAAAAAGTCATTAATGTTTCTCTTTCTTCAAAACCCCATAGAGATGGAGTTAAAGCTCCAACATCAAGTGCCTGGGTGGTAATATTTAAAATATGACTAAGTATTCTTCCTATTTCACAAAATATTACCCTTATATATTTAGCTCTTATTGGTATTTCTATGTTTAATAATTTTTCAGTTGCTAAAGCAAATGCATGTTCCTGGTTCATTGGAGCGACATAGTCTAATCTATCAAAATAGGGTAGTGCTTGAGTATAAGTTTTATGTTCTATAAGTTTTTCTGTACCTCTGTGTAATAGTCCTATGTGAGGATCGGCTTTTTCAACAACTTCTCCATCTAACTGTAAAATTAATCTAAGGACACCATGTGCAGCAGGATGTTGAGGTCCAAAATTTAAGCTTAGAGTTTTATTTTTTTTCTCCATCTAAATCCTTTTTTTTAATCTCATTCATATATTTTGTTCCCTCCCAAGGGCTTTTAAAATCAAAATCTCTATACTTTTGTTCTAGATTTACTGGCTCGTAAACTACTTTTTTTTCCTTTTCACTGTATCTAACTTCATTAAATCCTGTTAAAGGAAAATCCTTTCTTAGCGGATGACCTTTGAAACCATAATCGGTCAATATTCTCCTTAAGTCTGGATGATTTTTAAATTTGATGCCATACATGTCAAAAACTTCTCTCTCCATCCAGTTAGCTGAAGGAAAAAGTTTTGTGATGGAAGGTATTTGTTTATTTATATCAAATTTGATTAAAACTTTAATTCTTAAATTATAGTTATGAGATAGAAGTAAATACACCAAATTAAATCTCTCTTTATTTCCTGGGTAGTCAACTCCTGCTATATCTATTAATTGTCTAAATTTGCAATTTTCGTTGAATTTTAAAAACTTTAAAACATTTAATAATTCTTCACTATTTGTAGTAATAAGAAGTTCATTAAAACTTATTGAAGAGTCAACAACTTTACTTGTAAGCTCAGAATTAACAATCTGTTCAAGTTTATTTATTGCTTTATCAGTCATAGGTTTATCTTGTTAAAGACCCTTCTCTTCTAATTTTTTTTTGAAGTTGAAGAATACCGTAAAGCAACGCCTCAGCAGACGGTGGACACCCAGGCACGTATATATCTACTGGAACAATCTTATCACAACCTCGGACTACTGAGTAAGAGTAGTGGTAATACCCTCCACCATTTGCACAGCTACCCATCGATATAACGTATCTAGGTTCAGGCATTTGGTCATAAACTTTTCTTAAAGCGGGGGCCATCTTATTAGTAAGCGTACCTGCAACAATCATTACATCTGATTGTCTTGGTGAAGCTCTAGGGGCTGCACCAAATCTTTCTAAATCGTATCTTGGCATAGAAGTTTGCATCATTTCTACAGCACAACACGCGAGACCAAAAGTCATCCAATGCAATGAACCTGTTCTTGCCCAGTTTATTAGATTATCAGTTGAGGTTGTTATAAAACCTTTTTCTGCAAAATCTTTTGCAATTTTTTTAAACTCATCAGGTACTTTTTTTAATTTTTCTTCTTGAAACATCATTTTACTCCCAATCTAATGCTCCTTTTTTCCACTCATAAATAAAACCTACCGTGAGAATAGCTAAAAATAACATCATTGACCAAAAACCCAATAAACCTATATTTCCTAAAGAAATTGCCCATGGAAATAAAAAAGCTATTTCCAAGTCAAAAATTATAAATAATATTGCTACTAAATAAAATCTTACATCAAACTCCATCCTTGAATCGTCAAAAGCTTCAAAGCCACATTCGTAAGCTGATAATTTATCCGGGTCTGGATTGGAGGGCGATGCAAGATAATTGGCAATTATAAATCCTACGCTCAATATCAAAGCTATGAATAAAAAAATAATTATGGATAAATATTCTGATAAAAAGTTATAAATCATGTTTTTTTATTAATACCTACCTTAATACCGTAGCTTAAGGATTCTTATATTAATATCTCTTCTTTATAACATTTTGCATTAAAGTGTACAGGACAGAAAGAAGCATTTTGTTGATTGAATAATGTTGATTCATCTCTCTCTAGATGAAAATGATTATCAAGTAGTGGCGGGAGTGACGGGACTCGAACCCGCGGCCTCCTGCGTGACAGGCAGGCGCTCTAACCAACTGAGCTACACCCCCACTCTGGATGAATTAATATTGTTAAAATTAGTTAAATACAACTTTTATTTTAATAATTAAATAAAAAAGCTAAAATACTTCAGTTTTCCTCAAAAAGAAAAATGTGTGTTATAATGTTAAATGTCAAAAAAAATTTTTGTTGTTTATGGGCACCATAACACCAAAACATCCTTTAATGCTTCAATAAGAGATGTATTTATTGATGAGGCAAAAAAATTAGGTCACAGAATTGATTTAATAAATTTATATGAAGAGAAACCAATACCATTTTTTGACGGTTCACAACCTAGTGAACAAATTTTACAATATAGAGAAAGACTAGAAAAAAGTGACGTTCTATTCATGATATCTCCATGCTATAACTTAAGAGCTACCGCAATTTTGGAAAACTGGATTGATCTTGTGCTTGCACCGAAATGGTTTTTTTCTTTTAAAAGACTTGTAGGCAATTGGGGCTATCCAGTGCCTGGTGCAATGAAAAATCGTTTAGCAATAATGTCAATGTCATATGGAGGTAATTGGTTTTCAATTCAAACTTGGTTTCAAAATATTCCTTTTAGAAGAATAAAAGCTGGGGTTCTCAAACTTGGAGGTATGAAAACAACTTATTTGAGATTTTATGAAGTTCTACCAGATATGCCTAAATCTAAATTTGAATCATATATGAATAAAGTTAGGTCTCTTGCTAAAAGTTTATGATCACTAAAAAACTAAGTTTTGTTTTATGGTGGGCGGTAAAGGACTCGAACCTATGACCCTCTCGGTGTAAACGAGATGCTCTACCAACTGAGCTAACCGCCCTTTTTAATAAATCAGACATATACATCAATTTTATATTAATGTAAAAAGTAAAAAAATAATTTAAGTTTTTAATAATTATCTGTATTATCTATTATATGATTATTCAGTGCAATAAGTGCCAGAAGAGTTTCGTAGTTCCAGATAGTGCCATTTCATCCAATGGAAGGTTAGTTCAATGTAGCGCCTGTGGTAACCAATGGACGCAATACCCAAAAAATTTAACAAATAAATCTCCGAAAAAAATTAAAAGCAAGGAAAAACCAAAAAAAGCTGTTACTTCAGAAAAGAAGATTGTCAGTAGAAAAAAATCAAAAAAGAAAACAAGAAATGTAGACGTTTATTCTGATGAATATTTACAAAAAAAGCACGGGATAAAGATTATTGATCCATCAAGTTTTTCAGAGAAGAAAACTTATAATAAAAAATTAAAGAATGAAAAGATTAATACGAGCTTAGGTTTTTATAGCTATATATTAATTTTCATTATAGTTACAACGTCACTTCTAGGAATTATAAATTTAACAGATCAAATAATTATTTCAAATTTTCCTATGACTGAAAATTACTTAACATATTTATTTGAAACACTAAATAATTTCAAAACTTTTATTTTTGATTTTCTAGATCTTTAATATTAATAAAATTGTTAGAAAGATCTTTATTGTTTTTTACTATCTCATTAAAAAAATTCCAAGCTAGTACTAAAATTGCAGTATTCTTATTTTGCATTACAGTTTTTTTCTTTATGGGAATTTTTACTCCAGGAATAAATTTTCCATGTTTTAATTTATTATCTTCAATTATGTAATCTATCTCACTTTTTATCGAGAAAAAATTTAAAGCTGTGGTTGCTTTTGCGGGTGATCCATAACCTATAATTTTTTTGTTTTCTTCTTTTAATTTTTTTAAATTTTTAATTACATTTTCTCTTATTTTATAAACTTTTTGACCAAATTCTTGATATGTTTTGAAATTTTGTAATCCAAATAATTTTTCTTCTTTGAGAAGATCTTTGACATTTTTTTCAATTTTAATTTTTTTACCTTTTTTAATAAAAACTCTTATAGATCCACCATGAGTGTTAATTCTTTCAACTTTAAATATATTTGCTTTAAATTGTTTAAAAAAATTTACCAGAGAATTTAGTGACCAGTAATTATAATGTTCATGATAAATATTATCAAAAGTTAAATCTTTAAGAGTGTTAAGTAGATATTGCACCTCGATAATAATTATTCCATTTTTGCTTAACAAATTAAACATACATTCTGCCATTTCTTTTAATTTATCAGAGTGTGCAAAGACATTTGAAGCCAAAATAATATTGGCATTCTTTTTTATTTTTTTTATGTTTTTTTTCTCTAAAAACCCATTGAACGTTTTAATTTTATTCTTATTTGCTAGTTTTGCTAAATTTTTAGCAGGTTCAATACCTAATAAGTTTTTAAATTTAAGATCTTTGAAAGGTTTAAGTGCAACTCCATCGTTACTTCCAATATCAATAATATATGTTTTTTTTGGTTTTAATTTAAAATCTTTTATATATTTTTTTGCAGCATTTAAAAAATGGTTTCTGAATGACAAAGAGGTTGATGAGGTATATAGATAGTTTGAAAACATTTTTTTTGGATCCACAGCTACTGATAATTGACAATTAAAACATTTTTCGCAAAAGTTAACTTCTAAAGGATATAAATCACAATCCTCCTCTTTCCTATTTAATAAATTATTAGCTAAAGGCTGATATCCTAATGATAGAAATCTTTTTAATTTTGAGTTTCCACAAGATCTACATTCAAATTTATAGGATTGTAATAATAAGTCCTTTTCTTTTTCAGTCACTAAATTATGTCTAATGGTGTGCGTGATTCCATAATTATCATGCTCTCTTTCACCTCTAACTAAATTTAAAAAAGTTGTATCTTTAGAAAAGACCATTGTGTGTGCAACATTTGGTTTTATTACTGACAATTGACCTTCATTAACAACTTGAGTGATTTTAGGAGAGTTAGGGTTTAGTAAATCTTTGTAAACTTCAATTATTTGACCTTTTGTAAATAAACATTTTTGTTCTTGTTGAGGGTGATAGTGATTTGCTCTAATTGTTCCTTTTTTAGAATTTATTAAACCTATTAAGTTTACCGGCTCAGTTAGTTCATGATTACTAATTTTTCCTCTAATATCAATAAATTCATCGTGACCATCTCTTACATGTTCTAAATCTTTAATTAAATTTTTTTTAGACCATTTTATTATCATTTCTTTAATGCTTTCATCTAAATCATAAAGAAATTTAAAACCAGTATTTAAAATTTTATGGTTTGAAAGTGAAAATCCCAAATTTGGAATTTCATCATTTGTTTCTCTTAATGTTATATTGGGGTTATATTTTTTACAAATTTCAGCAACATCTTTTACAGTAACAGTATCTTTGGTTAAATTGAAAGTTTCGTTTAAAATGTCTTCACGATCATCCATGAATTTAAAACATCTTGCTACATCAATCAAAGGAACAAGGCTTTTAACTTGTCTTCCACCTGAAAAAAGTTTCAATGTTCCGTTTTGTGAAGTTATTTTTGAAAAAAGATTGGGCATTATGTCAATTCTTGCAGTGTCTGATGAATATCCATAAACCGAACCCAGTCTCAGTATAATATAATTCTTGCCTGAATCTATTAATTGTTTTTCATTGATTGCTTTTGAGGTAGAGTATGCGAGCTGAGGTTTCAATCTCTCATCTTCTAAAATATCGTTTTTAACTTTTTCTATGCCTTCAAAAACTACGTGGGTAGACGGAAAAATAATTTTGCAATTGTTGCTTATTACATCAAGTATATTTTGTGTTCCTTCTTCAGCGACTTCTTTAATTTTATTATCTAATGAAGAATTACCTTCACTTTTAACTCTTGGTACGCTTGTTATCCCGGCAAGATGATGGACTATATCGGCATTTTTACAATATTTTGAAATCAAATTTTTATCTAAAATATCACCATGAACAAATTCCATATTCCAATCTCTTAATTGATTTATTCTTTCAGAAATAAATCTATTATCTATTACTGTAATATTATTGTTCCAGCTTACTCCGGAATAAATTTTACACAACTCGGTCCCTATGTAACCAAGTCCACCAGTAATAACTATATTTTTTTTCATAAAATAATGTTTTGATTTACTTATAATACTTTTTATTATAACTCAATAAATATGAATATCTATGATTGTTTCATGTACTTCGACGAAGATATGTTATTAGATTTAAGATTAAATATTTTAAATAACTATGTAGAAAAATTTATAATTACGGAGGCTACTTATACTCATAATGGATCTCCAAAAAAGTTAAATTTTAATATTAGTAATTTTAAAAAATTTAAAGATAAAATTGAATATATTGTAGTAAATAAACAACCGCCTTCGATAATTGAATTAGATAAAAACGATAGTCCTGAAGAAAGAGGGAGGAAATTAATAATTAATGGTTATGCACGAGATAATTTTCAAAGAGATAATTTAAATAAAGGTTTGCAAGGTCTTAATGATGAAGATTTAATTTTAATTAGTGATTTGGATGAAATCCCAAATTTATCTGAAGTTAATTTAAATAATTTAGAACAAAAGATTATTATTTTTACTCAAAAAATGTTTTACTATAAATTAAACTTAGTTTATGAAAATTTTAAATGGAACGGTACCAAAGGGTGCAAAAAAAAACATTTTATTTCTCCACAATGGTTGCGTGATATAAAAGCTAAAAAATATTCTAGATTAAGATTTGACATCTTGTTTTCAAAAAGAAAATATAGCGATATTAGTTTTGTTGAAAATGGTGGTTGGCATTTTACTTGCATGAGATCAGCTGAAGAACTTGAAAAAAAGCTTCGAAATTTTGCTCATCACTATGATTTTGAAGAGAGTGGTCTAAGCTTGAAGGATCTTAAGAAGTTTATTGATGAAAAAAAAGTAATGTACGATCATCGGCTAGATCAAAGAGCTTACAAATGGTCTGGTGGATCAAAATTAAAAAAAATACAATCTAGTGAGTTACCTTTATATATAAATCAAAACAATCAGAAGTTTTTTAATTGGTTGGACTAATGTCTTCGAGGTGATCTTGATTTTTGATTGTTATCTTTATTAATTTGTTCTACCTCTACCCACTCTACTCTTTTTAAACTTTTTGTAAGAGCTACTTTTAAAACTTCATCAACATTTTTTACAGGTAAAATTTTTATGTTTTTTTTGATAACATCCGGTATTTCACTTAAGTCTTTCTTATTTTCGTATGGGATTAAAACTTTTTTGATGCCAGCTCTATGAGCTGCTAATAATTTTTCTTTTAAACCACCGATCGGTAGAACAATACCCCTTAAAGTTATTTCTCCTGTCATCGCGACATCTTTATTGATTGGGACCTCTGTTATGGCTGAAATAATTGATGTTACTATTGCAATACCAGCGGATGGTCCGTCTTTTGGAGTCGCTCCTTCAGGGACATGAATGTGAAAATCCCTTTTTTCAAAAAGAGGCGGAATAATTCCATAGTCTAAACTTTTAGATCTAATATAAGATTTCGCAGCTTTAACTGACTCCTGCATAACATCTCCAAGTTTTCCAGTTATTTGCATTTTACCTTTTCCAGGCATTATCGCTGACTCTATCTTTAAAATTTCTCCTCCAACTTCGGTCCAGGCCAATCCAGTTGCAACTCCAATTCTATTTTGTTCTTCTACTTCACCATAATTAAATTTTTGAACACCTAAATAATTTACTAGGTCACTTGTTTTAAATGGAATATTAATTTTTTCTTTACTATCAATTTTTTTAACTGTTTTTCTTGCTATTTTTGAAATTTCTCTTTCTAGATTTCTTACGCCTGCTTCT
>CACHPJ010000005.1 GCA_902581775.1 uncultured Pelagibacteraceae bacterium | reverse complement strand
ATACCCTTTATTTTTGCAAAAATAATTGCTGAGTTATCAAAGGTTCAGTTGGTAAACGTTTTAGTAAAAAATGATGCTGAAAAAGTAAATGCAATTTTCTTTTTAAATATTCTTGAAGGTAAAATAAAAAATATTAGGTTTATAATTTGCAAAACTGATAGAGCGTGGACTAGAGACTTTTTACCAATATCAATAAAAAACAGCAGAAATAAAAGTTTACTATCAAATTGGGAGTTTAATGCATGGGCAAAGTATAAAAACTTCAAAAATGATAACAATGCATATAAGAAAGTTCAAAAATTTACAAAAAAAAAAATTTTAAACCCTAAATATAAAAGTAAAAAGGTTGTTCTTGAAGGTGGGTCAATTGATGTAAATGGTTTCGGATACCTTTTAACTACTAAACAATGTTTGTTAAGTAAAATTCAACAAAGAAATAAAGACTTTAATAAATTTGACTATCATAAAATATTTAATAAATTTTTTGGAATAAAAAAAATAATTTGGTTAAATAAGGGTATTTTTGGAGATGATACTCACGGTCATATAGATGATATTGCAAGATTTGTGGGAAAAGATAAAATATTTGTTGCGAAAGAAAGTAACAGTAACGAAAAAAATTTCAAAAATTTAAAAGAAAACTGGGAAATATTGAAAAAGTTCAAAATGGAAAATGACCGTAAATTAAAGATTGTAGGTTTGCCAATGCCAAAACCCAAATTTATTGATGGTGTAAGGGTGCCAGCAAGTTATTTAAATTTCTACATTGCAAATAAAATAGTTTTAGTTCCAATTTTTAACGACCCAAAAGATAAAATTATTTTAAAAATATTCAAAAAACACTTTAAAAATAGAAAAATTGTACCTATAGATTGTTCAATATTAGTTTGGGGATTCGGCACAATTCATTGTATGACTCAACAAGAGCCAAGATAATTTATTTTTAATCAATTAAATTATTTATTTTCCAAGTTATTGTTACACAAGCACCATTCGTTATATTTCCATTAGAAAATTCCAATTTTGCACCAGTTCTTTCTAATAAAGTTTTTCCTAAAAATGTTCCTAAACCTGTTCCTGATTTTTTATTTATTTTCTTAGATTTGGACTTAATGTAAGGCTCACCTATTATTTCGATTATATCTTCTGGAAAACCGGGTCCATCATCAGATATTTTGATAACTGCTACTTTTTCATCGCTTTTGATACCTATTTTTATTACAGATTTTCCAAATTTTACAGCATTCCCAATAAAATTCCTTAATCCATAAATGATTTCGGGTGACCTTTGAAAATTAAATTTATTATTATCGCCTTCCGAAACAAGATTGATTTGCTTTGATGAATTTTCTTTGAAATTGTTGATAATCTCATCTAATAAATTTTCAAAATTAGTTTTACTAAAAAACTGGTCTTCTTTGATTTGTTTTTTTGAAATTTTTTTTAATATTTCACTACATCTTTTTGTTTGGTCAATAAGGAGATCGATATCTTTAGAATAATCTTTGTTTTGACCTATCTCTTTTCTAAGTTCCCTCGCAACAACGCTAATTGTTGCTAAAGGCGTTCCTAGAGAATGAGCTGCAGCAGCCGCTTGTCCACCCAAGGACTCGAGCTCATATTCTTTAGCGATTACTGCTTGAAGTTGATTTACTGCATCAGATCTTCTTTTAGATTCACCGGCAAATCTTATACCAAAATAACTTAAAAAAACTAAACCAATAATTATAGCTATAAAATATCCGATTAAATATAATTTTGGGAATGTATAATTAAATTCGTGTATTCCTGGAAGTGGATAATGAAATAATGATAATAAAAATAAAAATACTATTGTCAATATACTAAGGATTATCGTTGTCCCCATACTTAAGAACGTCGAAGAAACTATCGCAGGGATTATTAACAAAATTGAAAATGGATTTGATATGCCCCCAGTTATGTATAAAAGTAAGGAAAGTTGAATTAAATCATAGATAAGAAAAATACTGGCGTAAAGATCTTTTAATTGAGTTGACTTTATTCCAAACTGAAGAAATAAATTAGTGAGCAGTCCCACAAGAATAATAGTGAGACCTATAATTATCGGAAAATCAAGTTTAAGATATAAATATACTATACTTATTGCACTTAGCTGACCTAAAATAGCTATCCATCTTAATATAACTAAAGTTTTTTTGTCTAAATTAAGATTTTCATTTAAACGGAAGACGGTTGATAGATCCATTTTACTAAATGTCTAAATTTTCAACATCTAAAGCATTGCTTGTAATAAAATCTTTCCTGGGGGCAACCTCATCACCCATCAAAATTTGTATCATTTTTTGATCATCTTTAGATTTATCTTTTGTGCCTTTAGAGTATTGAACTCTTAACATCGTTCTATTTTCAGGATTTAAAGTTGTATCCCACAATTCTTCTGGGTTCATTTCACCTAAACCCTTAAATCTTTGTATAGTTAATTTTTCTCTACTTTCTTTTAAGAGCTTTTCATATGTCATTGAATTCTTTTTTAATTTTTTATCTTCTTTAATATTTGAAATCTTAATTATATATTTTTCTAAATCTTTTTCGTCTTTAATATATGAACTTTTGGTTCCATTCGTAACTTTAAATAGAGGTGGTTGTGCCAAGTATAGATGGCCTTTCTCAATAAGTTGATTAAACGGATAATTATTAAAAAAGGTCAATAATAAAGTTCTTATATGAGATCCATCTACATCTGCGTCTGTCATTATAATAATTTTATCATATCTCAGGTTTTCAATATTAAAGTCTTTTGAACCAGTTCCGAGTGCATTTATTAATGTAACTATTTCATTCGATGACATCATCTTTGCCAAAGCTTTATTGTTGTGATCCTCTTGAGATCCGTTATTTTTTTTAGAATTACCGTTAACAAAGGTATTTAAAATTTTACCTCTTAATGGTAAAACTGCTTGAAACTCTCTTACCCTACCTTGTTTTGCTGAACCGCCAGCAGAGTCTCCCTCAACTATAAATAGCTCTGTACCTTCTTTTTTTTGAATCTGACAATCTGCAAGTTTTCCTGGTAGTCCGGAAAGTTCAAAAGCACCTTTTCTTCTAACGTTATCTCTAGCTTTTCTAGCTACATCTCTTGCTAGAGCTGCTTGAGTAATTTTTTCTAATATGTTTTTTCTTACTGAAGGGTTTTGATCGAACCATGTTGAAACTTTATCATTAATAACACCTTCTACTATGAGTCTAATTTCCGATGAAACTAATTTATCTTTTGTTTGAGATGAAAATTTTGGATCTGGCATTTTAATTGATAAAACAGCGGTAAGACCTTCTTTTATGTCTTCTCCAGACAAAGATATCCTATTTTTTTTATTACTTTTATCAGAGGCGTATTTATTTATTATTCTGGTTAAAGCACTCCTAAATCCCAGCAAATGAGTTCCTCCATCTCTCTGAGGAATATTGTTTGTAAAAGGCAATACTTCTTCGGAATATCCTGCATTCCATTCAAAAGAACATTCTACTGTAACATTTTCTTTTGTTGCAGTAATATAAACAGGTTTTTTAAAAACTTCCTTTTCATTTTTGTTAACAAAAATTGGTTTTTTTTTATTTAAATGTTCAACGAATTCTAAGATTCCCCCTTCATATTTATGGACATATTCTTTTTGCTTTGCTGATGTATTGTCTTTTAAAGTAATATTTATTCCTTTGTTAAGAAATGCTAGTTCCCTTATTCTTTTTTCAATAATAGTTGAGCTAAATTTTATAGATGAAAATATATTTTTTGAGGGTAGAAAACTTATTTTGGTCCCGGTTTTTTTAGTAGTTCCTATTTGTTTTAGTGGTTTGACTGAATTACCGTCTTTAAAACTTATAGCGTATTCTTTTTTATCTCTAAAAATATTCAATTCAAGTTTTTCGGAAAGCGCATTTACTACAGATACTCCTACACCATGTAATCCTCCAGAAACTTTATACGAATTATGATCAAACTTCCCGCCAGCATGCAATTGGGTCATAATAACCTCTGCGGCAGAAATTTTTTCACCCTTATGCATATCGACAGGAACTCCTCTTCCATCATCTTCAACTGTAATTGTATTATCCTTGTTCATAGTAATTTCTATGTTTTGACAATACCCCGCCAGAGCTTCATCTATAGCATTATCCACCACTTCAAAAACCATGTGGTGCAAACCAGTTCCGTCATCGGTATCACCGATATACATGCCCGGCCTTTTTCTTACAGCATCAAGCCCTTTAAGGACTTTGATGGAGTCTGCCCCATAACTTTTTTCAATATTTTGAGTTGAATTTTTTGACATTTGATTGATTAAACTTAAAGAGTTATAACATTTTTTATCACTTATTTAAAATCACTCAAAGGTTTTAAGATAAATTGATGTTGAAAATCAAGGCTTTTAAGCCAAAATTAAATTTTCATGGGCATAATCACGTAATAACTATTTTTATCGGTCAAATCCTCTATTAGAACTGGCGATATCGAGTCTTTGATCAACATTTTAATATTTTCGTCCTCAATTTGAGAAGCTATATCTATTAAATACTTTGAGTTAAAGCTTATTGTAGTTTCAGCTCCATTAAATTTAGTGGGAATATTTTCATTTCCATCTCCAGAATTGGTACTATGAACAGATAAATTTATACTTTCTTTGTTAATCTTGAGCTTTACACCTTCTTTTTTATCTAAAGAAACTGTAATTACTCTTTCTATAGAATTTATAAAATCTTTTTTTGGACTTAAGAGAGATTTATCATTTGAAGAAGGAACAACTTTCTTATAATCAGGAAATTTTCCATCAATTACTTTAGAGATAATTTTTGTATTGCCTATTTTAAATTGAATTTTATTCTCACTAGTTTGCAATACTACCTCCCCCTGATATTCTTGTAAAAGACTACTTAACTGGAAAGCGGTTTTTCGAGGCAATATTAAGGGATTAACATTTTCCGAGGAACTAACCTCTACTGAACTAGATGAAAGTCTGTGGCCATCTGTTGCCACTCCAGTTATAAAAGATTTATCTGATGATTGTGTTGTGTGTAAAAAAATTCCGTTTAAATAATGTCTTGTATCATCATTTGAAACTGAAATTTTAGTTTTATTTATAAGAGACAAAAATTTGTCTTTATTAATTTTTATTTCATTTGAGTCAAATTTGTCAGAAAAGTTGGGAAAATTGTCTATTGGCAGACATAGTAAATTAAAGTTTGCTTTATCGGCTTTTAAGTCTAATTTATTTTCATCTTTTAAATCAAAAACTACGTCAGAATTTTGTTTAATTTTCCTTAATATATCAAAAAGAATATATGCTGAAGTAGTGGTGCTTCCTTCTCTATTGATTTTAACATCTATAATTTCATCGTAAAAGACTAAATCTAGATCCGTAGCTACTATTATTAATTTCCCTTCTTTTGCCTCTAATAAAACATTTGACAAAATAGGTAGTGTATTTTTTTTTTCTATCACTCCTTGGGCTAAATTTAAAGATTTTAATAATAAGTCTCTTTTTATAGAAAATTGCATTTTAGTTGTCTTCTAATAATAATTCCTTTATTTGTAGCACGTTTTTTTTCATTTCATCGTCAGTTTCTGATAGTCTCGTTATAGTTTTTACCGCATGAATTACTGTGGTATGATCTCTGTTAGCAAATCTTCTTCCTATTTCAGGTAAAGATCTTGTCGTCATTGTCTTAGCTAAAAACATTGCTACCTGTCTCGGCCTAGCTAAAGGTCTTGATCTACGTTGTGAGAGCATATCTCCTAAAGTAATATTAAAGTATCCTGATACAATATTCTGAATTTTATCAACTGTTATAATTCTTGTCTGATTAAAAACATCTTTGAGTATATTTTTACAATCACTAATATTTAATTCTTTTTTGTTCATTCTACTAAAGGCAACTAAACGATTAAGAATACCGATTAGTTCTCTAATATTAGTTTTGCTCTCATTGGCAATAAAATTGATAACTTCATCGCTAATTTTACAGTTTTCTTTAAATTGTGACTCTATATTTTCAATTCTTTTTTTAATAATTTCAATTTTTAATTCCAAATTAGGTGTTTCGATATCAACTATTAAACCACCCGATAATCGAGACTTAATTCTATCTTGAACTCTGTCTAATTTTGTGGGTGGTCTATCAGCTGATATTATGATTTGAGAGCTTTTATCCATCAAACTATTAAATGTGTGAAAAAACTCCTCCTGGAGGCCTTCTTTGCCTCTAATAAACTGTATATCATCTATAATAAATACTGAGGACTTTCTAAAAAAGTCTTTAAAATTTACCATATCATTTTTCTTAATTGATTTTATAAAGTGATACATAAATCTTTCAGCAGAAATAAACATTACATTATGAGAATCCTGTAGTTCTAATCCTATTGCATTTAATAAGTGGGTCTTACCTAAACCAACGCCTCCGTAGATATATAAAGGATTGTATCTTGAAATTTGTTCACAAGCTTTTTTTGCAGAGGTAAAGGCTAATTCGTTACTAGACCCTTTCACAAAATTATTAAAGTTTAAATTTGGATTTAACCTGTTGTAATTTAAAATAGAATCTTTGATTTCAGTTATTTTACCAAAACCAAAATCATTACTTTTAAATCCTAAAGACTGAATTTTTCCCTCTTCTGAGATCTTGAATTCAATTCGATTTAGACTCTTTTTAAATTTTTGAACTTGTTCAATTATCTTATCCAAATACCTGGAAACTACCCAATCTCTTATAAATCTTGTAGGTACGCTTAAAACTAAGTGGTCATTATATTCTTTAAGTAATACGATATTACTAAGCCAACTCTTGTAAACTTCGCTACCAAAGTTTTTCTCAAAAGCCAACTGAACATCGGACCAATTTATAATTTTTTCTTCCTCAGAAACAAAAATATTATTTGATTTTGTAGAATTTTTTTCCATGTTTTTAATTTTTTAAGAAATTTATTCTTATTTTTAAAAATAATCTTATTCAAGAAGTTTTTTAAAAATTTGAAAAATAAATGAACTTTGGTTGTGCGTTTATCGTATTAAGAGAAAATGAATTGTATAAAAAAAAAAATCTTAGTTTGCAACTCTTGCAATAATCTTTCTACATTTAGTTCTGGCTTATATATATTGATTTGATTTATAAATTTGATGACAACTTAAGATTGTTTTAAATCCAACTTAAATTTTTTTTGAAATTTTAGAAATCTTTCTAGATGCAGTTTTTTTTTTTATAACTCCGGATTTAGCAACCTGCATGAGAATCGACTGAAATTTAGGAAAAAATTTTTTTGCATCAGCCATTTTGTTAGAATTTATAAGATTTTCTATCTTTTTAATTGCTGATCTATACTTACTTTTTCTTAATCTATTTACTGTAGATTGAATTTTTACTCTTCTAACCCTTCTAACAGCTGATTTTGTGTTTGGCATAGTTACTGTTGTATATATCTCTGTTATTTCACGGTCAACTTATTATTTTTGACAAGTTTTACAATAAAAGGTTGAGCGATTTGATATAATTGATCTTCTAATTACATCATTGCAACTAGAAGCTGGACAATTTTTACCTTCTTGGGAATATACTTTAAACTTTTGTTGGAATGCACCCTCTTCACCATCGACACTTTTAAAGTTTTTAATTGATGATCCACCTTCAATTATAGCTTTCTGAAGGACAAGTTTAATATTTTTTATCAATCTTTGAATTTCAAAATTATTCAAATTTAAACTCTTTTTATATGGATTAACCTTAGCCAAAAATAAAACCTCATTAACATAGATATTGCCTAAGCCAGCAACAAAACGCTGATCCATCAATAAATTTTTTACATTTTTTGTTTTATTACTTATATGCAATTTAAAATATGAAAATTCAAATTTTTTTGATAGTGGTTCAGGACCTAAATTAGTAAAGTGGGTGATATAATCTTTTTTACGGATATCAAATATTTTTAAAAATCCAAATTTTCTAACATCATTATAAATTAATTTAGTTTTTTTATTTAAATAAAAGATCACTCTATTGTGCTTAAGATCGTTTTTCTTAATATTATAATAAAAACTAGTTTTGAACTTAATAGAACTGTTATTTTCTATGAAAAACTTTCCTGTCATTCCTAAGTGAACAATCATGCAATTATCGTGAAAATTAAAAATTAAATATTTCGATCTTCTTTGAATAGATAGAATTTTTTTACCTATCAACTTCTTAAATTCTTTTTTTTTTAACCTATATCTAAGTTTAGGTGTTTTTATTGCAACTTTTCGTATGATGTAATTAGGTATCTTATTTTCAAGAGACCTTTTAACGACTTCAACTTCTGGTAATTCTGGCATATAATTTACTGATGAGTATACATTCTCAAAATAAATCAAAGTTAGTCAACTCTGTTTTTTCAGAAGTTTATCAAAAATATGATTTTATGAACGATATAATGTCAATTGGTATTCACAGAACGTGGAAGCAAAACTTAATTAAGTGGATGAAACCACGAGAAGGAAGCAGCTTAATTGATGTAGCTTCTGGAACTGGAGATATTGCAAAATTATTTAATCAGAAAACAAACAAGAAAAATAAAATTATTTGTGTTGAACCAAATTTAAATATGATGGATGTGGGAGAAAAAAAATTAAAATATATAAAAAATATTAAATGGTTCAAATCTTCTGCGGAAAAACTTCCTTTTAAAGATAATTCTTTTGATTATTATACGATTAGTTTTGGTATTCGTAATGTAACAAATATAAATAAAAGTTTAAATGAGGCAAACCGTGTTTTAAAGTCTGGAGGACGTTTTATGTGTCTTGAGTTTTCTAAAATTGAAAATGAACTTTTACAGTATATTTACAAGCAGTACTCAAAAGGAATTCCTTTTATAGGAAAATATATTGTAGGCAGTTCCAATCCTTATAAATATCTTGTAGAAAGTATTAAAAAATTTCCAAATCAGATGGAGTTTAAAAACATGATTGAGAAGGCAGGATTTGAAAATGTAGAATTTCGAAATTTGTCGAGTGGAATTTCTGCAATTCATTCTGGTTGGAAGATTTAAATGTTTATTAAATTATTTCACCTATATAAGATTGGAAGAAAATTAGCAGTCTCAGGTTCAATCAATACTATAGATGAAATTTATAATTTGCCATTTATTATAAAATTACTTTTTAAAATTTTATCATTTGGTTCAACAAAGAAAGAAAATATTTCCAAAAAACCGGGACAAAAACTCTGTAATGCTTTAGAGGGAATGGGCACAACTTTTATTAAACTTGGACAATTTCTTGCTACGAGACCTGATATTATTGGAGAAGAATTAGCCGAAGATTTATCAAAATTGCAGGACAAACTTCCTGCTTTTCAAACTTCTGAGGCAAAAAAAATAATTAAAAAAGAATTAGGTGAAAAATATTATAAAAATATAATTTCTTTAAGTGAACCTATAGCTGCAGCTTCAATAGCACAAGTCCATATTGCTAAAATTAAAATTGAAGGAAAAGAAGAGGAGGTGGCGATTAAAATTCTTAGGCCTAACATAGAAAAGATTTTTAATGAGGAGTTAGAAGCTTTATTAATTTTAGCATACATTTTAGAAAATCTTCAACCAAAATTAAAAAGATTAAAGCTTATTGAAGTAGTTTTGCTTCTAAAAGAAATTACTAATATAGAAATGGATTTAAGATTTGAAGCCGCTGCTGCAAATGAACTTTATGAAAATACGAAAAACGATATTGGTTTTAATGTCCCAAAAATATATTGGAATTTTACATCAAAAAAAATTCTTACTTTAGAAAAAGTAAACGGTGTATCAATTCGAGAGTTTTCTTTACTTAAGGAAAAAGGTTTGGACTTAAAAAAATTAGCTGAAAATTTAATTAAATTTTTTTTAAAACAAGCGGTAAGAGATGGTTTTTTTCACGGCGATATGCACCAAGGAAATTTATTTGTTGACTCAAAGGGAAATGTTATTCCTGTTGATTTTGGAATAATGGGTAGATTAGATAAAAATAATAGAAAGTATTTAGCAGAAATACTTTATGGATTTATTCAAAGAGATTATAAAAAAGTAGCTGAAGTTCATTTCGAGGCGGGATTAGTCCCTAGGAGCGCCTCAAAAGATGAGTTCGCTCAAGCATTGAGGTCTGTAGGTGAGCCTATATTTGGTCAATCTATAAAAGATATATCTGGTGGTAATTTATTGGCACAACTCTTTGAAATTACAGAAAAATTTAATATGCCTACTCAAACTCCGCTTTTATTGCTTCAAAAAACTATGGTTGTTGTTGAAGGTGTGGCAAGAAAACTTTACCCTGAAACTAATATTTGGCAAGTTTCAAAACCCATTCTTCAAGAATGGATAGAAGGAGTTAAAAGCCCTAAAGCAAGCATAGACAAAGCAATTGACACTTCAACTGAAATTTTAAAGAGAATTCCTGACTTTCCTAATTTTATGGATAAAGCCAATTACGCGTTGCAGTTAATTGCTGAAGGTAAGCTTAACTTAAAATCTGGAGAAAATAATCCTTATGAACTAGAACAATTGAAACTAAGGGGATTTAGAAATAATTTTATTATACTGATTTTAGGAGTTGTAATTTTTGCTTTATTAGTATTTTAATATACTTGTGAAAAATAAGAAAATATTAATAGTCATTGGTGGTGGAATCTCAGCATATAAAGCCTTAGATTTAATAAGGCTTTTAAAAAGGAATGACTGCGAAATTAAAACAGTCTTAACAAAAAGTGGAAAAGAATTTGTAACTCCTCTATCTTTAACCTCATTAACAAACAGCAAACCTTTTGAGAATATTTTCGACGTTAATAGTGAGTCAGAAATAGATCACATTTCACTTTCTAGATGGGCAGATTTAATACTTGTAATTCCCACGACAGCAAACTTTATGAGTAAATTAAGCTTAGGTAAAGCTGAAGATTTAGCTACTACTATGATTTTGGCCTCAAATAAAAATATATTTTTAGTTCCGGCGATGAACGTAAGAATGTGGTTACATCCTGCAACTCAGAAAAATTATCAAATACTATCTGACTACGGCTATGAATTCATTGGCCCCACTAATGGTGAAATGGCTTGTGGTGAATATGGTCAAGGAAAAATGAGTAGTCCTAGACAAATATTTTCAGAAATAAAAAAATATTTTTTAAATAAAGATATTTTAAAAAATAAAAAACTAAAAGCATTAGTAACAACAGGGCCTACTCGCGAGTATGTAGATCCAGTTAGATTTATTTCAAATGAGTCAAGTGGGAAACAAGGGTATGAAATAGCTAAAGCGCTCTCAAGAATAGGAGTTAATACTACGCTAGTTTCGGGGCCCACATCATTAAGTAAATTAAAAGATGTTAAAACAATAAATGTGTTAACAGCAAAAGAAATGTTTGAAACTACAAAAAAATTATTGCCGGTAGATATAGCTATTTGTGCGGCCGCTGTATCAGACTTTAGAATTAATTCACCAAGTAAAAGTAAAATTAAAAAAGATAATTTTAAATCATTCAAATTATTAAAAAATATCGATATTTTAGAGTATATTAGTAAGAATAATCGTCAACGGCCTCAGATTGTTGTGGGTTTTGCCGCAGAGACAGAAAATTTACTTAAAAATTCTGAAAACAAATTAAAAAAAAAGCAGTGCGATATTTTGGTAGCAAACAATGTTTCAGAAAAAAATGTTGGTTTCAATAGTGACTATAATAAAGTAATTATTTTAGAAAAAAATGGCTCCATAACAAAAATTAAAAAAAATAAGAAAAGTTTTATAGCAAATAAAATTATAAATAAAATAATTAATAAATTAACAAAAAATAAAAATGTTAATTAACAAAAAAATTTTAGCTGGAAAAAAATCTTAATAATCACTATTAATAACTAAATGAAATTAAGTAATTCCGATTTAAAAAGATATTTTAAACAAATAATCTTAAAGGATATAGGTGTAAATGGACAAAAAAAAATAGCTTCATCCAAAATTTTAATAATTGGAGTTGGAGGATTAGGTTGTCCATTATTACTTTATTTAGCAAATTCTGGTGTAAAAAATTTTGGAATTGTTGATAATGATAAAATTGAGTTGTCAAACCTTAACAGACAAATACTTTTTACTGAGGCTGACTTAGGAAAATATAAAGTTTTCCAAGCTGAAAAAAGATTAAAAAGAATTGATAAAAATATAAATATTAAAGTTTATAAAAGAAAAGTGGATGTTGGAAATATTAAAAGTATTATTAAAGATTACGATATTATTTGTGATGGAACAGATAATTTTAAGAGCAGATACTTAATTAATGATTATAGTTTAAAATTCAAAAAAATTCTAATATCAGCAGCTATTAACAAGTTTCACGGTCATTTATTTAAATTTGATTTCCAGAAAAAAACCCCATGTTTCAGATGTTTTATGCCAGAATATCCAAAATTTGAAAATAATTGTGAAACAGACGGTATAATTTCACCTTTAGCAGGAGTGATGGGAACCCTTCAAGCTAATGAAGTTTTAAAATCTATCCTTAATATAAAATCAGATTTATCTAAAAGTATTTTAATTTTTGACTCTTTGAAAACAACTTTTCGAAAAGTAAAACTTAACAAAAATCCAAGCTGTGTAAATAAATGTTAAAATTATTTTCGTTTATTTTTTTTTTAATATCAAATACTTTATTTGCTCAAGAGGAGTATTTCTTAACTTTAAGGAACGATAAAGTCAACTTACGACAAGGGCCTTCCTTTGAATATCCTGTAAAAATTTTTTATAAAAAAAAATATTTACCTGTTTTAGTTCAAGACACATCTGAAAATTTTAGAAAAATCAGAGATCATGAAAATAATAATGGTTGGATTCATGTCTCTCAATTAACTAAAAAAAAAGCGGCTATAACTGTCGATGATGATTTACTAGTATTTAGTAGCCCAACAATTTTTTCAAAACCAGTTGTAAAATTAAAAAAAGGTAGGTTAGTTTTAATAAAAAAATGTAAAAAAAATTGGTGTAAAGTGAGTGTTGATAAATTTAAAGGTTGGATTAAAGACGAGAGTCTTTGGGGTCGACTTTAATAATCGAGAAAATTATTTTTTATTTTTTTGAATTTTTGAAGCCCAAAATTTATCTAACATAAAATACCATACAGCATTAGCTAATGGTTCAACTATAGCGTCGGTCAAAGCTATCATAAAAGATACATCTGCTATTAACATTAGAACTGTAATAGCTATTACAAAGTGACCAATCGTATAAACTATTGTTCTTAAAATTGAACCCTTGTTATTATTGTATATGTCTTTTGCTGAATTAAAAATTCCAGATGTTAATTCCGTCATTTTAGTTTAATTTTTTTAAATTTGGTCTGTCGGCATTCATTATTTTGTTCCATATTGATACAAAGTCTTTAATAAATTTTTCTTTATTATCATCTTGGGCATATACCTCAGAATAAGATCTAAGTATTGAGTTGGAGCCGAAAACTAGATCTGCCCTGGATGCAGTAAATTTAACTTTATTTGTTTTGCGATCAATAATATCGTAAGAGTTCTTACCTGTTGGCTTCCAAGTATACTTCATGTCGACCAAGTTAATAAAGAAATCATTCGTTAGAGTTCCAACTTTATCAGTTAATACACCTTTATTTTTAGCAGACTCATGATTTGTTCCGAGCACTCTCATACCACCAACTAAACAAGTCATTTCTTGAGCAGTTAGTCCCATCAAAGAAGCACGTTCTAATAAAAGCTCCTCGGGCATCACGGAGTAATCTGATTTTACATAATTTCTAAATCCGTCGTGTAAAGGCTCTAGCCATTTGAAATTTTTAATCTCAGTTTGCTCTTGAGAAGAATCTCCTCTACCAGGATTAAATGGGACTTTCACCTTGTAGCCAGCTTTATTTATTGCTTTTTCTAATCCTACATTTCCTGCAAGAACAATTGTGTCAGCGACTGTGGCTCCAGTTTTTTTTGCAATATTTTCTAAAACTTTTAATATTTTAGAGAGTTTTTTAGGCTCATTAGCTTCCCAATCTTTCATTGGCTCTAATCGAATTCTAGCGCCATTAGCTCCTCCTCTCTTATCAGTTCCTCTATAAGTCCTAGCGCTATCCCAAGCAGTAATGATTAAATCACTAGAGCTGAGTTTGCTTGCTGTAATCATTTTTTTAACTTTATCTACATTATATTTCTTTTTTGGAGATGAAATATTACCTTGCCAAAGAAGATCCTCTTTGGGAGCCCAAGGACCAATGTAATTTTCTTTGTTTCCCATTGTTCTATGTGTTAGTTTAAACCAAGCACGAGCAAATGAGTCTTCGAAAAACTTTGGATCTTTATAAAATCTTTCTGAAATTTTTCTATATTCAGGGTCCATAGCCATAGCCATATCTGCATCGGTAAACATTAATCTAGCTTTCTTTTTAGGGTCACCTAGGTCAACCGGTTTTTTTTCTTCTTCCAGATTAATAGGTTCCCACTGCCATGCTCCGGCTGGACTTTTTTTGCTTTCCCACTCATAATTTAATAAAAGATCTAAGTACTGATGATCCCATTTATCAGGATTAGTTGTCCAAGCTCCTTCGAGGCCTGAGGTAATTTGATTTACACCAGTTCCATTTTTTTGATTCCATCCAAATCCTTGTTCATGAATGTCAGCTCCTGCTGGTTCAGGACCCAAGTTAGCTGGATTTCCATTACCGTGAGCTCTTCCTATAGAGTGGCCGCCAACAGTAAGTGCTGCAGTTTCTATATCGTTCATTCCCATTCTACCGAAGGTTTCTCTAACGTCCATCGCAGTTCTTACTGGGTCTGGCTTACCTTCAACACCTTCTGGATTAACGTAAACAAGTTGAAAATGTGATGCTGCAAGAGGAGCTTCTAAAGAAGAACGATCTTGAGGATCTCCATATCTATTAACAGCTAGTGGAACTGTTTCTTTGCCCCAATAAACATCTTTTTCAGGTCCCCATATATCTTCTCTTCCAAATGAAAAACCAAAGGTTTTAAATCCAGCTTTTTCATAAGCCATAGTTCCAGCTAATACCATTAGATCTGACCAGCTCAATTTATTTCCATATTTTTTTTTAATAGGCCAAAGAAGACGTCTTGCTTTATCTAAATTTGTATTATCTGGCCAAGAATCCTGTGGGGAGAACCTATGTGAACCAACGTTTGGTCTACCATCAAATTCTCTGTAAGTTCCTACTTGGTGCCAAGTCAATCTTACCATTAGGCCCGTATAGCTTCCTAAATCTGCCGGCCACCACTCTTGACTGTTCGTCATTAATTTTAATAAATCTTTTTTTAAGGCTTTAAAATTTAATTTTTTAACCTCTTTTCTATAATTGAAACCTGGAAGAGGGTTAGTTTTTGTATCATGTTGATGCAAAATATCTAAATTAATACTATTTGGCCAAAGTCGAGCAGTGTTAGACTCACCTGCTTTTGTTACACCGCCGTGCATAACAGGACACTTGCCGTTGCTATCTTTTTTAAAATCTACGCTCATATAAGTTTTTTTTTACTATAATTAGTTTATAATTATTCTAAAGTAACTGTCAATACTATTTTGATTAAAAATTGCGACTAATTAATATTTTCTAGCTTAATTACAACTTCAACGTTTTTAATTTTTTTTCCTATTGGAGGGGTTGGAATTTTTTTAAAATGGATTTCTTTATTTTTTATATCAGTTAATTTTCCATTAAAATAGAAGTGATGATGAGAAGTAGTATTGGTGTCATAGTAGGATATATTGTTTTCAAGCGAGAATTCTTTCAGGTGTCCAGCACTTTTAAGTGCATGGACAGTATTGTATAGGGTCGCTATTGAAATTTTTTTCTTTTTTCTAGAATTAAGCAATTTGTTTAAGTCATCAACAGAAAAATGAAAAGTTTTTTTTCTATTAAACAAGAATTTACTTATTTCTACTCTTTGTCTTGTTGGTCTTAAGCCCGAGGATCTTAGTTTTTCTATAAATGTCTTATTTTTGCTAATCATTGTTTAATTTATTCTATCAAATAATATAATATTTATATATAGAATAATAACAAAAAAACAAGTAATTGTTAACTCTCAAGATGAAACAAAAAAAAAATTACACTTATGAAGAATTAATAGACTGTGGTAACGGATTGCTTTTCGGAAAAGGAAATGCCAAATTACCACTTCCTCCGATGTTGATGTTTGACAGAATAACAAAAATTGATGAAAATACAGGTAAGTATAAAAAAGGATTTATTAATGCTGAATTAGACATAAAGGAAGATATGTGGTTTTTTAATTGTCACTTTAAAGAAGACCCAGTCATGCCAGGATGTTTAGGTCTAGACGCAATGTGGCAATTAGTTGGTTTTTTTTTAGGATGGAAGGGAGAACCAGGAAAAGGAAGGGCTCTGGGAGTAAGTACTGTAAAATTTACTGGTGAGGTTCTTAAAAACGTAAAAATGGCGACTTATACTATAGATATAAAAAGAATTCTTAAAAAAGAGGGTGCAGTAGTAGGGTTAGCTGATGGAACTCTCGACGCCGACGGAAAAAAAATTTATACTGCAGAAAATTTAAAAGTAGGATTATTTAAATCATGAAAAGAGTTGTAGTTACTGGCTTAGGAATTGTATCTTGTTTGGGTAATAATCAAGATGAAGTTTACAAGTCTTTATTAAACGGTAAGTCGGGCATTACGTTTTCGGAGGAGTATAAAGAATATAATTTAAAGAGCAATGTTCATGGTAAACCTAAAATTAAGCTTGAAGAATACGTGGACAGAAAATTTATTAGATTTATGGGTCCTGGATCTGCATACAATTACGTTGCAATGAAAGAAGCAGTTGTAGACTCTGGTTTAGAAGAGAAAGATGTTAGCAATACCTCTACAGGAATGATTATGGGTTCTGGGGGGCCATCAATTGAAAACGTAATTTTAGCAGCAGATAAAACAAGAGAAAAAAGTCCAAAGAGAATGGGGCCCTTTGTAGTTCCTAGGACAATGTCTAGTACAGCTTCTGCTACATTAGCTGTTCCATTCAAGATAAAAGGGGTAAATTATACTATTAGCTCAGCATGCGCTACCAGCGGCCACTGCATAGGAAATGCTATGGAACTAATTCAATTAGGAAAACAAAAAATTATTTTTGCTGGTGGCAGTGATGAAGTTCATTTTGCGATGACAGCAATGTTTGATGCTATGACTGCATTATCATCTAAATATAATGCAACTCCTGAAAAAGCTTCAAGGCCATATGATAAAACGAGAGATGGTTTTGTAATTTCGGGAGGAGGTGGTGTGCTTGTGCTAGAAGAATATGAGCATGCAAAAGCTAGAGGGGCAAAAATTTATTCTGAATTAACTGGTTACGGAGCAACTTCAGACGGTTATGATATGGTCGCTCCTTCGGGTGAGGGAGCAATTAGATGTATGAAAATGGCTTTAAATACCTCTAAAAATAAAATTGATTATATTAATACACATGGAACATCAACTCCAGTGGGTGACATTACAGAACTAAAAGCTGTCGGTGAAGTTTTTAAAGAATATAAACCAAAAATAAGTTCTACAAAATCTTTAGCAGGCCACTCATTAGGAGCCACCTCTGTTCATGAAGCAATATATTGCTTAATAATGATGAAAAATAAATTTATTGCAGCTTCCGCTAATATTAGCGATATGGACGATGAAGCAAAAAAATACGCTATTGTAACTAAGGTTGAGAAAAATATTGAACTTAGCTCAATCATGTCAAATAGCTTTGGTTTTGGGGGCACTAACGCAACATTAGTATTTGAAAAAATTTAATTTATGGATCTGATGCAAGGAAAAAAAGGATTGATAATGGGCGTGGCCAACGAAAGGTCAATTGCTTGGGGAATTTCACAAAAACTTGCCCAGGCTGGGGCTGATCTAGCATTTACGTATCTGGGTGATGCACTAAAGAAAAGAGTGATACCTTTAGCAGAAAAATTAAATTCAAAACTTACTTTTAGTTGTGACGTAGAAAAAAAAGACGAAGTTATTAAGCTTTTTGCAGATATAAAATCTCATTGGGGTCAAATTGATTTTGTGGTCCATGCTGTTGCTTTCTCTGATAAGTCCGAGTTATCTGGAGAATATTTAAATACTACTAGAGAAAATTTTTTAAGAAGCATGCTCATTTCATGTTTTTCATTTACTGAAGTAGCTAAAGAAGCTTCTAAAATAATGAAAGAAAATGGAAGCTTGTTAACTCTTACTTACGAATCGACTAAAGCTATTCCTAATTATAATGTTATGGGCGTTTGTAAATCAGCACTTGAAGCCAGCGTCAAATATTTAGCAAGAGATTTAGGCAAAAAAAAAATTAGAGTGAATGCAATAAGTGCTGGACCAATTAAAACTTTAGCTGCTTCAGCAATTGGCGATGCAAAATTCTTATATAAATGGAATGAAGATCACTCTTTTTTGAAAAGAAATGTAGATATTCACGATGTTGGAAATTCAGCTTTATACTTGCTAAGTGGATTAGCCTCAGGTGTAACTGGGGAAATTCATTATGTCGACGCAGGTTATAATAAAGTTGGAATGCCAGACCCAAAAAATATTTCATAATTGAAATTTTTGCATGGCTAAACTTCAAATATAACAATCCTTATTAAACCTAAAAAAAATTAAAAAATATAAAATTTATGATTAAATTAAATCAAGCAGTAAAAGATAAAATTGAAAACTTTTTTGATTGGATTAAGGGAGCTGAGCTTATTGAGCTTAAATCATGTAATATCAATGAGGATCCTGTTAGACCTGAATTAGATATTAAATTTAGAACAAGTTATGGTCGAAAAATATTTGGTGTAAAATACAAAAAAGAAATTTGCGCAATTATGTGTTTTGGCTACACAAATGAAATTCCAAAGAATGTGGAAGAATTGGATTTAATGACCAAAGATGCACATTTGCAATCTACACTAAGAGACAAAAATGTAGGAAAAATTGCAGTAGCATACACTGTATGGTCAAAAAAAAGAGGGGGAGGAAAACTGATAGTTAGGGAAGTTTTCAAAAAAATTAAGAAATCAAATCATTTAAATAGATTGGTGACATTATCACCGCTAACTGATTTAGCTAGAAAATTTCACTTAAGAAACGGAGCAACTGAGCTTCAGGTAAATGAGGAAAGCCAAAATTTTGAATATAAAATTTAACTTTTTTAAGCTACAGCTTGTTTGATTGATAGTTTAACTTTACCCCTGTCAAAACCTACAACTTTCACAGAAACTTCATCACCTTCTTTTACAACGTCTCCTACTTTGGCGACTCTTTTAGCGGCTAGTTCTGAAATGTGTACTAAACCATCTTGTTTTCCTAAAAAGTTAACAAAAGCCCCAAATTCCATAATCTTAACTACTTTACCTTTGTAAATTTTTCCCATCTCAGGTTTAGCAACTAAACTTTTAATGAACTCTAAAGCTTTATTTCTTGAAGCTTCATCTGGCGCAGCGACTGTTACCTCTCCAGTATCTTTGACATCTACTTTTGCTCCTGATGTCTCAACTATTTCTCTAATTGTCGCTCCTCCTTTACCTATAACTGTTGCAATATCTTTTTTATCAACTTTAATAGTCTCCATTTTAGGAGTGTGTTTTGAAAATTCTTTTCTAGAGGACTTAAGAGCTTTATTCATTTCGCCTAAAATATGTTTTCTTCCAACTTTGGCTTGATCTAAAGCTTTTTCCATGATTTCAAATGTGATGCCAGTAATTTTGATATCCATTTGAAGAGAAGTTATGCCATCTTTAGTTCCAGCTACTTTAAAATCCATGTCTCCTAAATGATCTTCATCTCCTAAAATATCTGACAGAACTGAAAATTTATCTCCTTCTTTTATTAACCCCATAGCTATACCAGCAACAGGTTCTTTTATAGGCACACCGGCATCCATTAATGACAAAGAGGTTCCACAGACTGTTGCCATTGAAGAAGAGCCGTTGGACTCCGTTATTTCTGAAACAACTCTTAAAGTGTAAGGAAAATTTTCTTTAAGCGGTAATGATGAATTAATCGCTCTCCATGCCAGTTTACCATGCCCAATTTCTCTCCGACCAGTTCCAATTCTACCGCATTCACCTACTGAGAAAGGAGGAAAATTATAATGTAACATGAAACTTGATCTTTTCATTCCTTCTAGGCTTTCTAATCTTTGTTCATCATCAGTCATTCCTAGCGTTGTAACAACTAATGCCTGAGTTTCTCCTCTTGTAAATAAAGCAGAACCATGGGTTCTAGGAAGCACTCCAACTTCGCATTGGATTTGTCTTACATCTGATAGTCCACGTCCATCGATTCTTTTTTTGTCTTTTAATATCGCTGTTCTAACAATATCTTTTTCTAGAGACTTTAATTGTGCCATAGATTGATTTTCAGTCACAGTTTCATCTTCAGCAAACATTTCTTTTACTTGGGACTCTATTTCAGATATAGCAGTTGATCTTTTCTTTTTATCTGTTTCTTTAAATGCAGTTCTAAGATTTTTTTCAAATTTATCAGTAATTTTCTTTTTAACATCTGAATGATCTACTTCTTCTACTTCCCATTTTGGTTTGCTAGCTTTTTTAGCTAATTTTTCTATTGCTTCAATTACTGGTATAAAATTTTCATGTCCAAACTTTACTGCATCTAACATTACTTTTTCCGTTAATCCTGACGTTTCTGACTCCACCATTAAAACTGCATCTTTAGTTCCAGCAACAACTAAATCTAATTTGGAATCTTTTAGTTCTTCGATAGATGGGTTTAATAAAAACTTTTCATCTTTATATCCAACTCTGCTAGCAGCGATAGGACCTTGAAAGGGAAGTCCTGATATCGCAAGAGCAGCTGATGAAGCAATTATAGATAAAATATCTGGTTGATTTTCTCCATCATAAGATAAAACAGTAGGCAACAATTGCACCTCGTTCATAAAACTAGAGGGGAATAATGGTCTTATGGGTCTATCAATAAGTCTAGAAATTAAAGTTTCAGCTTCAGTAGGTCTTGCTTCTCTTTTAAAATAGCCTCCTGGAATTTTTCCAGCTGCATAATATTTTTCCTGATAATTTACAGATAATGGAAAATAGTCCTGCCCATCTTTTAATTTTTTTGCACCTACTGCAGTTGCAATTACAACAGTTTCGCCACAAGTTGCAATAATAGCTCCATCAGCTTGTCTTGCGACTCTTCCTGTTTCTAAAATTAATTTTTTTCCATTAACCTTGATTTCTTCTTTATGAATTTTAAACATTATTTCCTTAAATTTAATTGTTTGATTACTTTATTGTAAGATTCTGAATTATTTTTTTTTAAATAATTTAAAAGTCTTTTTCTTCTGTTAACTGACTTGTTTAAACCTATAGTCGAGTGCTTATCTTTCTTAAATTTTTTAAAATGTTCTGCTAATTTCTGGATTTTTTGACTTAATAGACCTATCTGAATTTCAGCCGAGCCAACGTCTTTATCATTAATTGCCAAACTTTTAATTATATCTTTTTTTTTCTGTTTCATCGTCTCTATTTTTTTTGATCAATCTTTCTATCTTTTCAGCATACTCAAAGGATTTATCTTCGACAAATGCAATCTTAGGAAGAAACTTGATATCAAGTTTATTTGACAGTGCTTTTCTAACAAGATGAGCGTATTCAGTCAAGATACTTACAGTCTCTTCGGCGTCAATTCCACCAAGGGGTATTACATAAGCTCTGGCTGTCTTTAGATCAGGGGTCATTCTTACCTCTGTAACAGTTATTATCTCTGTTTTAATAGAGGGAATTTTTGCTTCATTTCTAATAAAAATTTCTCCTAATTTTTGCTTTACAAGCTCTCCGACTCTTAACTGTCTTTGGCTAAACTCAGGATATCGACTTTTGTTTTTCATCAAATTTTTCTCTCAATTTTTTCAGAGATATAGGATTCTATAATATCTTTTTCTTTAAAATCCATAAAGTCTTTTAAAGCTATTCCGCATTCAAATCCAGATTTTACCTCTTTTACCTGATTTTTTTCCCTAAAAATGCTTGAAATTTCCCCAGTATAAACCACAGACCCGTCCCTAATTAATCTTGCTTTAGATTTATTTTTAATTTCTCCATTTAAAACTTTAGAACCAGCTATTTTTCCAGCTTTAGAAACACTAAATACTTTCTGTATTTCCGCAGATCCACTGACAATTTCTTTTACGTCAGGTTCTAAAAGTCCTGACAAATTATTTTCTACATATTCTAAAGCTTCATAAATAATATTAAAATATTTTATATCTACTTTCTGTTCTTCTGCAATTTTTTTTGCCTCTCTATTAGGTTTGACATTGAAACCAATTAAAAGAGCATTTGATGCTTTAGCCAAAGAAACATCTGTTTCATTTATCATTCCAATATCTGACAAGATAATTTTTGACTTTACTTCCTCATGATTGATTTTGTTAATTGCAGTTTTTAACGCTTCACTCGATCCTTGAACATCTGATTTTATTATTATATTTAAAACTTCTTTTTCATTTTCATCTTCAAATAATGTCTTTTTGTCTTTAGTAATTAATTTATTAGATGAACCTTGTTCACTTTTTTTGAATTCTATAATTTCTTTGGCTTTATCCTCGTTTTCTGTCACAAAAAATTCAGCTCCTGCAAAAGCAGAATCGTTCATACCTAGTATCTCAACTGGCATCGAAGGTAGTGCTTTTTCGATTATTTTTCCTTCATGATTTATCATGGCTCTAATTTTTCCCCAGGTGTTCCCACAAACAAAATAGTCACCTTTTTTTAAAAGACCATTTGAAATCAATATAGTTGATACTGGTCCTTTTCCTTTATCAATTTTTGACTCTAAAACTACTCCTGTAGCCGGACCGTCAAATGAAGCTTTTAAATCTAAAATTTCTGATTGAAGTAAAATGCTCTCTTTAAGTTTTTCTAAATTATCTTTTTTAACTGCAGACACTTCAACAAATAAAGTATCACCACTTAAATCCTCTGCGATTAATTCATATTGCATCAAATCATTTTTGATTTTACTGATATTTTTATTTGGCAAGTCACATTTGTTAACCGCGACTATAATTGGCACTTTAGCGGCTTTTGCGTGTTGTATTGCTTCTACAGTTTGCGGTTTGATACCATCATCGGCAGCAACTACGAGGACGACTATATCAGTAACCTTGGATCCTCTTGCTCTCATTTCAGTAAAAGCAGCGTGACCAGGTGTATCTATAAACGTGATAAGATCTTTACTATTAGTTTTTACTTGATAGGCACCTATATGTTGAGTTATCCCTCCAAATTCACCTGACACAACATTTGTATCTCTTAAAGCATCTAGCAAAGAAGTTTTACCGTGATCAACGTGACCCATTATAGTTACAACTGGCGCCCGATTTTTTGCTGAAATTTTAGTTTGTTTGATATTTTTGTTAATCTCAATTTTTGGTACCTCCTCGACGATAGGTTTATGTCCAAATTCTTTAACTATATATTCAGCTGTATCTTTGTCGATTATGTGATTGATGGTTGCTAAAACTTTCATATTAAGAAGAAACTTGATTATATCGCTTGATCTTTCAGCCATACGATTAGAGAGTTCTTGAATAGATATCTGTTCAGGAATTTTAACGTCACGAATGATTTTCTTAAATTCCCTTTTTTCTTCTGTAGGTAAGTTCTTTTTTTCTTTTAATCTGGCTCTTTTTACAGAAGCTAAACTTCTTTGCTTGATTTCTATTTCTTCAACATTCAGTGCTCTAGATACAGTTAATTTTAAATTTCTTCTATCAATTGAACTTTTTAATTTAATCTTTCCTTTATTAGAAGATTTATCGTCTTTTTTAATAAAAGCTTTAGTTGCTTGTTGTTCAATAAATTTCCTATTTAAATTTTTTTTTAAGAAATTTGGTTTATTGCCGACACTTCCGGTATTTGGATTTTGATAATTTTTTTGTGGCCTAAAAGGTTTTTTTTTTGATATTGAAAAGGATTTTTTTGCACCTTTGCCTACTGCAGAGATATCTATCTTTTTATTAAAACTAGTAGAAATTGTTAAAGTTTTTTTCTTATTTTTTTTATCATCCATAATTATTTAAATACGATATCTCTCGCAGACATTATTAGTTGGTCAGCCTCTTCTCTAGACAAAGAAAATTCCTCGAGATACCCTTCAATTCTAATTTTCTTGCCTTTAACTTCATCGTATCCCCCAATTAATTCATCTGAAGATAAGTCTGCAAAATCACTTAATTTTTTGATATTTCTTTGACCCAATAAAACAAGCATACCTTGTGTTAATCCCTTCAAATTGATTAGCTTTTCTTCAACTCCTAATTCTTTTAATTTTTTTGATATTTCATCTTTTTGTTTGACCAGGTTTTCTTTAGACCTACTTATTAATTCCTCAGCAGTACTGTCATCTATACCTTCAATTTTGGAAATATCTTCTGCTTTTGCTTGAGATATTTCCTCGATGCCTTGAAATCCTTCTGATACAAGAAGTTGTCCTAAAGTTTCATCTACTTCCAAACTTTTAATTAAAGTTTCAGTTCGCTCTTTGAATTCTGTTTGACGTCTATCTGAATCCTCTTTGTCTGTTAGTATATCAATTTCAAAATTGGTTAATTTAGATGCTAATCTTACGTTTTGTCCACGCCTACCTATTGCTTTACTTAAATTATCTTCTGACAATATTACATCTATTCTTTTATTTTCTTGGTCGATTAAAACTTTCTGAATTTCCGCAGGCGAAAGTGATTCTGAAATTAGAGTTGGTAAATCTTCAGTCCATTTAATTATATCAATTTTTTCACCATGAAGCTCGTTGACTATACTTTGAACTCTACTACCTCTCATTCCAACACAAGCACCTACTGGGTCAATCGAACTATCTTTTGAATTAACACATATTTTTGCTCTACTTCCTGGGTCTCTTGCAACAGCCTTAATTTCAATTACTCCTTCATAAATTTCTGGCACTTCCTGAAAGAATAATTTAGCTAAAAATTGAGGGTGAGCTCTCGATAAAAATATTTGATGACCTTTTATTTCTTTCTTTACTTCGTAACAGTAAGCTTTGACTCTGTCTCCATTTTTAAGGATTTCTCTAGGAATTAATTCATCTTTCTTAATAACTCCCTCTGCTTTTCCTAAATCAACAATTACGTTACCATATTCAAGTCTTTTGATTATTCCACTTAAAACCTGACCTTGTTTGTCAATAAATTCTTCGTATTGACGATTCTTTTCTGCTTCTCTTACTTTGAAGCTGATTACTTGTTTAGCGCTTTGTGCTGCTATCCTTCCAAAATCTATTTGCGGTAATTCTTCTGAGATTTTATCCCCAATTTTTAAATCTTTATTTTTTTTTGAAGTTTTTATAGCTAACTCGAGCGAAATTTCCTTACTGGGATCTTCAACTTTTTCAACTACTTCTATTACTTTTTCAATTTTAATTTCACCAGTATCTCTACTTATTTTTACCTCAATGTTATTATCGTTTCCAAATTTAGTTAATGCAGCTTTTTGGATTGCGCTTTCCATTGACTCTATTACCAGCTCTTTGTCTATAGATTTTTCGTTTGCAACTGCGTCGACAATTCTTAGCAATTCTAACTTATCTAAACCTCTATTTAACATTTTGTTTTTTCCTGTGTTCCAAAAAAAAATGGGCAAGTGCCCATTTTTAACTCTCCAGAACTATAGTGTTCTTTTAATATATTTTAGATTATTTTCAAGTTATCTATTTAAAAATCTTTATTTTATCTGTTTTTTCCCAAGAAAATTGGCCATTATTTTGAGGAATTCTGCCAAAATGACCATAAGCTGAAGTAACTTCGTATATAGGTTTGTTAAGTCCCAACAATTCCCTAATACCTCTAGGTGATAGATCAAAATTCTTCTCAACTAGTTTTTCGATATCTTTAATTTTGCTTTCATCTCCCTCAGATAGTTTTATATATATCGATAAAGGTTTTGAAACTCCTATTGCATAAGCAAGTTGGATAAGACATTTTTCCGAAACACCCGCTGCAACTATATTTTTAGCCAAATATCTTGCAACATATGCAGCAGACCTATCTACTTTTGTTGGATCTTTTCCTGAAAAAGCTCCTCCTCCATGTGGTGCCGCACCACCGTAGGTATCTACAATAATTTTTCTTCCTGTAAGGCCTGAGTCGCCGTCAGGTCCTCCAATAATAAATTGTCCAGTAGGATTAATATAAATATCATTTTCTTTTAAATCTTTAACTAAATTTTCTGGTATTGCTTTTTTTATGTATGGCAAAATTAAATCTTTAACTTGTTTCTGATTTAAGTCTTTCGAATGTTGAGAAGAAATTACGACTGAAGTTACTTTTATCGGCTCACTGCCCTCATACATCATAGAAACTTGACTCTTAGAGTCAGGTTCAATTCCTCTCAGCTGCCCTTTTTTTCTATCCTCAGCCATTAATCGAAGAATTTTATGTGAATAATATATCGGCGCCGGCATAAGATCTTTTGTCTCCGTACAAGCAAAACCAAACATTATTCCTTGATCTCCAGCGCCTTCGTCTTTATTTCCTTTTGAGTCAACGCCCATGGCTATATCAGCGGATTGCTCATGCAAGTAACTATCTATTTTTGCGGATTTCCAGCTAAATCCAGATTGGTCATATCCGATGTCTTTTATACATTCTCTTACTTTTTGAATTAACTTTTCGTTATCAATTTTAGGACCTCTTATTTCTCCAGCAAGAACAACTTTGTTTGTAGTCGTTAAAGTCTCACACGCGACTCTAGCAAATGGATCTTCGCTTAAATAACTATCAACCACCATATCAGATATTCTGTCGCAAACTTTATCCGGATGACCCTCAGAGACTGACTCGCTTGTAAATAAGTATTTATTTTTATTTTTCATAATTTTTTAACAAAAAGAAGAATGACATATATGTAAATAAAAGTATAAAAAATATCAAATCATTTTTATTTTTGTGTTCACTGTGAACAATTGGCACTTTTAATTCTATATTTCCCGACTCGTTGGGATTTAAAAATTTTATTATTTGCCCTTTATTGTTGATAAATGCTGAAATACCTTTGTTGGTAGACCTTGCAAGATAGCTATTGTTTTCGATAGCTCTAAAAATTGCTTTTGAAAAATGTTGGTGCGGTCCAATAGATTTACCAAACCATGCATCTTCTGATAAATTCACTATTAAATTCGTTTTTTTTATTTCCTGTATTAATTCCGGAAATATTATTTCATAGCAAATTAAAGGTAGAATTTTTAAATTATCAACTATTAGAAGTTCTATTTTTTGACCAGGAGAAAAGGAATTGTAACCTCTTGTTATATTTTTAAATCCAAGCTTTTTAAGTTTTTCTTCAAACGGTAAAAATTCACCAAAAGGAACAAGTTTTCTTTTATTATACTTATATAAGATTTCAAATTTATTGTTTACCATTATAAAGCTATTGAAATAATTATCTGAGTCTTTTTTATTGGTATTGATACCCAGAATTATTAGATGATTTTTGGAAAAGTTTTTACTAAAATCATATTTTAGACTCTTAATTTCTTCGAAATTGTAACCTGAAAATACTCCCTCAGGCCATATAAAGATTGTTTTTTTGTCTTCCTCAGGGGAGCTAATTTTAATTAATCTATCTATGTTTTTTATAATTTCATCACTTTTAAGATCATATTTTAGTTCAAAATTTGGAGATATTATTTTTACTGTTTGGTAGCTTGAGTTAGAGATACTTAATGAGTTAGTTTTATCATTATTATTAATCTGAAATGAGCCATATATATAGTTTGAAAAAAAAATTGTTAGGCTTGCAATAAAAATTGCGTAATGACTTTTTTTTCTGGTAAAAAAAAATATTGCAGGAAGAGAGAAAACGCTTATTGAAAGTAGATTAAAGGCATAAAGACCTATTGGATTCAGAACTTGTAAAACTTCCTCAAACCATGACCAACTATACGCCCATAAGTTCCAAGGGAAACCAGTAAACATTTTTCCTCTTAAATAATCTATTAAAGAAAAGGCAATAACAAATAACACTAAAGAATTTAAATTACTTTTTAAATATGGGCCAATAATTAAAGTACAAAAACCAAAAAAAAGTCCCAATAGAATGGGTAGTAAAAAAATTGCAAAAGGAATTAAAAATTTAAAACTTTCATCAAAAGTTAAAGAGTTTGAAATCCAATATGTACTTGTGATAAAAAAACCAAAACCAAATGAATGGCCTACAAAAAATAGATTTTTTAAAAATGGTTTCTTTCGATAAATATTTTTAGAGCGTTTATTTACATAAGTTAATATAAAGAATAATATTGGAAAAATTAAAAAATTAATTAAAGTAAAATTAAATGGCTGAAAACTAAAAACACTTAATAATCCTAAAAAAAAAGGAATTATAAAAATAACAAATATTTTGTTATTAATAATTTTTTCAAAATTCATTTTCTAGGTAATTAATTATTCTCTTTTCTAAGTTATTCATTTTTTTAAAGTCTATATTTGTATTATGTTTATATCCAAATAAGTGTAACATTCCATGAATCCATATTTTGTTAAATTCCAATAAAATATCATTTGTCGGGCTGCTATTAATTTTATTTAAATTAATAACTACATCTCCTAAATAAATATTATTTCTTGCTCTTATCATTTTTTTCAAAGTATTCTGTTCAAAAAAAGGAAAAGATAACACATCCGTTATTTTATTTTTATTTCTAAATCTTTTATTTAGTTTTTTGATTACTTCATTACCAGTTAATAAGATAGAAAATTCAATATTTTTATTTTTGAAAAAGTAGTATTTTTTAAGTCTTTGTACTTTTTTTTTTATATATAGACTAGGGTTTTTAATTTTATGTTTCCGATTCTTATTATCTGCAAAAACATTAACTTTTATCATCAACTTTTTGATAGGCTTGAATAATTTTGGAAACTAGTGGATGTCTCACCACATCTTTATGATCAAATTCTATGATTTTGATTTCTTTAATTTTTTCAAGAATTTTTTTTGACTTAATTAAACCTGAATAAGATTTATTAATAAGATCTATTTGCGACGGGTCACCGTTTACAACAAGTTTTGAATTTTCACCTATTCTAGTAAGAAACATTTTTATTTGTGTGGAAGTAGCATTTTGTGCTTCATCTAAAATTGCGAATGAATTTTTAAGAGTCCTTCCTCGCATAAAAGCTAATGGAGCAATTTCAATTTCTCCAGTTTCAATTTTTTTTTGTATTTTTTCAAATCCAAAAAGATCGTACAACGCGTCGTATAAAGGTCTTAAATAAGGATCAACTTTTTCTTTCATGTCACCAGGTAAAAAACCTAATTTTTCTCCTGCCTCAACTGCTGGCCTCGACAATATGACCCTATCCACTTTTTTTTCCATTAACATTGTTATGGCTACAGAAACTGCTAGGAAACTTTTTCCAGTTCCTGCTGGCCCGAGTGCCATAATAATTTGATTGTTCTTAAGTGCCTTTATGTATTCGTCTTGTTTTACTGATCGAGCAATAACTGATTGTTTGGGAGTTTTGATGAGTTCTCCTAAAGAATGAATGTTGCCGTTATTTGAATTTTTTTCCATTTTCACAGAATGTATTATATCATTATTATCGATAAGATTAGTTAAAATATATTTACTTCCTAAGAATTTAATGGCTTCGGAAGCTCTTAATGTCGAATCATCTTCACCCTTAATAGTTATAGAATTACCCCTGAAAAAAATTTTTGAGTTTGTCAAAGTTTCTAACTTTGTTAGATTTTTATTAAATTCACCAACAATCGAAGCTAACATCTCATTATCAAGAACTTGAATATTAATTGTTTCTTTATCTATCTTTTTTATAATTAAGTTCTGATCTACTTTAGAAATTTGGGACATTATGCTGCAAAATTTTTTTCACTAGGATTTTCTATTATATCACCAAAAAGAGTTTGATGATTACATCTTTTAATCTTAATTTCAATATTTCTTCCAACTAAATTATTTACGCTTTGAACAATAACTGAATTAAGATATTCATCTCTTCCAAAATATTTATTTTCAGAAATTCGATTTTCAAATAGTACTTTAACTTTTTTTTCTATTAAAGTTTGTCTATAGTCTATTTTGATTTTTTCTGCTATTTCTTGAAACAGTTGAAGTCTTTTTTTTGATATATTATCTTCAATCAAACTTAATAAATCGGCTGGTGTTCCTGGCCTAGCACTAAAAACAAATGAGTAGGTATTAATAAAACCAACGCTTTTTAAAACTTTTAAAGTATCATTAAAATCTTCTTCGGTTTCACCTGGGTAAGCTATTATAAAATCACTTGAAAATTTTATGTTTGGTTTTCTTTTTTTCAATTTTTGGATTATTTTAAGATAATGATCTATTGAATGATTGCGGTTCATACTTTTTAAAATTTTTGAAGATCCTGATTGTAAGGGTAAATGTAAGTGGGGCATTAATTTTTTTGAAGTGCCGTGAACATCTATTAAATCATCTGTCATATCATTAGGATGAGAAGTGGTATACCTAATTCTTTCCAAACCTTTTAAATTTTCAAGCTGAATAATAAGATCAGATAATTTTTTGTTACTAGAATTATATGCGTTAACGTTTTGTCCTAGTAAAGTGATTTCCTTTGCTCCATTTTGGATTAATTGTTTTGACTCCTCTATTAACTCTTTAAATGATCTTGAATATTCTGGACCACGTGTATAAGGCACAACACAAAATTTACAGAATTTATCACAGCCCTCTTGAATAGTTAAAAAAGATGATATTTTAGTGTTAGAATTCTTTATCAAATTAAGTTGATCAAATTTTTCAATTGTCTCAAATTCGGTAAAATTAGATCTGCTTCTCTTTTCTTCTATCCCTTTAATAATTTTCGGTAGTTCTTGATAAGATTGAGGGCCAATTACTGCATCAATATATTTATCATTTTTCAGTATAATCTCTCCTTCTGCTTGAGCAACACAACCAGCTATTAAAACAATTGGTTTTTTTTTATTACGGTAATTTTTTTTTATTCTTCCCACGTCATGAAAAACTTTTTCGGTAGCTTTTTCCCTGATATGGCACGTGTTTATTAAATAACAATCTACATTTTCTGAATTTTCAGTTTTTTCATAATCACTTTTTTTTAATAGATCTAAAATACGACTACTATCGTATTCATTCATTTGGCATCCAAAGGTTTTTATAAAGATTTTTTTTGTCAAATTATTTTTTAATTTTAGATCCGTAAAGTTCTAGTTTGTGATCTACTAGTTTATAGCCTAACTTTTGTGCTATTTTAGTTTGAAGTTCTTCAATATCTTTGTCTACAAATTCAACGATCTCTCCACTGTTTATATCGATTAAATGATTATGGTTATCATTAATTTCGTATCTTGCCTTGCCGGCTTTAAAATCGTGCTTAATCAATATACCTGCTTCCTCAAATAATTTAACTGTACGGTATACTGTGGCTATACTTATTTTATCATCAATAACTGAAACTCTTTTATGTAATTCATCGACATCTGGATGGTCTTTTGAACCATAAATCTCTTTGGACTCTGATAAAACTTTTGCAATAACTTTTCTTTGATCGGTTAGTCTGACCCCTTTTTCCTTACATTTATTTTCAATAATACTCATATAATTATTTTAACTTAACTTAAATACACTGGTTTAATCAATTTATTTTCTAGTTTATTTTGTTTTATTAATTTTTCAATAGTTTCAAGCTTAAAGTCAGGTAATTGATTTTGCTTATAACCATAAATATTTGCCCCAGTTGAGATTTTTATACCTTTTGCCACAGTTAGCGAAGTCCGGATTGAAGAAAAACTTCCAGGTCCTTGATTAATTATTATAGAAAATTGATTATCAACAATTGTGTTATTTTTTTTTAAAAAATCTAATATAATTTTGGATAATAAATCGCTATTATGAATAGACTCTTTAATTTTATGGATTGTAAAACTATTGTCAATTTTTAAACCTATTATATCTTTTTTGCCTATGCAGCTTAAAATTAAAAAATTTCTTATCATAATATTGTTTATAAATATTTTTAATTCATCATACAATTCAAATTCTCAAGCTAAAAATATTGATGATTATGGTCTTATAACATTAATGTATCACAGATTTGATGAAAATAAATATCCCTCAACTAATATAAGAATGGAAGATTTTATAAAACAAATGAATATGATTAGAAGTGAAAAAATTACTTTTGTTAATCCTAATAATTTTGAAGAAAGTTTGAAAAATTTTAATCAAAAAAAAGCTTTGATAACAATAGATGATGGTTTTGAATCTTTTTATGAAAAGGCTTGGCCCTTTTTACAAAAAAACAGAATTCCCTTTATTCTTTTTGTAAGCACAAGAGAGGTAGGAAAGAATGGGTATATGACTTGGAGCGAGATAAAGGAGATTCATGAAAGTGAAATAGGTTTTATAGGTAATCATAGTCACTCTCATGAATATTTAGTAGATGATAAATATGATTCAATCAAAGAGGATTTGTCCAAATCAATTTCAATTTTTAAATCAGAGCTAGGATCTAATTCTCCTTTTTTTTCTTATCCTTTTGGAGAATACAGCAATAATTTTAAAAAAATAGTAAATGAATTAGATTTTAAATATGCTTTTGGACAACATTCAGGAGTAATTTTTAAATCCAAAAATATGTTAGAACTACCACGTTATCCAATTAATGAAAAATATGGAAAGCTAGATAGATTTAAAACAATCTTAAAGACTTTGCCGTTTAAATATAAATCTATTAAACCAGAAGAAAGATATATAAGTGATAAAAATAATCCGCCAAAAGTTTTAATTGAATTTGATAAAAATATTAATAACCTTAAGTCAATTAACTGTTTTTCAAATGAAGAAAATGAGTGGAGAAATTCAATTATCAATTTTATTGAAGAAAACAAGTTAGAAATCAAATTACGAGGAAAATTTGTCACCGAAAGGGGAAGAATTAATTGCTCCTTAAGAGAAAAGAACGGATATTATAGGTGGCTTGGTTTACAGTTTGTTGTAGCTGAAATTAATTAGAGGTTAAGTTCTTTCTTGATAATTGAATTAGTTAATTGCACAGTTTCGAAATCCGTTAAGTTGTTTTGTTTTATTATTTGTTCCAAAATTTCCGTGTATTCTTTTCCAGTTTGAGCATATTTGTCAAGAGTGATGGTCAAGTCTAAACCTTTTATTTTTCTTTTCTTCTTTCTTAGACTATATCTTTTTTCTCTAAAATCCGTGTAGCCTTTGTGAGTATTTAGATTATTTTTATAAGCTTTTACCGAAGCTCTTAAAATCGGGAATCTTAAAATTTTATGGCCTTCATTTTTTCCTTTTGATAGAGGTTCTATACCTTGCCCAGTCCAAGTCCACTGACCAAAAATTGCATTGCCTTCTAAGGCGAATCTTGATGTTCCCCATCCACTTTCTTTAGCTGCCTGTGCTATAGCTATAGAAACTGGAATTATGTCCATTCGCTTTTCCAATTCTTTCATGTTTGAGCTTTTAACTTTGTACTCTCTAAGTTTTTGTCTAAGCCAAAGTTTTTCTTTATCAGATGTCATTTTTTTCGAGGTAATTTTTTTAAGTTTAACTCTGTCATCATAAATTTTTTCATTTTCAGCTACAATCAGCGGTAAAACTATTTGAATAAAGGTTTCTTTTTTAAGTTTTGTATCTTTAATTTCATCTAAATCCTTGGGAAATTGCGTAAAATAAATAGGCTTAACCTTTTTTTGGTATCTCACAGTTTTTAAATCATAGTCAACATCTTTAAATAAGCTTAAAATTGTATCTGTCTTTAAATTTAAATTTGGTAATACAAATTCTTTTGATGAGCCACTATTTTTCTTTATTTTCTCTTTCTGCTGGGGTTTTTTAACCAATTTTTGTTCATTCTCTTTTTTTGTAATTTGAGGTTTTTTCTCTGGTTGTTTTTTTTCAGTTATGATCTTTTTATCTTGTGTTTCTTTTTTTACTATTTTGTCACTGTCTATTTTATTAAATTCTAAAATAATATCTTTAATATAAAATCCACTTATAATTATTAAAACAACAAAAGCTGAGGCGATAAAAGTTGTAAGTATCTTATTTGCTTTTTTCTCATGAACTTGAAAATTATGAGCACTATTTAAAATTTTAACAGTTGTTTTATTTATATATGAAATCAATTTAAATATTGAATTAAATATAGATAAAAATAGATGTCCTATACCTCTGATTGATTTCAAAAAAACTTTTATCAAAGAATTAAAATAATCTGAAACTGATCTGCTTAAAGAACTAATGGGTTTTTTAATTTTTTTTGTTTGGATTTCTATAATGCTTTTATTTATCTCAGTTGGTATTGGAACATTATTTTTTTTTAAGATATGCTCTATTTGAGCCGTAGTTAAATATTTCTTATTTTTTATATAATTGATTATATCTGTAACTTTATAAATGTTAGCTAACTCAATTAACTTTTCTCTATATGATGTATTTTTTTTCATTCCTATAAAGCTTTAACAGATTTAACTTCTTTAACATAGTGACATAATAAGTTCTGTACACCCTGTTTAAGGGTCATTAATGAGCTTGGGCAACCAGAGCAGCTTCCTTGAAGTTCAACTATGACGATACCATTTTCAAAAGATTTAAACTTAATGTCCCCGCCGTCTCTTGCTACAGCGGGCCTAATTTTTGTGTCCAAAATTTCTTTAATCTTTTTAACAGTTTCATCAGTGTCCTTTTTTTCGTCTTCAACTTTATCAACTAAGATTGGCCCTTTGTTTTTCTCAAAATGATCATTTATATGTGAAATTACTGTTGGTTTTAAAGCGTCCCAAGATACAGTATCATTTTTTTTTACCGACAAAAAATTTTTTGACAATAAAACAAGTTCAACACCATCAAAGTTTAACAAATCTTTTATAAAAGAGTTATTTATGTTTGAGATGTCTTTTTTTTGAAACTCTTCTGCACCGACTTCTGAGATAATTTCTTCAGACAAAAATTTTAAAGAATTTGGGTTAGGTGTAATTTCAGTGGTTATCATAATTATAATTATATTATATTAGACCCACTATATCACGTATCTTTTTTAAGTTTTCCTCAGCTCTAATATTGGCTTTTTCTCGACCTTTTTTCAAAATTTCTTTTAAAAAAATACTATCTCCAAGCATCTTTTTTATCTCTTTACCTATTGGGCAAATTTTCTCTACAAGCATTTCTGATAAATTAGTTTTAAGATGAGAAAAATCTTTTCCTGCCATATCTTTAAGAACATCATTGATTGATTTATTCGTAAGATCTGAATAGATGGTTAATAAATTTAATGCTTCTGGTCTTTTCATAAGTTCTTTTTCGTCTGACGGAATCGGTTTTGAATCTGTTTTTGCTTTTTTTATTTTTTTTACAATTTCGTCAGCTTCATCTTTTAGATTTATTCTAGAATAATCAGACTCTTCAGATTTACTCATTTTTTTTAATCCATCCCTTAAACTCATAATTCTAGAAATTTTTTTTGGTATTAATGGTTCCGGTAAAGGGAAAAAATTTTTAGCATTAAAATCATTATTAAATTTTAGTGCTATATCTCTAGAAAGTTCTATATGTTGTTTTTGATCTGCCCCCACTGGAACATGTGTAGCTTTATAGAGCAGGATATCAGCGGCCATTAAATTAGGGTAAATATAAAGACCGACACTAGCTTTTTCTTTGTCTGAGCCAGCCTTATCTTTAAATTGAGTCATTCTATTTAGCCAGCCAACTCTTGAGACACAATTTAATATCCAAGCAAGCTCTGCATGCCCACTAACTGAAGATTGGTTAAATATTATACTTTTTTCGTGATCTAAGCCGGAGGCAATAAATCCAGCCGTTGTTTCTAAAATATTTGATTTTAAAGCTTCAGGTTTTTGAAATGTAGTTATAGCGTGTAAATCAACAATGCAATATATGCATTCCATTTTTTTTTGCAAAGAAACAAAATGTTTCAAAGCACCAAGATAATTACCTAGATGAAGATTTCCAGTTGGTTGAACACCAGAAAAAGCTGTCATTTTATTACTCATACTTGGTAATTATTATCTTTTTTATTTTTTAGTATTCCCATTAGATTGCACAATAATAAATAAAACATTGCTAGTGATAATACAATAAATAATACATAAATGAACTTAAAGGAATTTGAATATATCAATTGTGAATTAAAATGTTCTAACACTAAAAGTAAAGCAACTGACATCAAAATAGTGGATAAAATTATTTTTAAAGCATTAATAATATTATCTTTTTTAAATATTAAATATTTCCTACCTATTAATAAAAATACATAGATTGTAGCTCCAACCCAAGCAGATATTGATGTCGCTATAGGAATTATTATAAAACCGATACTTTTAAAAAAAATTAAGCTAATAAAAACATTTATTAATACTACAACTAAAGAAACATGAAAAGGTGTTTCAGTATTATGTCTAGCAAAAAAAAGATTTGCAAATATTTTAATAATAGCAAAAGCCGGTATTCCAAAACCAAAATACATTAACGCTTTAGATGTCAACTTGACGTCTTCTGCTTTAAAAGATCCATAACCAAATAATGCATTTACAATTTCCTCAGAGGCAATAATTAAACCCGCACATGCTGGCGCAGACAAAAGAAGTGAAAGTTCCAGAGATTTATTTTGAATTTTATTTACTTTTTTTTCATTACCAGCCTTTAGAGCTGAAGATAAAATTGGTAAAGAGATTGTGCTTACAGCTATACCGGCTATTGCTAAGTTAATTTGATAAATTCTATCTGCGTAATATAAATAAGAAACTGCCCCAACTTGAAACGAAGCAATAATAGTTCCAATTAGAATATTTATTTGATTAATCCCAGATGAAAAAATACTGGGTAATAATTTTTTGAAAAAAAATTTTACATTCTTATTAATTTTAATTTTTAATTTAATTGATGGTTTGTAATATTTTTTTGTGAAAAAAATTAGAAAAAATAACTGAATTATCCCAGCTAGTGTTACGCTGTAAGATAAGTTTTTAGAATAATTGCTATCATAAAAATACGAAAATATTATTGCAATTATCATCACTATATTTAATATTATTGGTGCTGCAGCTGCAGCTGCAAACTTATTATTTGAATTTAAAATTCCTGAAAAAAAAGATGATATGCTTACTAAAAATAAAAAAGGGAAAGTTACTCTAGTTAATTCTATAGCAAGATTAAATTTAAAATCATTTTCCACAAATCCTGGGGCAATAAGGTAAACTAAAACAGGCATAAAAATTTCAGCAATTAAAACAATAAATAATAGTATTAAAGAAATTAATACTAAAACATCATCAGCAAATTTTTTAGCATATTTAGTGCCTTTGACTTTTTCTGATGAAAAACTTGGAATGAAAGCAGCATTGAATGTTCCTTCTGCAAACAGTCTTCTGAAAGTATTGGGCAGTCTAAATGCCACAAAAAAAGCGTCGGCATATACTGTAGCTCCCATAAAAATGGCTATTAAAATATCTCTTAAATATCCTAAAATCCTACTAATAAGTGTAAAAAAACTAAAAACTGTAGTCGATGATAGTAAATTCATAATAAAGCCAAAATTATCAGTGATTTATTCTTATTTATATTACATACTAAAAAAACTAATGACAAAAAAATCAAAAATAGACCACTATTCTGATAAAGAAGCCCTAGATTTCCATGTAAACGGGAAGTCTGGCAAAATTGAGGTGAATTCTTCTAAGTCTCTAACTACTAAAAGAGATTTATCGTTAGCTTACTCTCCTGGCGTTGCAGCTCCAGTTAAAGAAATTTCTAAAGACCCAAATACAGCCTATGATTATACTTCAAAAGGCAATTTAGTTGCAGTTATAAGTAATGGAACCGCAATTTTAGGTCTTGGTAATTTGGGATCTCTTGCTTCAAAGCCTGTAATGGAAGGTAAGGCAGTTTTATTTAAAAGGTTTGCAGACATCGACTCAATCGATATTGAAGTTGATAGCACTGATACTGATGAGATTGTAAAAACTATTAAAAATATATCTGGCACCTTTGGTGGTATTAACCTTGAAGATATTGCTGCACCACAATGTTTTATAATTGAAAAAAAGCTCAAAGAAGTATTAGACATCCCTGTCTTTCATGACGATCAGCACGGAACTGCAATCATAACAACAGCTGCTTTAATTAACGCTTTAGATATTTCAAAGAAAAAAATTGAAGATGTAAAAATAGTGGTTAACGGTGCAGGTGCATCAGCTATTGCCTGTGTAAATTTATTTAAACTATCTGGCGTAAAAAAAGAAAATGTAATTATGTGTGACAGAAAAGGAGTGATTTATAAAGGAAGGGGTAACGTTGATGAATTTAAATCTAAACATGCAATTGAAACTGATAAAAGAGATCTTAAAGACGCTATGAAAGGAGCCGATGTTTTTTTGGGATTGTCAGCTAAAGACGTTGTTTCAAAAGAAATGATAAAGTCTATGAATAAAAACCCAATAATTTTTGCTTGTGCAAATCCCGATCCAGAAATAAAGCCTGAACTCATAGATGAAGTAAGAAGTGACGCTATAGTTGCGACAGGAAGGTCGGATTATCCTAACCAAGTAAATAATTTGATAGGTTTTCCTTATATTTTTAGGGGAGCATTAGATGTAAGAGCAAAAGAGATAAACGAGGAAATGAAAATCGCAGCAGCAAAAGCTATTGCTCTTTTAGCAAGAGAAGATGTTCCAGATGAAGTTGTTTCAGCTTATGGAGGTGAAAGACCAAAGTATGGTAAGGAATATATTATTCCCTCAACTTTTGATCCGAGATTATTAAGTGTAATACCGGCGGCAGTTGCTGTAGCGGCAGTAAAATCCGGTGTCGCTAGAAAAAAAATTAATAATGTTGAAGAATATAAAGATGAGCTGACTAATCGTTTGGATCCCTCTATGTCACTAATGCAGGGAATTAATGCTAAAGTTAAAAAGAATCCCAAAAAAGTTGTTTTTGCTGAGGGAGAAGATGAAAACATGCTTAAAGCAGCAATTGAATTTAATAAAAATAAAATGGGTGAGTCTATAGTAATAGGTAATGAAAAAAGGGTAAGAGAAACATTGGCTAAGATTGGATTAGACGAAAATCATAAAATTAAAATTGTTAATTCAACCGATCAAAGCAAAAGAGAGAAATACGTAAAATTATTATATAAAAAACTTCAAAGAACTGGACAACTTGAGAGAGATGTAGATAGACTGATACGTAATGAAAGAGTAGCCTTTGGAGCCTCCATGGTTGCATGTAAAGATGCAGATGCAATGGTAACAGGTAATATAAGACATTATGCTGCTTCAATAGAAAAGCTAAAAGAGGTTTGTAACGCTAGAAAGGGAGAGCCGATTTTTGGTATGACCATGATTGTTTTTAAAGGAAGAACAGTTTTAGTAGCTGATACTAATGTAAAAGATTTTCCAAGTTCTGATAGATTGGTGGCAGTATCCAAGTCTTGTGTTAGGGTTTCACGATTGTTTGGATTTGAACCCAAAGTGGCTTTTTTATCTCATTCAACTTTTGGAAAACCTATTTCAAGAAATACCAAACATGTAAGAGATGCAATAGAAATTTTGAAAACTCAGAAAGTAGATTTTAATTTTGATGGAGAAATGCAGCCTGATGTAGCTCTTAACCCGATTTATAAAGAGATTTATCCTTTCTCCAAAATTGTTGGAAACGCCAATATATTGATTATGCCAGCACTTCATAGTGCTGCTATATCCACTAAATTAATGAAGTCATTTGGTGGAGCAAAATTAATAGGGCCTCTTCTAATTGGTCTAGATTTACCAATAGAGGTAGCTCCACTTCGATCATCAACGTCAGACATTTTGAATTTAGCATCAATTGCAGCTTTTTCTTCTCATGTAATTGATTACAATAAAAATTAATTTTTATTTCTACTTAATTCAGAAACCAGGTAAATAGTAGGTAGAACATTTTCAACATTGTAGATTTTATTCGCTTCTTTTACAACTTCTTCTTTTTCTTTTTCGTCCATAGCTATTCCAAATATGTAAATTTTTTTATTTATTGTTTCCAAACTATAATTTGAAGATTTAATTATTTTGCTAAATATCATCGCTGTTCTTAATTGTGAGGTAATTAAAACATCTTGAGCAGTAGATTTAAAAGATGAGTTACCTTTTATTTCTATGGCATTGTTTACAGATCTTACACCTTTAGTCTCCCAAGCAAATTTGGTAATTTTGATTTTTTCCTCAGGTTCATCTACTTTTCCAGTTAAGAATATTCTTCCATCTAGGACTTCTACTTGTATAGACAAGAAATATTTTTTTTCAGCAAAAGTTAATCTGCCTACCAGACTTTTTTGCATAATTGTATCATCAATTTGCATTCCTACTGTTCTTGGATCAAAGCTAATACTTACCCCTTTGCCAAACGTGCCAACATTTTTTGATGCACACGAAGTTAAAGTTAAAACAATGACTAATATAGTAGAAAAAAATTTCATTTTTTTATTTGAAGACAAATGTTATAAATTCTTTTTTTTGCCACCCCTTCTTTTAGATAGATTTTATTTACTACATCTTTCAAACTATTTTTTTTTATTAAAATTTTTGCCATATCTTTAATTTGAGAATCAGTTATTTGATCTTTATTATTTTTTTTTGATATTACAACCGTTATTTCGCCTTTTAAGGTTTTTTTAAAATACTCAATGCTATTTACTTCTCCTCTATAAAAAGTCTCATGAATTTTAGTAATCTCTCTTGCTATTAAAATATTACGATTAGGAAGATAATCTTTAAAAACTTTTAAATAGAAATCTATTTTTAAACCTGGAAGAAAAAATATTAGTGAGTAATTTAAATCTTTTAAAGTTAATATTGCTTTTTTAAGTTGAAATTCTGTTTTAGGTAAAAATCCATAAAATAAAAATTTATCTTCAAATCCAGAAACGCTGAATGCAGCTGTAATCGATGAAGCCCCAGGTATTGGTATTATTTGAATATTTTCCTTTATACATTCGTTAATTAATAAATTGCCTGGGTCAGATATTAATGGTGTGCCGGCATCAGAGACTAAAGCTATTTTCATGCCTGTTTTTAAAAATTCTAATATTTTACCAAGTTCTTTCCTTTCATTAAATTTGTGGTAAGAGACCAGTCTTTTTCGTATTTTAAAATGATTGCATATTTTTAAAGTTCGCCTTGTATCTTCACACAAAATTATGTCGGAATTTTTTAATACATTTAAAGACCTTAATGTTATATCATCAAGATTACCTATTGGTGTTGAAACTATGTATAGACCTGGTTTATAATTTTTCATTTTAATGAATAAAAATTTTATAATTTTTTTATCTTGGTTAATATTATTTTTTAACACCAATACACTAGGTGAAGAAAGTGAAAAATTAAAGATAGGGTTGCTCGCACCTTTTTCTGGAGAGTATAAAAATCTGGGAAATTCACTGCTTTTGTCAGCTCAACTTGCTCTAAATGAAATTGGTGATAAAAACATAATTATTGTTCCACGTGATTCAGGATCGGATGATGTAAAAAAGCTGAATGAATCAATTAAAGAAATTATCAGTGAAGACATTAAGATAATAATTGGACCAATTCAATCAAACTACTTTAATGAATTAGGTAAGTTTAAAAATGTTACTTTTATCTCTCTCTCAAACAAATATCCGGAAATACAAAATAATATAATCAGTATTGGAATAAGTTTAGAGTCTCAATTAAACGTTTTGGAAGATTTCATTAAAAAAGAAAAAAAGAAAAAGACTTTAATATTATTTCCTAAAAATGATTATTCTGAGTTTGTTGAAGAAAAACTTAAAAATTTGAAATTAAAAGATTATAAAATTTTTAAATATAGTTCTGATCCAAAAGTTCTAACTGGCGAAATACAAAAACTAACTAATTATAATCAAAGAAAGAGAAATTTAGAACTTAGAAAAAAAATGTTAGAAGACAAAGATGATGAACAATCAAAAAGGGAATTAAGTTATCTTGAACAATTATACACAATTGGAAATGTAAATTTTGACTCGGTTATAGTAATAGATTTTGGAAGTAGCTTGAAAAGTCTTCTTACTTCATTAGTTTTTTCAGATGTGAATGATAAGGATGTATTGTTCACGACTATAAATCAATGGTTTGATGAAAGTATTTTTTATGAAAATACAATCAATAATCTTTATTATCCTTCGGTAGATTTAAAAGAATTTCAAAAATATAATAAAATTTACACAAAAACATTTAATTCTCAGCCAGACGAAATTACAATTTTGTCTTATGATGCTATAGGATTAATATATTATGTTTGGAAAAAAAATAAAAAAATAACTTCAGTAAATGATTTTTTAATTAAAGATAAAATAAAAGGAAAAATTGGAATATTTAGTTTTAAAGATGGACGGGTTTCTCAAGAACTTAAAATATATAGATTAAAGGATAAAAAATTTTTTAAATATTAAATTTTTTTTTAACTTTTTAAAAGCTAAAAATCTATGATCTATTAACATTTTCTTCTTTCTGTTCATTTGTCCATAAGTAACAATATATTTATTAGGTATAAAAATAGGATCATACCCAAATCCTTTGTTTCCGATAATTTTACTTGAAATTTTTCCTTTAACTGTACCTGTCACAGAAAATATTTTTTTATTTGGAATTTTCAAAGATAAGCAACATATAAATTTCGCTTTAAAATTTTTATTTTTTTTCTTACTGTTTTTTTTATTTACTAAGTACAATATTTTCTTCATTGCTTTATGAAAATTTCCATATTTTTTTGCCCACCTGGCTGAAAAAATACCTGGCTTCCCGTTTAAGCAATCGATTGACAAACCTGAGTCGTCCGAAATAGATACAATTTTAGATTTTTTATAGAAATAATTTGCTTTTAGTTGAGAGTTGGCTAGAAAAGATTTTCCTGTTTCTTTAGGGCTTAAAATTTTAAGACTGATAGGAGAAATTTTTTTAATTCTTTTTGATAATAAATTGCTTATTTCTCTGAATTTTCCTTGATTATGAGTGCCTATTAATATTTTTTTTAATTTTTTCATTTATTGTCTAGTAATTATACTTTTAACCACTATATAGCAATATTATGAGCCAAGAAATTGAAAAAGAGAAGAAAGAAACTGAAGAAAAAAATCAAGATGAAAAAAATTTAGAGAGTAAGAATATCTCAGTCGAAGATAAATTAAAAGAAACTGAGGAAAAATTATTAAGATCTCTTGCTGAAATCGAAAATCAAAGAAAAAGATTTGAAAAAGAAATAAAAGATGCTTTTGATTTCGGAGGATTTAATTTTGCTAAAGAAACTTTATCAATATTAGATAATTTAGATAGAGCAAAAAAGTCAATAAAAGATGATCAAGATCTTTCAAAAAATAAAGATTTTGATAAGTTTCTCAAAAATATTGAAATCATAGAAAAAGACTTAATTTCAATTTTTGAAAAAAATAAAATTACTAAGCTGATCTCAATTAACCAAAAGTTTGATCCTAATTTTCATCAGGCTATGCTTGAAGTTGAGGATGACAAAACTGAGCCTGGAACTGTAGTTCAAGAAATTCAACCAGGATACATGTTTGGGGACAGATTGTTGAGGCCATCATTTGTTGGTGTTTCAAAGTTAAAAAACAAAGAAAAGAATGAAAAAAGCGTAAAAAGTGAGAAAAAATAGCCTTGTAGATGAAAAAAAAACACCCATATAGCGTAATGGAGGAAATTAAAAATGAGTAGAGTAATAGGAATAGATTTAGGAACAACAAACTCTTGTGTAGCCATAATGGATGGTAAGCAAGCTAAAGTATTGGAGAATACTGAAGGTGCAAGAACCACTCCATCAGTAGTGGCTTTTTTAGATAAAGATGAAAGACTTGTTGGTCAACCAGCTAAAAGACAAGCGGTAACAAATCCTAATGATACAATTTTTGCAGTAAAAAGATTAATTGGAAGAAAATTTGACGGCCCATCAGTTCAAAAAGATATTAAAAGAGTTCCTTATAATATTGTAAAAGCTGACAATGGAGACGCTTGGGTGGAAGGAAAATCGAAAAAATATTCTCCTTCACAAATATCAGCTTTTATTCTACAAAAAATGAAAGAGACTGCTGAGAAATACTTGGGACAAGAAGTTACAAAAGCAGTTATTACAGTGCCTGCATATTTTAACGACTCTCAAAGACAAGCTACTAAAGATGCTGGTAAAATTGCTGGATTAGAAGTTTTAAGGATTATTAATGAACCAACAGCAGCGTCATTAGCTTACGGTTTAGATAAAAAAGGTGGAAAAAAAATTGCAGTTTATGATCTTGGCGGAGGTACTTTTGATGTTTCAATATTAGAGATTGGAGACGGTGTTTTCGAAGTAAAATCAACCAATGGAGATACTTTTTTAGGTGGTGAAGATTTTGATGATGCAATTGTAGAGTATCTAGCTAATGAATTCAAAAAAGACAATGGAATTGATTTAAAAAGTGATAAACTAGCATTACAAAGATTAAAAGAAGCTGCTGAAAAAGCAAAGATTGAGTTATCTTCTTCCGCGCAGACTGAAATAAACTTGCCTTTCATAACCGCAGATAAATCTGGTCCAAAACATTTAAATTTAAAATTTACTAGAGCAAAGTTAGAAGCTTTGGTTCAGGGTTTGATTGAAAAAACTTTAGAGCCATGTAAAATGGCATTAAAAGACTCTGGTTTTTCCGCAGCAGAAATTAACGAAATTGTCTTAGTTGGTGGTATGACAAGAATGCCAAAGATTATTGACACCGTAAAAAACTTTTTTGGTAAAGAACCTAATAAAAGTGTTAATCCAGACGAAGTAGTGGCAATGGGAGCTGCGATACAAGCTGGTGTTTTACAGGGTGATGTCAAAGATGTTCTTTTGTTGGACGTTACTCCACTTTCTCTAGGAATTGAGACATTAGGAGGAGTTTCTACAAAACTAATAGACAAAAATACAACAATTCCAACAAAAAAAAGTCAAGTATTCTCTACTGCTGAAGATAACCAACCAGCGGTATCAATAAGAGTGCTTCAGGGTGAGAGGGAGATGGCTGCAGATAATAAACTTTTAGGAAACTTTGAATTAGTCGGTATACCTCCTGCTGCTAGAGGAACTCCACAAATTGAAGTGACATTCGATATAGATGCAAATGGTATAGTGAGTGTTTCAGCAAAAGATAAAGGCACTGGAAAAGAGCAAAAAATTCAAATTCAAGCTTCTGGTGGATTATCTGAGGAAGAGATCAAAAAAATGGTGAAAGATGCTGAGGCTAATAAAGAAGCAGATAAAAAGAAAAGAGAGGCTGTAGATTCTAGAAATCAGGCAGATAGTTTAATTTTTTCAACTGAGAAAAGTCTTAAAGAACATGGGGACAAAGTCTCAGCAGAGGAGAAAAAATCTATTGAAACTGCTGTATCGGAATTAAAGGAAAGTTTGAAAGGAACAGACTCAGAAGATATTAAGAAAAAAACTCAAAATTTAGTTCAAGTTTCAATGAAATTGGGTGAAGCTGTTTATAAAAGCCAACAAAAAAATGACGCTGGAAAAAAGGAAGCTAAACCAGACGAAAAAACTAGTTCTAAAGAAAAAGAAAATGTTGTCGATGCAGATTTTGAAGACGTAAAAGACGATAAAGAAAAAAGCGCCTAAGATAAAAAAAGGAGCAATTTCTTGTGGCTAAAAGAGATTATTATGACATCTTAGGTGTATCTAAATCGGCTTCTAAAGACGAAATAAAAAAAGCATACAGAAAACAAGCTTTAAAATACCATCCTGATAAAAATAAAGGCGACAAAACCGCTGAGGAGAAGTTTAAAGAGTCAAGTGAAGCGTATCATGTTCTTTCTGATGAGAAAAGAAAAACAAATTACGATCAGTTTGGCCATGCAGCATTTGATTCTGGCGGAGGACAAGGCTTCGGTAATTTTGATTTCAGTTCATCCTTTTCAGATATTTTTGAGGATTTCTTCGGCGATGATTTCATGGGGGGAGGGAGATCTGCTAGAAGATCTAATTTTAGAGGAAATGATCTAAGATATGATTTAAGTATCAATCTTGAAGATGCTTATAAGGGTATAGAAAAAAATATCAAATACACAACATACAAAAAATGTAATGATTGTTCGGGTAGTGGAGCGGCTAAAGGTTCAAAGCCTATCAGCTGTAACTATTGTAGTGGAAAAGGTAAAGTTAGAACCAGTCAAGGTTTTTTTACAATTCAACAAACCTGTCCGCAATGTAGCGGTTACGGTGAGACTATAGGAAAACCTTGTGAAAGTTGCAGTGGTAATGGAAAAATACAAGAAAGTGAAAATTTAACAGTAAAAATTCCCAAAGGTGTTGATGATGGAACTAGAATCAGACTTACCGGAAAAGGAGAAGCAGGTAGTAAAGGGGGATCAACGGGAGATTTGTATCTATTTGTAACTATAAACAATCATAGTATTTTTAAGAGATCTGAGGAAAATTTGTTCTTTGATCTTCCCATCACTTTTTCCGATGCAGCATTAGGTACCACAGTAGAAGTGCCTTCTATAGATGGAGGCAGGTCAAAGATTAAAATACCTCCGGGAGCCCAAAATGGAAAACAGTTTAGACTAAAAGGTAAAGGTATGCCTATTTTAAGAAGAAGTATATTTGGAGATTTATATATTAGAGTTATTACTGAAGTTCCTGTGTCTTTAACAAAAAGACAAAAAGAACTACTGGAGGAATTCAAAAAAATTGAAGAAAGTAAAACTAGTCCGGTTATTAAAAGCTTTATAGATAGAGCCAAAAAATTTTGGAAGAAGTCATAGATTAAATGCAGTTAGATCAAATAATGTCAGCAATTTTTTTAATTGCAGTTTTAATATTAATTTTGCCTGCGTTTTTATCCACTAACAATAAAATTAAACAATTCTTAAAAAATTTATCTATTTGGGCTATAATTGTCTCAGGTATTATTGTAGTTATTTATTTAATTTGATTATGAAAAAAATTAACTTATCAATAACAGGATGTATGGGCAGAATGGGGCAACAGCTCATAAAATCTGTAAAAAACGATAACAATTTTAAATTGATTTCTTTAACTGAAAGTAAAAAAATCTCTAAAAAAATAGCTGGACTTAAACCACAAACAAATACAATTGCTGCATTTAAGAAAGCCAATATAATTATCGATTTTACTATACCCCGGTGCACTCTTGAAGTTTTAAAAATCGCTTCAAGGTTAAAAAAAAGAGTTGTGATTGGAACTACAGGATTTTCAAAAAAAGAAGAAAACCTAATTAAAAACTATTCAAAAAAAATACCAATTCTCAAAGCCGGCAATATGAGTTTAGGAGTTAATTTATTAATTCATCTTACAGAAATTGCATCTAGATCATTAGGTAATAAATTTCTTACAAAAATTTATGAAGTTCACCATAAAAATAAAAAGGACTTTCCTTCTGGAACTGCATTAATGTTAGGTAAAGGCATTTCTGACGGTAAAAATAAAAATTTTTATAGTATGATTGGTAAAAAATATTTTAATAAAAAAATCTTTCCTTATGGTAAAAGAATAAATTTTAATTCTATTAGAAAAGGAAAAATTATAGGTGAACACGAGGTCAAGTTTTCTAGCGGTAAAGAAATTGTAACATTAAACCATGAGTCTTTTGATAGAGAGTTATATTCTCAAGGAGCATTGACAGCGTCGAAATGGTTGATGAGTAAAAAATCTGGTCTTTATTCAATGAGAGATCTACTAAACTTCAAGTGAACAATAAAGACAAATCTAAAATAATTCAAAGAATATTAAACAAAACTTATCCAAAGGTTCCGATACCTTTAAATTACAAAAACACTTTTACCTTGTTAGTTTCGGTATTGCTTTCTGCCCAGTGTACAGATGTTAATGTTAATAACGTAACTAAAAAAATTTATCCCATGTATTACCGTCCAGAACATTTTGTAAAATTAGGAAGAAAAAAAATTGAAAATTTGATTAAAAGAATTGGTATTTTCAGAGTAAAAGCTAAAAGTATTTATTATCTTTCAAAAACTTTGATAGAAAAATATAACGGTAAAGTTCCAAATACTTATGATGAGCTAGAACGCCTTCCTGGTGTTGGACATAAAACTGCTAGTGTAGTTATGTCCCAAGGTTTCGGCTACCCAGCGTTTCCGGTCGATACTCACATTCACCGCCTGGCTCAGCGATGGGGACTAACTAATGGAAAGAACGTGGTTCAAACTGAAAAAGATTTGAAAGCAATATTTGCAAAGAAAAATTGGAATAAATTACATCTCCAGATTATTTGGTATGGAAGAGAATATTGTAAAGCTAGAGAATGTTTTGGTATTGCTTGCAAAATTTGTAAAAGCTGCTACCCAAATAGAAAAAAAAAAATTATAACAAAAAAGGCTTAATATGAAGGTTTTAGGTATAGGAAATGCAATTGTTGATGTGATTTGTAAGGTAGAGGAAAGTTTTTTATCAGAAAATAATCTTACTAAAAGTACTATGAAGTTAGTTGATGAAGATGAGTTTAAAAAACTTTTAATAAAATTAAGAATCGAAAAAACTATTTCTGGAGGTTCTATAGCAAACTCAGTGGTGGGTTTATCTCAGCTTGGCAACAAAGTTGGTTTTATTGGAAAAGTGAATGATGATAAGCTTGGTAGAAAATATTCAGAGGGATTGACAAAAGAAAATGTTAAATTTCATTATAATATCAAATCAGAGAAAATGCCTACTGGTACATGTTTAATATTAATAACTCCCGACTCCGAAAGGACAATGTGTACTTTTTTAGGGACTGCAGGAAAAATAAATGAGAATGATATTGATGATAAAATAATAAAAGAGAGTGAAATTACTTTTTTAGAAGGTTACCTTTGGGATGTTGGAGATCCACAAAAAGCTTTTAATAAAGCAATTAATAATTCAAAAAAATCCGCCATGTCTCTTTCTGATTTATTTTGTGTAGATAGACACAAAGATTATTTTTTAGATTTAGTGAAAAATAAATTAAATATTACTTTTGCAAATGAACAAGAAATTATAGCTTTAATCGGAGCAAAAAATTTTGACGATGTAATAAATTTTACTAAAGAAATTAAAAGACTAATAATTATTACTCGTGGAGAAAAAGGTTCAATGGCAATACAAGATAACAATGTAATTGAATGCAAAGCTAAAAAAAATTTAAAAATAAAAGACTTAACTGGAGCAGGTGATCTATTCGCAGCAGGATTTCTACATGGGTACGTAAACGACTTATCATTAAAAGAAAGTTTGGAAAAAGGAACAGAATTATCTGCAAAAATTATTCAGCAGATTGGTGCTAGATTTTAACTAATTTGAGTCGGAATATTTATTTTTTTTAATTCTTTTAAAGCTTCCCTTGCCCTTCTTTGCTTTAATAACTCTAGGCCTATATTTAGAGGTCATTAAGTCTTTGGCAAACTTATTTCTTTTTTTCAAATAGAATAACCTTTTTTTGAATTATTTATTAAATTGTTATCATTAAATTTTTCTAAAATTTTTTTTCTAAGTCTATATATGTGTGTTTCAACTGTGTGTGTATCTGCTTCGGCCGAATAATGCCAAATAGTTTCTAAAATTTTCGACCTTGAAACTGGTAATTTTTCAGAAAATAAAAGTTCTATTAATTGAATTTCCTTTTCTGTAACAGTGATAAACTTATCGTCATTTTTAAATTTTTTCTCATTTTTGTCTAAGATATAGTTTTTTATTCTTAATGATGAATTCTCAAGATATTTCTTACCTGCAATTAAATTTATGACTTTCTTATTTAATTCGTTAACTTTAATTGGCTTTGTTAATATCTCATCGAGCATTAATTCTTTAAAATTATTTTTGTCAAATATCCCAATTTTAGCTGTATTTTTAAGATTATTTAATTTTGGAAGTAGACCTTTATGATTTAAAATTTCATCATCAATCAAAATAACCCCAAATTTATCTTTTTTTAAGTCTGTTAAAAAATCATCTGATAAGATGATTTTAAAATCTAATTTATCTTTAAGTTCATCTATAGAATTGCTAAATTGCTTAGAAGTTAATAATAGAACTTCAGTTTTGAAAGTTTGAGCATGCATATAAAGTTAATAAATAAAAAAATTTACTACTCTCACTATAGTGTAAAATGCGCCATAGGTAAAAGAGGAATTTCAATAAATAAAGTGGAGGGCGATAATAAAACTCCTGCTGGGACATTAAAGATTAAATATATACTTTATCGCAAAGATAGAATTGGGGAACTCAAGTCAAAAATTAAAAAAAAAACTATTAGAAAAAACATGGGATGGTGTGATGACCCAAAATCTAAATTTTATAACAAACTTATAAAATTTCCGTTTCCTTTTAGTGCTGAGAAACTCTACTTAAAAAAAAAAATCTATGATTTAATTTTGGTAACAGATTATAACACACATCCGATTAAGAGATTCAAGGGTAGTGCAATATTTATTCATTTAGCTACAAAAAACTTTACTCCAACAAAAGGTTGTATAGCCCTTAAACTAGTACATATGAAAAGAATTGTAGGAAAAATTAATTCAAAGAGTAAATTAACTATCTCAAGATCTTTCCCCAAAAATAAGTGAACCAATTCTTATAAAAGTTGTATTGTATTTTAATGCAATTTTATAGTCAGCCGACATACCCATACTTAAATCTTTTAATCCTAGACTTGCATTAGTTTCGTATAAATATTTAAAATAAGTGTCCTCCTTTCCATCATTAGGAGGAATTGCCATTAAACCAATGATATTCAATTTTTTTTCGTTAACGCAATAAGAAAAAAAAGCGTCTAATTCAATAGGATCTATACCAGACTTTTGTTTTTCTTTACCAATGTTGACTTGAATAAAATATTTCAATTTTTTATTCATTTGAGTTTCAAATTTACATAATTGATCAGCTAACTTCTTGCTATCTAGAGAATGGATGTAATCGAAAATTTCCACTGCTTTTTTGGCTTTATTGGATTGGAGTTTTCCAACCATGTGCAATTTCAAATTATTTTGTTTTTTTTTTATTTCTTTCCATTTTATCTCAGCTTCTTGAACCTTGTTTTCGCCAAAATCTCTATGTCCATAGTCTATTAATGGCTTAATGTGACTCATAGGAAACGTTTTGCTAATTGCAATAATGGTTACTTTTTCATCAATATTAGATTTTATTTTATCAAATCTTTCTACTATTATACTCATAAATGTTTATCTCAAAAAAAAAATACTTTTTATATCTTAATGATTACCTAGACTTTGATTTAAATTTAATCAAAATTAAAAACAAATTTTCTGTAATATACAATGGTAATATAAAAAAGGATAAAGTTAAAACATTAAAATTATTAAGAAGAAAATGTAAGGAAAAACATATTTTGTTTTATGTAAGTAATAACTTGAAGTTGGCTAATAATTGTATGGCTGATGGCTTATATCTTTCATCTTATAACAAAAAAAGATACCAGAAAAGTAGGCGTAACTTCAGAATAATTGGATCAGCACATAATTTTAAAGAAATCTTCGAAAAACAAAAACAGGGCTGCAACGAGATTATTCTTTCAAGACTACTCAGGACTGATTATAAAGAAAAAAAAGGCTATTTAGGTGTCTCGCGCTTTAACTTAATTTCTCGTTTTCTAGATATAAATTTAGTTCCATTGGGCGGAATTAGACTAAATAATATCAATAAACTAAAAACAGTTAATTCTAGATCTTTTATGATTATGTCTGAGGTAAAAAAAAAGCCGGCTATAATTAGCCGGCTTTTTTAAATTAGTTACTAAACAACTTTAGAACGCCATTACTACTGCAGCGATTGTTTCTTTATCGCCAACGTCTAAACCGTAGTTACAATTTTCACAGTCTTTCATAGCAAGTGATAAAGTCATACCACCCATTGTGTAAGCTGCTTGAATTGATTGGATTTCCATTTCTACGTTGTTATTAGTGTCAGCCGCTGTTCCAGCTGCAACAGTTCTCTTGTACGCTTCTGATGTTTCTCTTTCAGCAGAAAGTGTCAATGAATCGTTAACTGCAAATGATACAGAGATATTTTCGTTGTCATATCTTCTGATTGTGTTTAACACAGCTGCTGTAGTCATTTCAGTAGCTTTTGCAACACCATCGTTTACAGATGAAACGTTATTAGAGATTCTGTGTTGACCGTATCCTACACCGAAGTTTCCTACTTTGTAAGTTACGTATGCACCACCTTGCTCATAACCTTGAATACCACTCTCACCACTTCTTTCTAGGTAAGATGCACCAATTCCTAATCCGTCGATTGGAGCAGTTTTAATTTGGTATTGAGTTACTTTTGTACCATTAGCAGCTGTATTCTCGTCACCGCCTGAGTTTGAGCTTGATTTTGCACCTGTAGCACTTGGAGCTACTGCAACTTTAAACGTAGTGCTGTATGGAAGTAAGTCAGCTGGTGTGTGATATTGAATGTTGTTAAAACCGTCAATGTTTCCACCGTACTGAATGTTTCCACCTAGACCATAGTCTGATGCAGGAGCGTAAGCACCTTGTGATGAACCGTATTTAGTAGATAAGCTACCTTCTGTATTGTACAATCCGACTGTACCATATCCAGTAGTAATCTCTAAACGTGAGTCGTCTGTAGCAACGAACGTTCCCGCTGCTGTATCATCGTGTTCTATTTGGTATTTCCAAGTAAAACCGTTATCCAACTCACCTGTAGCTGTAAATGTTAATTCATTCGCTATACCGATGTTCTTACCAGCGTTGTTTTTACCAGTAGTAGAATCAGAACTTTGAATACTGTAAGTAGCTTTCGCAGTACCTCCAACAGTCAAGTCTCCTGCATTTGCAGAACCGATTAAAGCAAAAGATGATAACATTACAAATGTTAGTTTGATTATGTTTTTCATATTTATCCTTTATTGTTATTGTTAAATATATTTAACTAGGTCATTTATAATTTATTGAATGGGTAAAATTCACTGAAAAACTAATAAATGCTTACTTTTTTAACCATGTGTTGTAATTTTATCACACAAAAAAACCCTATTTTTAGCCAATTATTTATTTTTCTACTCTAAGTAGTTAGCTTTATTTGGCGTAAAAGTATTTAAGTGATAATACATTAAATTCATGCCTGATAACAAACAATTTATTATTTTTTTGGCCTTAATTAGTTTAACGCTTTTTTTCACTTCATGTGGAATGTATAAAAAAGTCGATCAAAGACAAATGCCGACAGGGGCAGTTGCGAAGGCAAAGAAAAATGTAGAAGAAGGTAGAGGTATTTCGTTAAAAGGCTTAGCTGGAGGAAACAAAAATACAACTTTTCAGTTTTCTACTTCTAATCCTCTTTGGAGAGCTTCTCTTGAAGTTTTAGATTTTATTCCGCTTTCAACTGTGGACTATGCTGGTGGAATGATAATTTCAGATTGGTATTTTGGGGAAACAGCTCAAAATGACTCTATTAAAGTTACGGTTAGATTTTTAAACAATGAAGTTAGCGCAAATAGTATAGATGTTACAGTTCATCAAAAAATATGTAAAACTCAAGTTAATTGTAGAATTAATAAAATAGACTCAAAAATTAAAGAAGAATTAAAAGTTTCCATTCTTAGGAAAGCTGCTCTTATTCAGAAGCAAGATAAAGAAAAGAAAAAAAAATAATTTAAAATGGAAAGGGTAAATTTTCATTTATTAGAAGAAAAATGGCAGAAGAAATGGACAAATAAGAAATTATTTAATCCAAAATTTAATAAAGATTTTTATTGTCTTGAAATGTTCCCGTATCCCTCAGGAAAAATACACATGGGGCATGTAAGAAATTATACAATTGGAGACGTAATAGCGCGTTACAAATTCATGAAAAATTTTAATGTTTTACATCCTATGGGTTGGGATGCTTTTGGCTTACCCGCCGAAAATGCTGCCAAAGAAAATAATATGGACCCAGACACTTGGACAAAAAAAAATATACAAGAAATGAAAAGACAGTTGAAGATGTTAGGATTGTCAATTGATTGGGATTTAGAAGTAGCGACCTGTGATGAAGATTATTACAAACATCAACAAGAATTATTTATTGATTTTTATAAAGCTGGATTAGTATCAAGAAAAGAAACTTATGTGAATTGGGATCCAAAAGAAAAAACTGTTTTAGCCAACGAACAAGTGATTAATGGACGAGGCTGGAGATCAAATGCTGTTGTAGAAAGAAAAAAACTATACCAATGGTTTTTTAATATATCAAAATTTTCAGAAGAACTTTTAAATGATTTAGATAAATTAGAAAATTGGCCGAGTAAAGTAAAACTTATGCAAAAAAATTGGATTGGTAAATCCATTGGTTGTGAATTAAATTTTGATATCTCTAATTCAAAAAAAGAAAAAATAACAGTTTTTACAACTCGACCAGACACAATTTTTGGTGCTACTTTTTTAGCTTTATCGGTTGATCATCCTCTTTCAAAAAAATTTCAAGATAATAAAGAATTTTTAGGATTTAAAGAAAAATGTCTTAAAACAGGAACAACAGAAGAAGCATTAGCTGAAGCTGATAAGCTTGGTTTCAAAACTAACTTAAAAGCTCAACATCCTTTTATTAAAGGTAAGTCAATTCCAGTTTTTTTTGCTAACTTTGTTTTGATGGATTATGGACTTGGTGCTATTTTCGGCTGCCCAGCTCATGACCAAAGAGATTTAGATTTTGCTAATAAATATCAAATTGAAGTAATTAAAGTGGTAGAAGATGGGAATAACAAACCAATAAATAAAACTGCTTATACTGAAGATGGAAAAATTATAAATTCAAATTTTTTAAATGGTTTAAGTACAAAAGATGCTAAAAATAAAATCATTGAAAAAATACAGGCTCTAGGGATAGGAGAAAAAAAAATTAATTTTAGACTTAAAGACTGGGGTGTGTCTCGGCAGAGGTATTGGGGCTGCCCGATACCAATGATTTATTTAGAAGATGGAACTGTTAAACCGGTCGAAAAATCTGAGCTACCAGTAAAATTGCCTAAAAATATAAACTTTAAGATTGAAGGAAATCCTTTGGAAAAACATCCGGATTGGAAAAATACTATAGACAAAACAACTGGAAAAAAAGCTTTAAGAGAAACGGATACTTTAGATACTTTTGTAGACTCATCTTGGTATTATATGCGATTCTGTTCACCAAATTATAAAGATGGTCCTTTTGACATAGAAAAACTTAATAAATGGTTGCCGGTCAATCAATATATAGGTGGCGTAGAACATGCTATTTTGCATTTATTGTACTCACGTTTTTTTATGAGAGCAGTAAAGTTATGCAACAAAAAAATCAAAGTTGCTGAACCTTTTAATGGTTTGTTCACCCAGGGTATGGTGTGTCATGAAACTTATAAAGATAAAAATGGAAAATGGCTAAGCCCTGAGGAGGTTGAAAAAAAAGGTGACGGACATATTAATATCAAAGACAATTCTAAAGTAAAAGTTGGCCCATCTGAGGCGATGTCAAAATCTAAAAAAAATGTTATTGATCCGGAAAGTATGATAAAGATTTATGGAGCAGACTCTATAAGATGGTTTATTTTATCAGATAGCCCTCCCGAAAAAGATGTTCAATGGTCAAATCAGGGTGTGAATGCATCCAATAAATTTCTTCAAAAAATATGGAATCTTAAAGAAACAATCTTAAATAGAAAAGAAAAGAAAATATCTACTGAGCAAGAAGAAGAAATTGAGAGTGAGTTTAATAATTACATTTTTAAAATAGAAAATTTAATAGAAAATTTTCATCTTAATGTTGTGATAGCAAATGTTTATGAAATATATCGACTGCTTAATGGCTGTTTAGAAAAAAAAATAAGTAATAAAAAGTTAAAAAAACACTTTGTAAATTTTATGAGAATTCTTTTACCTTTTGTTCCACATTTATCATCTGAATGCTTAGAAAGCATGAATATTAAAGATTTTTCTGAATGGCCAGAGATTGACAAAAAATTTAAATTTAAAAATAAAGTAAAGGTTGCTCTTCAGATAAATGGTAAAACTAAAGATGTTGTGGAAATGAACAGTGATTTAGAAGAAAAGGAAGCAATAGAAATAGGACAAAAAAACGTTAAAGTAACGAAAAACATAAGAAATAAAAAAATTATAAAAGTAATATTTGTTAAAAATAGAGTTATTAATTTTTTAATAAAATAATTTATGAAAAAGAATTTTTGGATAGGTTTTGTAATTTTAATTTTACTTACCGGGTGCGGTTATAAAAATCTTAATTTAGAAACTTCAAAAACATTTAAAATAGAAGAGATTTCCACAACAGGAGAAGACAGAATAGCCTATAAAGTTAAAAAGTTTCTTTTAATTAATTCCTCAAAACAAGCGATAAATAATTATGGTATCGACCTAAAATTTGAGAAATATAAGTCAGTTAAAGAAAAAAATATTTCGAATAAAATTACTAAGTACAGTTTGAAATTATCCGTTAATGTGAAACTGGACGATTTATCAAATTCAAAAGAAATTAATAAAAGTTTTTCTCAAACTGTTGATTATAATGTGGAAAAAAATCATTCAGATACAAAAAGGAACGAAAAAGTGAGCACAGAGAATCTTGCTGAGCTTATAGAGTCAGATATACTTAATTTTATAATCATATATAATAATTCTAAGTGATTTTAAAAAGCTACATTTTAGAAAAATCAGTAAATGATTTAAGTAACTATAAAATATCTCTTTTTTATGGTGAAAACGAAGGTTTAAAAAAAAACTTCAGAGATCTTATTAAAAAGAGTAAAAAAGAAGCAGAAATAATTAATTTATTTCAAGAAGAAATAATAAAAGATGAGTCAAAACTATTTATAGAATTGAATAACCCATCACTTTTTAACTCGAAAAAAATTTTTTTCATTCAAGAGGCATCTGAAAAAATTTTTAAGATAATCGAAAAAATTCTTACTCAAGACATTTATGATTGCAGAATAAATATATTTTGTTCTAACCTTGATAAAAAGTCTAGACTTAGAAATCTTTTTGAAATAGATGAAAAACTATCAGTAACACCATGCTATATAGATAATAGCCAAACTCTTAATTACCACATTAGAAATAAGTTAAAAAATTTAAATGGTCTTACCCCTGAAATTATAAATTTAATAATTAATAATTCTTCTAACAAAAGAGAAGTTGTTGACAATGAAATCGATAAGATATTAGTTTATTTTAAAAATAAAAAAATTGAAGCAGAGGACTTAAAACAGTTATTAAATATTAAATTCGATAGTGTTTTTGAAGAGCTAAGAGACGCCATTTTCATTGGTAATTTAAGCAAAATAGACAGATTAATATCTGAAACTCAATTTTTGAATGAGAACAATCACTATTATATTAATCAATTATACCAAAGAATAAATAAATTGTCAGAAATTTTAGAAGCAAATAAAGAAATTAAAAACATTGAAAATTCTGTAGAGTCTCTTAAACCTAAAATATTTTGGAAAGATAAACCTCAGTATGTTTCTCAAGCAAACAAAGTTAATTTAAACGTTTTAAAAGAAATAATGGAGGATGTGAGTGATACAGAATTAATGATGAAAAAAAATTCATACATTAAAAATGACATACTGGTTAAAAAGCTCATAATTACAATTGGAACTAAGATTTCTAACCACGCTTAAGAATATTAGAAATAGTCTCGAACTGATCAAGATTTTTATACTCTATAACTATTTTTCCAGAATTATTTTTTTTATTTGAGATTGTAACATTTAATCCTAATTTTTTTTGGATCTCATTTTGTTCATTTAAAATATTTGAGTCCTTATCCGAATGTGGCCTTCTATTTAATTTATTTTGTTTTACTAAACTCTCTACTGTTCGCGCGCTCATCCTCTTTTTTAAAATTTCCTCCGCAACACTTGATGCATCTGGTAGACCTATCAAAGGTCTTGCCTGCCCTGCGGAAATCATACCCTCCTCAATCATGGTTATTACATCTTTGGGCAAAGTTAGTAATCTTAAGGTATTACTGATATGGCTTCTGCTTTTGGACATCATGTTTGCTATACGATCTTGATCGTATCCAAACTCTTTGGTCAATCTGCTGTAAGCTTTTGCCTCTTCAACAACATTTAGATTTTCTCTTTGGATATTCTCAACTATAGCTACTTCTAAGGTTTGATTATCACTCAAATTTAAAATAACTACTGGCACTTTATGTAAACCTGCCTTCTGCGCAGCGAGCCATCTTCTTTCTCCAGCTATAATTTCAAATTTTCCTGGATCACCACTGTCATCGCGTACAGCTATTGGTTGTATAACTCCACTTTGTTTAATAGATTTTGCTAGCTCTTCAAGTTTAGATTCGTCAAAATTCGTTCTTGGTTGAAATTTATTTCGATTTAAATCACTTATTGGTAAGTATTTTTGGTTAGAAGAATTTTCTGAGTTTACGTCAACCTTTTTTGCTTCTCCAAATAAGGCTGACAATCCTCTTCCTAAACCACGTTTACTAGTCATGCCGCGCTCCCGATTTTATCCGGTATTTGATTTAAAAATTCTTCAGCCAAAGCAAAATAAGATTTGCTGCCTGGGCACTTCTCATCATAAATCACGCAAGGCATTCCATGTGACGGGGCTTCTGACAATCTTACATTTCTAGGTATCACTGTATGGTAAACTTTTTCCTTAAAAAAATTTCTAGCCTCCTTATCAACTTGGCTAGAAAGTTTATTTCTTCTATCAAACATAGTTAACAATATTCCTCTAACTTTTAATTGAGGATTCAAGTTTACTTTTATTCTCTCAATTGTTTTAACCAATTGTGTAATTCCCTCTAAAGCGAAAAATTCTGTTTGAAGAGGAACTAAAAGTTCATTAGCTGAAACCAAAGACATAATCGTAAGTAAACTTAGGGAGGGAGGACAGTCTATAAAAATAACATCGTACTTTTCTAAGTAGTTACCTTGCTCTCCATTTAAAATTTCTTTTAAAATGTAGGCTCTATTAGCATCGTTTGCAGTTTCAACTTCTAGGCCTGATAAATTAACGTTAGAAGGGATTAAATCTAAACCTTTGATGACTGAAGATTTAATGGAATCTCGTAAATTAACTTTTCCTATTAAAAGATTATAAATATTATTATTTTCATCTAAATTTGACTTCCCTAGGCCTGTTGTTGCGTTACCTTGGGGGTCTAAATCTATCACCAGAATATTTTTACCCTTTTGGGCTAGAGCAGCAGCTAAGTTTATTACGGTAGTAGTTTTTCCTACCCCACCTTTTTGATTTATAACTGATATAATATTTTTAGTCACAATATTAGACATCAATGACAAGTATTTTCGACTTTTTGTCTGTGATGCTACTATATAGCTTATACTTGAAAGCAAATTTGGTTAAAGCGTTATTTACCTCAGCCTGTGCACTTTTTCCCTTTAAAATTAGCAATTTATGAGGCTTTTGACATTTTTCACGTGAAAATTTTATTATTTCGTCTAATTTTTTAAATGCTCTACAGACTATTATCTCTGATTCTATTTTCTTTTCCATCACATTGCCCTGAATAACATTACATCTTTCAATATTTAATTTTTTTATTATAGAATTAAGAAATTCTACTTTAATTGGAGACTTCTCATACAATTTCACGTGAAAATCCGAGTTTTTGTTAGCCAAAGAAATTACAATTCCAGGAAAACCAGCTCCTGTACCTAGGTCAGAAATTGAAGAATTCTTAGAAAATTTGAAAAATTTTATAAGTTGGGCTGAATCGAGAATATGTCTACTCCAGAAACTATTTTCGGTAGATTTTCCAATTAAATTATAAGATTTATTGAATTTGATGACCTCTTTATAATAGATACTAAGTTTTTCAAGGTCATTATCAGTAAATTTAAGCTCATTTTTTAGGGCTTTTTTTGCATATTGTTCTGATATCAAGCTGAAACCTTGAATCTTGTCCTTTTAATATATCCTAGAAGCAAAATAGCTGCCGCTGGGGTCACACCATCTATCCTTAATGCCTGTCCGAGTGTTTTAGGCTTAATTTCTTTTAGCTTAGACTTAATTTCATTCGATAAACCACTTAAGCTATCGTAATCTACATCGTTTGGTATCAGAATTTTTTCATCTTTTTTAAAAGCATTGATGTCATGAGACTGTCTTTTTAGATACCCTGCATAGTGAGCATCGATTTCAACCTGCTTATCTATAGACTGTCCATTTTGGGTTATTTGCGGCCAAATTAACCTGATTTGCTTCATAGAAATATTTCTCTGACCTAAAATGTTAAATGCCGATCTTCTAACTCCATCTTTAGAAATTTTTATCGAAAAATTTTCGGCGGCATTTGGAGTTATAGTTTTAGATTTTAACTCATCAATGATTTGGACTAATTTTTTTTGTTTATCAAAAAATATTTTTTTTCTTACGGACCCAACAATATTTTTTTTAATGCCTATAGGCGTTAATCGTTGGTCAGCATTGTCTGCTCTAAGTGATAATCGATATTCCGCTCTGGAGGTAAACATCCTGTAAGGCTCAGATACTCCCTTAGTAATTAAATCATCTATCATTACTCCAATGTAGGACTCAGATCTATCGAGGATAAACTCATCTTTATTTAAAATTTTTAACGCGGCGTTCACTCCTGCTATAAGTCCTTGGGCAGCAGCTTCCTCATAACCTGTTGTTCCATTAATCTGACCTGCAAGAAATAGTGACTTAATTTTTTTGGTTTCTAGAGTTGCTTTTAACTCTCTCGGATCTACATAATCGTACTCAATTGCATATCCTGCCCTTTTCATCTTAACGGCCTCTAAACCCTTTATTTTAGCCAAAATTTTAAGCTGAATGTCCTCAGGAAGTGAAGTTGAAATACCATTTGGGTAAACAGTGTTGTCCTTTAATCCTTCAGGTTCTAGAAAGATTTGATGACTTTTTTTTTCTTTAAATTTTACAATCTTGTCCTCTATAGAGGGACAGTATCTAGGACCAACTCCTTTGATGCTTCCAGAATACATAGCGCTTTTGGTAATATTGTCACCTATGATTTTATGCACCTCATCGTTGGTATGTGTCATGCCACATAGGATTTGTTTATTTTCAAGTTTTGTAGTTAAAAATGAAAAAAAATAAGGATCATCATCAGCAGGCTGCATTTCTAAATCATCGTAGTTTATTGTCGAGCCATCTAGTCTAGGAGGTGTACCTGTTTTAAGTCTACCAATTTTCATCTTAAATTTAGACAGCTGTTCGCTTAATCCTGTAGATGGCTTTTCATCGTAACGTCCAGCAGGTATTTGTGTTTGTCCGATGTGTATTAATCCGTTTAAAAATGTGCCGGTTGTCAATATTAATTCTTTACATCTTATTTCTTTTCCACTTTGACATATGAATCCGATAATACGATTGTCTTTAAATATGAATTTTATGACTGGATCAGCTATTACAGTTAAATTTTTATAATTTAATAATGTTTTTTTCATATGCTCCTTGTAAAGAGCTCTATCTGATTGTGTCCTTGGTCCTCTAACTGCTGGACCTCTACTTCTGTTTAATAAACGAAATTGGATTCCTGATTTATCAGTAACAATACCCATTATCCCATCTAAGGAGTCTATTTCCCTAACTAGGTGACCTTTGCCTAAACCTCCTATAGCCGGGTTACACGACATCTCTCCAATAGTCTCAATTTTATGAGTAAAAAGAGCAGTGTTTACGCCCATTCTAGCCGACGCTGCTGATGCCTCACATCCAGCATGCCCACCGCCTATTACAACTACATCATAGTCTACTTTAACCATGATTAGAATGTAACTGTCTGAACTAGGATTACAAGTAGTATTTTATTTACCAATACAGAAGTCTTTAAATATTGAACCGAGAATTTCTTCTACATCCACTTTGCCAATAATTCCACCAAGATGTCTCGTGGCCATTCTTAGGTCTTCTGCTGCCAGCTCCAGATCTTTGTCTTGATCTTTTTCTAGAAATTTATCAATTTCTTTTAAACACTCATTTAACTTTACTCTATGTCTTTCTCTAGTAATTAAGACACCATTATTAGATGAATATTTCTTACTTAATTTATCTTTTATTTTTTGAGTTAGTTGATCAATATTTTTATTACACTTAATCGAAGCAAAAACGGTGTCATTATTAAATTTGTGGTTTGGTTTTTCACTTATATCTGATTTATTTAATAATACGATTGTGTCTTGATTTATTAAAGATAATATTTTTTTACTTATTTTAGAAGAGGTGTTATCAATTACTACAATATTTAAATCAGCTTCTTTATACTTATTAATTGCAAGTGATATTCCCTTCTTTTCTACATCATTTTTAGCTTCTCTAATTCCTGCTGTATCCGCAAGTATTACAGGGTATCCATCTATATTGAGGTAAATTTCTATAACATCACGAGTCGTTCCAGCTTCGTCAGATACTATTGCAGCATCTCGTTTTGATAATAGATTTAATAAAGATGATTTACCAACATTAGTTTCTCCAATAATCGAGACTCTAAATCCATTCCTTATTTTTTCACCAATCTTATTATCATTGATAATTTTTTTAATATCTTTATGTACAACTTTAATTGATTTATGAGCTTCTTTTAAAACTTTTTCTGGAAGATCTTCTTCAGCAAAATCTATTTTTGCCTCTATGAATGATAAAGATTTTATCAATTTGGATCTGAGTTCGTCATAATATTTTGATGCATGGCCGTTGACTAGATTGACTGCTTGTTGTCTTTGAAGTTCAGTTTCAGAGTGTATAAGATCTCCAATACTTTCTGCTTTAACTAAATCGATTTTATTGTTTTGAAAAGCTAATTTAGTAAATTCACCAGGCTCAGCCAATCTACAGTTTTTTTGACTAGAAAGAACTTTAAGAAAATAGCTTATAATTGCATTACTTCCATGTATGTGAAATTCGGCTAAATCATCGCCTGTGAAACTGTTGGGTTTAGGAAACCATAATAATAAGGCTTCTGGATCGATAATTACACCTTTATCCGGATCAACAAATTTACAAAGATTTACCTCATTTTCTTTAATTTTGTTCCCTATAGAAATTAATTTACAAACACTAAGTGTGTCTGGTCCTGACAATCGAATAATAGCTATACCACAAGGACCTCTACCAGATGACAAAGCAAAAATATTCATTAATTTAAACCAAGGTTTGCTACTCTTTTTGTAATTTTTTTCAAAATTTTATATTTTGAAAAGTTGTTTAAAATATTTTCTTTAATTGGATCTAAGTATTTATTGTTTTTAAAGAATTTTCTAGTTGTATCTATACCAAGACCAATTAATAAATTTTCTGGCTTTCTATTTTCTAAAAAGTCTTTTGGAATATTAGAGTCTTTAATAGGAAGCCCCAATCTAAGATTAGAAGAAATAAGTTCTGCTAATTTTTTAATATCTCTTAAAATTAAATTAAAACCCTGTCCAGCTAAGGGATGGACTACATGCAATCCATCTCCTAAAATTAAGACATTTCTTTTATAATAGTTCCTTTTTAATAATAATTTCAATGGATAGTTTTGAATATTTCCTAAATTTATTTTTTTGGTTTTTAGTAAAATTGATAGTTTAGACTTTAAATATGAAACAAAATTTTTCTCATTTTTAATAAAAAAACTACTATCAATACTCCAAACAATAGAAAATTTATTATCTTTATAAGGCAGGATTGCAAGTGGTCCTTCTTTCAGAAAAAATTGCTTGGCTCCTAAGTTTTTTATTTTATGTCTTACGGAACAAGTGATCGAATGCTCTTTATAGCTTTTTTTTATTTCTCTGTTTCCAATTATATTTTGATAAATTAAAGAATTTGATCCTAAACATAAAATTATTAAATCATATTTTTTTGAGGATGTTTTAGTAAAAACTCTATTTTGTTGAAAATCTACTGATTTTATTGTTTTTTTTTGAACCTTAATTTTGCTTTTTTTAATTAGTTTTATCAAATGCTCTTTGGCTATTTTGTTCTCAAAAAAAAACATCAAGTTTTTATTTTCATCAAAGTTTAAAAAATTTTTTATCTGATTATTGCTTTCAAAAAAAAGATTAATCTTTTTCACTGGATAAAATAATTTTGAATTGATATTTTTTAAAGAAAATTTCAAAAATTCCAAATTTTTCTCTGATATTGCGGTTACCCTTAAATCTTTAGGTTTTGACTTATCCTCTTCGGCTATTAAATCTACATCTATTCCTTTTTTACTTAAAACAAGTGCAGATATCAGACCAGTCAAACCGCTGCCTACAATGCATATTTTATGTTTTTTCATAATAATGATAAAAAGTAAGTAATACGATTCGATATGAATACTAACTTTTTGAATAGTGTAACAAATTTTTTGAAAAAACGAACCTTTGAGTTTGTTGGTTTATTGCTTATTTCATTAGGAATCGTACTTACAATTTCTTTTGTCACATACTCTCCAGGAGATCCTACTTTTGTCTACGGCGAAAACTCTTACATTGAGAATTTTTTTGGCCTTTACGGAAGTACCATATCTGACTTTTTACTTCAAAGTTTTGGGGTCATCTCTTTTCTACTTTTACTAACATTATTTTCATGGGGTGCAAAATTAATAATAAATAAGAGGCTTGAAAAAATTATATCTAAATTATCTTTTTTAACTTTATACTTACTGTCGGGATGTACATTTGTATATATTAGTTTCAATAATTCTTTTTGGTTAGTAGATAATGGTAATTCAGGATTTGTAGGTGAAAAAATTTATAAACTTATAATCCAATACTTACCTCTCGCTGAGTATGAATATTCTAATTTTATTTTTTTATTTTTAACTATAATTTTTTTTGTATTAGCTTCAGGAATAAATATTATTTCTTTTTCTAAAACAATTTTTAAATTTTTTTCAAATTCCAATAAAGAGAGTGGGGATGTAAACTCTAAAACTTTTAATATAGCAGAAAATATAAACGATGATAGATCTCAAAAAAATTTGAGTATTCCTCAACAATCCTTTTCTTTTTCAAAAGAAAAAGTTATGGAAGTAAATAAAGCAGAAAATAAAGATAAGATAATTTTTAAATTACCAACAATTGATTTGCTGGAGAAGAATTCATCAAAACTTGGAAAATCAGAATCGAATAGAAACAAACCAAATTCTGAATTTATGGAAAAAATCTTATTAGACTTTGGAATAGACGGAAAAATAAAAAAAATTAACAACGGTCCAGTTGTTAGTCTTTATGAATTTGAGCCTGCTCCCGGAGTAAAAGTATCAAAAATCATAAATCTATCAGATGACTTAGCAAGAAATACAAGTTCAACATCGACTAGAGTTTCTGTTATACCTGGAAAAAACACAGTTGGGATTGAAATACCTAACGATAATCGTGAGGGAGTTTTTTTAAGAGAAATTATTTCTAATGAGCGATTTTCCAGAAAAGATATAAAGCTTCCGATAGCCTTAGGAAAAGGGATTTCGGGCGTTCCTATAGTCGGTGATTTAACATCTATGCCTCATCTTTTAATAGCGGGTACTACAGGTTCCGGGAAATCTGTATGCATAAACACTATTATTGTTTCCTTGCTTTACAAACTAGATCCTAATCTATGTAAATTAATTTTGATTGATCCTAAAATGTTAGAGTTAACTGCTTATGAGGGTATACCTCATTTACTTACACCGGTCATTACTGACGCAAAAAAGGCTACATCAGCGCTCGGATGGGCGGTTAAAGAAATGAATAATAGATATAAATTAATGAGTAAAGTCGGTGTTAGAAATATCGATGGGTATAATTCTAAACATAAACTTAAAATGCCTTACATTGTTTTAATAGTTGATGAAATGTCAGATTTGATGCTTGTGGCTGGAAAAGAAATCGAAAATTATATTCAAAAACTTTCACAAATGGCAAGAGCAGCTGGAATACATATTATAATGGCTACTCAAAGACCCAGCGTAGATGTAATAACGGGAACTATAAAAGCAAATTTTCCTACAAGAATATCTTTTCAAGTAAGCTCTAAAATTGATAGTAGAACCATTTTAGGTGAACAAGGGGCAGAACAACTTCTTGGGAAAGGAGATATGTTATTTATGTCTTCTGCTAATAGAGTTATTCGAATACATGGTCCTTATGTATCTGACAAAGAAATTGAGAAGATAACAAGCATACTGCGAGCGCAAGGCGAGCCTGACTATATCGATGAAATAACAACAAATATAAAAGATACATCAGTAGAGGAACAGGGAGGTGAAGATGAAGAAGATGAACTATATAAACAGGCTGTAGATATTATTAAAGGTGAAGGCAAAGCCTCAACGAGTTTCTTACAAAGAAAACTTCAAATTGGCTATAATAGGGCCGCTAGAATCGTTGATAAAATGGAGGAAAAAGGCATAGTGAGTAAAGCAAATCATGTTGGTAAACGTGAAGTTCTTTAAAAAAATATTCTTAATCTCATTTATTCTTTTGTCACCAACAAATCTCTCTGCAAATGATAAAGATAAAATAATTTCCAAATTGAGTAATTTAAATTCTTTAGAATTTACTTTTAATCAATTAATAAATGAGAAAACTGAAAAAGGTAGTTGTCTTTTAGAGTTTCCTGGAAAATTAAAATGTAATTATTTCGATGATAAAAATAAAGAATTAGTTATAAATAATAAAAAACTAGCCATAACTCAAAAAAGATATAATAAAACTTACCATTATCCTATTTCAAAATCTCCATTTTTAAATATTTTATATAAAGATAAACTTTTAGAAATCGTACGATCTGGAAAATTAAAATTAAATGATAAGGTTATTAAACTTGTTTATCTAGGTGATAATGAGATAATAGTTTTATTTGATAGGGCGACTTTAGATCTTAAAGGTTGGCAAATTATTGATCAATATAACAATAACATAAATTTCTATTTAAATATTATTGCAAAAAACGATGTTTTTAAAAAAGGAACTTTTAAAATCCCTGAAATCAATTAAGCTACAAAATCTATTTCTTCTTCTTTAAAAATTTCAAAACCTTTTGATTTATAATTTTGTAAAGCTAGCTTGTGATCTAGGCTACAAGTATGAACCCACATTCTTTCAGGATTTTTTCTGGAAGCGCTGGCTATAGCATGGCTTACAAGTATAGATCCAAGTTTTAAACCTCTGAATTCTTTTAATACTCCCAAATTAATTAATTCTACTTCGTTCGAACCAGGGTGATATTCTTGTTCATAATATCCAACAAAATCCTCACCTTTTTTAAGGACATGTGTCTCTAAATTTTTGTTAGTTACATATTTTACCCATTCGCTATCAGACCATAACAATCTGTCTCTCCAGTAATGGTCTACTCCTATTTGTTTATAAAAAAATTTATTTAGATGAAAATTGTTTTTATCGTCCAAAATAACTTTAAAATTTTTTGGAAGATTTAAATCAACTGTATTTGAAAAGTCCCTTATTTCTAAAAAATATCTTTTAACTTTTGAAACCATCAGCTCACCATCTTTCCGATCTTTTCTCCCGCAAAAATATGATAATGTAAATGGGGAACTTCTTGTCCTCCATCACTACCAATATTAGTTAAAGTACGATAACCTTTGTCTTTTGCTCCTATTAAATTGGCGACATGAGTAACCGCTTTATTAAGTTCTACAATCTCCTTTTCTGAAGCTTTGTTATTAAAATCATCAAGATCTACGTAATCACCTTTAGGAATAACTAAAACATGTATTTTTTTTTGAGGATTAATATCGTGAAAAGCTAAGACATGATCGTTTTCATAAACTTTCTTACAAGGAATTTCTCCTCTAAGAATTTTTGCAAATATATTGTTTTTATTGTAACTCATTTTTGTCTTTTCTTAAGTTCACTCATTACGTCTTCGATCTTTATATTATTAGCTTCTAGATAAACCATCAAATGATAAATTACATCGGCAGCTTCGTGTATTTTATTTGAATTTTTCTCAACAGAGTCGATTAATTCACCAATTTCTTCTTTTACTTTCGAAACACTTAACTTTTTATCATTAAGAAGTTTATTTGTATAAGATTTATCAGGAGATGAATTTTTTCTCTCTCTAATCGTTTTTATTAATTGTTCTAAGTTTTCAAACATTCTATAACCTTACAGATACATTTTTAGAATTCAAATATTCTTTAGCCTCTTTAATTTTATACTCACCATAGTGAAAAATAGAAGCTGCTAAAACTGCACTTGCCCCACCTTTAACTATACCATCATATAAGTGATCTAATGTACCAACTCCACCAGAAGCTATAACAGGAATATTTGTACTTTTTGTGATTGCTTTTAATAAATCAACATCATATCCAGATTTAGTCCCATCTTTATCCATTGAGGTTAATAAAATTTCACCAGCTCCATTTGTCTCTACTTGTTTAGCAAACTCCACAACATCAATACCTGTTTTATTTCTTCCACCGTGTGTAAAAACTTCCCATTTATTTTCTGAGATTTTTTTGGCATCAATCGCAACAACAATGCATTGGGATCCAAATTTTTTTGAGGCTTCTTTTACAAAATTAACATCTTTTACTGCTGCTGTATTTATAGAAACCTTATCTGCTCCAGCTAGAAGTAAATCAGTTATATTTTGAATAGTTCTAATACCACCTCCAACAGTTAAAGGAACAAAGCATTCCTTGGCGGTTTTTCTTACAATGTCGATAATCGTATCTCTATTTTCATTAGATGCAGTGATATCTAAAAAACAAATTTCGTCTGCGCCACCATTACTATAAATCTTAGCTTGTTCAACTGGATCTCCAGCATCTTTTAGTTCAACAAAGTTAATCCCTTTGACGACTCTTCCGTTTTTAACATCAAGACAAGGTATAATTCTATTTTTAAGCATCAATCTCCTTTGCTAACTCATCAAGTTTAATATCGCCATCATAAATAGCTTTTCCAACAATAATACCTTCAATCTTTTTATTATTTAAATCTTTTGCTTTTTTAATATCATTTATAGAAGATACTCCTCCTGAAATAACTACAGGACAATTGGAAAATTCTGCAATTTTTAAAGTCTCATCTAAGTTAGGGCTAGTCTTCATTCCATCTCTATTAATATCTGTGTAAATAATTCGGCTCACTCCATAGCTGTTGACTTCTTTAAGAAAGTCTAAAGTTTTAATATTTAGATTTTCTTTCCAGCCTGACACCGAGAGATTTCCATCCTTTGCGTCTAATCCCAAAGCGATTTTATTT
>CACHPJ010000004.1 GCA_902581775.1 uncultured Pelagibacteraceae bacterium | reverse complement strand
TTGAATATATTTTTATCAGATTCTAATAGATTTAATAAAGAAAATGATATTAATAGAATTAAAATAGTATAGACAAAAAAAGTTTGAAATTTAGAAAAATTTAACACGAAAAAGTTTTATTTTTTAACTTCTTTTTGCAAAAGACTAGTAATTGTGGATCTAATGACCTGAACTTTTACATTATCAGCAACATTAACTTCAATTCGGTCATCTTCCATTACTTTTTCGACAGTACCAATAATTCCTCCTGAGGTGATAACTTCATCCCCTCTTTTTAAAGAATTAACCATTGCTTTATGATCTTTAACTCTTTTCTGTTGAGGTCTAATAAGAAAAAAGTAAAAAATAACAAAAATTAATATTAGTGGTATAAATTGTGCAAAACTTGATCCATTCATAATAAACAAATAATTATAATAAAAGAGTTATTTAAACAAGAAAATAATAATTAAATTTTGCTTAAATTATTCATGTATTTTTTTAAAATATCAGGAACGTTCACTGAACTATCTTTATTTTGATTGTTCTCTATAAGGGCTACCATCAATCTACCTACTGCTAATCCTGACCCATTTAAAGTAGCTACAAATTCATTCTTGCCTGACTTCTTAAACTTTGCATTCATCCTTCTAGCTTGAAAAGTACCACAAGATGAGCAACTAGATATCTCTCTATATTTATTTTCAGAAGGAATCCATGTTTCAATATCGTAAGTTTTTTCTGCACTAAATCCCATGTCCCCAGATGATAATAAAACAACTTGATAAGGAATATTTAATTGTATTAATATCTCCTCAGCGCAATTCAACATTCTTTCTAACTCTTTTTGGCTTTCTTCAGGATCCACAATACTAACTAGTTCAACTTTAAAAAATTGATGTTGACGCATAATTCCTTTTGTATCTTTTCCATAGCTTCCAGCTTCTTTTCTAAAACAAGGCGTGCTAGCTACAAATCTTAAAGGAAGTTCTTTTGCCTCAAGAGTTTTGTCTTGAACCAAATTAGTTAAGACTACTTCTGCTGTAGGAATAAGGAATTTTCTCTCTGATTCTGCACTCATTTTGATTTCAAACTGATCATCCTCAAATTTGGGTAGTTGACCTGTTCCAAACATTGTTTTTTCATTAACAATGAGTGGAGGTGAGATTTCTGTGTAGTTAAATTTAGATGTATGTAAATCAAGCATAAAATTTATTAAAGCTCGCTCCAATAAAGCATACTTGTCTTTTAATACTGCAAAACGTGATCCTGATAATTTTGCAGACGTTACAAAGTCAATTTGATTTGACTCTTCACCTAAAAGAGCGTGAGATTTAATTTTGTGTGAAAATTGTTTTATAGATCCGTTTTTCCGAATAAATTTATTTGATTTTTCATCACTCCCTAGAGGTACTTCGTCAAGAGGTAAATTTGGAATATTTGACATCAAATTATTTAAATCGAAAATAATTTTTTTTTGTTTTTCTATTTGATCGTTTATTTCTTCAGTTAATTTTTTTGATTTTGAAAAGTTTTTTTCATCTTTTGATTTTGAAATAATTTTTTTATCTTGCTCTAATTTTTCTTTTATTTGAATAATCTCCCTATTTAACTTATCTAATTTTAAAATGTCCTTTAGATTTATATTTGAGTTTCGTGATTTTAATTTCTTTTCAAAAGTTTCGATATTATTTCTAATTTCTTTGATATTATGCATATCTAATTATTTTTTTTCTATAATTTTTACTGTTATAATAGATATCTCATATAAAAGAAGTAACGGCAACGCCAATCCTATTTGGGTTATTGGATCTGGAGGAGTTAGTATAGCTGCAAATGCAAACATTATGACAATTACATATTTTCTTCTTGTTTTTAAATAAATCGAATCAACTATTCCTACTCTAGCTAATAGACTCAAAACTACTGGAAGTTGAAAACTTAAACCAAAAGCAAAAATCAATCTCATGATTAAAGATAAGTATTCATTTACTTTTGCTTCTAATTCAATCGCTAAACTGTTGCTGTTTCTTGCCGATTCAAAGCCTAAAAAAAAATCTATAGCTAAAGGCATAATTAAATAATAAACAATTAAACCGCCTGTTAAAAAAAGTACAGGTGTTGATATTAGATAAGGTAGAAAAGCTTTTTTTTCATTTTGATAAAGTCCTGGCGCTATAAATTTCCATATTTGCATTAAAAAAAAAGGACTAGTAATAAAAAAAGAGGCGAAAAATGCTACCTTTAAATAAGTAAGAAAAGCCTCATGCAGTGCAGTAAAAATCAATCTTCTCTCCATTCCGTTACTTATTATGGCTTCAGCGTATGGATTTACCAAAAAATTATAAATAGATTTTGAAAAGAAATAACAAACTATAAATGATAGAAATAAAAAAATAAAAATATTTATTAATCTTTTTCTCAATTCAACAAGATGTTCGACTACTGTACCTCCTTGAGTTTTTTCATTATTTTTTTTCATCTTCTTCTCTTTTATTTTTATTATTTTCTTCTTCTATATCAAGGTTAGTAATTTCATTAATGTTACTTTGCACATCAGAAAAATATCGCTTAACTGAACCAACCCATGAACCAATCTTTCTAAGCACTATTGGTAAATCTTTTGGACCAATTACAACTATTGCGATGATCACGATAATAAGTAATTCAAACCAGCCTATTTGTGGCATTGAAATTAACTTTTTGTTGAATCGTTTTGATCGTTAGAATCTTTGCTATTAGTTTCAGAATTGTCAGACATTCCTTTTTTGAAACTTTTTATTCCCTTAGCTACATCTCCCATCAAAGCAGAAATTTTACCTCTACCAAATAGAAGAACAACTAAAACAACAACTATAGCAATTTGCCAAAAACCGATACTCATATCAGATGTTTATATACAATTATTGATATTAAATAAATAACTTTTATTCGTCTTTTTTTGTAGATTGATCTATCGCTTCCTCAATATCTGAGTAAATATTCTCCTTTTTTAACGACGCCTGCTCCTTAAAAAATTTTCCTGTGCCAAAAATTGATGAGTCTACTGAAGAAGAGTCTATTAATCCGGCTGTTTTTAATTCGTCTATAGTAGGCAAATCAGAAATTTTTTGAATATTAAAATGATTTAAAAAGTTTTCGGTAGTCCCATATTGAATGGGCTTTCCTGGAACATCTTTTCTGCCCATAGGACGTACCCAATCAAGTTCAAATAAAATTTCAAGTGTATTTGTTGCAAAAGCAACACCTCTAATTTCTTCAATTTCTGATCTGGTGACAGGTTGATGGTAGACTATTATCGATAAAGTTTCTATCGTAGCTTTTGATAATCTTCTCTGAGTTGATTTTTGTAAGGCCATTGTTTTAGATAAATTTTCAGATGTTCGAAAAGACCATTTATCCTTTATACAAACTAGATTGATACCTCGATCTTTATAATCTGCCTGTATCTTAATTAAAATATTTTTAATATTAGAAGATGATTTTAATCTCTCTTCTATAGTGCTGATTTCTAGTGGTTCGGCTGCTGAAAATAATATAGCTTCAACCTGCCTTTCAAGTTTCGAAGTTTTATTTGGAAATTTTATAATATTTGTATCTTTATTTTTTTTTTTCATTTTATCAATTTTTTTTAATTAATATCTTATCAAAAATTTTTTTTTGCATTAAGGAAATAACTCCTTCTCTAGATAATTCTAAACTTGCAGCAAATATTCCAGATATACCAGTTCTATACATTTTATTATTTTTAAGATGATCTGGTACAAGATTTAAAATTTCCTCCCATTCCTTAATTTCATTAAGTTTACTTTTTAAAAATTGAATTCCTTGATCAGTGGTAAAAACAGGTAGTTTAGGTATGTTGATTGTTTTAAATGATTTCTGAGTTTGAAATATAGCGTAAGTTTTTAAAAGTTCATATAAACTTAATTCATATTTAGGCGAATTAATTGATTTAATGCCTCCCTTCATACCTCTATAAAATATATCGACTCCAATTCTTTTTCTTTTTAACATTTGATCTGATAGTAGTCTAATCAGTTCAAGTTTTTTGAGCTGTAATTTAAGTTTTTCGGCTGCTTCAGATGCTTTAAAATTATCATCATCTTCTTCTGGTAATAATAATTTTGATTTTAAATAAGCTAGCCAAGTTGCCATTAGTAAGAATTCTGATGCTGTTTCTAAATTTAAATTGGATGTATTTCTTAAATATTCTAGGAACTGATCTGCTAGTTTAGTAATTGATATTTCGGTTAAATTAACTTTTTGAGTTTTTGCTAAATCTAAAAGCACCTCAAGTGGTCCAGAAAAATTTGGTATCTCTATAGAAATTTTATCTTTACTGTCTGATTCCATATAATTATATTATCTTAAAAGTTTATAAAATTCTGAGGTTTTTTTTTTAGTAAATTCATCTATAATGGGTGTTTCTTTGAGGATTTTTCCAAATATTTTGTAATCACCACCACAATATAAAATTAAATTGCAACCTGCAATAAGTGATTTTTTTGCGTTTGTTATTATATCGTACTTTAAAGCTTTCATCTCTATGTCATCAGAAATAAGAATTCCTCTGAATCTTAATTTTTTTCTAATTATTTGATGTATAATTTTCTTTGAAAAAGTAACAGGATACCTTTTGTCTAATTTTTTAAATAAAATATGAGCAGTCATTGCAAATAATGAGTTCGAAGAGTCAAAACATTTAAAATCATTTTGCTGGAGTTGTTTGTAGCTTAAATTTATAACTGGAAGTTTAAAATGGCTATCGACTCTTGCAGAACCATGTCCTGGGATATGCTTAATTACTGTTCCGATTGAATTTTTTTTATAGTAATTAATACAATAATAACCTAGCTTTTTTACTTCATTTAATTTATCAGAGAAGCATCTATCTTTTATTATTTTATGACTTATTTTTTTTCTCAAATCTAAAACTGGAGATGTGTTAATATTTATACCAAGATTCTTAAGAACCTGAGAAATTGAGAAAATATAATTTTTTAAAATATATAAAGACAGTTTTTTGTCTCTTTTATATAAATCTCCAAAGAATTTTTGACTATAGACACTATTGTCAATAATTTTTGTTAACCTACAAACACTACCACCCTCTTCATCAATTAAAATAGGATAGTGCTTATCTTTAATTACTCTTCTTATAGATTCTGTTAATTGCTTTGTTTGAAAAAAGTTTTTTATATTTCTCTTAAATAATATTATACCCCAAGGTTTTTCCCTAAAAATTATTTCTTTTTCTTCGGGTAATAATTTTAGACCCTTAATACTAATTATTGCTGCTTTTCGATTCATCTTTTTTTAATAATTCCCAGAATTTTCTATTAGAATTCTTTTTAATCTCTGAATTATATCCTGTATTAAACTCAATTACATTATTTGTATCATTAGGAAGAGTGGGAATTTTTGAACTATTTTCACTTAGAATTTGTTCAACATTCTCTCTATTTTTCTTAATATTAGAAATATTTTTATCTGAAATATAAGATTTATAAGTTTTGAAATAAAAAAAGACTATTATAAATAAAAGTATAATAGAGATTAAATTTTTCGTATTCATTACATCTTACTAGGAAGGGATACTCCAATTATTCCCATACCATTTTTAATGACAATACCCACTAACTTAAGAACAATAAAAGAACTGTCTTTAATTTTTCCATCAACTATAAATTTATATTTATTATTTTCGTTTCCTTTGCTCCAATATCCATGAAAAAGAGTTGCTAATTCATAAAGAAAATAAATTATTCTATGTGGTTCATACTTAAACGATGCTGACTCAATGACTTTAGGCCAATTTAAAACCTTTCTTAATAATTTAATTTCATATTCATTGAATTTTAAAGTATTTTTTTTAATTTTGATTTCATTTTCATAATCAATTTTAATTGTTCTAAAAATTGAAGAAATTCTAGCAAAGCAGTACTGAACATAATAAACAGGATTTTCTTTTGTTTTTTCTACAACTTTTTCAAAATCAAAATCTAATTCCACGTCATTGTTACGATTCAACATCATAAATCTTATTGAGTCTTTGTTAACTTCTTTCAATAAATCATTAACACTTATAAAGTCACCTGCCCTTTTAGACATTTTGTATGGCTGTCCACCTTTAAATAATTTTACCAACTGACAAACTTTACAATACAGTTTAGTTCTTTTATTGGAAAGTGCATCAACGGCAGAAGTAATTCTTTTTATGTATCCGATATGATCGGCGCCCAAAATATTTATCAATATATCAAAATTTCTGTCTATTTTATTAGAATGATATGCAACATCGTTTGCAAAGTATGTCCAGGAGCCATCATTTTTCTGAAGAGCCCTATCACTATCATCTCCAAACATGGTTGATTTAAAGATAAGTCTTTCGGTTTTTTTCCAATTTTTATCTTCTTCACCTTTAGGGCGTTCTAAAAAACCTTTTTTTACAAATTCTTTATCTTCAAGTTTTTTTACAGTTTTTTTTATTAAATCTTTATTTACTAAATCGCTTTCTGAAATAAAATTATCGTGAATAATCCCAAGTTTTTTAAGATCAGTCTTAATTAATTTCATAGATTCGTCTAAAGAAAGTTTTTTTAATTTGTCAAATAATTGATCAAAGTTATTAAAATCCATTTTTGGATTGTTCTCTAAAATGACAATCGCAATATCTTTTACATATTCACCTGGGTATAAATCATCATTATTTATAAATTTTTCTTTATATTTGATTTCTCGTATTCTTAGATATACCGATTTAGTAAAATTGTAGATCTGTTTTCCATAATCGTTAATATAATATTCTTTAACTACACTCCCTCCATTAAATTTTAAAAGATTTGAAAGTACATCGCCATATATAGCTCCTCTACAATGGCCTACATGAAGCGGTCCTGTAGGGTTAGCTGAAACAAATTCTATATTATACTTATTTTTAAGTTTGTTTGAGCCATATTTATTAGGGTCTTTAAATATATCTTTAATTAATTCAATTAATATAGAGTCAGTTAATGTAATATTTAAGAAACCAGCTCCTGCAATTTCTACTGATTTAAAATCATTAATCTCTTTTTCTAAAATTTTTTTTAATAAATCGGCAAAAATCTTTGGATTTTTTTTATATTTTTTTGCTAAAACCATTGCTACATTAGTTGATAAATCTGAATTAAATTCTAAGGGAGGATTTTCTACTTGAATATTTATTGAGTTATCAAATTTTTCTATTTCCAGAATCTTTATATTTTTTAAAACAGCTTTTTTAATTTTATTTAGGTAAAAATTGAATATATTCATTTTAACTTATTATAAAGATTTATTGCATATCTGTCAGTCATTCCGGCAACAAAATCACATATACTTCTTGATAAGTCTTTATCATTTTTCTTTTTGGTAATAAATTTATATGGATTTGATGAAATTTTATTAAATAAAAATTTAATAATTTGTTTTCCTTGATTAGTTTTAAGTTTAACACTTGGGCTATAGTACATTTTTTCCCTTAAAAAATATTTTATTTTTCTGTCAAATTTTTTCATTTTATTCGAAAAAGTGACTATTACGTCTGTTGAATTATAAACATCTCGTATATTCCTAATCTTCTTTTTTTTAATATTAGCTGATGTATTTTGAATTAAGTCTTTTACCATTTCATTAATTAAATTTCTTATTAATTGTCTTGTGAATAACTCTTTATCGAATTTGTTGTAATTTTTTTTATTTTTTTTTATTATTTCAGAAATCACTTCTACGCCTTTCAAGTCATCGATATAAAATAATTTTGCATTTAAACCATCTTCTATATCGTGACTATTATAAGCTATATCGTCTGAAATTGATGCTATTTGAGCTTCTAGTGATGGACTTTGCTTAAAATTAATTTTTTCTCTAAAAAAGTTTTTTCCTAAAATTTTATCTATTTTATACGTATTAAAAATTGGACCATTGTGTTTAATCAATCCATCTAAAGTTTCAATCGATAGATTGAGTCCATCAAAATCATAATATTTTTTTTCTAATTGAGTAACGACTCTTAGTGTTTGAATATTGTGATCAAATCCTCCATGTTTTATCATACAATCATTTAACATCTCCTCTCCTGCGTGACCAAATGGTGTATGACCAAGATCATGTGCAAGACTAAGTGACTCGCATAAATCTTCATTCAGATTAAAAAATTTTGCTAAAGTTCTGGCTATTTGGGAAACTTCAAGTGAATGAGTAATTCTAGTCCGATAATGATCATCTGTGGTGTTAACAAAAACTTGTGTTTTATGCTTTAGTCTTCGAAAAGCAGTTGAATGAACAATTCTATCTCTATCTCTTTGGAAGGGTGATCTTAAATAACTTTGTTTCTCAGAAAAAAGTCTGCCTTTAGAATTGATTGAAACAGCTAATTTAGAATATTTTGCATTTAAATTTTTTTGCATAATTAAGGCTTAAAATGTATACTATATTTGATTTAAATATGACAAAAAAAATTAATTTTACTTCTTTAGCTCTAAAACAAATTGAAAAAATTACTAAAGATGGGAAAAATAAAAAATACTTTAGAATAACGGTTCAAGGCGGTGGCTGTTCTGGTTTTAAATATAAATTTTCTTTTGATGACAAAAGGGATAAAAATGATTTAATTTTTGAGAATGTTCTAATTGACGCAAGTTCATTGGAAGTAATCAATGGTTCAACTATAGATTATAAAAGTGAGATGATTGGTAATTCATTTGTTATAAATAACCCTAAAGCTTCTTCTTCATGTGGATGTGGTCTATCTTTTTCACTATAAAATGAAAATTACCTCCTGGAATGTTAACTCAGTAAGAGCAAGATTAGATAATATTTCTGACTATATAGGTAAAACAAATCCAGATATTTTAATGCTACAAGAAATAAAAACTGAAGAAAAGAATTTTCCAAAAGATATTTTCAAAAAACTTGGATATGACTCAAAAATATTTGGCCAAAAAAGCTATAACGGTGTTGCTTTTCTATCAAAAATTGAAATTAACAACATTAATCTAAATTTTATTAATGATCCAAAAAAGCAGTCTAGAATTATTTCTGGAGAAATAAATCTAAACAAAAAAAAAGTAAAATTAATAAATATTTATGTTCCTAATGGAAATCCTATAGATAGTGAAAAGTATGATTATAAAAAAAAATGGCTCAATCTTTTTATAAATAATATTAAAAAAGAAATTAGAAAAAATAACAATATTATAATATCGGGAGATTTTAATATTATACCTGATGAAATTGATGTATATGACGCGAAAAAATTTGATAATGATGCTTTATTTAAAATTGAAATAAGAAAAAAGTTTAGAGAAATAATGAATTTGGGTTTTAATGATGTATTTAGATACTTTAATAAAACAAAAATTGAATATACTTACTGGGACTATTTTGCTGGATCGTGGCAAAAAAATAATGGATTAAGAATTGATCACTTTTTAGTATCGAACAATTTATTAGAAAATTTAAAAAATATAAATATCAATAAAATTCCCAGGTCAAAACAGAAGCCATCTGATCATACCCCAATAGAATTAATAATTAATTAGCTCGTCCATAAACATCCTCATACCTTACAATATCGGTTTCTTTGAGAACTGAACCTAATTGAGCCTCTATAATTTTAACTGGTTTCTTGGTTGGGTTGTGTATTCTATGTATTGCTCCTTTTGGAATAAACATGGTTTCATTTTCACTTTTTTTAAGTAATTTTTTATTAAGTGTGATTATGGGTTTGCCTTTAATTATCACCCAGTGTTCTGATCTATGAAAATGCTTTTGTAAACTCAAAATACCTTTTGGTTTAACATAAATTTCTTTTATAAGAAAATTATCACCATTGAATAGGTTTGTATATTTTCCCCAAGGTCTATAAAAAGTATTTTTTTTATTGAAATATTTTTTTTTATTTCTATGGTACATTAAACAAATTTCTTTCCAGCTGCCTAAATCTGACCATGGAATATCTAGTTTTATAGCATTTATATTTTTCATTTTTTCAAGTATAGCGTAGTCAAAAGATTTAGATAAATTTTTTTTAAAATAATGCTTATTTAAATGATAAATATTATTTCTATACTTGGCATTTTTAATTGCTAATAAACAATTTCTGTAAATATTATTTTGGTATCTTTTAAAATTATTTATAATTGACTCTTTTGTTAAGTAGAACATTCCTGAATTCCAACAGCCCCCTTTTTTAATAATTTTTCTTGCATTGAATTGGTTTGGTTTTTCAATAAATTTTAATACCTTATTTAATTTCTTTTTTGTTTTTTTTGTTAGAATATAACCATATTGATTTGATGGTTCATTTGGTTTTATACCAAAAATAAAGATATTATTTACTGATAAATTTTTCCTATTTTTTTTTAGTGTATTATTTAAAGTTTTAATTTTTCCAATTAAATGGTCTGCTGTGAATAACATTAATGGTTGACTTAAATGAATGTCGTTTATTAGGGCGGCAGAAAGTATGGCTGGTCCTGTATTTCTTTTGTCTGGTTCTAAGATTATCTTATACTTTTTAATTTTATATCTTTTAAGGTGTTTTTTTATTTCCTTAATATATCTTAAATTTGTGCTTATTATAGGATCATCAAATAAAGGGTTTTTAATTCTCTCCAGAGTTTTTCCAAACAATGTCCAACTACCAAAATCTATAAATTGTTTTGCTTGATGGTTTCTCGAGTTGGGCCATAATCTTGTTCCAGATCCCCCGCATAAAATAACTGGTCTAATTTTCATTAAATTTTTGAATATTCTTTAACCTCTTTTTTTTTACCAGGATGAGTTGGGGCTCCTAAATAAGCGGGACCTACGGTTTGAGCATATTTCCATAGCGTCCCAGATCCAAAACTAGATTTTTTCTCTTTCCATTTTTTTCTTCTTGATTTTAATTGAGCTTTAGTTAAACGAACTTTAATGGTTCCTTTCTTGGCATCTATGTCTATTATATCCCCATTACGAAGTAATGCTATGGGTCCACCTAGTGCTGCTTCTGGTCCAACATGACCCACACAAAAACCTCTCGTAGCACCTGAAAATCTCCCGTCTGTTATTAATGCAACTTTTTCTCCTTTTCCCTGACCATAGATTGCACCTGTTGTGGAAAGCATTTCTCTCATTCCAGGTCCTCCTCTTGGACCTTCGTATCTAATAATTATTACATCGCCATCTTTATATTTTTTTGTTTGTACAGCTTTCATTGCATCTTCTTCATTATCGAAGCATCTCGCTTTTCCTGTAAATTGTAATTTTTTTAGGCCTGCTACCTTAACAATAGCCCCATCAGGTGCTAAATTTCCTTTTAAACCGACTACCCCACCATCAGGCGACAAAGGATTATCAAACTTTCTTAAAACTTTTTGATTAATATTGAATTTTATATCTTTTAAATTTTCCTTCATAGTTTTTCCAGTAACAGTCAAACAGTTCCCGTGAATAAAACCACCTTCATATAAAGTTTTTAATAACATAGGAACACCACCTGCCTCCCACATATCTTTCGCAACATACTTCCCTCCCGGTTTTAAATCAGCAAGGTAGGGAGTTTTTTTAAAAATTTTTGCAACATCCATCAAATCAAATTTAATTCCTATCTCGTTTGCTAAAGCGGGCAAGTGTAATGCTGCATTAGTAGAACCGCCTGTAGCTGCAACAATTGTAGCTGCATTTTCTAATGATTTTTTAGTTACAATATCTCTTGGCTTTATATTTCTCTTTAATAAATTCATTACAGTTTCTCCACTATCAAAAGCGTACTTATCTCTTTCCTCGTATGGAGCAGGTGTTCCAGCAGAGTAAGGTAGTGCTAAACCTATAGCTTCTGACACACAAGCCATTGTATTAGCCGTGAATTGTCCACCACAAGCTCCCGCACTTGGGCAGGCAACTAATTCTAATTCTTTTAGTTCTTTAGATGACATTGATCCTGATGAATGTTTTCCAACAGCTTCAAATACATCAACAACTGTTACGTCTTTACCTTTAAATTTCCCTGGTAAAATTGAACCACCATAGATGAATACACTTGGAACGTTTAATCTTAGCATAGACATCATTAATCCTGGTAAAGATTTGTCACATCCAGCAATTCCTACTAATGCATCATAGCAATGTCCTCGCACGGTTAATTCAGCCGAATCTGCGATAACTTCTCTAGAAATTAAAGAAGATTTCATACCTTCGTGACCCATGGCTATTCCGTCAGTTACTGTTATAGTGCAAAATTCTCTTGGAGTTCCCCCTTTATTTTTTACACCTTTTTTAACAGATTGTGCTTGTCTCATTAAGGCAGTATTACAAGGCGCTGCTTCATTCCAGGTTGAAACTACTCCTACGAAAGGTTTTGCTACATCGTCTTCAGTTTCTCCCATAGCATAATAAAAAGACCTGTGAGGTGCTCTATCAGGTCCTACAGATGTATGCCTGCTGGGTAATTTTTTTTTATTAAATTTATTCATTTTAATTTATGCTTTCTACAATACTTCTTAACTTATTTACTTCAATATTTAAATCTTTAAAAGATGTCTTATCAGCAAGAACTATTTCCTTTGGTGCATTCTTAATATATGCTTTATTTTTTAATTTTTTTTCCAAATTTTCAATTTTATTAATCAAAATATTGATTTTATTTTCAAGTTTAGACTTTTGAGATAAAATATCAACATTCTCATCAAATTTTAAAGATAATTTTTCTTTTAAAACAAGAATTTCGAAAGACTTATCAAGTTTTGACCCTTCGGATACCTCATTTATTCTACCCATTTGTTTTATGATTTCAGTATTTTTGAGAATAAGGTTTCTTACAATTTTTGACTTGTCTTTAAAAATAATATCACAAGATAACTTAGGTTTTATATTAAGCTCGGCTTTAGCAGATCTAATCGAGGAGATAATTTCAATTATATCTTCTATATTCTTTGATGAGCTCTTAAATTTCTTTAAAGATACATCTTTTTTTGTCCAGTGGCTTAGAACCAAAGAAGACTTATTAATTTTATCATAATTATTGGATATCCAAACTTTTTCTGTGAAAAAAGGAATAAATGGATGAAGTATCTGCAAAATATTTGACATCATAAATGAAGAGAAATTTCTGCACTCGTCTATGTTTTTTTTGTTTTTGGATGCAAAAATAGCCTTTAAAAACTCCAAATACCAATCACAATAACTACCCCAGACAAATTTATAAATAACTCTTGAAGCTTCGTCGAATCTAAATGCCTCAATATAATTAGATGTTTCTTTTTTAGTTTTTTGAAATTCTTCATAAATCCAATGATTTACAGGATGTTTTATTTTTTTTAAATCAATTTTTTTTTTTATGTAACATTTGTTAATCTTAAGAAAGTTATTAGCGCTCCAGATTTTAGTAATAAAGTTTCTATAACCAATTACTCTATTTTCCGATAACTTGACATCCCGTCCAGGCGAAGCCATAGAGATTAACGTAAATCTTAAACTATCTGCACCATATTTTTTTATTAATTCTAATGGATCAATAACATTCCCTTTTGATTTTGACATTTTCTGACCTTTTTCATCTCTAACAAGAGCGTGAACATAAACTTTTCTAAATGGTGTTTTTTTCATAAAATAGTTACCCATCATTGACATTCGAGCTACCCAAAAAAATATAATATCAAAACCAGTTACTAAAACTGAAGTTGGGTAAAACTTTTTTAATTCTTTAGTATTATCGGGCCATCCCATAGTTGCAAATGGCCACAATGCAGATGAAAACCACGTATCTAGAACATCTTTATCTCTTGTTAGATTGAATTTTTTATTTTTATATTTTTTTTGTGCTAGTTTATTTGCATCTTTTTCATTTTCGGCTACAAATATTTTATTATTTTCACAATACCAGGCTGGGATTCTATGTCCCCACCAAATTTGCCTTGAAATACACCAAGGTTCAATATTTTCCATCCATTGAAAAAAAGTCTTACTCCAATTTTTAGGAAAAAAAGTAGTGATATTATTTTTAACATCTTTAATTGGTTTTTTTGAAAGTGACTTAGCATTTACAAACCACTGTTCAGTTAATAATGGTTCTATTATTGTATTGGACCTGTCGCCGTAGGGAACTTTATTATTTATGCTTTCAATTTTAACTAAAGATCCTAAGCTCTTTAATTTTTCAACCATAAGTTTTCTAGCTTCAAATCGATCTAGTCCTATGAATTCTTTAATCCCAGATTTATTAATTTTTCCGTCTTTTTCTAATATATTAATAATTTTAAGTTTATGTCTTTTACCAACTTCATAATCATTAAAGTCGTGTGCGGGTGTAATTTTTACAGCACCTGAACCTTGCTCTGGATCGGCATAATTATCTTGTATTATTTTGATTTTTCTTCCAACTAAAGGAACCTCGACATTTTTACCGACTAGATTAATATATCTTTGGTCTTTAGGATTTACAGCAATAGCTGTATCTCCCATTATTGTTTCGGGTCTCGTTGTTGCGATTGTTATATTTTCTGAAGTATTTTCTATTTTATAATTTATATAATATAATTTTGATTGTACGTCTTTTTGGACAACTTCTAAGTCCGAAATAGCAGTTTTTAAACCAGTATCCCAATTAACTAACTTTTCATCTTTGTAAATAAGATCGTGATTATAGAGATCTACAAAAACTTTGGTTACTGCTCTAGAAAGATCTTTATCCATTGTAAATCTTAGCCTTGACCAATCGCACGAACATCCAAGTTTTTTGAGTTGTTCAATAATAGTGTTGCCAGATTCCTCTTTCCAATTCCAAACTTTTTTGACAAACTTTTCTCTACCTAATAAATTTTTATCAATTCCTTGATCTTTTAATTTTTTTTCAACGACTGCTTGTGTAGCTATACCGGCATGATCTGTTCCTGGCTGCCATAATGTTTCGTATCCTTGCATTCTATAATATCTTACTAGAACATCTTGAAGACTATTGTTTAATGCATGACCCATATGTAAACGACCTGTTATGTTTGGCGGTGGAATAACTATTGAAAATGTTTTTTTTAAAAAACTAGCTTTAGGCTTAAAACAACCTTTTTTTTCCCAAAAGGCCGATATAAGCTTTTCCTCTTTAATATGATCGTATTTTTTAAATTTCATTTATTAAATTTATAGTAAGTATGTTTATATCAAAAGTTTTGGAACCTTAAAGTAGTAGATTTTGCTTTATTGGTGCTCTTAAATGATTTAAATAGAACTAATTGATAAGAAAGGCCACGTGGCGGAATGGTTACGCAGAGGATTGCAAATCCTTTTATTCCAGTTCGATTCTGGACGTGGCCTCCAAAAAATTGGTTGTTTTTTTTTTTAAAGAAAGTATGTTGATTTTATTCCTCGGTAGCTCAGTTGGTAGAGCAGTTGACTGTTAATCAATTGGTCGCAGGTTCGAGTCCTGCCCGAGGAGCCAAAATAGATTAACCAGTCTTTTCGAAATCTACTACATTTTTAAGAACTTGAAGTATCTTGTCTTTTTGAGTTTTTGAAAGATTTGAAAAAGTTTTACTTAAAAACGAATAATTTAGATCATCACCATCGCTTGTATTTTCACCTAAAGGCTTATAATCTTTATAATCTTCATAAAAATAGGTTATTGGCACTTTTAAAAATTGAGAAAGTTGCATCAGCCTACTTGAACTAACTCCGTTGGTGCCTTTTTCGTATTTTTGGATTTGTTGGAATGTTACGTTTATTGCTTCAGCTACTTTTGTTTGAGTTAAACCTAAAGATAGTCTTCTCATTCTTAGTTTTTTACCCAAGTGAATATTGAAATTTTCTTCCATATGATCTCCCTCAGTCAAGCATTCAACCCTAAAATTATACCTTTGGCAACATTAATAATAAAAAAAATGAAAATTTTTTACCTAGTTTTTTAGGTATATTTTATTGAAAAAAATAGATAATTATCATTGACTTAATTTAAAAATCTGGGTCAATTTTTTAACTATTTATAATTTTTTAATCTATATTGCCAGTTTCCTTGCTTTTTAAATTCTGCTTTTACCCATAGATATGTGTTTTCTTCATACCAGATATAAGTATTTAGTTTTTTGTTTGCTGGGAGTGTTTCATCTGAAGATTTAAAATTAAATTTTAAAGTTTTGTAAACTTTTTCACCAATTTTTACCTCCTCTTTTCCCAAAAAAATAACATTTTGTTCAATAACTCTTCCGGATATAGCACTAATTTGAGCCTTAGAAGAAACAATTTCATGATTCCACCATGTTCCAACTATATGATCTATTGATGTCGGTCCTTTATAGGATGAACCGTCTATTTTTAGATTATTTTCATTAGTATTTACACTTATATTTACGTATTTATCTTTTTTATTTTGAAGAGTTCTTGAGGAAAATGAGAAAAATTTATCATTTTTGTAAACTTCTGTGCTTTTGGCAAAGTATTTATACAATTGAATGCCAAGTTTACTGATACTGAACTCAACTGTACTATCAACTGTTAAATTGTTTTTTTCTCTTAGAAAATTATACTTATGATAACCTATTGAGGCGTTATTTCTAAATAATTCATATTCTATGTAGCTCAATTTTTTATAATGATCTACATGAGGGTAAACATTGGTATACAATAATAAGAAAAATGTAATTGAAAGAAAAAATTTTTTCATATATTTTTAGTTATGAGTAAAAACTTAGTATTAAAGTCCATTGGAAATACACCATTAATAAGATTAAAACAAGCCTCAGAATTAACCAATTGTAATATATATGGAAAGGCAGAATATTTTAATCCTGGTGGGTCTGTAAAAGATCGTGCTGCACTATTTATAGTGAATAACGCAATAAAGAATAAAGAAATAGAAAGCGGTGGCACAATTGTAGAGGGAACGGCAGGTAACACCGGGATAGGTCTTGCGGTTGTTTGTAAAGAATATGGTTTTAATTTAAAGATAGTTATTCCTAAAACCCAGTCTAAAGAAAAAAAAGATACATTAAGAAAACTTGGAGCTGAACTTATAGAGGTAGAAGCGGTTCCATATTCTAATCCAAATAACTACATTAAACAGTCTAAAAACATAGCTGACGATTTAAGAAAAAAAAATAATAAGGGTGTAGTTTGGGCTAATCAATTCGATAATATGGTGAATACAGAAGCACACATAATAACAACAGCAGAAGAAATTTGGACTCAAACAGCTGGAAAAGTAGATGCCTTTATATGTTCAGTTGGCACAGGAGGAACTCTTGCAGGTGTGTCTATTGGATTAAAGAACAAAAATAAAAAAATCTTAATAGGTTTATCTGACCCAATGGGTTCATCTTTATATTCTTACATTAAATATAAAAAACTAGAGAGCAAAGGAAACTCAATTACAGAAGGAATTGGAACAGGTAGAATTACAAAAAATTTTGAAAAGTCACTTATTGATGAAGCTTTTCAAATCGAAGATAAAGAGGCTTTAAATTTAATTTTTGATTTAGTGGAAAATCAAAAGATAATTTTAGGAGGATCTTCAGGAGTTAATATTGCTGGAGCAATAAAATTAGCTAAGAAAATTGGTCCTGGTAAAAATATTGTAACTATTTTATGTGATAGTGGGTTAAGGTATGCGAGTAAAATTTATAATAAAAATTTCTTAAAAGAGAAAAGTTTACCGGTACCAAAATGGTTATAAAATTTGGCTTAAGAAAAGTTTTGTTCTATCAGATTTAGGATTATCAAAAAAATCTTTGGTTTTTGCTTTTTCTACTATTTTTCCTTCATCCATAAAAATCATATTATCGGCAACTTCTTTAGCAAAACCCATTTCATGAGTTACAACGATCATAGTCATACCAGCTTTAGCGAGATCTACCATTGAGTCTAAAACTTCTTTAATCATTTCAGGATCGAGTGCAGAAGTAGGCTCATCAAAAAGCATAATTTTTGGCTCCATACATAAAGCTCTAGCTAGTGCAGATCTTTGTTGTTGACCTCCAGAAAGTTGTCCAGGAAATTTTTTTGCTTGATCGGCTATTTGAACCCTTTCTAAATTTTGCATAGCAAGTTCTTCTGCTTGTTTTTTTGGCATTTTTTTTACCCATATTGGGGCTAGTGTACAATTGTCTAATATTGATAAATGAGGAAATAAATTAAACTGTTGAAAAACCATTCCAACCTCTGCTCTAATTTTTTCAATATCTTTTGTGTTTGCTGATATTTCTTTTCCATCAACTATGATTTCACCTTTTTGATGCTCTTCTAATCGATTAATACACCTTATTAACGTAGATTTTCCAGAACCAGAAGGACCACAAATTACAATTTTTTCTTGTTGGTTAACTTCTAGATTTACATCCTTTAAGGCTTGAAATTTATCAAACCATTTGTTGACGTTTTTTAGTTCTATAATCTTGCTCATAATTTATCTTTCAGTACTTAATTTTTTCTCTAAGTTTTGACTATATCTACTCATAGCATAACAAATTATCCAGAAAACTAAACCAGCAAATACATAACCTTCCATGGCCATTCCAAGCCATTTAGGGTTTGTTTTAGCCAAATTTACCATTCCTGCTAATTCTAACAAGCCAACTACAAAAATTAAAGGTGTATCTTTAACTAAAGCCAAAAAAGTATTAGCTATACCTGGTATAACCAATTTTAAAGCTTGAGGGAGTATTATAAGAAAATGCATTCTCCAATAACCCATACCTAAAGATTTTGCAGCTTCATACTGTCCTTTAGGAAGAGCCTGCAAGCCACCTCTAATAACTTCAGCCATATAGGCAGCCTCGAAAAGCGTTATTGCTATTAGCACTCTAATTAGTTTGTCTACATATGTACCGTCAGGTAAAAACATTGGAAACATTACTGCAGACATAAATAAAACAGTAATTAGCGGAACTCCTCTCCATAATTCTATAAAACCTATGGAAGTATATCTAATAGCTGGTAATTGTGATCTTCTACCTAGCGCTAAAAACATTCCAATTGGAAAACACAATATTAAAGCAAAAGCTGATACTATGAATGTTAGAGATAAGCCTCCCCAAGCTCCAGTTTCCACGTATTTAAGACCAAAATCACCACCAGAAATAACTTTTAATCCAATAACTGGATAAACAAAAAGTAAAAAAATTAATATATATTTTTTAAATTTTGCAGGAACAAAAAAAGACGCTCCTACTAAGGAAAATAACATTATAAAAGCTGAATTTATACGCCATTGCTCTGCATCAGGGTACATTCCGTAAACAAATCTATTAAACCAGACTTTTACGAAGACCCAGCAAGCTCCATTACCAGTGCAGTCTTCTTTTGTATTACCAATAAAATTAGCGTCGAAGAAGAGCCAATTTAGTACCGGTGGTATATATTTTATTAAGGCAAAAATTACAATTAAAGTTAAAATAGCATTTAAGTTATTTGAGTTAAAATTTGTATTAATTTTATCTAGTAATTTATTTCCGCTAAATTCTATTCTAATAAGATATAATCCAATAGTTCCAATAATTAGTGGTGCAAAATAACTTACTTTATTTGGCAAAAATCCAGTAACATTTAAGTTTAAAAATTTGTTAGCTAAAACGTCAAAAAAACCAATAAAAATAAGTAAACCACCCAAAGTCACAAAACTAGTTAAATTTTCTTTTGAAGGTTTGATTAATAAATTTTTCATTATTTTTCCTTTATAGCTATTTTTTTATTATACCAATTCATAAAAACTGAAATAGATAAGCTTAGTGATAGATATGTAAGCATTGTAATAGATATGATTTCAATTGCCCTACCTGTTTGCATTAAGGCAGTACCTGCAAAAACTAAAACTATATCTGGATAAGCTATAGCGGCTGCTAATGATGAATTTTTTGTCAAGTTTAAATATTGATTGGTCGTTGGAGGTATTATTATCCTTAATGCCTGAGGCATAACAACTAATTTTAATATTTGACCTTTAGTTAAACCTATAGATGCTGCCGCCTCTTTTTGTCCTTTGCTAACTCCAAGTATACCTGCTCTAACATTTTCTGCTATAAAAGTCGCCGTATACATTGAGAGTGCTAAAGCTAAAGAAATTAATTCAGGTATTATACTAACACCTCCTTTATAAACATAAACTGTTGTAGACAATTGTTCTAACTCTGGAATTTGAAATGATAAACTGACTCCACCAATTAAAAATGTTAATAAAGGTAGACCAATTATTATTCCTAATGAAATATAAAAAGTTGGTAATTGCTTTCCATATTCATCTCTTTGTTTTTTAGCATATTTATAGAAAAATATTATTGAAATAATTGCTAAAATAATTGAATAAAAGAATACTGAAAAATTAGTCCAAATAAACTTTGGTACATACCACCCTTTTACATTCAAGAAACTTATATCGTAAAAATTTATTGAGTCTACTGGTAACGGTAACGCTCTTAGAGCTGCAAAATACCAAAAAAATATTTGTAATATTAAAGGAATATTTCTAAAAATCTCAACATACCATTCGGCGGCTTTAGCAACTAGATAGTTTTGGGACAATCTTCCTATGCCGACTGTTACACCTAGTATTGTAGCAAAAAATATTCCTATAGATGAAACTAAGATTGTATTTAATAATCCTACTAAAAATGCCTTAGCATACGAGTGAGAACCATCATAATCAATTAATGAGAATGTAATATCAAATGAAGATTCTTGTGAAAGGAAACCAAAACCAAAAGAAATTCCTCTATTTCCCATGTTATTTTGCGCATTTATTGTAAAATAAATAACGACTAATACTAAAAGTAAAACAGTTAAAACTTGAGGAATTAAATCCTTATTTTTGTTGCTTAAATCAAATTTAAAATTTTTAAAGTTCATTTAGTGAAGAATATAAATGAGAATAAAAAAAAGGGCCAGATAAATCCAGCCCTTTTTAATTTTATTAGCAATTATCTTGCTGGTGGTACGTAAAGAATACCGCCTTTAGTCCATAATTCATTTGGACCTCTATTTGGCAAAATATTTGTGTCAGCTATATGTTTTTTATAGCTTTCACCGTAATTACCAACTTGCTCGATAATTCTTAAGCTCCATTCATTATCTAAACCGAATGCAGCGCCTAACTCTCCTTCAGCTCCAACTAATCTCTTGATAGCTGGGTTATCTGACTCTTTTAGGCTAGAAGCATTTGATGAGTTAACACCATATTCTTCTGCTTCGATCATAGTATTTAGAGACCATCTAACAATATCTTCCCAAACAGAATCGCCTTGTCTTACAACAGGCCCTAATGGTTCTTTAGAAATTGTTTCTGGTAATACTTTATGATCATCTGGAGCACTCAATTTAGTTCTTTGAGCAGCTAATCCAGATTTATCAGTTGTGTAAGTATCACATCTTCCCGCGTCATAAGCTTGAACAACTTCGTCTGCTTTTTCAAACGCAATTGGTTCGTAGCTTATGTTTTTAGAATTAAAGAAGTCTCTCATGTTTAGCTCTGTAGTAGTACCTGTGTTTGTACATGCAGATATACCGTTTTTGAAATCATTTACTGAATTGATTCCAGAATTTTTTCTAACCATGAAACCTTGTCCATCATAAAAGTTTACACCAACAAATGTAAGTCCTATGTCAGCATCTCTTGATAATGTCCAAGTAGTGTTTCGTGCTAATACATCGATTTCTCCTGATGTTAATGCAGTAAATCTCTCTTTAGCACTTAATGGAGTATATTTAACTTTATCAGCATCTCCTAAAACAGCTGCTGCAACAGCTCTACATACGTCCACATCTATACCGGTCCAATTTCCAGATGCATCAGCATTTGAAAATCCTGGAAGTCCTTGCGAGACTCCACATTTAACAAAACCAGCTTTTTTTGTATTTTCCAAAGTTTTAGATTTTTTTGAACCAGCTCCACCGCCACCTTGACCGCAAGCGACAAGAAGAAGTGATGCAAATCCAACTAAAATCCAAGTTTTGATTGATTTAATCATATTAATGATTCCCCTTTTATTGTTAACAATACTTTGAACTTTCAAAGTTTATGTATTATCTATAAATTAATTGATGAAGCAAGGAAATGAGACTAGATATAGCACTACTTATTGTTATATAAAATAAATGTTTACAAAATATATGAAAATACACTTTTTAAGAAATGCAAAAAATAAATAGCTATCAGAAAAGTTTTTTGGATAAATTTAAAAAATTAATTAAAAAAATTAATATTGAACCAACCGCTTTAAATTATTTTACACTAGGAGTTGATGTACCTGGAATAAATTATATTAAATTTAAAATTTACGGTTTTAAATATTTTAAAGAATTTTTAATAAATTATTTAAGATTTTTTGTAGTTATTTTTTCAAGATCAAATATAAAAGTTTATAACCATTTACAACCCAATCAAAAAAATAAAAACAAAAAGATAATCGTATCATGGAGTTATAAAAGTGATTTTAAAAAAAATGGTCAATATAAAGATAAATATTTTAATATTACATCTAATAACAAGGGCTACATTTGGTTTTCAGTCTATATGGACAAAGAATTACCTAAAAAAATAAAAGCTAATATAATTCTTTTAAAGCAAGAAAATTCAAATATTGCACTCTCAATATTAAATTTTTTAAATTATTTAATGACAACTTTGCTGAAATCAAACTTCAATGTTTGTAAAGTTTACAGAGAAATGTCTTATTTATCTTTTTTTAGTAAAGTTTTTTTAGAAAGTTTTAGAAAGAATATCAAAACAAGAGAAGTTGATAAAGTTTATATAGCGTACGAAGCACAACCATATCAAAAAAACTTGATAAAATACTTGAGACAAACTAACAAAAAAATAGATATTATCGGATATGATCATACAGCACCACAGCCATTACCAATCAATTATTATTATGATAGGTTTTCACCTGACAAATTGTTAGTTTGTTCAAAAAATAAATTTAATTTCAATCATAAAGTTCTTAATTGGCCAAAGAAAAAGATGAAAATAATTCCATCTATTAGATTTTTTAATTTAAACAAAAAAAATTTTTCAAATAAAATTTTTCTCCCATATATGCTTAAAGACTATAGTTTAGTCAAAAATTCAATAAACGACTTGATAAATAGAAACAAAATTAACGATATTACAAAATTTGATATTAGGAATCATCCAGATCAAACTAATTCAAAAAAACACTTAAATCTAAAGGAGCAAATTATTGATTTACAAAAATCTACTTTTAGAATTAATTTAAAAAAGAATATTGATAAAGATATATCAATTTTTATAGGTAATTCTACCGTACTTTCCTTGTGTATTGAACTTGGATTGAAATGCTATCAAATTAGCTTAGAACCAACTTTTGACACTTATTCTAATAAATTTTGGCCTGGAGTTAATGTTTCAAGACTTAATGAAAACATTTTCTTCTATTCAAAAAGAAATAAAGAAACTTTTATAAAAATTTCAAAAAAAAGTAATTCCAAAAAATTTCTTAGTTAAATAGTGGCGCGCCCTGAAGGATTCGAACCTACGACCCTCGGTTTAGAAAACCGATGCTCTATCCAACTGAGCTAAGGGCGCTCTAAGAAACTTCTCTAGTATTAGCATTAAACGACTGAGTAAATGGAACTTTAACTACTACAGCGTCAACAGCTTTACTAGCGTACTTCTTTGGTAAATGCACCTTATACTTTTTTCCTATATTGCCAATTGGAAATCCTGTTTCACTTAAATGACCTTCATAAGGCACATATCCCATGGCAATATTTGTTCCCTTTTCTGGATGATACCATGGAGAAGTTATGTATCCAACAGGTTTGCCGCCATCAATGTTTGAGATTAAATAAAAATCATTTGCATAGTCTTCTATTGGTTTTCCACCAAGTTCTAGACCGACTAGTTGCAGCTTGTAAGGTTTTTCACCATTTCTTATTTGTGCTCTCATTTTTTCTAGAGTTTCTTTGCCTATATAGTCAGTTTGTTTATCCCATACACCTTTTCCAGATAATGAAACTTGGTATCCTAAATTACATTGAAATGGATTGGTTTCTTGGTCTAGATCCTGTCCCCATGAAAGAATTCCAGCTTGTATTCTTCTATGGTGAGCTGGAGCAATAACCATAAGTTTATGTTTTTTACCAGCTTTAAGAACTGCATTCCACATGTCCTCAGCATATAAAGTTGCATTTTTTAAATAAATTTCATATCCAGCCTCTCCAGAAAAACCTGATTGCGAAATAATGCAGCTGCGTCCACCGATTTTTGCTTCGGCTAGTCCGTAAAAAGCCATATTATCAAAATTAACTTGATCTCCTGCCAAATCATTCATTAATGCTTTAGATTTCGGTCCTTGTATTTGAACTGGACATGCATCAATTTCATCTATTTCTACTTTAAACCTTTTATCCGCGTTTACGCCTTGTAAATAAAGTCCAATATCAGAGTCTGATAAGCTAAACCAAAATTCATCATCTGCGACTCTTAATAAAACTGGATCGTTTAAAACTCCACCTTTGTAATTGCATAAAATTACATATCGACCTCTCATTGTTGAAATCTTTGTAGCATCTCTAGTAATTACATAGTCAACAAATTTTTCAGCATCTGGCCCTTTAACTCGAATTTGTCTTTCCACTGCAACATTCCACATGGTTACATGATTTTTTATTGCATGATACTCAACCATTGCACCACCCTTTTCTGGTCTAACATAACCCCTTGGATGATATATCCTGTTATAAACTGTAGCTCTCCAACAACCTGCTTTCATTGATAAATGCCAATATGGGGATTTTCTGACTCTTGTCGATATAAGCATTTCAACTTTTGTAGGACCACTTTGTCTTAAATTATATGGAACGTGTCTATCTGATTGATCAACAGATGTTTCATGTTTTACTTTATCATAATTAATTTTTTCAGTTTTAAGGGATATTAATTTAAATTTTTTTTTCGATTTTAATTTCTTATTTTTCTTATTTTTCTTTGGCATAATTATTTTCAACCAACCATTTATTTGTTTCCTTTAGACCACCAAAAGTATAAATATGAAAGTGTTCGGTTACTTTTTTTAGACTATTAATTAAATCGTTAGGGTCTTTAGGTTTCAATAAATCTAAAGCTTTACTTGTATTAGATTTAAGAAAATTTAAAGAATTTTTTGCCCCAACAATACTAGCAAACTTTAACAAGCTGCTTATTTTTAAAGGACCAGTAATTCCTACATGAACTGGGAGTGTTTGTTTTGAAACAAAATCCTCTATAACTTTAGGATCTAACAGCCATTGTGTCACGATATAATCTGCAAGAGGTGTTTTTTGTTTCATCGCTTTTTCTAACTCTGAATCGGATATATCAGGGGAACCCTCGGGGTGTCCAGCAATTCCTATCCTCATACCTTCGAATAAACCTGTTTCTAACAGTTGCAACGAGCAGTGGTATTTGCCTATTGGTTCCCTGCCGCCACCTATTATTAAAGCTTGTTTTACGCCAAAATCTTTACACATTTTTACATAGTCCTTTAGTTCATTCAAACTTGTAATAGACCTAGCAGGAAAATGAGGAATCGGGTTATGCCCAGAACGAACAAGCTCATCTGCTTTTTTGGCTACTTCTTTATAATCTGTTCCAGGTAGCATGGTCACATAAACGTCTTTTAAATTTGGTAGACCAGAGAGATCTGTTTTAGATGTTATTTCTAGAGAAAATTTCATTTCAAAATGTTTATATCATTTAAACAAAATCAAAAACATACTAAATGATCAATATAAATTGGTTTTTTTATACCGAACTTTTCTTTTATCTCATGATAATGACCATGATGTGAATCAACTGAAATTGGTATTAAATCGTTATTTTTGGTTTTGACTAGATAAATAAATTCCGTGCCCCTAAATTTTCTATCTATTACCTCCAATTTTAAATCACTTTTATCATCGTGTTTTAAATCGTCAGGTTGAAGTAGTAATTGTACATTAGATCCTTTTGAAAATTTATTTATCAAAACCCCTTTAATTTTACCTAAGTCTTTATTTTCTAAAGTTTCATCGTCAATTACTTTTGCGTTAACTAGAACACCTCTGTTTAAAAATTTAATTATTTTAATTGAATTAGGGTAATGATAAATATTATAGGGCGTGTTGTATTGCTCCAACTTTTGATCAAGGATAATTCCACATTTATCACCCATATAAAAAGCTTCGTAAGAATCGTGAGTAACCATAATTGTTGTAATTTCAAATTTTTTAAGGAGTTTCTTTATATTAGATTGAAGTTCACCTTTTAAACTTTGATCAATATTAGAAAATGGCTCATCAATTAAAAGTAAATTGGGCTTAGAAATAAGCGATCTCGCTAAAGAGACTCTTTGAGCTTCGCCGGCACTTATCTGATGTGGAAATTTTTTTTCTAGTTTATTAAGGTGTAAAATATCTATTAATTCTTTAGTAGAAAGTTTAAATTTTGAACTAGAATTACGGTTTGAACCAAAATTTATATTGTCAATTACATTATAATGAGGAAATAAACTATTGTCTTGAAAGGATAAGGCAATATTTCTTAATTCAGGTTCAACATGAATATTTTTTGAGGAGATGATCTTCCCTTTTAAAGAAATTTCACCTTTCTCAATTTTCTGTAATCCAGCTATTGATCTTAGAATAGTTGTTTTGCCTACACCAGAAGGTCCAAGTAAACAGATTATTTCACCTGGTCTATCAATCTTCAAATTAAAGTTAATAACTTTATTTCTATCGCTTGCAAAAAAAGTTGAATTCTTAATTTCAAAAAATGGACTATACATAGAAGTAATATAATCTTATTTTTCTAAAAGTATATATTTAGAAGTAAAAAATATCATTACCACAGACCAGAAGATTAAAAATAATGAGGGTAAAGATGCCGCTTCAAGAAGATCTTGCGAAGCATAAATATATGCCTGTGTGGCAAAGGTTTCAAAATTAAATGGTCTTAAAATTAATGTCATGGGTAATTCTTTAATTATTTCTAGAGATATTAAAATAGTAATTAAGAAAAAACTATTTCTAAGATAGGGCATATGAATTTTAGTAAATATTTTTGTTTTGGAAAACCCTAATAATAAGGATGTTTCGTCAATAGATTGGTTTATCTTAATGTAATTTGATTTAATTCCATTAAAAGCCAATGAATAAAATCTAATAAAATAAGCCAGAACTAATCCAAAAATTGAACCTATAAATATTCCTTTAATATTTGTTAAACCAAAAAGATAATTTAAAGTATCTCCAATCCATGCAAAAAAAGTAATAAAAGCAACACCTAATATTATACCCGGTAATGCATAACCACTTATAGAAAAAAAACTCATATAATCTAATATTTTATTTTTAGAAATTCTATTTCCTATATTTGTTAATAATGCAAAAAAAATTAAAAACATACTCGATATGATGACAAGTAATAAAGTATTAAAATTTAGACTTAGAATATCTATATCATAAAAATATTTTGGAAATTTAATAGTCCAATAAATCATTTGTGCTGTTGGAAAAATAAAGCTTAGAAAAAATAAGGCAAAACATAAAAAACAAATTATTAATCCTAATTTGTAATTTAATTTGATTTTAGGTATTTTTCTAAATCCTTGAGAGTTCAAATGATATCTAGCTGCACCTCTTGAGTAATTTTCAATAAAGAAGACTGCCAAAATAATAAGTAATAAAATAAAAGATAATTGGTTGGCGGTATGTAAATCATCAAAGGCTAGCCAAGAATTATAGATTGCTGTAGTTAATGTTTGTACACTAAAAAATGATACAGTTCCAAAGTCAGCTAAACATTCCATGGCAACAAGTGCTAATCCAGCTACAATAGCTGGTCTTGCTGATGGTAATATAACTTTAAAAAAACTTTCTTGAACCGACAAACCTAGATTTTTACTTACTTCTATAAGATTGTTAGACTGGTAAAAGAAAGTAGCTCTAGTCAAAACATATACATATCCAAAAAGAGAGAAAGACATTGATAAAATGCATCCAACGATACCATCAAATTTAGGTATGTATTTATTGTATTCTCCTTCTCCAAATATAAAGCTTAGTATTGTAAATAATGTTCCATAATTTTCAAAAAAAGCTGTTAGTGAATATGCATAAATATATGGTGGCACGGCAAAGGAAAGTATTAATGACCATTTTAAAAAATTCACACCCGGAAAATCATAAAATGATACAAAATAAGCAGAAAAAACCCCAAAAATAAAAGTTAATGACAAAACTCCTAAAAGGATAATAAGTGAATGAGTGATATATAATGATAAGAAAGTATTACTTAATAATTCTAAATAAGAGCTAGTTTGTGAAAAAAAACTTATAAAAACTGTTAATATTGGAAAAATTATCACTAATGAAATTATTAAAGAAGAAAGAAACCAATAATTTATTTTTTTCATATTTAAATGACCCCTGGTCAAAGCGGCTTAATTAAAGATTAAACATGCATTTTAAACCAGAGGCTATATTGACGTCAAACCATTAATTATTTTTGAACATTGATGAAACAATTTCCTTGATTTCATTAATTTTGATATCAGAAATTTTTCTATTTGATATTTTTTGTTCCATAATTTTTGCCTCTTTCATACAAGGTGAACAACCTGTTTTTAACTTATTCAAGTTAATTTCTTTTTTTGTTGTTCGCCTCATATAATTAACAACTACTTCCAACCTGCTGCTGTCATTACTTCTAAAGCATCTGCTTGTCTTTTTCCGTAATTAACAACTTTTGTTTTTAGATCTTGTTTAAAATCTAATCCCATATTCACAACAAGTGGATGTGGAGAAACACTTTTTATCATTGGATACTCAAAAGTATTATTTACAATATGATTTTGAGCTTCCTCACTTAATAAAAACTCAACTAATTTTATTGCATTAGCTTTATTGGGTGCACCTTTAACAAGACCTGCACCACTAATATTCATATGAGTTCCTCTTCCATCTTGATTAGGAAAGAAAGGTTTTACTAGTTTAGCTGCTTCTTGTTGTTCAGCACCTTTTTTACCTGACAGCATAAGTGCTAGGTAATAAGTGTTAGCTACAGCTATATCAGCTTCTCCTGCTGCAACAGCTAGTATTTGAGCTCTATCGTTTCCTTTTGGAGATCTCGCCATGTTTGAAACCATCCCTTTCGACCACTCTGCGATTTTTCCTTTACCGTTATTTTTTATTAACGATGCAACAAGTGATTGATTGTAGATGTTGTTTGATGCTCTTATTACTAATCTACCTTTCCATTTAGGATCTGCTAAACTTTCATAAGTCAAACCAGCTAATTCTGCTCCACTAACTCTCTCTGGAGAAAAATAGACTATTCTTGCTCTTTTAGCTATTCCAACCCATTTAGATGTTCTAAAATTACTTGGAACCGCTTTTTTGATAGCCGCATTAGTTAATCCACCTTGAAGGCTGGACTCGAATGCCCCAAGTCTTCCAGCGTCAGCAGTAATATAAAGATCTGCTTTACTTTCTGATCCCTCTTCAGCAATCCTTTTTTCTAAGGCGCTAGATTTTCCTGATATCACATTTACTTTAATTCCAGTTTTAGAAGTAAATTTTTCGTAAAGTTGAACATCAGAATCATAATGTCTTGCACTAAAAATATTAACTTCATTAGCATTCAACCAGCCAGTGAAAAACATTATTAATGCAATTGTATTTATTATTGTTTTTTTCATTTTCCCTTTTTTTTTGATAATGATTATCATTAACACTATTTTAATAATGATAATCATTATCATAAATGACGCACCCTATCAATGTGTTATTCGCGAATAAAGTGTATAACTTGAGTATGCCTCAAACAATTGTTGGTAGCGGATTTATAGCTAAAAACCTAAGATCTATCAGCAGTCATTTGCAAAGGAAAAAAGCAGTTATTTATGCTTCTGGAATTTCTAACTCAAAAACCAAAAATTCTAAGGATTTAAGAAGAGAAATCAACGAAATATTAAAATATATTGGAAAGAAAAAAAATAATAACATTTTTATATACATAAGCACTTGTAGCATAACTGATAACAATAGAAATAAAACGCCATACGTAAGAAATAAAATCAAGATTGAGAAATTAATTAAAAATAATTTAAAAAATTATCTAATAATAAGGTTGCCAGAGGTAGCTGGAAAAAATTCGAATAAAAAAACAATTACAAATTTTTTAAAAGACAAAATTAAAAACAAAAAAAAATTTGTTTTATGGGTTAATGTAAAAAGAAATATATTGGATATTAACGATGTAAGGAAGTTAATAAAAACTACATTAAGTTTTAAAATAAAAAATAAGATTATTAACATTGCAAATACTAAATTTTACAAACCAATTGATATAATTTTAATTTATGAAAAAATATTCAAAAAAAAAGCTTTTTTTGATATTAATAAAAAAAAGCAAGAAAAATGGAGATTAAATCTAAATATAACAAAAAAGATTATTAAAAAAGCTAAGTTAAATTTAAATGATAATTATTTAAATAAAGTTCTTAGAAAAAATATATGATTGATATTTCGATTATAATTCCTGTGTATAATAGCAGTAACATTTTGCCTGAATTAATAAAGAGAATAAATAATTCTTTATCTAAAATTTCTTCTTTCGAAATAGTTCTAATTAATGATTTCAGTTCTGATAAAAGTTGGGATGTAATTAAAAAACTGCAAAAAGATTATTTAAATCTAAGAGGTATAAACCTTAAACAAAACTATGGACAACATAATGCATTGATGGCAGGTTTAAATAATGTAAAAGGGAATTTTATTATTATGATGGATGACGATCTTCAACATCCACCAGAAAAAATTATCGATATTTATAATGAGTTGAATAAAGGTTTCGACATTTGTTATGTTAAATATGTAAATAGAAAACACGTAAAATGGAAAATTTTTGTTAGTTGGCTAAACAATATAATTTCTAGCATTTTAATACAAAAATCAATTAATGTGTACACCTCTTCATTTAAAGGAATAAATTTAGCTCTAAAGGATAAAATTATAAAATATAAAAAACCTCAAGTATTCATAGATTGGCTAATTCTTAATGAGACAAAAAATATTTCTACTATAAATGTCGAACATTACAAAAGACATTCAGGCAATACTAATTACAGTTTCAAAAAACTTTTATTATTATGGTCTAACATGGTTTTAATTATACCTATACTACCAATTAGATTTTCATCAATTTTTTTGTTTTGTGCAAAATTTATTGTTAAAGTTTTCGTATATAGACTGGTTAAAGAGAAGGATTTCAAAGAACAATACGAGGTTATAGAAAAAATATGACACAAAGATACCATTTTCGATCTTTATACTTTATAATTTAGATATGAGTATTATTAGATATACAAACCTTGCGACTAATAACTATCTTTTAAAAAAGTATCCTATTAGTCTTGTTCATTTTGTTACGAATAGATGTAACGCAAGGTGCTCCTTTTGTTTTATAGACTTTGATAATCCTGATACTTTTAAAGGCGAATTATCTGTTGATGAGATTGAAAAAATGTCAAGAAACTTAGGTAAAAGTATACAAAATATTAATCTTACAGGAGGTGAACCTTTTGCAAGAAAAGAAATTAAAGAAATTTCAGAAATTTATATCAAAAATGCTAAAGTAGGATCTTTATTTATAACCTCAAATGGAAGTTTACCAGATCGAATTGAGGACTATCTAAATTATCTGGTTCCAAAGTTTCCAGATACTAAATTCGTCTTTTCATTCTCTATAGATAATATTGAAAGCAAACATGATAAAATCAGAAAAATTGATAAGCTTTTTCAATCATGTATGGAGTCTTATAAAATCGTTCAAAAATATGGCAACAATGTTTATGGTAATATTTCCATAACTGTATCATTAGAAAACTATCATGAAATGGAACATATATACGAGAAACTCATTAATAAATATAATGTTAAAGCACTTACTGCGGTCATAGTTAGAGATGAAGGGGTTTACAAAACAGCAAATGATGATAAAGAAAAACTTTTAAAATCATACAAATGGCTTACAGAAAAAATTAAAAACGATGAAGATAAAAATATTTTACAAGGATATAATTCTAAATCACTTCAAGGAAGGCTCCAAAATAAAAAAAATAGAATTATGTATAAAAATATTATTTCAACATATTTAAACCCTCAATTTATATCTCAATGTTATGCTGGTTCATTATTTGGAGTCATTGCAGCTGATGGTAAAGTTTATCCGTGTGAGATTTTAAAAGACTCTATAGGGTCACTTAGAGATTATGATATGAATTTCATGAAGCTTTGGTCAGACCAAAAAGCCAAAAAAACTAAAAAGTGGATTAAAGATACTAATTGTAATTGTACTTACGAATGTGCGTGGTCATTTAATATTTTAGGTAATATGAAATATCAAAAAGATTTATTTATGGCTGCATTAGGTAAGAAAGATTAAATTGCCAACTAATTGTTCTATAATTGTACCCTGCGTAAAATTTAATTCTGAATTAAAAAAATGTATCAATGAATGTCTGAGGCAAAAAAATATCAAAATAAAAATTTTAATTGTCAGCGACTATAAATTAAAAAATAGAATTATTTCCAAAAAAATAAAATATCTTCATTTCGGTAAGATATTTATGAGCGAAAAAAGAAATAAAGCAGTTCAATATACAAAAGATAAGTTTATTGCTTTTATAGACTCAGATGCGTATCCAAAAAACGATTGGTTAATTAATGCTATTAAAATATTAAAAAAAAATCCAAAAATTCATATGGTGACAGGGCCTGATTTTCCTTTCCCTAATCAAAAGGGTTGGTCATATGACATCGGATTAGCACATAAAAGTTTTCTTTTATCAGGATCTAAAGTTTTTAGAAAAAATATTAATAAATCAAAGTTTATAAGCCAAGCCTCATCTTGTAATATGATATTAAAAAAAAATGATTTTATAAACGCTGGCGGTATGGATAAAAATATATATATCGGAGAAGATATAGACTTGTGTGATAAAATTAACAAAACAGGAAAGATACTTTATTCACCTTTAGTTCAAATATATCACAGATCTAGAGATTTAATTCCATATATTAAGCAAAGATATGCCTACGGAACATGTATAGATCATATATTTTCTAGAGGGGTTTTTTTAAATAATATCCAATATCTGGTTCCAATGCTGATTACTATATATCTTTTTTTGTTTCCTTTTATTCAGTTCCTTGGTGAAATTAAAAGTTACTATAATTTTTCTTTAGTAATATTTAATCTTTTAATTTTATATGAAATTATTAGATTAACTATTAACCCCATTAAAATATTGAGAATATTTATTATAATTTATCTAGGTTTTATTGTCTTTGGTGCAGGTTCTCTTTTTAAGTTTTTAGGTCTAACTAAAAATATTAAACAAATATATACTTCACACAATAAGCATAATTAATGTTTTTATTATCTTGATTTGATGTCGTCCTGAGGAATAACTTTTTGAGTTATTCTATCTAGTATAATAGCTAATATAACTATACCAGTTCCACCAACAACTGCTCCTCCTATATCTAACCTACCTAAGGCAACATATACTGTTAATCCTAACCCCCCCGCTCCGATTAAAGCGGCTATAACAACCATTGATAATGCCAACATTAAAGTTTGATTAACTCCTGCCATAATAGTTTTCATAGCTAGTGGAATTTCTATTTTTCTTAAAATTAAAAACCTTGTTAAACCTAAGCTCGCCCCAGCTTCTTTAAAGCCCTTACCAACTTGTCGAATACCTAAATTAGTTAATCTTACAATTGGTGGTAATGCGAATATAATAGTTGCAATTACGCCTGGTGTTAAGCCGACACCAAATAACATCACAACTGGAATTAAGTATACAAAGCTTGGGATTGTTTGCATTATATCAAGTATTGGTCTTAAAATCGTTTCAAATAACCTGCTTCTTGAAGCAACAATGCCTAAAGGTATACCTATAATCATACAAAAGATAACGGCAGTAAAAATCATTGCTAAAGTCGTCATTGTTTCCTGCCATAAATCAACTAAATCTATAGCAATTAAACTAACTGCAGAAATTAAAGCAAATTTAATTCCATTAGTCTTGAATCCAAAAAATACGAAAATTAAAACTACTATTGGAAATGGTATGAAATTAAAAAGTGTGTCTAAACCGTTAAGAACTGTGTCAATTGGAGCAGATAACTTTTTAAAGAGTGGTCGTTGCATAAACAACCACTCCTTAATATGTTTTTCAATCCATTCTGCTATTGGAATGTAAACCTCGTAGTCAGATGGTGAAAGTTTTAAGCTCACTTAACTTAAAACTTATTTGATCCAACTATCGAACGTACTTTGGTTCGCTTTTATCCACTCCGCAGCATGTTTTTTGATAGCTCTTTCACTCTTTTCACCCGCATTCATTTTCATGTTTTGCGCAGCAATATCCGCTAGTGGAATAGACGCTTTTGAAAGCATTTTTTTCACTTTTGGATTGGCTTTTAAGAAATCAGAGTTTGCCGCTGGACGAATATCATCAGCACCAAAACCCATATTAATTTTAGATTTTGTTGCATTTGGAACGCTAACTTTTTTAGTTTGGCTGTAAGGAACTTCTATCCATACAACGTCCTGTCCAAGTTTTAAAGCACCAACAGTCCAATTCGGAGTCCATGTATAAAATAATACAGGTTTTCCGTTTTTATATTTTGCTACTGCATCGGCCATTGAAGCTGAATAGTCAGCTTTAACTGGATTTATAAAGTCACCTAAACCAAGTTCAGCAAAATGTTTTGTAATTTGCTTCTCACAACCCCAACCCGGAGGGCAAGCAACCATATCCGCTTTGCCATCACCGTTAGAGTCCCATGCTTTAGCATTAGCTTTAATATCCATTACGCTTTTGATACCGTATTTGTCAGCTGATTTTTTATCTACTAGGTAACCTTGTAAGCCACCTTTTTTCATTACATAACCAACTGTTTTTACTTTACCTTTAGCTTCTTTCATATAACCGTCATGAGTTCCAAACCATCCATTTACCCATAGGTCTAGATCTCCTGCTGCTGCCGCAACGTAAAATACTGAAGGCTTGATTGCTTTAGGTTCAGTTACTTTGTAACCCATTTTTTCCAAAGCTTGTTTGTATATTTCAGCTTGGAAATAACCAGTATCCCAGTTTGCTTTAGCCATTTTAACTTCGTTTGCATTAACTGCGTTTGTAATAAACAAAGCGGCAATTAATGTTACTAGATGTTTAAAGTGTTTCATTATAATCCCCCTTATTTTTTTTAAAAAACTAGCATGTATAATTGAGAAATGTAACCGTAATACAACTAAAAGGTGAGTCTTATTTCAAAAATCTAAGTAAAATAGGTATTATTTCAGTAATTTTTAAATTTAAATTAATTAATCCAACTATCAAAAGTGCTCTGATTTGCTTTTATCCAGTCTTCAGCGTGTTTCTTAATAGCTTTTTCACTTTTTTCACCAGCATTCATTTTAAGATTTTGATCAGCAATATCTGCTAGTGGTATGGAGGCTTTTTTTAGCATTTTTTCAACTTTTGGATTGGCTTTTAAAAAATCAACATTTGCAGCAGCTCTAATATCATTTACAGCAAAACCCATGTTTAATTTAGATTTCGTAGCATTTGGTACTTTTACTTCCTTTGTATCGCTAAATGGAGCTTCTATCCAAACAACATCTTCTCCTAATTTTAAGGTTCCAACTGACCAGTTTGGTGTCCAAGTATAAAATAAAATTGATTTTCCATTTTTGTATCTTGAAATTAAATCAGCCATAGATGCAGAGTAATCCGCTTTTAATGGATTAATGAACTCACCAAGACCAAGTTCTGTAAAGTGCTTAGTAATTATCTTTTCACATCCCCACCCTGGAGGGCAAGCTACCATGTCTGCTTTTCCATCGTCATTGATATCAAATTCCTTAGCGTGTTTTTTGATATCCATTATTGATTTTATATTAAATTTATCAGCAGTTTTTTTATCTATAAGGTAACCTTGTAATCCACCTTTTTCTACAACATATCCTACAGGTTTAACTTTTCCCATTGCTTCTTTCACATATGTATTATGATTTTCAAACCATCCGTTTACCCATAAATCCATATCGCCTGCAGCAGCTGCAACATAGAAAACTTGAGGCTTCATTACTGTCGGCCCTGATACTTTGTAACCCATTTTTTCTAGAGCTTTTTTATATATTTCAGCTTGAAAAAAGCCTGTATCCCAGTCAGCTTTCCCCATTTTAATTTCTTTAGCATTTAATGAGGTTAAGAAAAATAGCGCAGTTATAATAGATATAATAAATTTCATTTTTTTGAGATTAAGATAATTTAACAGATATTAAAAATTGAGATTTGTCGCAGTATTAAATTAACTTCTTTTACAGGTTGTACATAAACCATAAAATTCTAAATTATATTTTTTATAGGTCATGCCCGTTTTGTCATGAAAATTTTTTAGATATTTAGAAAGTTTTTGATTGCTAATTTCTGTTACTTTTTCACATGTTTCACAAATTGAAAAGACCGTAGCTTTCGATATCTCACAATTGGAATTTTTACAAGCTACAAAAGCATTTCTGCTTTCTACTTTATGAATTTTTCCTAATTTGATTAATTTTTCTAAGGCTCTATAAACTTGTAAAGGAGCTTTAATACCTTTTTTTTGGACATTAAATAAAATTGAATAAGCTTTTAAAGGTTCATTGGCTTTTTCAATAATATCTAAAATTATTTTTTGATTTTTAGAAAGAGTTTGTATTTGAACCATATTATATTTTACCAATTAACTCTCATTTTTTCAATTCAGAAAATTTTTTAGTTTTAATAAGTGTAATTAAAAATAGTAGTAAAGCTGCAGTTATTATTGAAGGACCAGATGCTGTATTAAATTCTAAAGAAGAAAACAATCCTATTAAAATTGATAATAATCCTCCAATCGTAGATAGAAGAGCCATTTGTATAGGATTGTTTGAGATATTTCTTGCTAACGCAGCTGGAATAATTAGCATTCCAGTTATTAAGAGAAGACCCACTATTTTTATTGAAATAGCAATTATTGCTGCCATCAAAATTGTAAATATCGCATTATATCTGTCAGGGTTCATTCCTTCTGCTTTAGCTAAATCATAATTTATTGTGGAAGCAAATAAAGGTTTCCAAATAATTTTTAAAATTATTAAGATAAATACGCCGCCAACCCAAATTAATAATAAATCGCTTTGACTTACAGCTAATATGTCGCCAAATAGCAATCCCATCACATCAAATCTAATAGTTGTTAAAAATCCAATGATTACAAGTCCTATTGCTAGTGATGAATGGGCTAATAAACCTAGTAAAGCATCGTTAGGAAGGTTTGTTTTAGTTTGTAGTTGAAGAAGGAAAATTGCTAAAACTGCTGATATTAAAAAAACTGAAAAAGCAATATTGAGTTCAAATACTAAAGCCATTGTGACACCTAATAAAGCTGAATGTGCAAGTGTACCTGCAAAAAAAGACAATCTTCTCCAAATTACAAAGCATCCGATTGGACCTGTAATTAAAGCTATTCCAATCCCAGCGAGTAAAGCTCTTATAAAAAAATCTTCAAGCATATTATTTTTGATCTATTGCTCCATCTTGAGAATGAGTATGGTCATGCTTATGTTCGTATAAAGATAAGATGTTTGAAGCTCTATCACCGAATAATTCCCTATATTTGCTATCTTTAACGACATTATGTGGTGTTCCAGAACAACAGACATGTCCATTTAAGCATAATACATAATCAGTAGCAGACATTACTACATGCAAATCATGCGAAATTAAAAGTATTCCACATTTCATTTTGTCAGAAATTTTTTTGATTAATTCATATAAGGCAAGTTCACCTTTAAAATCGACACCCTGTACAGGTTCATCAAGCACTAATAATTCTGGTTGTTTAGAAATAGCTCTTGCTATCAAAACTCTTTGAAACTCTCCTCCGGATAATTTACTTAAACTTTTATTTTTTAAATGTTCAACGCCTGTTAAATTTAAAGCAGTATTAATTTGATCTTGATTTAATTCTTCTGTCAAAGTCATAAAATCCGAAACTCTAATTGGCAAGGTCCAATCTATTGAAATTTTTTGAGGCACGTATCCAATTTTGTCAGTGTATGTTTTAACTTTGCCATCTATTTTTTTATATATTCCCAGTGCAATTTTTGCTGTTGTTGATTTTCCAGAACCATTTGGACCTATCAATGTTACTATTTCACCTTGTTTAACTTCAAATGAAACTCCTTTAACTAAAGATTTGTCATTTATAGAAACGCCGACATTTTCAACCTTTAGTAGTACCTTTTTTTTATTTTCCATAATAAAAATCCTTGACCTCAAATATGTTATATTATAACAAACGTTATATTATAACACTATGATAAACAAATTTTTAAAGCTTACAATTACTTTATTTTTTGCATTTACACTTAGTTTTTCTGCTAATGCAGATATTAAAGTTGTGGCTTCTATTAAACCTATACATTCATTAGCAAGTTATTTGATGGATGGAGTGGGTAAACCAGATTTAATCGTAGATGGCTATAATTCTCCACATGGATTTGCATTAAAACCATCGCACGCTAAAATGTTGCAAAATGCTGATTTAGTATTTTGGGTTGGTGAAGACTTAGAAAATTTTTTAGAGAAACCATTAAAATCAATAGCAAAAAAAGCTGAAAAAATAGAATTAATGGAAATTAAAGGGTTAACGAAATTAGAATTTAGAGAAAGAAATATATTTGAAGGCCATGATGATCATGGGCATGATGAACATAAAGAAGATAAACACGATGATCATAAAGAACACGGCCATAAAGAAGATAAACACGATGATCATAAAGAACACGGCCATAAAGAAGATAAACACGATGATCATAAAGAAGACGGCCATAAAGAAGATAAACACGATGATCATAAAGAACACGGCCATAAAGAAGATAAACACGATGATCATAAAGAACACGGCCATAAAGAAGATAAACACGATGATCATAAAGAACACGGCCATAAAGAAGATAAACACGATGATCATAAAGAACACGGCCATAAAGAAGATAAACACGATGATCATAAAGAACACGGCCATAAAGAAGATAAACACGATGATCATCACGAGCATGCTCATGGAGAACACGATCCGCATATCTGGCTTGACCCAATGAATGCAAAAGTAATTTTAAGTGAAATGGCAGAACATCTAATTGAAAACGATCAAGAAAATGCATCAAAGTATAAAGCTAATTTAAAAAAAGCACACAAAGATCTAGACAAACTTACAAAAAAAGTAAAATCTGATTTAAATAAAGACTTTAAATCAATTGTTTTTCATGACGCTTACCAGTATTTTGAAAAAAGATTTGGCGTTAACATCTTAGGAGCTTTTACAGTAAATACGGACGTATTACCTGGTGCAGAACAATTATCTGAGATTAGAGAAGTAATTGAGCATGAAAAAGTAAATTGTGTATTTTCTGAACCTCAATTCAACCCTGATATAATCAAAGCAGTAGCAAAAGATACCAACATTAAGACTGGGGTTATAGATCCATTGGGAGCTACTCTAAATCCAGGAAAAACTTTGTATTTTGATTTAATCGGAAACATGTCTAAATCTTTTAAAGGTTGTTAAGATTAATAATTTTAAGATTAGCTAAAATTTTTGTTATCTTCATTAATTGCTTCTTTAAGTCTTTTCAAATAATCGGGTATAGCACTTTTAACTCTGCTCCATGTAGGTATGAACGGCGTATCCATAGGACTTTTTAAAAAAGAATCGCCGGCCTTCATTATATTTAAAGCGAATAACTCTACTGTTTTTTCCTCAGTATGAGAATCGAATTTAAAACCATTCATTTCAGCATCGCTCCTATAGATGTCAATTAAATCTAATGCATATCGATAATATGTAGCTTTTAATGATCTAAAAGTCTCAGGGCTAAAAGTATTTCCTTGTGTTGCTAGTTTTCTAATTAAAGTTTTAACAATATCTAAAGACATTCTTGATAGACCTTTGTTTTCATTATTTGCTGATAAGTCCTGATGTTTGTGATCATATTTGTCAGCTAAATCAACTTGGCAAATATTTTGGGGAGAAAAATTTCTTTGCATTTCTGACAAAATACCAACTTCAATACCCCAGTCTGATGATATTCTAAGCTCTGGTAAAACATTTCTTCTAAATGAAAACTCACCTGCGAGAGGATATTTGAATGATTTCATAAATTCTAAATAATCACTTCTTCCAATAGTTTTTTCTAAAGCAGTTAATAAAGGAAACACAAGTAATCTTGCAACTCGACCGTTCATTTTCCCATTAGCTATTCTTGGGTAATATCCCTTACAAAACTCAAAGTTAAAAAAAGGATTTACAACAGGATAAAATAACTTTGCTAGCATTCTTCTATCATAAGTTTTAATATCACAATCGTGAAGAGCAACAGATCTAGCTTCATCTCTTGCAATACACATACCAAGACAATACCAAACATTTCTTCCCTTTCCCGAATCGCTCGGTGCTAAACCTTTCTCTTTAAGTTCTTCATGTAATTTTTTTAATTTAGGTCCATCATTCCATAAGATTGTAAAAGGTGTATTTAAACTTTTGAAAAATTTCCAAGCCTTGATAGCCTCTGATTTTGAAGCCTTATCTAAACCAATAATGATGTGGTTAAGATATTTTGTTTCTCCAATTTGTTTTACAATATTAGGTAATGCATCTCCTTTTAGCTCAGAATATAGACTTGGTAAAATTAATTCCATTTTTCTTTCTTCGGAAAATTTTAATAATTCTTTTTCTATATCAGCTGTAGTTTTAGTCCCAAAATCGTGGAGATTTGAAATTATTCCATTTTGAGAAAAATCACCCATAACAAAACTTATTCCTTTTATTTTATTTTTTCTAGTGCCAATTTGACAATCTCTACCCACCCCTCTGGTGCAGTTTGTTTTGATATTATCAAATTTTTAATTTGTAGATCTTTATTTATAAACTTATCATTTTTTACCAAACAAGGTATATCAGAAATTTTAAGCATCTCTAAGTCATTATGATTATCGCCTACTGCTATAGTTTTAGGTTTGGATTTAAATTTATTTTCAAGCATAAAAATTATTTTCTTCATGGCATCAGCTTTATTAACTCTATCACCTAAATTTAAAACCCTCCCCCCATCTTTAAAATCTAAACCGATTTCTAATAAAATATTTTTTAAACGTAATTTTTCCTTGTTATTTCCCTCAAATTTTATCGGTATTGTACATGTTCTCTTAAATACCTGCTTAAGCTTATTTTTTGGTAAACCAAATATTTGAATTTGTTCTGGCGTTGATAGATTTGAAATAACTTTACATTTAGATTTTAAATCTTGATTTATATTTTTATCAAAAATATTTTGAATTTCATAAACATTTTTAGCTAGCATAATTTTGTTTGGGAATTCGCTACTTAAAAAATTTAGGTTATGGATAATTGATCCATTTTCACTGATAAATGGAAATTTAAAGTTGGCTTCATTATTAAATTCTATTATTTCATCCTCGGTTTTACTAGAATTTGGTATAATTATAATATTTTTGTTTTTTAACTCGTTTAGGAAAATTTTAATACTGTCGAACTTAAAAGTATCTCTGTTTAAAAGTGTTCCATCTAAATCAGTAAATATTAAAATAGAAGAATTTGAATACATTTAAACTTTTAACACAAAAATAGTAAGATTATACTTCTATAACCAAAGTATCTTTTGAACCACCGCCTTGTGAACTATTAACTATAGTGCTTCCTTTTCGAAGAGCTACTCTAGTAAGGCCACCAGTTGTAACCCATGAAGTTTTGCCACTAAGAACGAACGGTCTTAAATCAAGATGTCTTGGTTCAATTGAGTTTTCTGAAATTGTAGGAGTTGTTGACAAAACTTCAAGTGGTTGAGCAATATAACCTTTTGGATCTTTATTAATTTTATTTATAAAATCGTTTTTTTCTTTTATTGAAGCTTTAGGTCCTATCATAATACCGTTTCCTCCAGATCCGTTCGTTGGTTTTACAACTAGTTCTGAAATATTCTCTAAGACATGCTCTCTTTCTATTTTATTTCTACATAAAAAAGTTTCAACTTGATTAATTTTCGGTTCCTCATTTAAGTAAAATTTTATCATCTCACCAACATATGAATAAATAGCTTTATCGTCTGCGATTCCTGTTCCAGGTGCGTTGACTATTCCTACATTACCTTTGATCCAAGATTTAAAGAGACCAGCAACACCTAAAAGTGATTTCTTATAAAAAGTTTTTGGATCAAGAAAATTATCATCTATTCTTCTATAAATACAATCTACCTTTAATGGACCTCTAACTGTTTTCATGTAAACGTAATCTTTTTCTACAAATAAATCTTTTCCTTCGACTAAAGCTATACCCATTTGATCAGCTAAAAATTCATGTTCAAAATAAGCAGAGTTATATACACCTGGTGTAAGTAAAACCATATGAGGATTTTTAGTTTTATTCGGTACACATTCTTGCATACAATTATAAAGTTTATTTGGATATTGATGAATGGAGGATACCTTGTATCTTGTAAATAATTCTGGAAAAACATCTCTCATCACCATACGATTTTCAAGCATGTAAGATACACCTGATGGAACTCTTAAATTATCCTCTAAGACTAAAAATTCTCCGTCTTTATTTTTAATTAAGTCAACGCCTGATATATTAGACCAAGCTTTGTGCTTAGGTGAAAATCCTTCACATTGTTTTAAATAATAAGGAGATTTGAAAACCAATTCATCAGGAATTAATTTTTCCTTAAAGATTTTTTTTTCATTATACACATCATTTATAAAAAGATTGAGCGCCTTTACTCTTTGTAGTAATCCCTTTGAAACTTTATTCCATTCTTTTTTTTCTATTATTCTTGGGATGATATCTAAAGGCCATTTTTTTTTGTCTTGTCTTTTGTCAGCAGAATAAACTTTAAAATTAATACCTCTCGCGTTAATAGTGCTCTGACAATTTTTCTCAATTTCATTTAATTTTTTTATTCCATATCTCTCTAAGATACCTGACATGGTTTTTGCTTGTTTTCTAAGCTTATTATCTAAGTTAAAATACTCATCATAAGACTTGCTAGAGTTATATTTTTTCCATATATCAACCATAAGGAAATTTATTAATTATTTAGGTAATAAATCAAATGCAAGAAATAGATGACTGGCATGTGAAATTTGGATTATTTAAAATAGGTTAAATATTTTAAAAATTGATATGACTTATTGTGTGGGTATAAAAACAAATGAAGGGGTGGTTTTGGCATCGGACTCAAGAACTAATGCTGGTCTAGATAACGTCAATATATATTCAAAGATGTTAACTTATGACGTAGGAGATAGAACAGTAATTATTGTAACATCCGGAAATTTAGCTACCTCTCAAGCAGTTTTTAAATCATTAGAAAATGACATCAAAGAAAAAGATAACTCATTAAGTTTGAATACTTGTAAAGATTTTGAACAGATTGCATCATATATTGGAAAACTAAATGTTAAACACTCATCCCCTGATGGAGTAAATACGGATAGTCTAGTATTGGGATCCACTTTTATTATTGGAGGACAGATAAAAGGACAACAACTAGAACTGTACATGGTTTATCCTCAAGGCAACTATATTAGACCTGCTGATAGTAAGCCTTACTTAGTAATAGGTGAAGTTAAGTACGGTAAACCTATTTTAGATAGAGTAATAACTCCAAATGTTTCTATTGGAGATGCATCAAGGTGTGCATTAATTTCTATGGACTCAACTCTTAAAAGTGATCTTACAGTTGGACCACCTATTGATATTGCTGTTTATAAAAAAGATGAAAAAAAAATTTCTTATTTAAAATGTCTGAACACTAGTGATAATGATTACGCAAAAGTTTGTAACCAATGGTCAGATAAAGTTTTACAAGTTTTTGGTACTTTCCCTAAATTTGACTGGGAAAAATAATTTTATATTTATTAATTTCCTAGAAAATGAAAATTTATTTTCCTCACATGCTTTTCAATTCTATGTTCAAATAAGTATAATCCCTGCCATGTTCCTAAAATTAAATTATTATTTTTAATTGATAAAGAAAGTTGAGTAGAGGTAAGAATAGTTTTTAAATGTGCAGGCATATCATCTTTTCCCTCAGTGTCATGAATATAGCTTCTATCCATAGGAACCAATTTATTAAAAAAACTTAAAATATCTTTTTGAACATCAGGATCAGCATTTTCTTGTATAATTAATGAAGCGCTAGTATGTAAAATGCTCAAATTAATAATACCATTGAAAAATTCATTTTTTTTAATCCATTTTTTTACTTCAGATGTAAAATCGTAAAGTTTCTGTCCATTAGTATTAATTTCTATTTCATGAAAGACTTGTTTCATTTAAAAAAATTGATGATAATGTAAATAATTCTTAAAACAATGGAAAAAAAAGCAAAAATTATAGCTACTATAGGACCATCTATAAGCTCATTAAGTATCTTAAGAAAGATCATTAATTTGGGTGTAGATGCTTTTAGAATTAATTTTAGTCACGATTTAACAAATATTAAAAAAATTATTCAGCAAATAAGAAGCTTAGAAAAGAAAACATCAAAAAAAGTATCTATTATAGGTGATTTGCAAGGAGTAAAAATCCGTATTGGAAGATTTAAGAAAAAAAATCAAGTTATTAAAAAAAATCAATTTTTTACTTTTGATTTAAAAAATAAACTTGGTGATAAAAGTAGAGTAACATTACCCTATCCAAAGCTACTAAAAAAGATAAAAAAAAACCATATTATCCTAGTTGATGATGGAAAATATGCTTTTAAGGTGATTAAAAGTAATTCCTTATCAATTATAACGAAAAATTTAAGTCAAGACTTTACAATAAACGATATGAAAAGTGTTCATATTAAAAATCTATCGATACCTTTTAATAATTTTACTAAAAAGGATAAACTAGATATTAAACTTGCAAAAAAACTGGGTTGTGAATGGGTTGCTTTATCTTATGTTGAAAATGCAAAATTAATTTATAAGGCGAAAAAATTATTGGGAAAAAAAATTGGTATAATTTCAAAAATTGAAAATAAGTTAGCAGTTAAAAATATTGATGAAATTATTAAAGCTTCGGATGCAATTATGATAGCAAGGGGAGATTTGGCCTTAGATGTAGGCCATAGCGAAGTTCCAAAAATACAATTGGGAATAATAAAAAAATGTAATAGCAATTCTAAAGCAGTCATAGTAGCTACACAGATGCTTGAAAGTATGATAAATAATTTTACAGCAACCAGAGCGGAAATAAATGATATTGCTACTGCAATATTTCAGGGTGCTGATACTGTAATGCTATCTGCTGAAACAGCGGTAGGGAAATATCCAGTACAAGCAGTAAAAACAATGTTTAAAACTATTGTTTCAACAGAAAAATATAAAAAAGAGCACATTGAAGATTTTAAGAGTTCTATTGAAGTTAAGAGAGATCCTATAAAATCAATTGTATTATCTGTAAAAGATCTTGCTTACAACCCATCTGTAAAAGCAATAATTGCTTTTTCTAATTCAGGTACTACTGCAAAATTAGTATCAGCAGTAAGACCTAGAGTTAAGATTATAACTATATCTCCAAATATAACAGTAAGTAGACAAATGTCTTTATTGTGGGGCGTTCAATCTATAAAAAGTAAAGATGCTAGTGGATGGAAAGATATGATAAATATATCCCGGCAAATAATTAAAAAAGATAAATCTATTAAAAAGAATGATTTTGTTATTATCACAGCGGGTTTGCCTTTTGGCAATGCGACTATGACTAATATGATAAGACTCTATAAAGTTGGCTCATAATGGAAGAAAAATATTCTATTAATGAAATTTTAAATGCTGTTAATAAAATAAATGAAGTTAAGGTCAATACCCAAATAAAAGCAAAAAAAAGAGTCGATAATAGCGATATACCACCAAGTACTTTAAAATTGATTGAAGACGCAGAAAAAAATCTTAAGTTAAGTTAAATCTTTTTTTCCCAAACAATTGAACTTTTTACTAAAATCTTCAATTTTTCATATTTAGGCTTCCATTTAATAAATTTAAGCAATTTTTTATTATTAGCAATTATTTTTTCCATATCCCCTTTTCTTCTCCCAAGAAAAATTATTTTTATATTGCTTTTAGCATGTTTCTTAAATTCTTTAAGAACTCTAAGGACTGATATACCTTTTCCATATCCACAATTTAAAATTGTTGATTTATTTGTTTTAGAAATTTTTTTTAAAACTTTAATATGGATTTCAGAAAGGTCTGATACATGGATGTAGTCTCTTATTGTTGTTTTATCTGGTGTATTGTAATTCCTTCCATAGATTTTAAACTTTGGTTTTTTTTTTAGAATTTCGCTAGAAAAATTTTTAAATAAATGACCACCTTTATTTATTAAACCTATTTTACCTGATGAACTTGCTCCAACAACATTAAAAAATCTTAGAATGCCATAATTAATTTTATGAAATTTACATTCTTTTTTAATTACTTTTTCTGCTTGTAATTTAGTTTTTCCATAAACACTTTTAGGTTTGAGTATTGAATTTTCTGAAACTTTATACAATCCGTCCTTATAAACCGCTGCAGATGAAGAAAATAAAAAATTTTTTACTTTTGTTCCTTTGCATGCTTCTAATAAATTTTTGCTTCCTATTACATTGTTTTTAAAATACTTTCTTGGATATTTTTCACCAATATTAATACTTAGACTACCAGCGAGGTGAATGACCGAGTCTATTTTATTATCTAATATGACTTGCTTAATTTTTTTAGTACTTAAAATATTTTTTTTATAAAATTTTGACTTTTTATTTAAAAGTTTTTAAATCCAGTGCTTAAATTATCAATTACTACAACTTTTTTTTTTAATCTAATTAATTGTTCTACTATATGGCTGCCTATATAGCCTGCACCACCAGTGACTAGAATATTTTTCATATAAATTTTAGATTTTCTTATTCTAAATTAATGTCGCTATCTGTAAAGCGGTATCACACATTCTATTTGAAAATCCCCATTCATTATCGTACCAAGATAAAACTCTGCTAAACTTTCCTTTAATGACCTGGGTTTGTGTTACATCAAAAATTGAACTGTGTTTATTGTGGTTAAAATCTTTTGAAACCAAAGGCTTTTGATTTATACCTAAAATTCCTTTTAATTCCCCTTCTGCAGCTTTTATCATTGCATTATTTATGCTTTCATTCGTAACCTCTTTTTCGGTAACCAAAGTTAAATCTATTAATGAAACATTTGGTGTGGGTACCCTAATGGCTGTTCCATCTAATTTTCCTTTTAAGCTTGGTAAAACTAAACTCATGGCTTTAGCGGCTCCCGTTGATGTCGGGATCATAGAACCTTCAGTTGATCTCGCTCTTCTCAAATCTTTATGGAGTGTATCAAGTAGTTTTTGATCTCCTGTATAACTATGAATAGTGGTCATGTAGCCATAATTAATTCCAAATGTTTTCTCTAGAACCATTGCAACTGGTGCTAAACAATTGGTCGTACAAGAACCATTTGAAACAATATTATGATTTTTTTTTAATTCCTTGCTATTAACTCCCTGAACAATTGTAAAATCTACATCTTTTGCAGGTGCAGAAATTATTACCTTTTTTGCACCAGCCTTGATATGTTTTCCGGATGATGCTTTATCTAGAAAAATACCAGTACACTCAAGCACAACATCAGCTCCTACTTTTCTCCATGGAATATTTGCTGGATCTCTCTCAGCAAAAACTTTTATATTTTGATTTGATACCTTAAATCCATCTTTAGATATTTTTACATCATCATTTATTGTGCCATGGGTGCTATCATACTTAATAAGATGAGCATTTGTCTCTATTGATCCCAAATCGTTAATCGCAACAACTTCTATTTTATTTTGATAATTTTCAAGAATAGCTCTTAATATCAATCTACCTATTCTCCCGAAACCATTAATTCCTATTTTTAACATAAAAATTTAAATTATTTTATTGTATAGTGTGTTAATAACATAATTAATAAAAATTCATATAACAAAATGAATAAAAATCCTAAATCTGTTAATCAATTTAACATACAAAAGTTTATTTATATACTGCTTGGAATATCTTTTGTTGTAATAATTTTTAATTCTTATAATTTTATCCAAGAAAGATCTCCTAATCAATATAGTGATTGGCTTATTAATTACCAGGGAGGCTTTGTCAGAAGAGGTTTAGCGGGTGAAGTCTTATTTCAGTTTTATAATTTATTTAAAATTCCTTTAGACTCACTTGTTCTCACTCTAATTATTTTTTTATACTCTATATTTTATTTTCTATTATTTAAAATAATTAAAAAGATTAAATTTAACTTTATTACTTTGCTTACTATACTATCTCCGTTATCTTTTCTTTATCCAGTTATGGAACAAAAAATTTCTGGAAGAAAAGATATTTTATTTTTAGCTTTTATATTGATAGTTATTCACTTTTTAAATAACTTAAATTTTAAAAATCAAAAGTTTTTTTTATTTTTTGTTTTTTTAATTACAACATTTACTCATTCTGGTTTTATTTTCTATACACCCTACCTTGTTACAATATTTATTTTAACCAATATAAAACGGAATATTAAAGAATTAACTTTAGAGCTTTTCTGGATTGGATCTTCCTTAATATTAATTACTCTCATCATTTTAAATTATTCCTCAATTAATTCAAATTCGGTGGAAATGATATGTCTGTCTATTAAAGAATTTTTACCAAATTGTGGAAAGCTTGATTACTTAGAGTCATTAACATGGTCACTTTCATATGAAAAAAGTTTAGTAAATACAATATGGACTAGAGATGGTTATCAGTTATTTTATTTGATATCATTTATTTTGGCTTTTGGGCCTTTAGGATATTTATTAAAATCTTCAGAATTTAAGGAAAATAAGATTAAAAACTTTTCACCACTCTTAATTTTTTCTCTTTTAATATTTTTTACTTTACCCGTTTATTACATCGGTGCAGATTTTGGGAGATATATGTTTTGGAGTTATTTATCTTCAATTATTATATTCTTCTATTTTGTCCAAAATAGAACCATAAAAATAAAATTAAATGATGCAAAAATAAATAAAATTATGATTGTTGTAATATTTTTATATTGTTTTACTTGGACAATACCTCACTGTTGTAACAATAATTTTAAGTTTATTTATAAAAAACCTATTGAAAATTTAATTAAGATTTCTAATTAAACATATCTAAAAACTATTATTGCATATCCAATGCAAAGAATTGTTCCAACCCACAATAAACTTCCTACTAAAGCAAGCCAACCTAGATGAATAAATGCACTTCCAAGTAAAGAAATAAAAAGCCTATCTCCTCTAGTGGTGTCTAAACCTAAAATACCTTTTCTAGGAGAACCTCCAGGAACCTTTTTTTCCCAAATAAGCATTACTGTTATACATAAAGCTATGAAAATAAAAAAAGAAGCAGTTTGCCAAGTCCATGCCATCCAAGAAAATAAATCAAAATCAAAAAAACCTTTTTCTTTTGCTTTTCCAACATCTCCCCAAGTAGCTGCATATAATTTAGTAAACATTAAACCCTTCCCATCGCAAATCCTTTTGCAATATAATTTTTCACAAAGTATATCACGATTGCTCCTGGTATTATTGTTAAAGTTCCTGCCGCTGCTAATAAGCCGAGTTCATAACCAGAAGTACTTGCGGTTCTGGTCATTGTAGCCGCAATTGGTTTAGCTGCTGTTGCTGTTAATGTTTTAGCCAATAAAAGTTCAACCCAAGAAAACATGAAGCAGAAAAACATTGTAATACCTATTCCAGCAGCTATCGTTGGAACAAAAATTTTAAAGAAAAATCTTCCAAATGAATATCCATCTACGTAAGCTGTTTCATCCAACTCTTTTGGAACTGCAGACATAAAACCTTCTAATATCCAAACTGCTAAAGGGATATTAAATAGGCAGTGAGATAAGGCAACAGCTATATGGGTATCAAATAAGTTCACAGAAGAATAAAACTGAAAAAAGGGTAAAGCAAATACAGCTGGCGGAGCCATTCTATTGGTTAACAACCAAAAGAACAAATGCTTGTCACCTAAAAATTTATACCTAGAAAATGCGTACGCTGCTGGTAAGGCTGCAGCAACAGAAATAAAGGTATTGAATACAGTATAAGTAATTGAGTTAACGTAACCCATATACCAGGTGCTATCTGTAAAGATTTTTACATAATTTTCTGTTGTAAATTTCTGAGGCCATAAAGAATAAGTATTTATAATTTCAGTGGTTGTTTTAAATGACATATTTATTAACCAATAGATCGGTAACATTAAAAAAATTATATATAATGTAGGTACTAACCATTTATATTTTTTCATGATTGCGCCTCATTTTTCATCATTAAATTATAAAAAACCCAACACACCAAAAGAACAATAAAGAAATAGATTAATGACATTGCAGCTGCAGGTCCTAAATCAAATTGACCTAAAGCCATTTTTACTAAATCAATTGATAAGAATGCAGTAGTGTTTCCTGGCCCACCGCCTGTTAAAACAAATGGTTCGGTATAAATCATGAAACTATCCATAAATCTTAATAAAATTGCTAAAGTTAAAACCTTTTTCATTTTCGGTAATTCTATATATCTGAAAGTTGCCCACCTGCTAGCACCATCGATTTCTGCAGCTTGATAATACGCAGGCTGAATTGAATTTAGACCTGCGTAAGATAAAAGAACTACTAATGACGTCCAATGCCAAACATCCATTAAAATTGTTGTAAACCATGCATCACCAGGTTGTTGTGTAAAATTATAATCAAAACCCAATGCATTTAAAGAATGACCTAAAAAACCAATATCAGGTAAAGCAAATATATTCCACATTGCTCCAACAACATTCCAGGGTATTAGAAGAGGCATGGACATTAGAATTAAACAAACAGGAACACCCCAACCTTTTTTTGGCATTGTTAAAGCAATTGCAATTCCAAGAGGTATTTGAATTAAGAGAATAATGAAAGTAAATGCTATTTGTCTTCCTAATGCTGCATGAAATCTTTCTGACAGTAAAATTTGTTTAAACCATCTTGTTCCTTCCCATGCAAAAACGTTATTTCCAAAAGTTTCTTGAAATGAATAATTTACTACAGTCATTAATGGAATAGCTGCATTAAATGCCACTAGAATAAATACAGGAATTACAAAATACCAAGCTTTTTGATTTATAGTTTTATTCATTATTCTATAATCCAGCTATCTCCATAAACATAAGTATATTTTTGATTAAAAGTTATATGAGCGCTTCCACTTGGAATTTCAGTAGAAGCGTTGGATAATATTTTAATATTTCCCTCATCGCATACTGTATCAACAATTTTATGTCTTCCTGTATTACTTACTCTTTTAATTTTAACTGGAATCCCATCTTTTGAAAAATTTATAAATTCTGGTCTAATGCCTATTTGTGTTTTACTAAAATTTGATTTTTTTACAGCTTTATGACTTTGGATTTTTTGACCACTAAAACTTATTTCGCCATTTTTAATCTCACAAGGAAGTATATTCATTCCAGGTGAACCAATAAAATGTCCAACAAAAGTATGTTTAGGTTTCTCAAATAGTTCAACAGGTGTTCCGGTTTGAACGATTTGACCTTCATGCATAACTACAACTTGATCTGCAAAAGTTAAGGCTTCCGTTTGATCGTGTGTTACATATATCATAGTTCGATTAATTTTTTGATGCAGCTCTTTTAATTTAGATCTCAGAACCCATTTTAAATGCGGGTCTATAACAGTTAATGGTTCATCAAACATAATTACATTTACATCTGATCTGACAAGTCCTCTACCTAAGGAAATTTTTTGTTTACCATCAGCTGTTAATCCAGATGCTCTATTGTTTAGCGTGGATGTCAATTCGAGCATTCCGGCAATTTCCCTAACTTTAGATGCAACCTCAGAGTCTGAAAGACCTCTATTTTTTAACGGAAAAGCTAAATTATCATAGACAGACATAGTGTCATAAATAACTGGAAACTGAAATATTTGGGCAATATCTCTTTCAACAGGGCTAAATGATGTCATATCTTTATCATCAAATAAAACTCTACCCTTCGTTGGTTTTAATAAACCTGAAACAATATTTAATAAAGTTGTCTTGCCACAACCTGATGGGCCTAATAGTGCATAAGCGCCACCATCTTTCCAATCAATATTAACATCTCTTAAAGCCCAATCAGAATTGTTATTTTGTTTTTCTAAATAACTGTGACTTAAATCCTTTAAAGTAATTTTAGCCATTGTTTACCAATCTGTTATTTTGATCAAAATATAAAAACTCATCTGTATTCATGTAAAGTTTAGTATCTTCTCCAACGTTTTTTTGTTGTGTACCGTTAGATAATGAAACCCAACTTAAGTTACCATTAGTAAAATGTATTAAACTTTCTGAACCACTAAGTTCTGAAATCTGCACTTTTCCATTAATTTCGACTGAATTATTTCCCTCTTTGTATGTAGTGATATTGTGTGGTCTTATGCCAATTTTATAAGTTCCATCTTTAATTTTCTTAAACGATTTCCACTGAACATTATTGTTAACAAATTTACAATTATCTCCAATTTTTGTGATTTCAGCTATATTCATTGGTGGATCACTAAAAACTTTAGCTGAAATTAAATTTTCAGGTTTATTATAAACTTCTAAAGTTTTTCCATACTGAATAACTTTGCCTTCTAGTATAGTTGCTGTATTACCACCTATCATCAAAGCATCTGATGGCTCTGTTGTTGCATAAACTACTATACAATCTCTATTTTCAAACAATTTTGGTAGTTCTTCCCGCAATTCCTCTCTTAACTTAAAGTCTAAGTTTGCCAGAGGTTCATCCAGTAAAATTAAATCTGAGTCCTTGACTAAAGCCCTTGCTAAAGCTGTTCTTTGTTGTTGACCACCTGACAATTCATCAGGTTTTTTATCAAGCATTGCTGATAATTTTAAAAGCTCAGCTACCTTTCCAACTCTTTGTTTAATTTCATCTGTTTTAACACCCGTTATTGTTAATGGAGATGCAATATTTTCATACACCGTATAATTTGGGTAATTAATAAATTGCTGATAAACCATCGAACAATTTCTTTTTTGAACCTTCATGCCAGTAACATTTTCTCCGTTAAACCATATTTCGCCCGAAGAGGGTTTATCTAATCCTGCCATTATTTGCATTAATGTTGTCTTTCCAGCCAATGTCGAACCAAGAAGTACATTTATAGTATTTTTTTCTAATTTAAGGCTTGTAGGATAAATATGAGTGGCTATTCCAACTTTTTTTTCTACGTTTTTTAATTCTAGACTCATAATACAAAATTTTATTTTAAAAAAAGGGGGCAGATCGTGCCCCCTTTTAAATTTAGATTAACCTCTTACTACTTCCAAGCTTTCGCGTATGGAACAGTTTTTCCTTGAGGTTTCTCGTTACGTTTAGCTTTTGGTGAACCTTTCTTATTTAACCAATAAGAAGCTTCTCTTGGTTTATTAAGTCTTGGTCCACATCCACCGTATGCATTGCTACCTTTGTCAGCAGCTTCCATACGTGACATAACTAAGTCCATCTCCTCTGCAAGACGATCCATAGCTTGTTGTGGAGTAAACGCACCTGAGTTTACATCTCCAATTTGTTGCCACCAGATTTGTGCAAGTTTCGGATAATCCGGAACGTTTACACCTGTTGGTGACCAAATATTTCTGTTGTTTGATCTATAGAACTCTACAAGTCCACCTAAATCACCTGCTCTGTCAGTAAATGATTTATGATCGATTGAACTATCTCTTATAATAGTTAAACCAACGTGACTTTTCTTAAGATCTACTGTTTTTGATACAACGAATTGAGCATACAACCATGCAGCTTTTCTATTTTTAACTGGTGTAGACTTAAATAATGTCCATGATCCAGCATCTTGATATCCAAGCTTCATGCCTTCTTCCCAATAAGGTCCTTTTGGTGACGGACCCATTCTCCATAACGGTTTACCATTAGCATCAACAACTTTATTATTAGGGTTTTTTCCTACTAAAGAAGCTGTGAAAGCTGTGTACCAGAAAATTTGCTGAGCAACGTTTCCAGAAGATAGTGACGGTAGAGACTGATAGAAATCCATAGCCGCAGCACCTGGAGGGGCGTAGTTTCTTAACCACTCATCCCATTTTCTGATTGCGTATACAGCAGCAGGGCCGTTAGCAGCTCCACCTCTTGTTACTGAAGCTCCTACAGGGTTACAAGAACCTTTTTCCATTCTTATTCCCCATTCGTCTACTGGTATTCCATTAGGTTTACCTACATCACCTGCTCCAGCCATTGATAACCACGCATCAGTCATTCTCCAACCTAGGTCGGGAGCTCTTTTACCGTAGTCCATGTGACCATATATTCTAACACCATCAATATTTTTCACATCTTCTGAGAAATATTTAGCGATGTCTTCATAAGCAGACCAATTAAGAGGTACTCCTAAATCATAACCGTATTTGGCTTTAAAACCTTTTTTGATTTCAGGTCTGTCAAACCAATCTTTTCTAAACCAGTAAAGGTTAGCAAATTGTTGGTCAGGCATTTGGTATAAATCGCCATCCGGTCCTGTAGTAAACTGCTTACCAATAAAATCGTCTAAATCTAAAGTTGGTAAAGTTACATCTTTACCTTCTCCAGCCATCCATTTTGTAAGGTTAACAGCTTGTTGCATTCTAGCATGAGTACCAATTAAATCAGAGTCATTGATATACGCGTCGTAGATACTAACGTTAGTTTGCATTTGTGTTTGAACAGCCATTACTACATCCCCTTCACCAAGTAACTGGTGATTAACTTTAATCCCAGTAATTTCCTCAAAAGCTTTTGTTAAAGTTTTTGACTCATACTCGTGTGTTGGAATAGTTTCAGATAACACTTTGATAGACATTCCTTTGAACGGCTTCGCAGCATCCTGGAACCATTTTAGCTCTGCAACTCTCTCTTTTTTGGATAGAGTAGAAAGACTAAATTCTCCACTTGCCCATTTATTTATAGCATCTGCATAAATAGAAGTTGAAAGAAGAGAAGATGTAACAGCAACAGCTAATATTGTTTTCAATGTTTTAAACATTAATTCCCCCGTTGTTGTTTATTATTTTCTTAATTGAAACAAAATACAGGAAAATTGTACAGATATTTCTTTTACAACTAAAGATTGAATTAGTTAATTAAAGTTCTCTTTATAGCAATAGACCAGCCCCTGATTAATTTAATTCTTTGTTTATTTTTCATTTTTGGAGAAAAATTTCTATCTAAATGCCAATTTTTAGAAATATCTTGAAGGGATTTATAAACACCTATTTTAAGTCCCGCCATAAATGCCGCACCAGCTGCAGTCGTTTCTTGAACTTTCGGTCTTAAAACTTTTACATTAACTACATCTGATAAAAATTGTGAAAACCAGTTATTCATCACCATTCCACCATCAACTTTTACTATTTTTGGTCTTAGACCGTCATGTTTCATTGCCTCAAATAAATCATGAGTTTGATAAGCAACAGCCTCTATTGTAGCTCTGATAATTTCTTTTGGACTTGTATCTCTAGTTATTCCACTTAAAACACCTCTTGAGTTAGCATTCCAATGAGGTGCTCCTAAGCCAGTAAATGCAGGAACTAAATAAATTCCATTATTAGTTTGTAAAGACTTTAGGATTTTTTCTGTTTCAGCTGCTTTCTTTAAAAATTTCATTCTATCTCTAAGCCATTGAACTCCTGCGCCTGCAATAAAGATTGATCCTTCCATAGCATAAGTTGTTTTCCCATTAATTCTATAGGCAATTGTAGTTAACAATCTATTTTTTGAATAAATCTTCTTACTACCAGTATTTAGCAAAACAAACGCGCCTGTCCCGTAGGTACTTTTTAAAGAGCCTGGCTCAAAACAGCATTGACCTATCGTAGCTGATTGTTGATCACCAACAACACCATTTATTGGTATTGATATACCAGTTATTGTTGAATGGGTTTCGCCGTAGTCGTCCGCACAATCTTTTACTTCGGGAAGAATATGTTTCTTAATTTTTAAAAGTTTTAAGATTGTATCGTCCCATTTGTTAGATGAAATGTTAAAAATCATAGTTCTGCTAGCGTTAGTTGCGTCTGTTGCATGTACTTTACCTTTAGTAAGTTTCCAAATCAAATAACTATCAATTGTTCCAAATAACAATTGTTTTTTATTCATTAAATGTTTAGCTCTTGGAATATTGTCTAAGATCCATTTGATTTTTGTTCCAGAAAAATATGAGTCAATTAATAAACCAGTCTTATTAAAAATCATTGTATCTTTATTTTGTTTTCTTAATTTCTTACAAAACTCTTCTTGTCTTCTGTCTTGCCAAACAATTGCTTTATAAACAGTCTTTCCAGTTTTTTTATCCCATAGGACTGTTGTTTCTCTTTGATTTGTGATCCCTATACTTAAAATTTTTCCTCTTAATTTTTTAGCTTTAGCAATTACATCTTTTAATGTTTTAATAGTTGTTTTCCAAATTTCATCTGGATCATGCTCTACCCAACCACTTTTAGGGAAATATTGGGTAAATTCTTTTTGTGCTGAATAAATAGGTTTTCCTCTTAGATCGAATAAAATCGATCTATTTGATGTAGTGCCTGCATCAATAGATATTATAAATTTTTTCATATTACTTATTTAAAATTCTTTTTTTTTCTTTTTCATATTCATATCCACTTAATTCACCAGACTTATATAGATTTTGTAAAGTTTTGAGTTGATCAGAAATACTAGTAGTAGCTTTTAAGTCTTGATTGTCATTAGCTAATAATTGAGGATTACTAAATAATATTAAAAATATTATTAAAATTTTTTTCATGAAATCCTACCTTTTATATATTTTAATATTTCAGAATTATAATATTGAAAACATAAACCCTGGTTCATTTCATGGCCTGGATTTTTTCTAACTGAAATGTTTTCTTGCCAATTATCTCCTTTTACAACACAAGACTTTCCATTAATTTTATAATCTTCAGAAATAACAATTCTTTTAACTCCTGGGACTTCTTCCAACCAATCAGACAACAATCCCTCCCACTTATCTTTAGGATGTGTAAAAGCTAGAACAGATACATTATTTGAATTTTTAATATTATTAATTTGTCTATTTCTAAGTTCAGCAGGACCTGGATTTTTCTTAGCAAATTTAGCCAGGGCTGCTTCAGGACCAACTTTTTTTACTTTATATTTAGAAGAAAGTTTGCCAAAACATGCTTGCATATATGATATCCCTCCGCCTACTTTTTCAGGGTGAGCAGATAATAGCATTAAAGTTAACAGACCCCCACAAGAATGACCTGATATAATGATTTGTTTCCTTGGTACACCCATAGATACAAATTTTTCAACTAATTCTAAATTTTTTTCAACTCTTTTATCTAATTTATGTTTACCTACATAAGGAGTTTTTGATTTCCACCAATTTTTTTTCAGTGACATATCTCCAGCAAAATCATTTGAACATAAATTATAAACCATAATTTTTTTACCATTAACTACCTCATCCACTAATGAGGCTTGATTATTTATTTGGTTTACCCAAATACATTCGCTCTTTTTAGCTGTATCATTAGTATTTTGTCCATGATTATAAATAATTATAATTTTATTTTTAGGATTTATAACCTCAATATCACTTTTTACTTGTGACTGTTTATTAATAAAACCACTAATGAGTATTTTATCTTTAGCATAAGAAAAAGTTGATATTAAAATATTTAAAATTAAAATTGTAAAAATCTTTCTCACCTAAATAGCTCCCAGTTAAGTTCAAGTTTTTTATCTTCAATAATTGCATTAATCATACCGAGCATTAAAGGTAATTTTTTTTGATTAAAGTCTTTATTAACTTTTTTAGCTATTTCTTTTGCAAGATCAGCTCCCTCGATAGTTATATTTTTCATTTTTGTTTTTTTTGCTTCAGAAAAAGTAAAACCTTCGCCTATATATGCTCCCATTTTTGCATTTCTGCCGCCACCAGAACTAACATATAAATCTCCCAGCCCAGCTAATCCTTTTACTGTCTCTTTTCTTCCTTTTAAATGTTCCACAAATATTTCCATTTCATATATTGATTGTTTAATTAAAGCAGAAGCAGTATTTAAATAATTTTTTTCTCTCACTTCATCTGAAACTGTATTGCTGGATAAACCTCTGGCTGCACCTACTGCCATAGAAAAAATATTTTTTATTGCTGCTGAAACTTCTACTCCATTTAAATCGTCTGAATAAGAAGTGTGATAATAACTAGTATTAAGCATATCAGCAATTTTTTTTGCAGTTTGAATTTCTTCATTTGCAATTACAACACTACTATGAACTTTATTTGCAAGTCCGGCAGCAAGACAAGGTCCTCCAACAGCAGAGATATTTAGGTTCGTTACTCCTTGTGATTTCAATAATCTTTTAAGTTTATCGACTAATAATTCATATTTATCTTCATAAACGCTAAGTCCTTTTGTTAACATAAGAATATTTGGTAATTTTTTTTCTTTTGCTACCAATAACAGCTGTTCTGAAGCCCATTCAATTCCTTTAGAGCTAATTCCTAAAACGATTAAATCGACATCTGACTTAAATAGTTCATTAAATTTATCAAATTTATGTATTTTAATATCTTTAGGTAAATTAACTCCAAGAACTGGATGTAAGTTTTTGTTTTTCTTTAAGTTGTCTATAAATTCATTTTCTAAATGAGTACCGATAATAGTGGTGTCATGAGTATTATCTAAACAAGGGAAAGCGAAAGCTGAACCCATTGCCCCTGCACCTATGATAATTATTTTAGACATTTTAATTTTTTGTTAAAATTTTTTTGAACAATAATAATATAGATAATAACTCAATTTTTCCTATTATCATAAATATTATAATTGAAACTTTTGAGATTGTTAATAAATTACTAAAAAAAAGACTTTCTAAATCAAAAAGACCTGAAGTCGTTGTATTAGTTAGAGTCAAAATTGATAATTTAAAAGCATTCTCAAAGGTTATATTATCAAAAAGTAATAATGTAGATAAAATAAAAAGACTTATAAAAAAAGAGATAAAGATAAAAAAAGATATTTTAATTATATCATTATTAATTTTAGTATTTGAAAAAGGAATATTTTTTTCAATAACATAATTTGGCTTAACAATCCTAAAAATTTCGGAAAATGCAGATTTTAAAAGAATAAAGATTCTTAAGAATTTTAGTCCTGATGTATTAGAATTTATAGAACCGCCTATAAGAGTTAAAAAAATAAATAATAGAGAAAGATTTCCAGTAATTTTATTTAAAGAAATTCCTGAATTACTAATACTGCTTACAACATTTATCATAGTGTTGAAGAATCCTAAATGATTATTTGTTAAATAAAATATTAAAAATATTATTATTATTAATGTTAAAATAGAAAAATCTTCAAAATGTTTTTTAAAAAATGTTCTCGTATTAAAGATATTATAAAGAAAATAAATACTTAAAATTGGAATCAATAATGAAAAAATTAAAATTATCTTTTGAAAGTTATTTTTTATAATAAGATTTAAAGAGTCTGTTGGTAAAAAACCGCCTGATGATACTGTGGTCATACTTAAATTTAAACTGTTAAATAATCTTAAACCAGAAATTTCAAAAAAGAGAAAAGTTAACAAGGTTAAAGAAAGATATATTAAAAAAATTTTTAACGATACTTTTTTGATATTTTTTTCTGGATTTAATGATTTGTCTTCAGAGTAAATTAAACCTGATAGTTTAAAATTGAATTTACTATTAGTAAAAAATAAAATTAAAAAAATAATAAAATATAAACCACCTATCCATTGAGAAGATGACCTCCAAATGATCAATGTTGGATCTAGATATTTTATATTGTTAAAAATGGTAAAACCTGTTGTAGTTAGTCCTGAAAATGCTTCGAATAAAGAGTTTATAAATGTAATTTGGTAATTACTAAAATAGAATGGAATAGAGATTATTATTGCGGAGAAGATGTATACTAAAATAACTAAAGTTAATTGCTCATAAAAATTAATTTCTTTGGAACTATTTTTAGATATAAAAAGACAGAGAAAACCAAAGAAAAACGATATCCCTAAAGTTAATATATAAGAATCTGTGTTTAGAAAGTAGTCAAAATATGAGGAATAGATTATGTTCAAAAAAGATAAAAATCCCAAAGGAAAAGTAAAAAGACCTAAATAATATAATATACCTTTATAATTCATTATTATTTAGATTGAACTAACTGCAAAGATATTTTCAACCTCTTGCAAATGTTCTCTCTTCGCTAACAATACTACTAGGTCATCTTTGTCGAAAATAAAACCTGATCTTGGTATAAGCACAGCATCTTTCCTTACAACAGCTCCAATTCTTATGTGTTCTGGTAGATTAGCTTCTTTTATACTTTTATTTAGTAGTTCAGATTTTCCCAATATTTTTGCTTCTATAAACTCAAATTCTCCATCTAGTAAAGAGTAAACAGTTCCAATAGTTCCTCTGTGGACATGCTCTAAAATTCTAGAGACTGTTGTCATTCTTGGATCAACAAGGTCATCAATATTTAATGAGTTTTGAAGAAGACTGTAGTTAGATTTATTAACTATAGCAATTGTTCTCTTGTTGATTTTTTTTCCATTACTTTTTTCGGCAAGAACGCATGACATAATATTGTTTTCGTCATCGTTGGTTAAAGCTAATACAGTTTCAGACTCTTCTATGTTTGCTTCTTTTAAAATTTCCTCATCAAGAGCATCTCCATTAATAACAATAGAAGATGAAAGTTCAGAAGCTATTTCTTCAGCTCTTTGTTTGTTTTTTTCTATAATCTTAATTCTTACTCCTTCGAAGTTAGCTTCTAATAATTTAGCAAGATTTAATCCAATATTTCCTCCTCCAATAATTAAAATTTTTTTAGCGACTTTTTCTTCGTGTCCAAAAGCTTTTAAGATTTGTTTTAATTGATTGCTACTAACCACTAAATAAACTTCATCGCCTTCTTTCATCATGTCGTTTTTTTTAAGAAAGATAAATTTATTATCTCTTAATGCGCCAAGAATATTTGCCTTAAAATCTGGGAATTTATCAGTTAATTGTTTTAGAGGTACGTTTAATAATGGACAATTTTTCTCTATATGAATTTCTAGCATTTTTACTTTATCATCAGCAAACGGAACGTTGTCGGAAGCACCAGGAGCTTCTAGTCTTCTAAATAAAGATTTAGCGACCTCAATTTCTGGGGATATTATTACATCTATTGGTATATTTGATTTGTTATAAAGTTTAGTCCACTTTCCTTCTAAGAAATCTTTTGTACGTATCCTAGCAATTTTTTTCGATATATTAAATAAAGAGCTCGCTAACTGACATACAATCATATTTGTTTCATCACTTTTGGTGACAGCTATTATCATGTCAGCTTCTTCTGCTCCTGCATTTTCTAAGACTGATGGCAAAGTTGCTCTTCCAACTATGCCCTTAACCTCCTGGGTTTCATTTATTTTTTTAATATCTTCTTTAGATTGATCTATCACACTTATAGAGTGACCCTGAGCAGCAAGTTGCTTGCTAATAGAAAACCCGACCTTTCCGGCACCACAAATTATTATATTCATTTTTAATTAAGGTCCTTTATTCCAAGAGATTTTAATTTTCGATGTAAAGCAGATCTTTCCATGCCAATATGGTCAGCAGTTTTTGAAATATTACCATGATTTTTTTTAATTTGATTCAATAAATATCTTTTTTCGAATTCTTCTCTTGCTTCTTTTAATGGAAAAGACATTGCTTTCTTTATGATATCTTCCTTGTAGTCTTCAGTATTTTTTTCTGACAAAATATCATTTATTAATTTATTTGTATCTAAAAAATTCTCATTTACTGCTAAAATAGAAATTCTTTCAATCAAATTTCTTAATTCTCTAATATTACCTGGCCAATCATAAGTGTATAAATTATCATTGGAAGTATCAATTTCCACCTCTGTTACTCCATTAATTTCTGATAACTTAGATTTAAAATAGTTTATCAGTAGTGGCAAATCTTCAGTTCGTGAGCTTAAAGAAGGCAAATTTATAGGTACTACGTTAAGCCTATGATATAGATCTTCCCTAAATTTTCCACTAGAAACTAATGCATTTAAATTTTTTGAAGAAGAAGAAATAATTCTAATATTAACATTAATATTTGACATCCCATTTATCCTTTTAAATTTCTGATCAATTAAAACTCTTAAAATATTTGCTTGAGTCTCTAAAGGAATTTCAGATACTTCGTCGAGTAACAATGTGCCTTTATTAGCCATCTCTAAAAATCCGTAAGATATAGTACCATCACTAAATTCTTCTCCAAAGAGTTGTTTTTCATATTTTTTTTCCTGCAATAAAGATGAATTTAAAACTATGAAAGGAGAATTTGACCTTGAAGAATTTTTATGAATTTTTCTAGCTACTAATTCTTTACCACTCCCAGTAGGTCCGGTAATTAAAACTCTACTATCTGTTATAGAAAGTTTATCTATTAATTTTCTAATTTTTGAAATTTCTGGACTTTTACCTATTAATTCGAAAGAGTAAAAAAGTTTACTTTCTATAGTGTCTTTCTCTTTTTTTAATTTAAAGCTCTCTAGAGCTCTTTTTACATAGTTTACTATCTTTTCTGTTGAAAAAGGTTTTTCAATAAACTCATAAGCACCCAATCTAATTGCTTCAACAGCTAGTTGGACGTTTGCATGTCCAGATATCATTATTATTGGAATTGACTTATCTTTTTTTGTAATTTTTTTTAATAATTCAATTCCATCTTTATCTCCTTTATCTAATTTAATATCAATAATAGCTAGATCCGGTAATTTTTTATCTATTTCAATTTCAGCTTGATTAAAATTTGCAGCAGATCTTACTAAATAATCTTTTTCTTTTAAAATATTACAAATTAAAAATCTTATATCTGAGTTGTCGTCTATAACTAAAATTTCGTTTTTCATTTTTTTATGGGTATACTAATAAGTATTTCAGCACCTTTTTTAACATTATTTAAAATAGAAAATTCTCCAGAGTGCTCATTGATAATTTTGCTCACTATTGGGAGACCTAAGCCTGTTCCATCTTTTTTGGTAGTAAAATATGGATTCATTATTTGTTTCGTGTCTTTGATGCCAATTCCATTATCTTTAAATTTAACCTCTATATAGTCATTATTAGTGTCAAATTCTATATGAATTTTTCCTTGTAAATCCGCATCTTTTTTCTTAATTTCAAGAATTGCTTCCTCAGAATTCTTTATTAAATTTATAAAAGCTCTATACAACTGTTCTTCGTCTCCACTAATCATTGAAAATTTATCTTTAGATTTGTTGTATATATGAATTTCGTTATTTGAATTCATTTTAATAAAATTTACTGCTCTTTCTAATATTGAAATCAAATTAATTTCTTTAAAAACTGGTGAAGGCATTCTTGCAAAATTTGAGAATTCATTTACTAGCTTTTCTATATCTGCAATTTGCCTATTAATAGTCTCAAGATAGTCATTAAATTCCTTATTTCCATCTTTTATTAATTTTGAATATTTCTCTCTTAATCTGTCTATAGATAACTGTATTGGTGTAAGAGGATTTTTTATCTCATGTGCTAATTTTCTAGCAACACTCTCCCAAGCCGAATATCTTTCAGCCGTTAATAGCTTATCCTGTTGTCTTTTTAATCTATCTATCATGTTGTTGAAATTTTGATTTAAAGTTTTAAATTCTTCATCAGACTCCAAGACAGGAACTTTAACACTTAGTTTTCCTTTACTTATGCTGTCAGAGGCACTAATTAAATTTACAATTGGTTTTGTTAATCTTGTTGCAAAAGTGATTGCAAGTATTGTGGAAAGAAATAAGAGTAGTGTAACTACAATTATATATATAACCGCAAATGTTATTTTAATTCCAGTTTGGCTGCTTTCGACAGAGTAATAAAAATCTACAGCCTCTTGTGTTTCCTCCAGATATTCTAAAATTTTAGGCTCTATATCTCTTGAAATATAAAGATAAGTGTCAATTAAATTCGTTAATTTTATCATAACAGATGTTTTTTCTTGAATATTATTTGAAATATCTACTGGAACAGCATCTAAAGCTTTAGTAAAATTTTCTTCAGAAGGCAAAACAAATGTATTTTCAGAATTATTTGTATCAGAAAAAATTATATTGCCTGAGCTATCTATTAAATAAATATCATCAACTCTTCTTAAAATTTTCTCAGATCTAACTATATTTTTAAATCTATTTATATCTGAGTAAAAAAGCATTGATGCTCTATTTAAACCTACACTCATTAGAAGAACATCTGACTCTACTGTTTTTTTACTTTCCTCAAGATAATTTTGTGCAACACTATATGAATTGTTTACAGCTTCTGTTATTTGATTATTAAAAAATTTTTGAACGCCAAAATTAAAAATAAATAATGAAAAAATAGCAACTAGTAATGATGGAATGAATGTAAACAACGAAAACAAAGATATGTACTTTAAATTTGTCTGTGACCCGATCCTGTTTTTTTTTCGGGTATAATAAAGCCTGTAGATATTCTTGAAGATAAGAGCAAAAAAAATAAATAATAGTAAAATGTCTATAATTAGTAAAACCTGCAAATTTTGAGACGTTAGATCTATGAAGCTTTTATTTATAAAAGTTAAAAAGGTAAAAATTCCAAGTATAATGCAGAAAAAAGATGATATAATTATCCAATTAAAATTTTTTATTAATTTGAACATTCTATATTAGCGTTAAAAATTTATATATATAATATATATTATTACAATGAGTTACTCTTTAATTTTATTAGCTGGTGGTAAAAGTCATAGGTTTAAATCAATTATAAGTAAATCATATCAGAAAATAGGTGAAAAATCATTGATAGAAATAAATATTGATAAAGCTAGACAATTCAAACAAATAAAAAAAATTGTTATAGTTTATAATAAGAAAGACAAAACTAGACTTAAATCATTAAAATTAAAAAACATAGTGCTAATTAAAGGAGGAAAAAATCGTCAAGAATCTGCTTACAAGGGTTTAAAATATCTATATAAAAACAGTGCATATTCAAAAGTTTTGATTCATGATGTAGCTAGACCAAATTTTTCGTTAAAATTATTTGCATCAATATTAAATAAGATTAAGTATTCAAGAGCAGTAATTCCCAAAATAGATATTAATGATGCTGTGAAACAAAAAATAGACTCAAGTCTAAATGAATATATCTTAGGAAAAAATAGAGAAAATTTATTTCTTACACAAACTCCTCAAGCCTTTACTTTAAAAGAAGTTTATCAATTACACAAAAATAATGCATCTAAATATAAAGATGATGATTTTTCATTATATATGGATTTAAATGGTATAAAATTTGTTGAAGGTGAAAAGAGTAATTTTAAAATTACGGATCTAGAAGATTTCCAAAACTTAAAAAATATTTATAGATCAAAACAAAAAGTCGGAATTGGATTTGATGTTCATAGGCTTGTTCCAAAAAGAAAATTTTACTTAGCGGGTTTAAAGATTAAATCATCTTTAGGAACATTGGGCCATTCAGATGGAGATCCAGTCTTACATTCAATAACAGATGCAATTCTTGGCGCATGTAAGATGGGAGATATTGGACAGATGTTTTCTGATAAAAGTAAAAAATTTAAGAATATTAGATCCACAATTTTGCTTAGAGAAGTTGTTGAAAAGATTAAAAAAAAAGGATTTCATTTAAATAATTTAGATATAAATATCATTACACAGACACCGAAAATTAAAAGATATAAAAAAAAGATGATTTCAAATATTTCTAAACTTTGTGAAATATCAAAAAATCAAATTAATATAAAAGGCAAAACTACAGAAAAATTAGGTATTATAGGAAAGGAAAAAGCAATTGCCTGTGAGGTAATAGCATCTGTTATCAAATATGATTAAGAACATAAACTTTTTATTTGTTACTTTTTTTGGAATCGGAACAATTAGATATGCGCCAGGCACCATTACTTCATTAATTACCACAATACTTTTATTTAGTTTTTTTCATATTCTAAATTTCCCTAATATTATAATTTTAGCAATATTTCTTACAACTTTTTTTTATTCTTTTTTTGCAGTTGAAAATTATATCAAGGATGAGTTCAATAAAGACCCGAAAGAAGTGGTAATCGATGAAGTAATTGGTCAATCAATACCTATTTATTTATATGAAGTTGCCCACGGAGTAGATAAGAATTTACAAGAAAGTATTTTATTTTATATATATATTTTTATTTTATTTAGGTTTTTTGATATTAAAAAACCTTTTCCTATTAATTATATAGATAAAAAATTCAAGAATAGCTTTGGAGTTATAATGGATGATGTAATTGCAGGGTTTTATGTTGTATTAACACTAATTATATTTATGATTATTAAATCAAAAATTTGACATGAGTTTAAACAAAAAAGTTGTATCACTACTTAAAAGAAAAAAACTTAAACTAGCTATAGCCGAGTCTTGTACTGGTGGAATGCTTTCTAATTCTATTACCTCTATAAATGGCGCATCTAAAGTCTTTACTATGGGCTTGGTCACCTACTCTAATCAAGCTAAAATTAATATATTAAAAGTTCCTAAAAAAATTATTAAAAAAAGTGGAGCTGTTAGTGTTAAATGTTGTTTGTATATGGTTAACAATTTAAGCAAAATTAGTAAAAGTGAGATATGCATTTCTATTACTGGAATTGCTGGACCTGGTGGAGGTACGAAACAAAAACCCGTTGGGCTTGTTTATATAGGTTTAAAAAAAGGGGGAAACGTGACTATTAAAAAATATAATTTTAAAAATAAAGGAAGAACTAATATTCAAAAAATAACTGTTAAAAAAACGTTATCACTAATTTACAATGCTCTCTAAAATATGAGAGGTTAGATTGTTTAATAAAAGAAAAATTATAAATATATTTATATATAATAAAAATACCAATCTATTTCTGAACCTTTTTTTTTTTAAAAAATCTTTACTGTCAGGCTCAAAATCACGTTTTTTATTGGGTTTAAAATCATATGAAAATTTCCAATAATTTTCATTCTTTTCATTGGGATCTCCTGTTCTTAAATATTTAATATAATCAACTAAGTAATATAGAGTTATTATAAAAATAATTGTAAGAAGAATTACAGTTAGCATTTATTTGTATAAACTTATTGCCCTCTTCTCAAATGCATCTGCAATTTTATTTAGACCAAAATTAAAAGATTTTTTCATAATGGTATTTAAAAGATTATTCTTTAATTCAAAATCAATTTCAAAGGTTAATTGAGTGGAATTATTAATTTCTTTAAATTGCCAAATATTCTTAAGATGCTTAAGAGGTCCCTCTATGTTAGTTACAAAAATTTTATCTTCAGATTTATTAAATAATATTAAACTCGAATACGTTTCATTTAAAAATTTTTTTCCTACTTTTAGATCGCCTTTCATTTCAATAGTATTTTCATTTTCTCTTTTCTCATTAATTTTTCCCGCGATACACCATGGAACAAATTCGGGATATTTTTCAATATCTAGAACCATTTCAATAAGCTGATTTTTTTTACAAGGAATAATTCTTTTTAGTGACGCTGCTGACATTCAAGTAGTTTATTTCTAGCATCTTGTAATTTCTTAAAGTCTTCATCAGCATGATAAGATGATCTTGTAAGCGGTGAAGATGAAACTAATAAAAAACCTTTTATCTTTGCTATGGTTTCTAATTCTTTAAATTCATCCGGATGGTAATATCGATTTAATGGATGATGCTTAGCTGAAGGTTGTAAGTATTGACCAATTGTAATAAAATCAACTTCTGCGGATCTTAAATCGTCCATAACTTGAATAATTTCTTCTTTAGTTTCACCTAAACCGACCATAATCCCTGATTTTGTAAAAATCTTTTTATTAAATTTTTTCGCATTTTTTAAAAGTTCCAGTGAAGCAAAATATCTTGCGCCAGGTCTTACTGATGTATAAAGCCTTGGTACAGTTTCAATATTATGATTAAAAACATCAAGGTCTGCTTCAAGCACTTTTTTGTAAGCATCACCTTTTCTTAAAAAATCTGGAGTCAAAACTTCAATTGACGTATTAGGATTTTTTTTTCTTGTTGCTGTTACCACTTTGTAGAAATGGTTTGAACCGCCATCTTCTAAATCATCTCTATCCACTGATGTAATTACCACATGCTTTAGATTTAGAGTTTTTACTGCATTAGAAATTTTTGCCGGTTCATAAATATCTAAGCCAGACGGTTTTCCAGTTTTAACATCACAAAAAGCACAAGCTCTCGTACAGGTATCTCCCATGATCATAAAGGTTGCATGTTTTTTGCTCCAGCATTCGGTAATATTCGGACAGTTAGCTTCTTGACATACAGTAACAAGGCTATTTTGGTTAACCACTTGTTTAGTTTTAAAAAAAGTTTTTGAGTCTAAAATTTTAGATCTAATCCATTCTGGTTTTTTTTTAATAGGATTATTAGGTTTATTAATTTTTTCTGGGTGTCTAAGCTTCATTATTTAAGTTTAATCAAAATTTCATCTTTTTTACCATATTTCAAATTGTCTCTATATAAAGTATCGAGATAATCTAAATCAACGTTTTCTGATAATAATTTATTCTTTAATTGAGTTTCTTTAAACATATATGAGAGTTTTTTTTCATCTCCTTGTAGTTTTTTATAAACTTCTTTTTTCTCAAAATAAGAGATTAAACCTCTTTCACCACCTATTAAATTTGTTAAAATATATAATACAAGAAAAATGTTTAGCAATAAAAGTTTTCTCGTATATAAGAAATTTTTTATTTTCATGGTCAGATTCTAGCCATTTTAACTTGATTTCCAAGTTCTTCTTCTATGCGTAAAAGCCTATTATATTTAGCCACTCTTTCTGATCGTGCTAATGATCCTGTTTTTATTTGCGATGATTCTGTTGCAACTGCAAGATCAGCGATAAATGTGTCTTCAGAATCTCCAGATCTATGAGAAATTATTGTATTCAGATTTGCTTTTTTTGACATAGAAATAACATCTAAAGTTTCAGATAAAGTTCCTATTTGATTAGGTTTTACTAAAATGCTGTTAGCAGAGTTGTTATCAATTCCTTTTTTTAATCTCTTAGAGTTTGTGACAAATAAATCATCACCTACAATTTGAACTTTGTCCCCAATCTCTGAATTAATTTTTTGCCAAGAGTCCCAATCTTCCTCAGCAAAAGGATCCTCGATTGATTTAATGGGATAGTTTGAAATCAATTTTTTGTAATATTGTACTACATCGTTAGATAAAATATGATTATTTGATTGAATAGAATATTTGCCTTCTTTATTTATTAATTCATTAGCAGCAACATCAAGGCAAATCACAATATCTTTTCCAGGGATTAATTTTGATTTTTGAACAGCATCTACAATTAGCTCAAGCGCCTGCTCATTTGTATCAATAGATGGAGCAAAGCCCCCTTCGTCACCTACGTTAGTAAGCATTTTTTTTGATTTCAACAAACTTTTTAAGTTTTGAATAACAAGGAAACATTTTTCGATAGCGCTCATAAAGTTTTTAGCTGAGTCAGGTCTAATCATAAACTCTTGAATACGTAAGTCATTATCAGCATGAGCTCCTCCGTTAATAATATTCATTAAAGGATTTGGTAAAGAAAATGATTTTCCTAAGCTCTTATAAAGTGGTTTTTTAAGTGATAAAGCTGCCGATTTCGAGTTAGCTAAGGATACGGCTAAAGTTGCATTAGCTCCTAGATTTTTTTTATTATCGCTATTATCTAAATTTATTAAAGCTTTATCAATTTTAGATTGATCAACAGGGTCGAGCCCCTTCAAAGATGGGGCAATTTTTAAATTAA
>CACHPJ010000003.1 GCA_902581775.1 uncultured Pelagibacteraceae bacterium | reverse complement strand
TTAATAAACGATAAAAAAGAATTAGCTGAACATCTAATGCTATTAGATCTTGGAAGAAATGATGTGGGTAAAGTTTCGAATGTAAATTCAGTTGTGGTTACTGAAAAATTCAATGTAGAGAAATATTCTCATGTTATGCATATAGTGTCTAATGTTGAAGGTAAATTTAACAAGAAGAAAAGTGTAGTTGACGCACTACTGTCTGGATTTCCTGCTGGAACTGTAAGTGGTGCTCCTAAAATTAGAGCAATGGAAATTATTGATGAATTAGAAAAAAACAAAAGAAACCTCTATGCTGGAGGTATAGGATACTTTACACCTAATAAAGAATTCGACACATGTATCGCTCTAAGAACAGCTTTAATCAAAAATAACAAATTTTACGTTCAAGCTGGAGCTGGTATAGTTACTGATAGCAATCCAGAAAAAGAGTATGCCGAAACAATAAATAAGGCTAAAGCATTAATGAAAGCAACTGATTAAATGAAAATTTTACTAATAGATAATTATGATAGTTTTACTTACAATCTATATCATTATATTTCTAAATATAAAAATACTGTAGAAGTATTTAGAAATGATAAAATAAATACTGAATTTATCAAAAAAAGGAAATACGATAAAATAGTTATATCTCCAGGTCCTGGAAATCCAAACCAGGCTGGAAACTGTCTTAAAATTGTGAGAGAAATTTACAAGAAAATACCTATCTTGGGTGTTTGTTTGGGTCATCAAATTATAGGACAAGTGTTTGGTGGTAAGATTGTTAGAGCAAAAAATTTAATGCATGGGAAAACGAGCAAAATTAAACACACAAAAATTGGTTTGTTTAAAAATATAATGAATAACTTTGACGCTACAAGATATCATAGTTTAGTTGTAGATAGGAAAAGTTTTCCCAAGAATCTTATTATAACAGCGGAAACAAAAAATAATACAATTATGGGCTTAATGCATAAAGACTATAATATTCACGGATTTCAGTTCCACCCTGAAAGTATTAGTACTAAAGTTGGAATGAAATTAATAAAAAACTTTATACTAAATTAAATGTCTAACTTTTTAGAAAATTTAAAAAAAGGCCAGAATCTTTCGTTGAATGAGAGTAAAAATCTTTTTAAAGAATTAATGGAAGGGAAATATGATGAAAATATAATAATAAAATTATTAGAAGCTCTTACAAAAAAAGGTGAAACAACAAATGAATTGGCTGGAGGAATATACGTATTAAGAGATAAGGCATTAAAAGTTAGTGTAGAAGATAACACAATAGACACATGTGGAACTGGCGGAGATGGGCAAAACTCATTGAATATATCGACCGCAGCAGCAATAACTCTAGCTAGCATGGGAGTTAAAGTTGCTAAGCACGGAAATAAAGCTGTTTCATCAAATTGTGGTTCGGCAGATGTTCTTGAAGCTTTGAGTGTTAACATAAATTTAAAACCAGAAGAAGTCGAGGAAAGTATTAAGAAATTTAATTTTGCATTCATGTTTGCTCCTAACTATCACACAGCAATGAAACATGTGGGACCAGCTAGAAAAAAGATGGGTAAAAAAACTATATTTAACTTAATCGGACCATTAAGTAGCCCTGCTAGAGTAAAAAGACAAGTAGTTGGAGTGTTTGATAAAAAATGGATGAAACCCTTTGCGGAGGCATTAAAAGAAAATGGTGTCGTTCATGCATATATAGTTCATAGTGATGATGGGATGGATGAAATTTCACCATTTGAAAAAACAAATATAGTAGAACTAAAGAAGGGAAGTATTACAGAGTTTTCTATTGATCCAAAAAATCTTGGCTTAAGTTCTACTAATAAAGAAAATTTAAGAGGTAAAAATGCTAAATATAATTCTGAAAAGATTATCGAAATTTATAATGGAAAAAATAATGAATTTTCTCAGTCCGTGGCTCTTAATGTTGCGGCTGGATTGATTGTTTCAGGTAAGGAAGATTTTTTTAAGATAGCTTTTGAAAAAGCTACAAAGCACTTAAATTCAGGAAAAGTATTTCAACATTTAACTAAAATTCAATCAAAATAATGAAAAATATATTAAAAAATATTTTAAAAGATAAAAAACAATCTTTAGAATTAATTAAAAAAGAAGAATCTTTAGATATGCTAGAGAAGAATATTAAAAACCAGATTTTTTTTAATTTTAAAGAAACAATTAAAAAAAATAAAGGCGTTTCTTTAATATCAGAAATAAAGAAAGCAAGCCCCTCCGCTGGTATTTTGGTTGATAATTTCAATCATTTGGACATAGCAAAAATGTATATTGATAATGGTGCCACTTGTCTTTCGGTATTAACAGAGGAAAAGTATTTTTTGGGTAAATTAAAGCATATTCAAGATATTAAAAAAAAGTTCAAAATACCTATTCTTGCAAAAGACTTTTTCATAGATCCTTATCAAGTAGCTTTAGCTAAAAGTTATGGATGTGATTGTATATTAATAATTATTGCCGCTCTTAATGGAGGTCAAGCTGATGAAATATATTCTGAGGCTTTAAAAAATAATTTATCTGTAATAGTGGAGGTTCATGATCATAGTGAAGCGGAGAAAGCATTAAAATATGACCAAGCTTTAATTGGAATAAACAATAGAAATTTGAAAACTTTGGATGTTTCTATTAATAATACGATTTCAATTTTTGAGGTTATTAAAGCACATAAAGAACCTCTTTTATCTGAAAGTGGAATTAAAGACGAGAAAGATGCAAAATATATTTATGAAAAAACAGGTATTAAAAATTTTCTAATTGGAGAATCACTTTTAAGATCCGACAATCCAGCTGAATTAATGAAGAAATTAATTCAAATAACTCAATAAAACTAACCCTTATTTGAAGTTGTAATTTTAAAAGAACTTTTATAGAACATAGATGTACGAGGTTTGTTCTATGCTTACAAAAAAACAAAAAAACTTATTAATATTTATTAATAAAAAAATTAGATCTACTGGTATTTCCCCGTCATACGAGGAGATGAAGAATTCACTCAACCTTAAGTCGAAATCTGGAATACATAGATTGATTAGTGCTCTGGAAGAGAGAGGTTTTGTAAAACGTTTAGCGCACAAAGCAAGAGCTTTAGAGGTAGTTAAGCTGCCAGAAAATGCAAGCGCTAATGATATATTCAACACTTTCACGCCAAGTGTAATCAAAGGCGGTTTAGATAAATTAAAAACCAGCTCTTCAAAAGTTTCAGTCTTAGGAAGTATTGCAGCTGGTACTCCCATAGAAGCTATACAACACGAAGTTGATAAAGTAGCTTTACCTGAAGATTTACAGAAAAATGGCGAGTATTTTGGTCTTAAAGTTAAAGGTGACTCAATGATTGAAGCTGGAATAAATGATGGTGATACAGTAATTATTAAAAAAACCTCTACTGCAGATACAGGAGAAATTGCTGTAGTTTTAATTGATGAACAAGAAGCTACTCTGAAGAGAATAAGAAAAAAAGGTAATACAATTGCTCTAGAGGCTGCTAACCAAAATTACGATACTAAAATTTACGCATCTAATAGGATAAAAATTCAAGGTAGATTAATTTCTTTATATAGAAACTTTCACTAAAATAGTCTAAAAATACTGAATGTCTTTTAATTGTAGGTTTGCTCCATCTCCTACTGGTCCACTTCATATAGGAGGTGTGAGAACAGCTTTATTTAATTGGCTATTAGCTAGAAAAAATAACGGAAAATTTTTTCTTAGAATTGAAGATACTGATAAAGAAAGATCTAAAGAAGATTTTAAACTACAAATTATAAATTCATTAAAATGGTTAAACATAGACTACGATGGAAATGAATATATTCAATCAAAAAATATTTCTAAACATGTTGCTGCAGCAGAGGAACTTGTCAAAAAAGGTTTTGCGTACAAATGTTACTGTTCAGAAGACGAAATTAATGAACAAAAAGAAAAATGCAAAAAACAAGGTATACCATATGTTTACAATAGAAAATGGAGAGACCCTAAAGATCTTAAAATACCAAAAGATTTAAAACCAGTAATAAGATTCAAAAGTAAAATTTCTGGAAATACAATTATAAAAGATTTGGTTCAAGGAGAAAGAAATATATCGAACTCTACTATCGAAGATTTTATAATATTAAGAAAAGATATGACCCCTACCTATCAATTATCTGCAACAGTAGATGATCATGAAATGAAAATAACTCATGTAATTAGGGGAGATGATCACATGATAAATTCTTTTAAACAAAAACAAATTTACGAAGCAATGAAATGGAGTGTACCAAACTTTGCTCACATACCCTTAATTCATAGTGAAAAAGGTAAAAAGCTCTCTAAAAGAGACAATGCTTCTACAATAAATGATTATATTAAAATTGGTATAATTCCTGAAGCTTTACGAAATTACCTATTAAGATTAGGCTGGTCTTACAAAGATAAAGAAATTTTTTCACTTAAAGAAAGTATAGATCTATTTAATTTTGAGGGAATTGGTAAATCGCCTTCTAAATTAGATATGTCCAGAATTCTATCTATGAATGAGACTTATATTAAATCAATGAATGAAAAAGATTTGTTTAAAAAATTGATAGAGTTTTCACAAGAATTTAAAACTAAAATTGATGAGTCTAAAGAAAACATAGTTTTTAAAGCGTTAAATTTTTTAAAGAATAAAGCTAAAACTCTGGAAGATATTTACAATAATTCTCTTTATATTATTTCTGATAATTTGAAGATATCAAACGATGACAAATCCTTAATTGACAAAAAATCTCAAGAGATAATCAGTAATTTCATAACGGATTACGAAAAACTATCTGATCTGAATAAAGAAAATTTAGAGCAAATTATTAAAAATTTAATCAATAAACATAAGACTAATTTTAAGGGAGTTGGACAGCCATTAAGAATTGGATTAATCGGCACCAAATTTGGACCTGGTATTTATGATATTATTTTATCATTAAATAAAACTACTGTAATAAACAGATTAAAAAAAATAGTTTGATGCTAAAACCCTACTTATTTAGTCCAAGTGAATTTGCATTTGGTCTTTCAGGGTGTAAAAAATGCTATTATGATTTAAAAATCAACAAAATAAAAATTCAAACTGGCTTTCCACAAATTTTTTCAAAATTGGATTTAATTCAAAAAGAGTTTTACCACAATAAATCTTCAGAACTTTTCAACTCAAATGAAATCTCTAAAGGAATTATAAAAACAGATTATTTAAAACTTCAAACTTCAGAAGTTATGCACGATAATAAAGGAAGAAGTTTTCAATTGAGAGGTAAGATAGATGCTTACGTTAAACACGATAATTTTTATTCAATAGTAGACTTTAAAGTTACAAATATTGATGTAAAAAAAATTGAAAGATATAAAACGCAATTATTTAGTTACGCACTAATGTTTGAAAATCCAAATGAAAAATCTATTAAACTAAAACCAATAAAAAATTTGGGTATTTTTTGTTTTGAACCAAAAAAAATTGTAAAAAGAGAAACAACTCCTTTCTTCGAAATGAAAACAAAATATTTTAATATAAAACGAAATGACAAATATTTTTTTGATTTTATAACTAGTGTAATTGATTTTTTAGAGGAAGATCCACCAGACTTCAATCAGCTATGTGATATTTGTAATCTAAAAAGAAATAAGTTTTTTTAAATAGTTTGAAACTTCATCAGAAGGCAGGTTTTTGGTCATAAAAGTATCTAGAGTTAATTCAATATTTTTTAATTGTTTTTTAATTTCATTTGGATTCTCTATAAAAAAATTCACATTTTTATAAATATTCTCAGCATTGCAATTTGATTGAAGCAATTCAGGAATAATCATTTTATTAGATGCAATGTTCAAAATGTTTGCATATTTTACTTTAACGAGTAATTTTAAAATTAAGTAGTTAATAAAATTTATTTTATAAATTATTATTGATGGAATTTTTTCTAGGCAAATTTCTAATGAAACAGTACCTGACTTAGCAATGGCGAAAATTGATTTTTTTAATAAAAATTTTTTAATTTTATCATCTGAAATAATTTCAAAGTTACTCAACCCCGAATCTAAAAGAAATTTTTTTACAGTGTCTTTTTGACTTACGGTGGTGTGAAATGTATAAATAAAGTCATTATATTTTTTATTCATTAATTTAATAAAATCAATTAATATCGGCATAAGTGTTCTTACCTCTGATAATCTACTACCTGGAAATACTGATATAATTGCTTTATTTTTTTCAATAAGTTGATGAATATCAACTTTATTCTTTTGTTCCTTTTCAAGAAGTGGGTGTCCAACAAATTCACAATTAATTCCCTCATTTTCAAAATATTTTTTTTCAAATTTAAATAATACTAAAATATGATCAATAAACTTTTTCATTTTTTTTACTCTTCCCTGTCTCCAGATCCATACCTGAGGAGCAACAAAATGAACTGTTTTTATTTTAGGATTTTTCTTTTTAATTATTTCACAGACACGTAAAGTAAAATCAGGACTATCAACAGAAAATAAAATATCAGGATTAAATTCTACAATTCTTTTGACTGTATAATTGATATTTTTTTTAATTTTAAAAATATTTAATATTACTTTTGTAAAACCAAGATATGTAACATCTTCAATTTTTAGAATAGATTCAATGCCTATTTTTTTTAGATTTTCGCCACCTAGCGATAAATAATTAACGTGAGGATTACCTATTTTAAATTTTGAAATAACTTTTGCGGCTAACTTATCCCCTGAAGGTTCAGCTGTTAAAATAAATATTTTTTTCATCTCCAAATTCTGTTTAATGTTTCTTCCCTTTTACAGGCTCTTTTATACATCAAATATCTTATAAAATTTTTTTCATAATAATCTTGATGATAAGTTTCAGCTACAAAAAACTCTCTAAATTTTTTTACGTAAGTTACAACTTTTTTATCAAACTTATTTTCAATTTCTTTGATTGAGTTTTCTATAATTCTTTTTTGCTTCACATCTTCAAAAAAAATTACTGATTTATAGCTTTCTCCTTTGTCACAAAACTGACCTGTAGCATCAAATGGATCTATATTAATCCAATATAAAGCTAAAAGTTTTTCAAAATTAGTAATATTGGGATCGTAAACAATTTCTAAAGTTTCGTAGTGACCTGTATTATTCTTAATAACATCTTTGTATTTAGGATTTTTCACATGTCCCCCAGAATATCCAGAAATAGTTTTAATCACTCCTTCAACTTTATCAAAAGACTCCTCCATGCACCAAAAACAGCCTCCCGCAAAATAAACTTTGGATATATTTTCTGTATTTAAATTTACTGGAAATGATAAAAAAAAAATAATTAATAATGTTTTTTTCATTTATACATTCTCCAAAGTTCTCCGTTGTCTGAAAGCATATATAATTCTCCAGTTTCTTTATGTATTTTTATATCTCTTATTCTCCCAATGCTTCCTTGAAAAATTATTTTCTCATTTATGAATTTATTATTTTTAAATTGTATTTTTCTTAATGACTGATCTTTTAAAGAGGTAATCAAAGCATCGCCATTCCACTCTTTAAACTCACTTCCTTTATATATAATCATAGCACTAACGGCTATCGAAGGCACCCAATACTTAATTGCTTTTGTAAAACCAGGTTTCCATTTAGGTCCAATTTTTGTTCCTGAATAATTTGTCCCTCCCCATCCTAATATTTTCCATCCATAATTCTCACCATAATTAACTGTGCCAAACCAATCTCCTCCTTTGGCACCATGATTAGTCATGTATATTTTATTGTCAAAAGGAGATGAAGCCATGCCTTGAGGATTTCTTACACCGATTTGAAATATTTCAGGTAACCAATCTTTTTTGTTTTTAAATTTAGGGTTATCTTTTGGGATTGATCCATCAAGGTTTATTCTAATTATACTACCTGGATGTTGAGTGGCGTCTTGAGCTATCATTCCTTTACCTCTTTCACCAGCGCTTATGTAGAGATGATTGTCTTTAATTACTAATCTAGAACCAAAATGATAACCAGAGTCTATTGGGGGTTCGGCCTGGAAAATATTTTTAAATTGAATATTTGATGTACTAAAACTGCCTTTCGCAACAGAGGTGCTTGTTTTCCAATTACCTCTATTTTCTGAATAGGAAATATAAACATGTTGATTATCATACAAAACATCAAGTAATCCACCTTGACCGTCCTCTAAAACTGAAAGATTGTGTTTAATCTCAATTATTTTTTTATTTTTAAGATTTAAGCTATATAATTTACCAGTTTTCTCAGTGAATATAATATTATCTTGATCTATAAAAGAAAGACTCCAGGGTTTAGTTAAATCTTTAACTATTTTTTCTAATTTAATTTCTTGAGTACATAAATTAAAAGGAATTAGAAAAAAGATAAATATAAATATTTTTTTCATTTAACAGTAATAAACATTTTGTTTGAATTAGCAAAATTTATACACTCTTTTTTTTCTAAAAAAATATTTCTTTTACCTCTTAAAACGATGCCTTTAAGTCCTGCAGATTTACACTGGGTTAAGGTTTTCAATCCAACTGTTGGTAAATCAATTCTTAAATCTTGTTTTTTCTTTGGAAATTTAACTAGAACACCTTTGTTTCTAAATTTTCTGCTTTTGCATTTTTTAAGCATTTTTTGAGTTCCGCCTCTTCCTTCTACAGCTACAACTTTTCTATTTCTGACGACTACTCCTTGACTAAATGTATAATTTCCTAATTTATTGAGAGTTTTAACTGCCTTGTTTATATCTTCTTTGTCTTCCTTGTTTGGTTTTAATTTAGAAAAATTTCCTTTTTTTAAAGTTAATTCAGGATTATAAGTTAAAGAATTTATTGTTTTAATTTTTTCTTTATTTAATATTTTAATGATTTCTTTTAATATTGCTGCATCGCCATGCTTTGAACTTTTAATTATTCTAGGCATATAATAAATGCCTTTTAAATCTAATCGAAGCTTATATAAATTGGGTTTTTTAACTCTTCCCGCAAATAAAACTTTATTACAAGCATTTTTTTTTAATATTTCAATAATTCTGCCAAACTGTCCTAAGAAAACAGCGTGAGAATTTTTATCTTTTTTAAAAACTCCTCTCTTTGTTAAATCAATAATTAAATATTTAATTTTTCTTTTTTTGATTTTTTTAAGGATTTCTTTTGGGAAGGATGTTTCTCCAAATATTAAGCCAATCATTATTCAGATAAAGGTGTGCAAATAGGTCTTTTCTTATCTTTTTCAATGAAGTTTGTAACTTCTTGAACTAATTCGTTTTCTTTGTACTCTCCATTAATCTTTTCAACATTCTCTTGTAAATTATTAGATGAAAATATTTTTTTATACGCCTGGTCTAGCTCAATAATCTTTTTATTATCATACTTTTTTCTTCTTAAACCTATTAGATTAATACCTTTCAAATAATTTCTATTTCCAAAAGATAGACCGAAAGGTATTACGTCTTTTAAGACACCTGTCATACCACCAATCATAGCTAATCTTCCAATTCTAGTAAATTGCTGAACAGCTGAATTGCCTCCTATAACGACTGAGTCCTCTATTGTAACATGTCCACCTAAAGGTACATTGTTTGCAATTACAACATTGTTACCTAGTTTACAGTCATGAGCCACATGAGAAGAAATCATAAGTAAACAATTATTTCCTATAACCGTTTTATTTCCTCCTCCTGTTGTACCAGGGTTTATTGTTACATATTCTCTGATAACGTTATTTTCTCCAATTTCTAAACTATTCTTTTCTCCTTTATATTTTAGATCCTGTGGGGCTGTGCCTATACTAGCGAAAGGAAAAATTTTTGTTTTCTTACCAATTTTAGTATTTCCCTCTATATGAACGTTAGAAATTAGCTCTACTTCATCTCCCAATTCAACATTTGGTCCAATAAAACAAAATGGTCCTATCTTTACATCTTTTCCTATTTTTGCATTTGATTCAATAAAGCTTGATTTATGTATCATTATTTTCTATCAACTATTGTTGCTGACCACTCTGCATCAGCCATTTTTTTTTCATTTACTTTTGCTGTACCTCTGTATTTCCATACTCTTCCATGTGATCTAATTGCCTCAATTTCTAGATGTAATTCACAATCAGGTATAACTGGATTTCTAAATCTAGCTTTTTCTACACTCATTAAATAAACTAATTTATTTGCGTATTCTTTTGGATCGATTCCGTTTGCAGTAAGAGCAGCTGCGGCTTGACCAAAGGCTTCTACGATTAATACTCCAGGCATAACTGGTTGGCCAGGAAAATGACCTTGAACATAAAAACCGTTTTTTTTTACATACATTATTGCAGTTGCAGACTTTAGTGGAACTATATTTATTAATTTATCAATCAAAAGCATTGGTTCTCTATGTGGTAATAAACTCTCGATTTTTTTTCTATCTATAAAATTATCACTCATTTTTTTAAAAATTCCTTTATTGAAACAGCGGGATATCCCATTACAATTTGATTATCAGGAATATCCTTTACTACTCCACTTCCTCCACCAATTTTTACATTATTGCCTACTTTAAGATGGCCTGATATCCCTGCTTGCCCGCCAATTGATACATTGTTTCCTATAAAAGTGCTACCGGCAAAACCTACTTGACCAGCGATCATGCAATTGCTCCCAATTTTTACATTGTGTGCAATATGGACTTGATTATCTATATATGTGTTTCTTCCTATGCACGTATCGTCAACAGACCCTCTATCTATAGTGCATGAAGCGGCGATCTCAACATTATCATCAATAATTACCTTACCTATGTGTGGAAATTTGATATTAATTTTTTTTGAGGGAATAAATCCAAACCCTTTTTGTCCTAATTTGGTACCGTCTTGAATTACAACAGAATTATTAATAATAGAATTTTTTATTATTACATGTGATCCGATTATACAATTCATTCCAATTTTAACATTTTTTTCAATTATTGAGTTACTACCAATTATACTATTTTTACCTATTTTAACATTATTTCCAACCAAAACATTATTACCAAATTTTACATGTTTAAATTTAGAGGGTGACGGTTTTTTTATTGTTGTATCCGGGTAATCTATATCCGCGAATGGGTAAAACTCTCTCAAAACTCTAGACAGATCAAGTAGAACATTCTTTGCTAAAATTATTTTACAATTATTTGGTATATATTTTTTTAACTTATCAGTGGTCAGACAATAAGAAGCTTTGGTTTTCTTTGCACTTTCCAAGTATTTAATTGAGTCAAAGAAAGTAAGTTCATATTTTCCTGCTTTATCTAAAGTTTTGATATCGGTAATGATGTCCTTATTTTGGTTGTTACTTTTAAAAAGACGATTAACCTTTATAGGTCCTTTGTTTTTAAAAAAAATATTTTTAGACATTAAATCTAACCTATTTTAAGAGATTTAATTTCTTTATTGAGTAATTCAATTATTTTATCTGTTAAATCTAAACTTGAGTCTCCTATGACTATATTTTTTTTATCTAATACTAATCTTATCTTATTTTCTTTCATATATTTTTCTAAAATTGGATTGAGTGCTTTTAGAAGCTGATTTTTAGAGTCGTTTTTCATTTTACCAATATTATTTAATGAATTTTTTTTTTCATTTTGTAAATTAGAAAATTGTTTTCGGAGGTCAACAACTTTTTTTTGATATTCTTCTTTTGTTATTATCTTTTTTTTTGCAATTAATTCTTTTTCTTTATTTTTAAAATCTTCCTCAAGTTTATTGTATTTTTTTGAAGCTTTGTTAAGTCGGTCTTTCAAAACTTTTTGCGCAGCTTTACCTGCTGTACTTGTGTTTAAAACTTTAGAATAATTAATATAATAAATTGTGTCTGAATTAGCTTTATGCGCTATTAAAAATAAAAATATAAATATAAAAAAAAAGGTTTTTAAAAAGTCTAATTTCATCAAAATGTTGTTCCTAATCTAAAGTTAAAACCTTGTGTTTCATCCGTATCAGCTTTTGTTAGGCTTTTTGCAAATATAAATGTCATCGGTCCTACTGGTGATAAAAAATTTGCACTTATCCCGGTGGATGATCTAATTTTGTCGCTTTCATCTAAAGTACTATCATAGTCAACGCCGAAGAGATTTGCGATGTCGAAAAAGGCAGTGATATCTGTCTTAGTTGCCTCTGGAAGCAATTTGGGAAGATTTGTTTCAAAATTTATAGCGTAAGCATAATTACCTCCGATATAGTCATCTCCATCTTTTGGTCCGACTTTACCAGCTGCAAATCCTCTTAATTTCGAACTAGGTAAATTTATTCTTTTACTTAGCTTTACATCTTCGCTATCTAAAGAATTTATACCTGAAATAAAGAATTTTGCTGCTCCAACCACATCTGGGCCAAAACTACGGTACTCATTATACATCAGAGTATTTCGCATAGAAGGAGTGTCTGCATATACTGGCAAAGTTTGTGAAAATTTAATAACATTTCCATCCGTAGGTTTAAATGTTCTATTTCTTTTGTCCCTTAAAGCACCGTAGGTAAATGCTAGATCTGTAGAGGAACCTGCCTGTTTTTTTAAAGCACTTGATGCAGTACTTTGAACTTGTAAATCATCATAAGTCAATTGAAGAGAAGGTGTTAAATATATATCTCTATATTGCTCAAATTTAGTGCCAACACTACTTGAAAAAGTATTATTTTTATAACCTGAATCTGGCTTATCGTTAGTTTCACTTGCTAAACCTAATGTTAATTCATTGCCTGAGAGCTGATAATTAGGGTTGGTTATCTCTACTGCACCTTTCAAGCTTTCAGATCTAGCATCTATATAGCTATTTAATCTTATACCTTCACCAAGATAATTATTTTCTTTTATATTGAAAGCAAAAGATCCACCGTCGGTACCTACGCCTGCGCCTGCACTTATTTCCCCAGTTGGTTTTTCTTCAACTTTAATATTAATTTTTCTCGTGTTTGGTATTTCACCTTTTGTAATTTTTTTTTCTACTTTTGCAAAAATACCTTTAGCTCTTAACTTTCCAATAGATTTATCAAGTTTTAATTTATTAAATGGATCGCCTTCGTCCAATAACAACTCTCCTCTTATTACAGCCTCATTAGTGACAGTATTTCCCTCAATTATAATTCTTTCGACTAATTCTTTGCTTCCTTCATAAATATTAATCTTAATTTCAATTGAATCTCCCTCGATAATTTCATTTACTGAATGTTCTACAAATTGAAGATCATTTCTGTCAATTAATTCATCAACATCTTCTAATAATTTTTTTATGGAAAACGGGGAGTAATACTTGCCTACTATTTTTTTATATTTTTCATTTAATGGAAAAAAAATTTTTTTGTCGAAAATATTATCTATATTTGTTGTAATTTTTTTAATTCTATATCTATTACCAGCATTAATGTTGTAAGTAAGTTCAGTTTCATTTTTATCATTGATTTCAGCGTTACTCGAGACTATTTGAACATCGTAATAGCCAATCGATTTATAATAATTTTTTAAAAGTCTTTTGTCGAGCTCACTTCTTTCTTCGCTTAAAACTGTATTTTTAGTTATAAATTTCCAAAAAGCATCTTCTTCAGAAGCAATTATATCTCTTAGTCTTTTTTCTTTAACTTTTTTATCACCTATGAAATTAATTTTTGAAATTTTAGTTTTATTATTTTTTATAATTTTATAAGTAAGATTGACTCTATTTTCTGAGAATTCGTCGATAATTGTATCAACTTCTGTAAAAATAAATCCAAGTGTGCTGTATGCCTTTTTGATAGTATTAACATCTTCATTTAATTTACTTTTTATAAATGAGGCTTTTTCTTTTAATTTAATTCTTTTTTTAATATCTTCACGAATCTTTTTTGCTTTTTCCCCTTCAATTATAATTTCGTTAATTACGGGATACTCTTTAACATTTAGGACTAAGACATTATTTTTAATTTCTATTTTTACATCTTCGAAAAATTCTGTTTCATATAATTTTTTTAGAATTTTATCTAAGTCATTAATAGAGTAGTTGGATCCTAAAACAATATCCCCATATAGTTTAATAGTTTCGTTACTAACTCTTTTGTTGCCTTTTATATCTATAATATTCACTATTTCAGCGTGAGAATGTGAAATAAATAAAAAAATAAAAATGTATAATAATTTCTTCATTGTTTTTTATTTAATATTTTATCGATAGTTGTTTGTCTTGCCCATGAATCAATTTTAAAAATTTCATTTAAATTTTTTGCTTTTTGTATAGCATATTTCTTGTAATTTTTGTCTTTTAAAACCTTAAAAATATACTTCGATATTGAATTAAAGCTTATTTTATTATGTAAAAATTGATCAACTAATATTTCATTAGCCGCATTTATTATAATTGGCGTTGATGGGTATTTGTCCAATTTGGGCAACAAATTGGTAATAGGAAAATTTTTTTTTGGTATTTCAGAGAAGTTTAAATTTTCAACAATATTTTGATTTTTTTTAAGATATTTTAAAATTTGGTTATTTTTTTCATTAATTGCATAAGAAATAGGAATAATCATATCTGGTTTGTGATAAAGAAATTTTGAAATCCCGCTCTTAAATTTGACTATAGCGTGGACAAGTGACTGCGGGTGTATAATTATTTTAAATTTTTTTAAGCTAAATGAAAAAAGTTTTGAGGCTTCAATTATTTCAAGAATTTTATTCATCATAGTTGCAGAATCTATAGATATTTTTTTTCCCATAGACCATTTGGGATGATTTAAAGCTTGTTGAATTTTAATTTTTTTCATTTGTTTTTGGGTAAAATTTAGAAATGGTCCACCTGAGGCAGTTAAAAAAATTTTTTCCACTTCTTGATGCTCATGGTTTTTAAGAAGTTGCGCTATAGAAAAATGCTCAGAGTCAATTGGTATTATCGTTGATTTATATTTTTTTGCCACTGAGCTTATAATATCCCACCCGCATATAATTGCTTCTTTATTTGCTAAAAGAATCTTTTTACTTTTTTTAATAAAATGAATAGTGGGTTTTAAACTTGCCAAACCTGGTATTGCAATAACTGTTAAATCGTTTTTATCTCTTATTTTTTCATAGTTATTAAACAATTTGGTTTTTTTAAACTTATAATTTAGTTTTAACTTATTAAAAACATTAACATTTGTTATTACAAAATTACGTGGTTTAAACTTTCTGATTTGTTGAATAATTTTTTTAATATTTGAATTCGCAATTAAAGTATTTATTTCAATATTTTTATAATCTTTAATAACTATTTTAAGTGTTGTTTCTCCAATAGAACCAGTTGATCCTAGTATTGAAATTTTTTTTTTCATGATATTAAATAAAAAGTAATCAAGCCAGCAGGAAACCCTAAAAGAATACTGTCTATCCTATCTAATACCCCTCCATGACCTGGCAAAAAATTTCCAGTATCTTTTACTTTGGCTTTTCTTTTTAAAAATGAAATTAATAGATCGCCTAACTGACAAAAAAGTACTGTTGAGAAAATAAATAATATTAGTGTTAAATTAAATTCGATTAAATTAAATAAAGAAAAAATTATTGAAATTACAACGGGTAAAATAAAACACCCAATGCTACCAGAAATTGTTTTATTAGGACTAATGTTTGTTAATTTCGGACCTTTAAAAATTTTACCAAATAGTAATCCACCTATATCTGATATAAAACATATCAAAAGCGTGAAGAAAACAAAAAAGTTCGAAGAAAAATTTTGAGTCAATATAATTAAAATCATGTTTATGACGAATATGTAAGCTAGAAATAATAATGACAAACAAATTTTAAAAAATTGTGATTTTAAGGTTCTATTTATTAAATTATAAAACTCTATAAGTGAAATTACTGTTATTATAATTAAAACATATAATAAAAAATAGTTTTTAAGAAACATTAAGATAAACAATAAAAATAAAAAAATTGATGTAATAATTCTTTGTTTTATTTCCCTGTGCATATTTTAAATACCACCGAAATTTCTTTTTATTTTTTTATATTTCGAAATAATTTTACTTAAATCTTTTTTATTAAATTCTGGCCAGAGTTTATCTAGAAAATACAACTCAGTATATGCAAGCTGCCACAACATAAAATTACTTAATCTTTTTTTTCCTCCAGTTCTTATGAGTATGTCAGGATCTGGTAGATTGCTAGTATATAGATTATTTTCTATGGATGTTTTTGAAATTTTTGATTTATTTTTTTTAATTTTTTTAAATGAGTCAATTATTTCAGATTTCGAACCATAATTAATGGCAAGGTTTACCAGAATATTTTTATTCTTTTTGGTTATTTGAATAGTTTTTTTTATAGTTTCTTTTGTTTTTTTTGGAATATTCGATAATTTTCCTAGGAAGTTTATTTTAATTCTATTTTTCATAACATCATGTATTTCTTTTTCAAAATAAGAATTTATTAACTTAAAAAGAAAATTTATCTCAGTTTTAGGTCTTTTCCAGTTTTCAGTAGAAAAAACGAAAAAGGTTATTATTGGTATTTTAAACGAAATCGATGCCTTTACAATATTTTGAACTACTTCTACACCCTTTAGATGTCCATAATTTCTACCTCTTCTTTTTTTAATACCCCATCTTCCATTGCCGTCCATAATAAAGGCAATGTGCTTGAGTCTGTTCATATGCTCAATATTTCTTTTTCTTTATCTAAAACAATTTTGTCTATTACAACTATGTTATCATCGGTAAGTTTTTGAATTTTTTTTTCAAAATTTTTAGTTTCGTCCTCGCTTGCATCTTTATTTTTTAATAGGTTTTTAATATCTTCATTAGCGTCTCTTCTTATATTTCGGATTGAGACTTTACTTTTTTCACTCATGTTTTTTAAGATTTTTGTTAGTTCTTTTCTTCTTTCTTCTGTTAAATCTGGAATTCTTATTCTTAATAATTGTCCATCAATTTGAGGATTGACACCCAGATCAGACTTTTTTATAGCCGAGTCTACAAATGGAACATTAGCTTGATCCCAAACTTGGATTGTAATTAACCTTGCTTCAGGAACACTTATTGTGGCTAATTGATTTATGGGCATTTGTTGTCCATAAACTTCCACTTTTATTATATCCAACATTGAAGAATTAGCTCTGCCAGTCCTAAGAGTTGAAATATCTTTTTTTAAAGAATGGATTGTTTTATCCATCTTTGATGAATATTCTTTTTCATTAAACTGACTGGTCATTTAAACTCCTTCGCCAACTTTAAATCTTGTGAAGTCTATAATTTTAATTTGGGAATTTACAGAGTTTTCTTTAAGAATATCAGAAACTTTTTTTTTGGGATCAATAATCCACGCTTGATTTAACAAAGTATTATCATCAATAAATTTGTTTATTTTACCTTTAGCAATTTTTTCTATAATATCTTCCTTTTTTCCAGAATTTAAGAGTTCTTCTTTAACAATTTCAGTTTCTTTATCTACGATTTTTTTATCAAGATCATTTTTATCAAGAGAAATTGGATTTGACGCTGCAATGTGCATACATATTTTATTTCCGAGATCTTTATTTTTATCTTCAATATTTGAAAGCTTGACAACTGAAACAATTTTTCCTATTTTTTTTTCTAATTGGGTATGAACATAAAAAAAATTTATTCCATTTTCATTATCAAAAAATTTTGCTCTTCTTAGAGATATTTTTTCACCAATTTTTGCTATTAAGTCGACCAAAGTATCTTTTACTGTTGAGCCGTTTTTCATTTTTGTTTGAGATATTGCCTCAAGATTGGCTTTTTCTTTAAAATTAATCTCAGAAATTTCTTTGCAAAAAGATATAAAATCTTTATTTTTAGCTACAAAATCGGTTTCACTGTTAATCTCAATCAATGAAACTGAATTATTTTCTTCATGTACTAAAACCAATCCTTCTGAGGCTGTCCTACTCATTTTTTTGGATGCTTTAGCAATTCCTTTTTTCCTCAAAAAATCAACAGATTTTTCTAAATCGCCACCGTTTTCATCTATAGCTAATTTACAATCTTTAAATCCTACACCTGTTAATTCACGGAGTTTTTTTATATTTTCTAGAGTTTCCTTATTCGCCATTTTAATTTTTTTATTTTTTTTCTGAAGATTTATCTTTAGTGGAGGTTTTCTTTGGTGTTTTTTTATCGATTTTTTTAACTTCATTATTTGATTTTTTTTCAATAAATTTTTGCGCATCTATAATCGTGTTTTTAAGTAAGTCACAATATAGGTTTATTGATCTTCTTGCGTCGTCATTGCCTGGAATTGGAAATTCTATATTTGTCGGATCTGAATTTGTATCTAAAATTGCTATAATTGGTATTTTTAGTTTAATAGCTTCTTTTACGGCAAGTGACTCGATGTTTGTGTCTATTATAAAGATCATCTCAGGTATTTTTTTCATATCGGCTATTCCACCGAGTGATCTTTGAAGTTTATCTCGTTCTTTACCTAATTTAAGTATCTCTTTTTTGGTAAAACCTATGTCTTCTTTTGATAATTGGTCCTGAAGCATTTTCATTCGTTTAATTGAATTTTGGATTGTATTCCAATTTGTTAGCATTCCGCCCAACCATCGGTAATTAACAAAATATTGTTTGGTCTCTTTTGCAAGTGCACTTACTTGTTCTGAAGCTTGTTTTTTTGTAGAAACAATTAAAATATTGCCACCAGAGGAAATACATTTATGAACTTCTGATAATGCATTTTTTAAAAAAACAACTGTTTGTGTAAGATCAATAATATGAATAGAGTTTTTTTCACCAAAAATGAAACTTTTCATTTTAGGGTTCCATCTTAATGTTTTGTGACCAAGGTGGACTCCCGCTTCAAGTAATTGTTTTATATTTATTTCAGGTACATTCATTTTAATTTTCCGGTTAATCCACCACAGCTTTGCCTATTTAGGACCGGTAAGGTGTTTAAACCTTAGATGCTGTGTGCGAAATTTAACTTTTGATACATTTAAAATAAGAAAAAATCAAGATATTAAAAACTAATTTTTTTTACGTATTCTCTTGTTTTTATACTATTTAAAGCGCTCAGATCTACTTTTCTGGTTTTTTCTAATTTAAAGGTTAGGTTTTTATCATCTTTTTTTATTACTAAATTAACCTCTGTTTCACCTTCTTTAGCTAGGATTTCTTTTAGTTCATTAAGATCATAATTTTCATTTAATTCGATAAATACTCTTTTATGTGATTTTTTTATCATTTCGTCTAGGCTCAGAATTTTTCTAAGATTCACTCTAATTTTGTTGTTTTCTGAGTTGGATTTATCTTTTTGAAGCGTCATTACAAAAGAATTTGCTTCCTTTAATATGTCTCTATTATTTATTAATATTTCAGAAAAAATAAAAAGTTCAAATTCACCAGAGTTATCGCTAAATTTTATTATCGCAAAAGGAGTTCCTTTAGAACTTTTTTTTTCTACAATTGACATAATAGTGCCGGCTACTAATGATTCATTATTTTCTTGGGAAACAAAATCTTTATAGGTTTTTATTTTTAATTGAGAAAATAAATTGATATATTCATTTAACGGATGGTCAGATATATAAAAACCAACGGATGAAAATTCCTCTACAAGCATCTCTTTTTTGGACCATGGTGTGTTATCATTTTCTAAGTATTCAAAATAATTTTCTTGAATATTTGATTTATTTTGAAATAAACTTGCCTGATTACTATTTTTGTCCTCATTTATTTTTTTAATAGTTTGAATTATTTTTGGTATAGAATTAACTAATTTTTTTCTATTTTTTTCGAAAGTATCAAATGCTCCAGCCTTAACTAGCCCCTCTAGTTGAAGTTTATTAACATCTTTTTGATTAATTCTATTAATAAAGTCATTAAGAGATTTAAATTTTCCATTTTTTTCTCTTTCCTTGATAATGTTTGATACAGCCTCAAAACCAACGCTTTTTATTGCACCAAGACCATAAAAAATTTTATTTTTTTCAGCTTTAAACTCTGCATAACAAGAATTTATGTTTGGTCTTACAACCTCAACTTTTAATCTTTTAAGCTCTTCTACAAACTCTCTAAGTTTTCCCGTATTTGTAAGTTCTGTCGACATAGTAGCAGCTATAAAATCTTCTTTATAATAAGTTTTTAAATAAGCGGTTTGATATGCTATTAAGGCATATGCGGCCGCATGGCTCTTATTAAATCCATACTCTGCAAAAGGTTCTATTTTTGTAAAAACATATTCGGCCACATCCTTTTTAATACCATTTTTAACGGCACCAGTTACAAATCTTTCTTTTTGCTTTTCAAGTTCTGCTCTTTTCTTTTTTCCCATTGCTCTTCTTAAAATATCAGCTTCACCTGCGGTAAAACCTGCAAGTTTTTGAGCTATTTGCATTACTTGTTCTTGATAAATAATAATGCCATATGTCGGAGAAAGAATTTCTTTGATTGTATCATGTATATAGTCTGGTTTTCTCAATCCATTTTTACAATCATTATATATAGGAATGTTGTTCATTGGCCCTGGTCTGTATAAGGCTACTAACGCAATAATATCATCAAATTTATTTGGCTTCATTTGACGAATAGAATCTCTCATACCCGTGCTTTCAAGTTGAAATAATCCAGTTGTTTCACCAGTTGACAACAATTCAAAAACTTTTTTATCATCTAATGTAATTTTATTAATATCTAAATTTATTTTTTTTGTCTCAAGCATCTTTAAAGTTTTGTTTATCACTGTAAGTGTTTTTAATCCCAATAAATCAAATTTTACTAATCCAGCATTTTCTGATGAGTACATATCGAATTGGGTGGTGGGTAAAAACAAATTAGAATTATGATCTTTATATAAAGGTACTGTTTGTGATAAAAATTCTCCAGCTATCACAACACCTGCTGCATGGGTAGCCATATTTCTGTTCAAACCCTCTAGTTTTAAAGAAAGATTAATTAATTTTTCAACTTTTTTATTTGCCTTTATTTCATCTTTAAATCTAGGTTCTCTATTTATGGACTCTGATAAAGTTAAAGGTCTTGATGGATCGAAAGGGATCATTTTACAAATTTTATCTACGTGACCATAAGGTAAACCCAAAACTCTTCCAACATCGCGGAGTACCATTCGAGCTTTTAATTTACCGAAAGTGATTATGTGAGCAACTCCACTTTTGTACTTATTTTTAAGATACTCAAATACGAGATCCCTTTTTTCTTCACAGAAATCTATATCAAAATCTGGCATAGATATTCTATCTGGGTTTAAAAATCTTTCAAAAATTAAGTCAAACTCTATAGGATCAAGATCTGTTATATCTAAAGAGTATGCCACTAAAGATCCAGCACCTGAACCTCGTCCTGGTCCAACAGGAATATTATTTTTTTTTGCCCATTTGATATAATCTGAAACTATAAGAAAATACCCGGAATAATTCATAGAATTGATTATGTTTAATTCGTGATTCAAGCGTTTTTCATATTTTTTGGTTATTAACTCACGATCACTTAAATTACTTGCGCTTATTTTTTTAATTATAAAGTTTTTTAATTTATTTTTAAGACCGTTGTTTGCTTGGATTAAAAGCTCTTGATCAATAGAGACTTCTTGATTGTTGCTTAATGATGGTAGAATAGCTTTAGATTTATTTGGTTTAAAACTAAATCTGAGAGGAAAGTTAAAATTATTTTCAAGTGCCTCTGGCAAATCTTTAAATAGTTCAATTAATTTTTCGTTATCTTTTAAGTAGTGTTCATTATTATATTTAATTCTTTTTTTATCATCTACAAAATTTTTATTTCCAATGCATATTAAAGCATCGTGTGCCTCATGCATTTCTTTTGTTAGGTAATACACTTCTTGTGAAGCAATTATTGGTAATTCAATTTCATTTGATATTTCAAGTAAAAAGTTTTCAAAATCTTTTTCACCGTTTTCATTATGCCTTTGTATTTCTATATATAATTTGTCTTCAAAATTTTTTTTTAATTGTAAAAGTATTTCTTTGACTAAAGTCGTTTTATTTTTTTTAAATAAATTCCCAAAGAAATCAAATTGACCGCCAGTTAAAACTATAATGTCTTCATTTAAACTTTGTAAATCTTCTAATTTACAATGTGGATCTAGAGTTTGTTCGCTTTCAAGATAACTTTTGGAAGAGAGTTTTATAAGATTTCTATATCCTGTTAAAGAAGTTGCAAATAGTGGTAATTTTCCGATAAAATTTTCAACTTTAAAATTAATTTGACTTCCGATTATTGCTTGTGTTCCAGATTTGGTTATTTTTTCAGAGAATTCTAATGCGCCACAAAGATTATAACTATCACAGATACCTATTGATTGTATTTTATTATTTTTACAAATTGACGCTAAGTCGTCAATTTTTAAAGCCCCTTCACAAATAGAATATTGTGTGTGAATTTTAAAGTTGCAAAATTTTTTATCATGTTTTTGCATTTACTCTTTTTATAATACCTTGAGAAATACTCAACTTGTAATCAGCCTTGTTAGCAAGTTCTCTATTATGAGTTGCAAAAATTATTGTTTTTTTCATTTTTTTTAGTTTTATAAAATACGAAAAAATATCATTAGAGGTTCTGTAGTCGAGATTTCCAGTTGGTTCATCTGCTAGAATTAGGTCTGTTTCAGCTACTAACGATCTTGCTATAGCAACTCTTTGCTGTTCACCGCCAGATAGTTCGCTAGGAAAATGACTTGATCTCATATCTAGCTTCACTAATTTTAGAAATTTATTTGCTTTAGTCTGTGAAATTTTGATGTTTTCTCCTCTAATTATTAAAGGCATTAAGATATTCTCCAAAGCAGTAAAATCTTCTAAAAGGTTATTGTTTTGAAAAATAATAGAGATTTTTTTTTGTTTAATAATATCTTTTTCTTTATTTGATAACTTATTTAAATCTTCACCAAATAACTTTATTTTACCAGACGTAGGTTTCTCTATTAAACCTAAAATATGCAATAAAGAAGATTTGCCTGATCCTGACGGCCCAACTAATGCTACTAAATCTCCAGTTTTAATATCAACTGAGACATCATCTAAAACCCTAAGTTTTTTATCTTTACTGTAATAATTTTTTTTAATCTTATCAGTTGAAACTAAAATTTTATTCATATTTTAACCCTTTGGAAATTTCCATCTTTGAAATTATATTTGCTGGAAAATATGACGCTAAAGACGTAATCAATAATGAAAAAATAGATATTATAAAAGTAGATAAAAAACTTATTTCACTTGGCATTTCATCCAAAAAGTAAACTTCAGGTGGAAATATTTCCGTGTTAAAAAGATTTGAAATTAAGGATCGCAATTCTTCAATATATAAAGAAAAAATAATTCCTATCACAACCCCGCTAACTGTAGCTAAAAAACCTATTGTAAAACCAGTTAAGAAAAATGATTTTTTAATTGAAGAATTACTTAAACCCAATGTTTTTAGTATAGCTATTTCTCTTGTTTTATTCTTAATTAAAATTGTTAGACCAGAAATAATATTAAAAGCAGCTACTATAATAATTAGGGTTAAGATAAGGAACATAACATTTCTCTCAACTTTAAGAGCACTAAAAAAGGACTTATTAAGATCAGACCAGCTATAAATCAAAAAATCTTTACTGATATTTTCTATCTCTTTTTTATAAAAATCAGCTTTTAATGGATTTTTTAAATAAATCTCTAAATTTATATCATCATTAGTTTTATCAAAAATTGAGAGCGCTTCGCTAATTTTTAAAAAAACTACACTTTTGTCATATTCAATAAAACCACTTTTATATATGGCTCCCAGTGTAAATACATCTTGTTTTGGAAATCCTCCAAATGGCGTATCTATAAATGAAGACGACATTAAAGTAACTTTATCACCTACTTTAATGTTTAAATCGTAAGCCATCTCGTTGCCAACAATAATCATACCTTCTTTAAATTCACTCACTTTACCTTTTATAATATTTTTTTTTAAGAAATCTAAATTTTTAACATTACTTCCCTTAATTAAAGCTCCTTTGATAATATTGTTACTCATAATTATACCTTCGCCATTATAAGATTCTTTTAGAATAAATTTTGGGAATTTTTTCTTTAAGTCTTTTTTAAAATTTTCCTTAGATAGAAAATTATTTGACTCAAGAATTAAATGTGGATTTAAACCAATTATTTTTTGAGTTAAGTCCGCTCTAAATCCATTCATCACTGACATAACAATAATGAGGATTGCAACACCAAGTGTGATTCCTAAAAAAGAAAAAATAGATATTACTTTAAGAAAACCCTCTTTTCTTTTTGGTTTTAGATTTCTTATAGAAATTAATCTTTCAACTTTACTAAACAATTTATTTTAATAGTTTTGATAATATTTGATCTAAAGTCAATAATTCACTTTTTTTATCTATTTCTTTAAATTCAAATTTATCGTTTGATGATTTAGCTCCCAAAATAATTTGATGAGGTATTCCAATTAAATCATGTTTTTTAAATTTACTAGCCATATTTTCCTCAACATCATCTAACAATGCGTCAATATTTTGTTTTTTTAATTTATTATATATTTCAATGCCTTTTTTTAAATATTCACGATTATTTTTACTTATGTTTGGTATTATTGCTACTTCATATGGAGAAATAGATTGTGGCCATTTCATAATATTATTTTGATATTTCGCTTCGATTATAGCTCCGACTAATCTTGAAACACCTATACCGTATGATCCCATTTTAACAGCTATCTTTTTTCCATTTTGATCGTCTATCAAACAATTTAGTTTACTTGAATATTTCTCCCCAAAATAAAAAATGTGACCTACTTCAATCCCTTTCATTTTAACTTGATTATCTTTTGAAACTTTAGAATTAAATTCTTTTTCATTAAATTTTTCATCAGTCACTGCATAAATTGATGAAAAATCTTTCCTCATTTTGTCTAATGATAGTTTTTCATTCTTAAAATTATCTAATCTTATATCAAATATCTTTTTATCAGCATAAATTTGACTTTCACCAGTATCTGCTAAAATTATAAACTCATGTGAAAGATCCCCTCCTATTGGTCCTGTGTCTGCTGACATCGGTATCGCTTTTAATTCGAGACGATTAAAAGTATTTAAATACGAAAAAAACATTTTATTGTATGAATTTTTTGCATCTTCCTCATTCAAGTCAAACGAATATGCATCTTTCATGTAAAACTCTCTACATCTCATTACTCCAAATCTAGGTCTTATTTCATCTCTAAACTTCCATTGAATATGATAAAGCATCTGAGGTAATAATTTATAAGATTTTACACTTGATCTAAAAATTTCAGTTATAAGCTCTTCGTTTGTGGGCCCATAAAGCATTTCTCTACCTTGCCTATCTTTAATTCTCAACATTTCATCACCATAATCATCATATCTCCCACTCTCTTTCCATATTTCTGAAGATTGAATGGTTGGCATCAACATTTCTTGAGCGCCAATTTTATTTTGTTCCTCTCTTACTATTTGTTCAATTTTTTTCATTACTTTAAAACCTAAAGGAAGCCAAGAATAAATGCCTGCAGCAGACTGTTTTATCATGCCCGCTTTTAACATAAGTTGATGTGATTTTATTTTTTCATCGCTTGGTAAGTCTTTCAATATAGGAATAAAAAGTTTTGATAAATACATTATTGCAAAAACTCCCTCAAATTAAAAATTTTATTATCTACAATATAATATATTCCAATAAATAAAATTGAAGTAATAATAGTTGTTATTAAAAATTTTTTCCCAATATTAGGGTTTTTGGGTGCACCTTTATCAAAACCTTCTAATTTATCGCTAAATTTAGTATTTTGTGATTTAATTCCAATTGGCAAAACTGAAAAAAATACTATCCACCAAATAATTATAAAAATAACTAAAGATCCCGTTAATGACATTATATTCTTGCGATGTTAATATTTGTAATAGGTTTCTTGCCCGTTCTTTCTTTTATAATTTTTCTACAATTTTGCTTTAAAGACTCTATTAAATTTTTTTCTTGGTTTTTACTGTTTAAAGAAAATGATCTGCAAATATTATTTATTTCATCCTCCATATCAAATATTACACCATCACTATATTCATTTTCTGGAATGCCTTTAAAAGAAATTATAGGTTTTTTTATTTTTCCATTGTTTGCTACTATTAAAGTTACCTCTAAATACCCATTAATAGAAATATTTTTTCTATCTTTAATTGACTTAGAGTCTGAAAAAACACCAATTGATCCATCTAGATACATTCTGCCTGAGGGTGCTTTATCAATTATTTGAGGCTTTGTTCCTGGAAAAATCTTTATTATATCTCCATTTTCTATCAATAAAGTTTCAGGAATTTGCATTTTTTTTGCAAAATCTACATGCTCTCTCATGTGTCTATGTTCACCATGCACTGGTATAATACATTTTGGTTTTACCCATTTATACATATCTTTTAAATCTTCTCTATTAGGATGGCCTGAAACATGAACAAAAGCATTTTCTTCAGTTATTATTTCTATTTCTTTTTTTGAAATTTCATTATGAAGTGCATATAATTTTTTTTCATTTCCAGGTATTATTTTAGAAGAAAATATTACTGTATCTCCCTTATCTATAAAAACATCAGGATGTATATCGTTTATTATTCGTTTCATTGCCCCCATAGGTTCGCCTTGACTACCGGTGCAAAGATAAATAATTTTATTTTTTGAAACTTTTTTTGCATCCCTACAGTCAATAGGTTCCTCCAAGTTTTGAAGGTAACCACATTGCCTTGCGGCTTTATAAATTCTATTCATTGATCTACCCACAAGTGATAATTTTCTGCCTGTTTTTTGCGCGCAATAAAAAATAGTCTCCATTCTAGCTACATTTGATGCGAAAGAGGTAACTACAACTCTCTTATTTTTTTTTTCAATTATTGACAATAAACTTTTTCTAACATCCATCTCTGAGCCTGCTCGTCCTTCGCTAAAGACATTGGTAGAGTCACATATCATCGCTACAACACCTTTTTTTCCAATTTGTTTTAATTTTTTTTCATCAACATTTTCTCCAATTAATGGATTGGGATCTACTTTCCAATCTCCGGTATGTAAAATTGTTCCTGCCGGGGTGGTAATACTTAAGCCATTTGGTTCAAGAATAGAGTGGGTTAATGTTACAAAATCTATTTCAAAAGGTCCGAGTTTTATTTGGCTATTTAATTGAACTATTTTTAAACTTTTTGTTATGTCTAATTTTTTTTCTTTAAATTTTTCCTGCAGAAGTGCTGCTGTAAAAGGAGTTGCGTAAATTTTACACTTCAATTTTGGCCAGATGTGTGCAACTGCTCCAATATGATCCTCGTGTGCATGTGTTAGAACTATACCAAGCAAACTATCTTTTTTATCTACAATAAATCCTGCATCAGGATAAATTAAGTCTATACCTGGAACTGTATCATCTGCAAAGGTTACTCCCATGTCGACAATAATCCATTTCTGATCGTCTTCCATGCCGTATGCATAGAGATTCATATTCATCCCTATTTCACCAGATCCACCTAGTGGACAAAAAATTAATTGCTCTTTACTCATTTTAAAAATAATTTATAAATTCGTATTATTCCTTCTATAGTAATATTTTTGTTTATTATAGTTTTTTGATAAATAAGTTTTTTAAATATTTCTGAATAGCCACCTGTTAGTACAATTCTATATTTTTTTTTACTTTTAGAAATAATTTGTTTGATTATATTATCAATAAGTCCCTGATATCCCCATAAAAAACCTGCGTTCATCGCTTCTGTTGTGTCTTTTCCATAGTTATTTATTCTATTTTTAAGTTTAATTAGAGGTAGAAGAGCAGTTTGATTCTTTAGATTATTTATTGATGACTCAACTCCTGGTGCGATAACTCCTCCATCATACACACCTGGCGATCTTACGATGTCAAAAGTTGTAGCAGTTCCAAAGTCGATTACTATGGAATTTCCTTTATACGTATAAAAACTCCCAATAGCGTTGGCAATTCTATCAGAGCCTACTTGATTAATATTTTTCACATTAACTTTAATAAGTTTTTTAATATTAAATTTCTTTAATTCAAATATTTTAAATTTTTTTTTTAATAAAAAATTATTTAAAATTTTAAAGTTTTTCGGATCAACGCTGGAAAACAAGATTTTTTTATTTATATTTTTTTTAAGAAATTTTTTAAAGAATTTGCTTAAATTATTCTTATTTTTAATAGAGTGTGTTTTTATACTGTTCGAATAAATGATTTTAAATTTCTCATTTAATAGTGAAACTTTAATTAATGTATTTCCTATATCTCCTACTAAATAATACATAAGTTCAGATTATATTATTAAAATTTGGATAAATATCTTTATATAAATTATTAACAAATTTTTCATATGAAGATTTTATTTCTTTTAAAATTTTTTGATTAGTAATTTTAAACTTAGAACAGCTTGATAATGAAATGGAACTGAAATTTTTGTTTTTTGGTGCATGAATGGTATTAATTCCTATTCCAATAATTAAAAATTTTCTAGAATTTAATTCGATTATTTCTTGAAGAACACCACACAATTTCCTCTTCTTAATTAAAATATCATTAGGAAATTTTACTAAAATTTTGTCTTCTGTATATTTCTCAAAAATTTTTTTAAGTAAAATAGTGTTGATTTTAATAAATTTTTTGGCATTAAATTTTTCTGATTTAATTTCAAAAAAGATACTTAAAAATAAATTACCTTTTTTTGAAATCCATTTTTTTCCCATTGTTCCTCTTCCTTTTGTTTGGGTGTTAGCATATATTATTCTTGGTGAAAAAATCTTCCTTTTTATAAGTCTAATCGCCTGATCATTTGTACTTGTTACGCGATTATAATTTTTTAATTTAAATTTCATTTGAATAGTTTGCTTAAACCCTCATTTGAGGCTTCACATATACCTTTTTCAGTAATAAGACCTGAAACATATTTTGCCGGAGTTACGTCAAAAGCAAGATTTAGCGATTTACTTTTTAATGGGTAGATTCTGACTTTTCTTAAATTATTTTTTTCATCCATACCTTCTACATAAGATAGTTCTTCAGAATTTCTTTCTTCAATTGGTATCTGTTTGTGGTTTTTAATTTTCCAATCAATAGTTGAGCTTGGTAAGGCAACATAAAATGGAATATTGTTATCTTTTGCTGCTAATGCTTTCAAATAAGTCCCAATTTTGTTACAAACATCTCCATTTGATAAAGTTCTGTCAGTTCCAACAATACACATATCAACTTTTCCTCTTTGCATTAAAATTCCACCAGCATTATCTGTTATCACAGTGTTGGGTATTCCTTCTTCATTTAATTCATAGGAAGTTAAATTTGCACCCTGATTACGAGGCCGAGTTTCATCCACCCAAACATGTAATTTAATTCCTTTTTTATGTGCATGGTAAATTGGTGAAGTTGCTGTACCCCAATCAATAGTTGCTAACCAACCAGCATTACAGTGAGTTAAAATATTTACTGTATCTTTTTTTTTGTTTGAAATATTTTCAATAATTTTCAGTCCATTAGAACCGATTTTTTTGCAAAAATTTACATCTTCTTCAACAATTAATTTTGCTTCATCTAAAGCTTTTTTAAAAATATCTTTATCATTAATTCCTGATATTTTTTTTATCATCCTATCAACTGCCCATTTAAGATTAATTGCAGTTGGTCTAGATGAAATAAGATCTTCACTAGATTTCTTTAAGTAATTTAAATCGTTTTTTTCTAAAATAGATAAAACTAAACCATATGCAGCAGTAGCACCAATTAATGGAGCTCCCCTAACTTCCATATTTTTTATTGCATTAACAGTATCTTGAACTGTTTTGAGTTCTTTAATTGCAAATTGATGTGGTAATTTTGTTTGGTCTATAATTTTTACTATATTGTTTTCAAACCAAATGGTTCGGAAATTTTTATTATTAATTCTCATTTTGTATTCTCAATTTTTTTTAATCGTTTTTTTAGAACAGTTGGTAAAGACTCAAACCACTTTTTTTCTTTTCCCGATTGAGGTAAAATCTCTCCATATTCGATCATTTGTTCTGGGGGCAGATCTTGTAAATAGATCCATATTTTATCTTTTTGAATATTAATTATATTTGTCAATATATTTTTTAAACGAAGAATTAATTTTTTTTTAATTAAAGGACTTCGTCCATTTCTTATTTGACCGTTTAAAAAAATTTCTTTACTGTTAGCTAATTTGCCTCCCATAAAATGAGAATTTTTCTTAATTTGTTGGAAAATAACTTGTGCAAAATAAGTATTTGCACCTGTCACTTCACTATGGACTTTAGTAATACCTTTGGCTATTTTTTTCTTTTTTTCTTTAGAAAATTCAAAATTTGAATATTTAACTGTATAAGTTGGCATTGAAAATTATTATTCTATTTAATTTTTAAGCACCCTTCCTGCAATAATTCTTAATTTATTTTTAGTTTTTTTTGTCCTAAATTTTGGATCAGTGATTACTGCTACATCTAAACAATCATTAGCTGGATCATTTTTAGCTGAAAAGGATTTAAAAGTTACAATAACTTCTTTAATCATATTTTGAGCGTTTAATGCATTGAGTTTTAAAGTTTTTATTACAGTTGGCACATCCACTTCATCATGATCTGGGTGCCAACAATCAAAATCTGTTACCATTGCAACTGTGCAGTATCTAATTTCTGCTTCTCTTGCTAATTTAGCTTCAGGCATATTTGTCATTCCAATTACATCTGCTTTCCAAGTTCTATATAGTTTTGACTCTGCTAAACTTGAAAATTGAGGACCCTCCATAACTAGATAAGTTCCTCCTGTTTGATAATTAATTTTTGATTTAACTAATGCTGACTCACAGCATTTCATTAAAGATGAACTAGTTGGTTTTGCCATTGATACGTGGGCTACTATTTCCTCGTCAAAAAAAGTTTTTTCTCTAGCAAAAGTTCTATCTATAAACTGGTCTATAATTACAAATGTACCAGGCAACAAATGTTCTTGGAGAGATCCTACTGCTGATACTGAAATTATATCAGTTACGCCTAATCTTTTTAAAGCATCAATATTTGCTCTGTAATTAATTTTAGTTGGATTAATCTTATGTCCTTTGCCATGCCTTGGAATAAAACAAAATTCCTCGTTTTTATATAATGCTGTGAGTATTTTGCCGGATGGATCTCCCCAAGCAGTTTTAATTTTCTTCCACTTTGGTCTTTCAAGCCCTTTTATATCGTATAAACCGCTTCCTCCAATTATCCCAAGTTTTCTTTTTTTCATTATTTAATTATTAATACTTTTTTGTTAGATATTGAAGTTAAATATGGATTTAAAAAAATACATAAGATCTATACCAGATTATCCAAAAAAAGGCATACTGTTTAGAGACATAACTACCTTAATTAAAAATCCTGAAGCTTTTAACTATACTATTGATGAGATCATTAAAATTTCAAAAGAATTAAAGTTTGACAAAATTTCAGCTATAGAGTCTAGAGGATTTATATTTGCTTCAACAGTTTCTTATTTTACAAAAAAACCTCTTATTCTTCTAAGGAAAAAAAATAAATTACCAGCAGAAAGATACTCAGTTGACTTTGAATTGGAATATGGCGAAGCTACAATAGAGGTTCACAAAGATTCTATTCAGAAAAAAGAAAGGGTATTAATAATTGATGATTTAATTGCAACCGGTGGGACAGCTGAGGCAGCAGCTAAACTTATAGAGAGATCAGGAGGTGAGGTTGCAGGTTTTATCTTCATAATTAATCTCTTTGATTTACCGGGAAATAAAAAATTAAAGAGTAAATCTTATTTTACAAAAAGTTTAATTGAATTTCCTGGACATTAAGTATCTAGATTCCTGCCCCTAAACCAAGACTTTTTTCCAGAAAGTGCATTTATGAAACCACTCAATCTGTAAAAATAAATAACACTTTTTTTTTTCTTGAAGGTTAATAGACTAAAAATAAATTTTAAAAGAGAGGCAGTAAATTTTGGTAGAGTAATGAATAAAGCAATAAAAAAAGTTTTGTGTTTTTTATGGTAGTAAAATGTAGACCACATCCAGTGCCAATTTTTAATTATATTTATTTCATCAATAAAATCATTGTCTGATGATGAACCTCCTTCATGAAAGATTTTAATATTAGGATCTATAAAAATATTTTCACCAATTGTTTTAAGCCTGTGACACAAATCAATTTCTTCAAAAAATAAAAAAAAATTTTCATCAAAAAAATCTACTTTTTTTATTTTTTCTAAGTTTAGAAATAAACCGAATCCTTTTACGTTTGGAACATCAATAAGATTATTCTTATTTAATTTTTTATTTTTATATAAAGATTTATCTTGATTAAGAATTGGTCCAATTATTGAAAATTTATTATCAATTTCATCAATTTTTTTAAAAAAGTTTTTCAGGCAATTTTTTTCAAGTTTCGTATCAGGATTGAGAATTAACGCAAATTTAGTATCAATTTTTTTTAAAGCTAAATTGTTTGACTTTGCATATCCAATATTCTTTTGAGCCAAAATACATTCAACGTTTTTAAATTTATTTTCGATAAAGTTTTTAAATTCTTTATTATTTGAATTTTCTACTATTAAAATTTTATAATTTTCATCAATTGAGTTTACACAATTGCTTATTATTTTATCACTTTTATAGGTAGTTATTATAATTGTTATATCTTTATGACTCATTTAATTAATTATAATTGATTTTATGAGTTAATTATCTTATTAACTTATTATATTAGATCTTTTATATCTTGAAAAGAATATGAAAAAAATCATTATTACTGGAGGGTGCGGTTTTATTGGCTCAAATCTAGTTAGATACATGCTAAAAAAAAAGTTTTTTGTCATAAATATTGATAAACTTACCTATTCAGGCAATCATTATAATTTAAGAAACATAAATTCAAAAAACTATATTTTTTATAAAGGTGATTTTGGTGATAAAAAAAAATTAAAAAAAATTATTAATAAATATAAACCAGAAGCAATATTTAACGTTGCAGCTGAAACTCATGTTGATAGATCAATAGACTCCCCTGAAGCTTTTATTAAAAGTAATATTATTAGTGTATTTAATCTACTTGAGGTAATAAGAGGCTTTTCAAAAAAAAGAAAAATTAAATTGATTCATATATCTACAGATGAGGTGTATGGTGATATTAAATCAATGAGATCGGATGAAAAATATCCTTACCAGCCTAGCTCTCCATATTCTGCTTCAAAAGCTAGTGCAGATCATTTAATAAAATCATATGTAAGAACTTACAATTTACCTGCAATAATATCTAATTGCAGTAATAATTATGGAAATAATCAATTTCCTGAAAAGCTAATACCAAAAATGATATTTAATATTTTAAATAATAAAACTTTGCCAATTTATGCGAAAGGAAAAAACTCAAGAGAGTGGATACATGTTTATGATCATTGTAGAGCATTATATTGTCTTTTTAAAAATGGTAAAAATGGAAATAGCTATAATGTAGGAAGCGGGGAAAATTTATCTAATATACAACTAGTAAAAAAACTTATTAAAGTATTTAGACAAAAATCAATTAAAATTGGAAAAAATGTTAAGATTAAATTTGTTAAAGATAGACCTGGCCATGATTTTAGATATGCATTGGATAGCAAAAAAATTAGTAAAGAAATGTCTTGGAAACCAAAATTAAGTTTAGAGAAAGGTCTATCAATGACTATTGATTGGTATTTAAAAAATCCTAATTTTTTTAAAAGAATTTCAAAAAATTTTAATTATAAAAGGTTGGGGTTAAAATTATGATAAGAAAAGGAATCATATTAGCTGGTGGTATGGGTACAAGAATGAGCCCATTGACTAAGGCTGTAAACAAACAATTGCTTCCAATATACGACAAGCCTTTAATTTTCTATCCTTTGTCAGTTTTAATGTTAGCTGGAATTAAAGATATATTGATTATCGTAAATAGAGGTCAATTAAGTCAGTTTAAAAAAATTTTACCAAATGGAAGAAATCTAGGAATTGAAATAAAATTTATTGAACAAAAAAAACCAAAAGGTTTACCTGACGCTTTTATAATTGGAGAAAGGTTTATAGGAAAAGAAAATGTAGCCTTAATTTTAGGTGATAACTTTTTTTATGGTCAAAGCCTAACCAAAAATCTAAAAGATTGTGTAAAGTTAAAAAATGGTGCAAAAGTATTTCTTCATCCCGTTAAAAATCCAAATTTATACGGGGTAGCTAAAATTAATAAACAAAAAAAGATTATTAGCTTGATTGAAAAACCAAAAAAAACTATTTCTAATTTGGCTGTGACCGGTCTCTATTTCTTTGATAACAAAGTGATCAAATTTAGCAAGAGTTTAAAACCATCAAAGCGAAATGAACTCGAAATTATTGATTTGCTAAAAAAATACAAGAAAATAAATAAACTCAAAGCTGAATTTATCGGAAGAGGAGGATCTTGGTTAGATACAGGATCAATAGATGATTTTTATAACACTTCATTTTTTGTTTCTGCGATAGAAAACAGACAGGGGCTAAAAATAGCGTGTATTGAGGAAATTGCATTAAAAAATAAATGGATTAACAAAAAACAAATTCTAAATGCCATTAATTTTTATGGGAATTGTAATTACTCAAAATACTTGAGAAAACTAATATAATGAAAATTATTAAAACAAACCTAAATGGACTAAAAATTATTAAAGATAAAAGATACACAGATAAAAGAGGATATTTTCGAGAAATTTTTAAAAAAAAATTTTTTAACAAAAAGAAATTTATATTCTGGTGTATGTCAAACTCAAAAAAAAATGTTCTTAGAGGAATGCACTTACAAAAAATTAATGCACAAGAAAAATTTATATCGGTAATAAAAGGATCTATCTTAGATGTGGTAATTGATTTGAGAAAAAAATCTAAAACGTGTGGAAAAGTATTCAAAATAGTTCTTTCAGATAAGAATTGTAAATCACTTTTTATACCAAGCGGTTTTGCCCATGGATTTTGTGGTTTAGAAAAAGAAAATATTATTTTTTATGGAAATACAAATTATAGATCGAAAAAAAGTGAGGTTTGTATTTCTTGGAAAGACAAAAGAATAAAATCCAGGTGGCCAAAGAAAAAATTTATACTTTCAAAAAAAGATAGTATGGGCGTATCGTACGAGGAATTTTTTAAAAAAATTAAAAAATGAAAATATTTTGTCTTAGTTTATTCGATGAAGATTATAACAAAATAAAAAAGCTAAATTATATACCTGTAGGATTGGGAGAAAATATATTTAATAAAAATTGGTTAAGAGATAATACCGGGGATAATATAAATCATAAAAATAAATTCTACGGCGAATATACTTTTCACTACTGGCTCTGGAAAAATAAGTTAAATTTGATTCAAGATGAAGACTGGTTTGGCTTTTGTGCTTATAGAAGATTTTGGGTTCAGGATAAAAATAATATTGATATTAAAAATATTAACGATTTTTTATCTAAACCTTCTCCTGATTGGGAAGATCATGATGTAATATTGGGTCAAGATATTTTTATGGATAATTGGAGTTTGATGAAATTGATTAAACATGGACGTAAATCTTTAATTAATGAACCGAAATTTTTTTTTAAAAAAAATAGAAACCTAAAATTTCATTTTGATAGTTTTCATGGTTTTGGAAATCTTGATAAAGCAATTAATTTTTTGGAAGAAAATGATAGAGAAGATTTTAAAAACTTTATGGTATCAAAAAATAGCTTTAATAGAGGTAATATGTTTTTGTGTAATTCTAAAGAAATTCTAATAAAGTTTTACGAATCTATTTTTCCATGGCTAGAAAGATGTGAAAAAATTTTTGGTTTTGATATGCAAAATAAATCATATGGATTAATAAGAATATATGCCTTTTTAGCTGAAAGGTATTTAGCTTTTTGGTTTAATAAATATACCAAGGTTAAAATTTGGCCAATTACATTTTACGATATAAATAAAAATGAACCACAATAAAATATGAGATGTAAATTTTCAGGAGAAAAGATAAAACCATTTATGTCATTTGGTAAAATGCCAATGGCTAATGGATTTTTAGATAAAAAGAACTTTAATAAAGAATTTTTCTATAAGTTAGAAGTTGGTTTTAATGAAAAAAATTTTTTATTTCAGGTTAATGACCACCCGCGTTCTCCACACATATTTAATAATAATTATCCATTTTACACTAGTAAATCTAAAATAATGGTAGAACATTTTAAAGATTATTTTAATTGGATAAAAAATACATACTTAAAAAAGGACTCGAAAATAATAGAAATCGGTTCAAATGATGGGACTTTATTAAATCATTTTGCTAAAAATAATTATAAACACTTAGGTTTTGAACCATCAAAAAATATTGCCCAATTTTCAAAAAAAAATAATATCAGAGTTGTAAATAAATTTTTTAATTATGATAACGCTAAAAAGATTAAAAACTTCAAAAAGCAAACTGATGTAATTTGCGCCGCTAACGTTATTTGCCATATTCCAAATCTCAAAAATGTTATTAAATCGATCGATCATTTGCTTTCTAAAAATGGAGTTTTTATTTTTGAAGAACCATATTTAGGGTCAATGTTTAAAAAAGTTTCATATGATCAAATATATGATGCGCATTTATTTATTTTCTCTTTACATTCTGTCAAGAGTATTTTTAAGAAATATGGTTTTGACTTAATTGATGCTTTTCCGCAAAAAACTCATGGGGGATCTATGAGATATGTTATTTCAAGAAAAGGGGTACGTAAGATTAATAATAGAGTAATTAGAATAATTAAAAAAGAAAAGAAATTGAAATTAAATAATCTATCTTCATGTCTTAAATTTAAAAAAAATTGCATTATCTCGAGAGACAAATTTAGACGAAAAATTTATAAACTTAAAAAGGAAGGTAAAAGAATATGTGGTTATGCAGCATCTGCAAAAAGTACTACAGCTTTAAATTTTTGTAAGATTGATTATAAATTAATTGATTTTATTGCAGACTCTACTAAGGAAAAAATTGGTAAATTTTCCCCCGGGATGCATATACCTATTGTTTCAATCAAACATTTTAGAGAAAATTATCCAGATGTTGCTATATTATGTTCTTGGAATCATAAAAAAGAAATTTTTAAAAAAGAAAAAAAATTCAAAATAAAAGGTGGAAAATGGATTTCTCATGTTAAGTAAAAAAATAATTGTTACTGGTGGTAGTGGACGATTTGGTAAAGTATTGAAGAAATATTCTAATAAATATTATTTATTTCCAACCAAAAAACAATTAAATATTTTAAGTTTAAGATCATTAAGAAATTATTTAAAAAGAAAAAAACCTAAATATTTAATTCATCTTGCTGGTTTATCTCGACCAATGTCTTTGCATGAAAAAAATCCTAGGCAAAGTATAATGCTTAATATAATCGGAACTTCAAACGTCGTTATTGCTTGTTCAGAGTTAAATATAAAAGTTATCTACTTTTCAACTAGCTATATATATCCGGGTATTAAAGGTGGTTATAAAGAAACTGACCCTCTTCTGCCATCAAATAATTATGGTTGGTCAAAATTAGGTGGTGAAAGTGCAGTACAAATGTATAAAAACTCTTTGATCTTAAGGGTGAGCATGACTGAAAGACCATTCGTTCATAAAGTAGCTTACGCAGACATGATTACAAATTTTATTTTTCATGATGATTTCATAAAAATATTTAAAAAGATTATTAATAAAAGAGGAATTTTTAATGTTGGAGGTAATTCTCAATCAGTTTATGATTTTGCAAGAAAAAATAATAAAAAGATAAAGAAAATTTTTTTAAAAAGAAGTAAAATTAAATTGCCAATAAATGCCTCTATGAGTTTAAAAAAATTAAATAAGAGTATTTGAATATGGTAGCGAGGGGCGGATTCGAACCGCCGACCCCAGGCTTATGAGTCCTGTGCTCTAACCAACTGAGCTACCTCGCCATTCAAGAAATATTTATATTAAATCTGAAATTAAAGCAATTAATTAAAAATTACATAGCCGAAAGGTTTGAATCCCTCGTTTGTCAAAAAATGATTTATTAAATGAAAAATTAATATCATCACAACTATTGGAATTAACCATTTTCTTTTTTTAAAAAGAAATAAATTTAGCAATTTTTTTATCATTTAAATTAATTTTTTAATTTTGGTCTTAATATTAAAATTGGTTTCTCAATAAAATAATAGAAAAAACTTGATGATGCAAATAATAATATTAAATAAAGGATAAATTCTAATATTGGATTAAAATCTAATTTTATAAAAATGTATATAAAAATAATATGTGTCAAATATACAGAATAAGTTTGTTTAGATATTATAATTGAAAATTTCTTCAAATACTTTTTTTTAAATATATTTTCCAAAGATATAAAGGAACACAGGACATTAACACTAAGTAATTGTAAAAATGGCACAAAAAATATTTTAATCACTAATAAATCTTGATTTTTAGAAACAAAATCTTCAGAAAAACAGTAAAATGTTAATCCAAAAAATAAAGAGATTAAAATAATTTTAGGATTAATAAACTTTGTGTATAAAAATCTTAATATAAATCCAAGTAAGATCGCATCAAATCTAAAGAAAGTTCCAGTTCTAATAAAATCGAGTTCAAATTTATTCATAAATAAATTTTTTAATATTATTAAAGAAAAAAACAATATAACAACTTTAATAAGGAAGTTTTTTTTTCCAAATATAATGATTATAAGAGGGAAACCTAAGTAAAATATTTCCTCAATAGAGAGGGACCAAACAATAGGGTAATAATAATTATTTAAAAAATTTGGTTTAATATCTTGAATAAAAAATAAATACTTAAAGAAATCTTTACTCAAAATTTCGTTAAATATTGTAGAGACCATTAATAAACACAAAATATATAGCGGTATAGTTCTCATCCATCTTCTTAGATAAAAATAAAAAAGATTTTTTGAATTATTCAAAACCTGAATTAATTGGGGAAATAAAACAAATCCGCTAAGAATAAAAAAAAATTCAACAAATAAAAAAGATAAATATTCCATAAATGCATTTCCATAAAGAAATGCATAAAAATGAGTAACAGCTACACCGTATCCGCTAAGACCTCTTAAAAAATCCAAGCTTGTGAAATAATTATTATCTTTTTTTAAAACATCATTCATTTAAAAATACTTTATTTATTATTTTCTCAGCAATAATTTTATGTCCAAAGTGTGTAATATGCAAATCACCATCTATATAAATTTTATATAGCCAGTTGTTGTTGTTATTTTTGATTTTTTGAAAATCTGGAAATAAATTAATTAAATTTGAACATTCACTTTTTATACAAAGACTATTGGAAAATTTCTCCCAATTGAAACTATTTTGACCATACTCAAGTGTATCCGGCCATGGATATGTTAAAATATAAAGTTCCAAATTATTATCTTTTATTATCTTTCCAATTTGAACAAAATCATTTTCAATTTTCTTTAATGCATTATTAAATCCAATTGGTTCCCATAATACAGGATTTGTTTTTTTTATATCAAGAAATAAAAAGTTTCCCCACCCTGAAAAACCTGGCTTGAGATTCTTTCTCTCTTTTTTTGATTTTTCAATACGTAAATTTCTAAAAAAATTATTTATTGATCTTGCTATTAATCTTGAGCCTTTAAAATTTTTTTCTTTGAAACTGTCAAAATTATTAATTTCCTCTTCATTTTTTCTTTCTTTAATTAAAACTGGATGTATAAATTGTTTATCTTTTGTCCATATTGAGGCTTCCTCAAAAACATCGGAAATATCAAGTTGAATAATAATTTTTTTTAAATTTTTATCTTTTTTAATGTAATTTCTTATTTGGTAAAGATACACTGATGAACTATAACCTTGAACTCCTAAATTTTTAATATCATAATTTAAAATTTTTTTTTCTATTATTCCCGTAAAAGTTTTATAATAATCCAATCCCATTCCATAAGTAAACGAGTCACCTAAAAAAATTGCACTTTGATTTTTTGATTTAATATCTTTGCCTGAATACCTAAAACCATTTTTATCAGTAAAAACATCGTAAGATTTTGCGCTTCTTATCCACTTTTCTTTAGCTTTACAATTTTTTTGAAGTTCATGAAAATTTTTGAGGTACTTATAACAGTTATATTTAATTGATTCTTTATAAAGAAAATTGCTATAAAAAATATCAAAAATAATAAATAAGGCTAAATAAAATATTAAATTTTTTAAAATTTTGAACATTAAAGGAGAATTTAGCCTTTACCTCTCCATGGAATTGTTTTATCTATAATTTTTCTTATAGTAACATCAAACAACAATCCAAGCATTCCCATAATAAAAATAGTTATCCAAATTACCTCATATTGAAAATATTTTTTTGCAACATTTTCAACAAATCCTATTCCTGTCGTGCCGGCTAAAAACTCAGCGGCTACTAAGGTTCCCCAACACATACCTGTAGCGACTCTTATTCCTGTTAGTATTTCTGGTAAAGAATTAGGAAATATTACGTGTCTTAATATTTGCCATCTTGATGCACCAAGTGAGTGAGCTGCATGAATTTTTGATAGTTGTGTTCCAGAAGCTCCTGCTCTAGCAGATATAATCATAATTGATAATGAGACCATAAATAATAAAAATACTTTTCCTAGATTATCAATACCCAGAACAGAAATAACTAGAGGCGCCCAAGCTAGCGGTGGAACAGGTCTATATAACTCGATTAAAGGATCAAAAAACCCTTTGGCAAATCTATTTAGTCCCATAAATAATCCTAATGGTACTCCTACAATAATTCCAAAAACTAAACCAAGAAGAACTCTTAAAAATGAATCCCATATATGACCTGTTGGCACTGGTATTTTAAATAAATTAAAATCTCCAGTTACTACATTTAAGACTTTGCTTTTAAAATTTGGTTTTATCTCACCTTTCTCATTGTGAACCGGATATTCTCCAGGAATAATATCTGCTATCCAATTAGGGAGTACAAAACCGATAACCTTACTGACATCCATCATTTCGTACCAAATTAATGGAATTTGCTTGAAACCAACATTAGGATTTAACATTAAAGTAAATTTATTAAGTGTGTCAGAAGGTTTTGGAAGCCATCTCCCAGATCCTTGTTCGGTACAGCTAGGACCACTTGACATTATTGTTCCTGATGGGAATAAAAAGATATCTACCCATCTTAATCCGCCCTGTTCTTTTTTTTGAGCTTTATCAAAATTTATAATTGATATTTGTAAATTATTTAAAGTATTTGGTGGAAATATACTAGCATACTCAATTCTTCTAGCTATTTTTAAAATATCTTTTGCAAAAGATGATGTAATTTCTTCAGATGTATTTAATTTTGACCTAAATTCTTTAATTTCTTTTTTTAGACTTTCGATTACGGAAGTATACCTCGAATTATGATTTCTTAATTCAAAAAACTCATCACTAATTAAATTTAATTCATTGGCAGCGGCTTGAAATTTTAAACCTTTTTTTGTTTTAGGAATTGATGGAATTTCTACTGCATTATCTATCGAAGTACTAGATGCACCCCATTCACCCTCGAGCTTTGCTGCCTCAATTCTTTCAACTTCTTCTTGGGCACTTTCTTTCGGAAAATCATTTTTAATAAAATTTTTCGTTAGGCTGTTAATTTGCTCAGTTAATATACCTATTTGTTCTCTAGTATCATTTTCCAAAAGTTTATTGTTAGTTAATAAGGGAATGGTACTTTTTGTTTTTGCGGCAAAATCAAATAAAATAACTTTATTTTTATTACTTACTTGATTTGACTTTTCAATATCTAAAATTATTTTGTTTAAGTTTTTAGTCTCTATTTCAATTACAGATGTACTTTTAAATTGCCTTTCTTCAATAGGAAAAAGGTACTTAAGTGAAAGTAGCGACTCATCTACTTTTGCAACTTGGCAAAGCTCATTTGCTGATTTAGGAAAGAAAGATTTGGCAATATCCCATGAATAATAAAGCCAAACCAATAATAAAAAGCTACTTCCCACAATTACCCAATGGGTGCCACCTTTGGCCCTTTCTGGGTTTCCAAAAACAGCATCTATTTTCTCTGTCTTAATTAATTTTCTTCCGTATAAAATACAGCCTACAATAGCAAAAAAAAATACAAAAGTTAAAAAAGCTGTAATCATTTAAATTTCTTTTCCCATAATTTCTTCTTCCATATTCCAAATCATTGAAAGTATTTCCTCACGTTTAGATACAAATTCTTTATTATTTTTAATTTCTCTTAAGTCTCCTTTAAGACCCATGGAAGCGAAAGGTAGTTTGTACTCTTTGTGAATTCTTCCAGGTCGAGGAGCCATTACATAACACTTTTCTCCTAATAATAATGCCTCTTCAACTGAGTGAGTGATAAGGATAATAGTTTTTCCTGTCTCTTTCCAAATTTTAAGAACTAATGATTGCATCTTCTCTCTAGTCAAAGCATCAAGTGCTCCTAAAGGTTCATCCATTAAAATTAAATCAGGATCATTTATTAAACATCTAGCTAATGCCACTCTTTGCTGCATACCTCCTGAAAGTTGATATGTTGGAGTGTTTCCAAAACCTTTCAAACCAACAATATCTAACCATTCATCAACTTTTTGCTGAGTTTTAATTTCATCTTGATTTTTCATTCTTAAACCAAAATTTACATTTTCAGCTACAGTTAGCCATTCAAATAAAGCTCCCTGCTGAAACACCATTCCTCTATCAACTCCAGGCCCATTTATTTCTTTATCTCCTAAAGTTATTTTTCCAGAAGTAGGCCTAATAAATCCGGCAGCTATATTCAATAACGTTGTCTTTCCACACCCTGAAGGGCCAAGAACCGTGAGTAACTCTCCTTTCTTAATTGTAAAATTTAAATTTTTTAAAGCATGAACAGTTTCTCCTTTTGGAGTTTTGAATATCATATTTAAATTTTTAGAAATTAGGTCACTCATAAGATAATTATATTAGATATTTTAAGAAAAAAATAGGCACCAATTTATTCAATTGGCGCCTATCAATTTTACTACAAAAAACTACGGTAAAAACTTAGTAGTTACCGTTCCTCTTGGAGTGTCAAATCCTTTTAAAAATTTTGCAAGATTTCCACTCTTCATAGATTTTTTAGTCTCTTTTGGAGTTAAGAATTTAAAACCACCTAAAGTATCATTCATGTCAGCAATTTTCATTTCTGACTCTTTAGACATAGCTTTTAAATCACTTTTACCAGCTCTGTATCTATCGTTAGCTTCGTGAGTTAACTCTACAAAAGACTTTAACATTCCTGGATTTTCTTTCATAAATTTATTCGTAACTGAAACGATATCGATACCCATTATGCCGCCTGCTCTTGCTTCGTCTACTGTCAAAAGTCTTGTTCCAACAGACGTTGCTGATTTAATAGAGTTACCTCCAAACAAACATGCCATTACAACATCGCCGCTAACTAATGCAGCAGCTCCCTCTTCAGGGTCCATTGCAATAATTTCCATTTTTTTTCTATCTGCACCAACTATTTTCATACTTTCTGTGAAAACATACTCGGCCATAGTTCCTAAGGGAACTGCAACTTTTTTGCCTTCAAGTTCTGAGGCATTAGCTTTAGTGATTCCAGATTTTTTAGAGGTAACGCAAGTAGTTCCTCCCATTCCGTACTCCATAGCTACGTCCACAAGTTTAATAGGTGCTTTAGCTTTTACAGCGTTAATGTATGGCATTAAACCTTGTGAGTAAGAGATATCAATATCCCCAGCTAACATAGCGTCTGTCATAGCTACACCATTGCTGAAATTTGTCCATTTAACTGGAACACCCAGTGCTTTTGAATATGCTTTTTTATTCATGTCCTCAAGATTTGGTGATGGCCACTCTAAAAAGTACGCAACTCTTACTTCTTTCGCAGCTGCATTAGCTACAGAAGCGTTTAGAGAAAAAGCCAAAATCATCCCAAGAACTGTGCTTATTATTTTTTTCATAGTTCTCCCATATGGTTTGTTAATTAATGAGATTAAAAATTAAATTTTAACTTAAGTAAATAGTTACCTTATATTTTTTGTGCATGTCTATTATTCAACCCCATCAAATTTCTAAACAATTCATGTTCTTTTTAGGTTCAATCTAAGGTTGTATACAATAATTCTTGATTTAATTTAACAAATGTCTACTAATCTGAAATATGAGCTCTTCATCTAGAACTAATATTCCAAATTCTTTAAATGAACATTGGATGCCATTTACTGACAACAAAAGTTTTAAAAAAAACCCCAGACTAATAACTGACGCAAAAGGAGTTTATTTAACAAACCACGAGGGGAAAAAAATGATTGATGCGAGCTCAGGACTATTCTGTAATCCTTTAGGACATGGAAGAAAAGAAATCACTGAAGCGGTTTCAAAACAACTTGATAAATTAGACTATTGCCAGCCTTTTAATCAAGGATATGGAGGGTCATTTGAATTAGCTACTAGAATAGCAAAAAAAACACCAGAGGGAATAAACAGAATATTTTATACAATATGTGGATCAACTGCTGTGGAAACTGCAATTAAAATTGCTATTGCCTATCATAGAGCAAAAGGCGACTCAAAAAGATTTAGGTTTGTAGGACGTGAAAGAGGATACCACGGTATGAATATTGGGGCTACTACAGTAGGTGGAATGATTAATAATGTAAAAACATTTGCAAGTGTATTAATGCCGGGAGTACAACATATGCGTCACACTCATTTACCAGATCATAAGTTTGTAAAAGGTCAACCTGAAACTGGAGTAGAGATGGCTGAAGATCTAGAAAGAATAGCAATGAATTTTGGTGGAGAAAATATAGCTGCTTGTATTATTGAACCTATCGCAGGATCAACTGGAACCTTAGTTCCGCCTAAAGGTTATTTGAAAAGAATAAGAGAAATTTGTAACAAACATGGAATATTATTGATATTCGATGAAGTTATAACTGGATGGGGTAGAACTGGTTCAACTTTTGCGGCTCAAGAATGGAATGTTAAACCTGATATTATGACTATGGCAAAAGCAACAACCAATGGAGTGGTGCCAATGGGAGTAGTTGCGGTAAAAGAAGAAATTTATGACTCAGTGTTGGATGCATCGTCTGCACCAGAGGGAACACCTGAATTATTTCATGGATATACTTATTCGGGTATTCCAGTAGCAGTTGCTGCAGCATTAGCAGTGCAAGATATTTTTGATAAAGAAGATATTGTTAAAAGAGCAAAAGAAATGTCGCCTTACCTTCAAGATGGTCTTCAATCTTTAAAAGATTTAAAAGAAATAGTTAGTATAAGAGGTTATGGAATGATGGGCGGAATTGAGATAAAAATGAAAGATAAGCCTGGAAAAGCAGGATATCAAGTGTTTAAACATTGTTACGATGCAGGTGTTAATTTTAAAAATACAGGTGATAATTTAATTATAGCGCCTCAATTTATATGTGAAAAAAAACATATTGATGAAATTATAGAAAAATTAAGAACTGGTATTTCAAATTACGCAAAGTCATAAATGATTATTGGAGTTCCCAAAGAAATAAAGCTTGAAGAGCATAGGATAGGTTTGACTCCAGAAAGTGTAAAGGTTTTAACGAATAAAGGCCACAAGGTTATTATCCAAAATAACGGTGGATTTGAAGCTGGATTTACAAATATCGATTATAAAAACTGTGGAGCAGAAATATATGATAGCGCAGAAGATATTTTTAAAAAATCAGAAATAATTGTTAAAGTCAAAGAACCACAGGCAAGTGAAGTATCATTTATTAAAGAAAATCAAATCATATATACATATTTACATTTAGCTGCTACTAAAGAATTAACAAAGAGGTTAGTTGACTCAAAATCGATTTGTATAGCTTACGAAACAGTAACTGATAATGATGGAAGACTTCCTTTACTCGCTCCGATGAGTGCAGTTGCAGGACGAATGTCGGTTCAGGCGGGCGCTCACTCTTTAGAAAAAAATCAAAAAGGAAGAGGTTTGCTATTAGGTGGTGCTCCAGGAGTGCCTCCAGCTAATGTTTTAATCTTAGGAGGTGGAGTAGTTGGAGAAAATGCTGCAACTATTGCAACTGGTATGAAAAGTAAAGTTTTTATAGTAGATAAATCTGAAGATAGATTAAATCAACTTGTTAAAATTTTTGGAGATAAAATTACTCCGATTCAAAGTGATAAAACTGATTTGAAAAAATTAGTTTCGGAATGTGATTTATTAATTGGTGGTGTTCTAATACCAGGATCAGAGGCTCCTAAACTTGTTACAAAAGAAATGATAAAATTAATGAAAAGAGGTTCAGTAGTAGTGGATGTTGCAATTGATCAAGGTGGATGTGTAGAAACAAGTAAACCAACTACTCATAAAGATCCTACTTTTATAGTTGATAATGTTGTTCACTATTGCGTTGCAAATATGCCAGGAGGTGTTCCCAGAACTTCAACAATGGCATTAAATAAAGCAACGCTTCCATTGCTTATGAAAATTGCTGATCAAGGATATAAAAAGACTTTGATAGAAGATAAAAATTATTTAGCAGGCTTAAATGTTTTCAAAGGCAAGATTACTTGCAAGGGCGTGTCAGACGCATTTGGTCTAGAATACCATGATGCTCAAAAGATAATTGTTTAAGCCCAAATCGAACAAATATTAAATTTCTGATTGTATTTAATGCCCCAAAATGAACCGGTTAAAGCTAGGAATGCGATTCGATGTGTGGTTAAATAATCTTTATGAGTTCGCATATTGATAGCAAAGAAAACTTTCAAAACGGTGAGTTGGACCAGGGACCAAAAAAAGTCAACGTAAATGATCTAGTTGAAAGATTAAATATGGAAAAATCAAAAGAGAAAAAAAGAAACGTTGTCATATCAGCAGCGGCTATATCTGCAGTTACAGTATTTGGTATTATTCTCACTTTATAAGGAAATTTCCAATTTTTAAATATATTTTATTTAAAAGCTTATGTTATAAGTTTTTAGAAATTATGTATAAATTTTTATTCACAATTTTTTTTTCTATTTTACCACTATTTTTACTTGCTGATGATAAAGCAAAGGAGGGGAAAATAGCAAAATATGTAATGGAAAATATTCAAAGAGATTATGTAGATTGCTACAGTTTCTATAAAGTTGCTGCTGAAAGTTTCAAAAAAGCTAAAAAAGAAAAAACCTTAATTGATAGTTTGGAAAAAAGTGCAGATGTGGCATTGAAATATAATTACGACCTCGGTGAAATAATGGGTCTTAATCCAACCGTGATGGCTCAAATGACTGAAGATAAATTTAATAATTTTGTAAAATTAGCAAATAAAGATTTTTCTTCTTTAGCAAATCAATATGGATTGATGTGTAAAAACCTTGTTGAAAATCCTGAACAAAGAACTAACTACTGGGAAAACATAGGAAAAAAAACAATTAAGTGAAAAAAAAAAAATTACGATCTAAAATAATTAAAATATTTAAAAGACATAAGCTTTCAGAGAAACATTCAAAAATTTGTGCTGATTATTTAATTAAAGCAGAAATTATGAATGTTAAATCACATGGTTTGACTAGACTGAAAATGTATTGTGAGCGAATAAAAAAAGGGTTAATAAATTCGAGACCGAAAATAAAAATAAAAAAGATTAACTCTTCAATTTCTTACATTGATGCAGACAATAGTATTGGATTTGTTTCTTCAAATATTGGAATTCAACAAGCTATTATAAATGCAAAAAAAACCGGTATTGGATTGGTTGCAGTTAAAAAAAGTGGGCACTTTGGATTATCTAGTTTTTATGCTGAACAAGCCGTTAAAAAGAATTTAATTGTTTTTTGCTTTACTAATGCGCCTCCAGCTTTAGCTCCCTATGGAGCAAAAAAATCTTTGTTCGGTACAAATCCTATTTGTTTCGGTGTTCCAACGGGTAAAGTTCCTTTTATACTTGATACTTCAACAGCTATGATTAATAGAGGGAAAATCAGACATGCCCATAAAATGGGTAATAAAATTCCCTACGGTGTTGCTCTAAACAAATATGGTAAAATTACTACAAGCGCAAAAGAGGCTTTGGAAGGAACGCAGTTGCCTATCGCAGAATTTAAAGGATCTGGTTTAGCATGGATGGTTGACATATTAAGCGGCGTTCTCACTGGAAGTAGTCATGGAGGAAAAGTAAAAGATCCATTTGACGATTTCAGTGGACCTCAAAATGTAGGACATTTATTTATTACAATTGACCCGAAAATTTTTATTGGAAAACGATTTATGACTGAAATGAAAAAAAATATAAAAATTGTCAAAAAACTTCCAAAAGCAAAAGGTTTTTACTCAATTCTTTATCCAGGTGAAAGAAAAAATAAAATATATAAAAGTAATTTAAAAAAGGATATATCTATACCTTCTAATATATTAAAAGAAATGGAAGATTTAGATGTTGTCGAATAAAAAAATTGTTTGTCCTGAAAATCTTTTAAAAATTGCCAAAGCAAAAGGTCCTGTAAAAGCGATAATTGTAAATGCTGGGAAAACTGTGATTATAGAATCTGCTAAACAAGCGGTAGAAGCGAATTTGATAGAACCTATATTTATTGGTGACAAATCAATTATTGATAACATTGCTAAAGAAATGAAATGGGATATTTCGACTTATGAGATTATTCATGAGCCTATAGAGAATAATACTGCTCCTATAGCAGCTAAAATGGCAAGTGAAGGGAAAGCAAAAATAATCGTAAAGGGTCATATTCATACTGATATATTGATGAAAGCTGTATTAAAGAGAGACTTAAACTTAATTGGTAAAAAAAGATTAAGCCACATATGGCATATGACTTTAGAAAAAAATGATAAGCCGTTTATTATTACCGATGGAGCTTTAAACGTACTTCCTAAATTAGAAACAAAAATGCACATACTTAAGAATTCCATAGAATTCGCAAAAAGAATAGGTATTTCAAAACCTAAGGTTTCTATTTTATCTGCAACCGAAGAAGTTTTAGAAAGCGTTCCTAGTTCAATTGAAGCAAAGGAATTAACTATTAGAGCGAAAAAAGAAGGTATAGAAGCTGATGTGTTTGGTCCTATGGCTTTTGATAATTCAGTTTCAGAAAAAGCAGCTCAGATAAAAGGAATTAAAAACGCAGTTGCAGGAAAAACTGACATTCTTTTAGTGCCAAATGTAGAGGCGGGAAATGGTCTGGTCAAAATGATGATTTTTTTTATGGGCGCTTGTGCTGCAGGGGTAGTAGTTGGAGGTAAAGTGCCAGTAGTTATTACAAGTAGAGCCGATGATACACAAGCAAGGCTTTCCTCTATAGCTGCCGCTGTTGTTTCACTCTAATGAGACCTTTAAAAAACTGGGATAATAAAACTTGGTTGTCATCAAAAATTTACATTTCTCATTTTCATAAATTTTTAAGAACAAAGATAAAATTTAAAAAACATTTTGCAATTTTAGACATTGGTTGTGGTAGGGGAAATATTACTGGTAATTTACAAAAAAGATACAAATTTAAAACTAAACCAATTGGAATTGATATAATCAAAAACAAAGATATAAATAAGAATATATTATTTAAAAAAATAGATGCAAAGAAATTTTTAATCCAAAACTCCAAAAAATATGATCTAATATTGATTAAACAAATAATGCATTTATTAGATAAAAATAAAAGACATTCTATAATTCAATTATCAAAAAAAAAAATTAAAAAAAAATGGAGTCTTGTTGATATTGTCTTTAAGTCCTTTTAATACTGAATTACCAACATTTAAAAAGTTTTCTATAAATCTTAAAAAAAGTCTAAAAAAAGATAAAGTAGTAATAAAAGAAATTAAAAGAAAATTAAAAAATTATAAAATTTCTTATTTTAATTTTAAAGTAAGAATTAAAAAGTTATATTATATTAATATGATTAGAAATAGATATATCTCTTGCTTATTAAATATGTCAGTTCTTGAAATTGATAATGGTGTAAAAGAGATTGAAAAAAAATACAAAAATAATTTAGTTTTTACCGACAAGCTTTTGTGTATTGAGTATAAAAAGAATTAATTATTCAAAAGTATTTGAAATTGAAGGCTTGCCAGGTAAAAAGGCTGGATTATCGTTTGCACAGGTTGCAGTATCACTACTAAATCTTAAAGCATTTGATAAGTCAAAAGAAATTGTCATGGTAGGAATTTGTCCCGCACTTACAGTAATGGGCTTAACAAGTTCCCATCTAACTTTCATAAAATTATGTCCAGCTGATAATGTGCCTGCTACAGCATCTGTTCCACCAGCAAGAGCAGAAGTACTATTTATGTCATCACCATTACCAGTTCCATTCCCTGCTACTAAAGTTTGCTCTGCAGCTGCTGATAAATTTTCTGCAGCATTATCAGACATACCTGGTTGCGATAGAGTGCCTGCTGCACCACCCGTAAAACATGTTGCTGAACCAGTTGCTATGGATCCGGATATAGTAAAAGTTCTGCTCATTACTACTTGCCCGTGAGTAAAAGTTCTGCCTGGAGGGATTAAGCCAGCATTCCCGAATGCGTGGGCTGAGCCACGTACACTAAGATCCATTGTTTTACCAGAAGTACTTTCTCCGATCGTGGCTGGATTTTTACATTCAGCTAGTGTGCTTCCTACTTCACATAATTGCATAAGATGGACCGTATTCTTATAAGTATCTGCTTTACCAGTCACATTAACAGCAAAAGTTTTTCCAATTAATATAAAAACTGAAACAAAAGAAAATATTATAATTTTAAATAAGTTTCTCATATTATTTTGATGTAAATATAACTGAACCTTGGATTTCTACAGCTAAATTATTATTTCTCCTAACTTTACTTTTTAATTCTGATTTCATATTTTTATTCTCATACATTTCTTCGGAAACTAGACCATCAATTAATGTTGGTTTATTTTTTCTTGGTGGATATATAAAATTAATCTTATAATTCCATTGGCTGTCTTGCCCGTCAACAGAAGATTGGTCATTTTCAATATTAAAATCTAATGAAGGGTTCAATGCTAATTCTAAAGAATAAATATTTCCTTTTTGGTCCTGAGACGCTAGCTCATTTTCGTGTCTATAACCTTGTAAATTAAATACAGTCCATGGAACGTAAGGAATTTGTGAACTTAAATTATACTCTTGACCACTCAATACTTGTTCTTTGCTGTTGGAAATTACCTTTTGGTTTGTTGCTTTTTGGTAAAGATTTAAACCAAAATCTAAAATTGCTGCTTTGCCCTCAAAACCTAATCCGATACGTTTATGATTTTCCTCTAAATCCTGGTCATAAAAAATATTAGAGCCAATCATCATTGTTTGATCTAAATTGAGTATTCTATATCCCAAACCTAAATTTCCAATAAACCTTTTATCACTATTAATTTCTTGGTTGTGTAAACTAAATTGAGTAAACAAATTACTGTCTTCCCTGTTCAGTATGTCTCTAACTCCTAAAATACTTATTTGATAATTACCATTACCTTTATTATCGTCTTTAAGTTCGACAGATGCTTCTGTAATTCCTTCTCCAGGAATAAAATTTGAGATAAATGTTGAGGTATTTTCTGAGATTTCTTTAAGAGTTAAATCTTTAAATTCTGAGGAATTTGCGTTGCACTCTAGTAAAAGTATAACAGATATTAATATTTTAATATTTTTAGTCATAGGCTATGCGACTGTTTTAGGAAAAACAGCCGCAAATTTCAACGGTTATTTTCCTGGTTCTTTGTAAGTAGTAGCCATTTTTTTTGCAGTTTCTGCTATTCCATTAAGATCAACATCTTCTAAAATAGTAAAATCTGACACTGCTCCACTTGATACAGCTACCATAGCAGCTGCAGCAGCTTGTTCAAAAGTACCTTCGATCTCTGCCATAAAGTCGTACTTGCCTCTTAACCCTGCATAACGAGTTACTTTTGCTCCACCAGCAGCAGCAAGTGCAGAAGTTGCAGCTTTTCTGTCTGTAGATGGATTGCTGACAAAGCCACCAAGTCCTTTAGCGGTATAAACTCCTAGAGTTATAAATTTTGCCATGTATTCCTCCCTTTGTTATTTTTCTATTACCACTGTTCCTGAATGTGGATCTGTAACTCCTAATTCAGATGACAGTTCTTCTAAAGTGTGCCTCAGTGAGTCCAAAAATTCAATCATTTTCGGTCTTGCTTTAGCTATATCATCTTCAGAATTCCATTCGCCAATCATAAAAAATTCGTTCGGTTTTGTTTCAACGTACTTTGCTGAAACTTGACCCTCGAACTTAGGCATATCGTTGATTTTTTTTATATATTCTTCTCTATTAGATGATTTAACTTTACATCTAACTATATTCATAAATTTAGCCATTCATTCTCCTAAACATAAATTGTATCTGCTAAACCATAACAAAGAATAGCACTCATAATTACTAAAATTAGTGGTGCATATATTCCATCATTTTTAGTTTTTTTAGTTAAACCTGTCTTATCAATTTTTAAAGTATAAAAATTTGTGACTAATATTGAAACGTTAATTATAAAAACTAAATTAAAGAATGCCCAAGTAGCCTCTAGGCCACCAGATCTAATAAAAGCAACATAGATTGCCATTAAAACTATTGCAATCATAAATGAACCTGCAAATCTTGTAATTAAAGTAGCAGTTTTGTCTACTCCTCTACCCTTAAGAAATTTTTTTGTATCAAATACTAGTTGATAAGCGTAGCTACCAACTATAATAAAATGAGCCAAGTAAATTATTAAATAAAATGCGTTTCCAAATTTATCTATCATATTTATCCTTTTAGTTATCCTTTATATTGTTCTAACAAATCTTCACCCATTGGAGTTGTAACGGATTTTTCTAAAACTACTCCAGCTGCTGCTCTTTCTTTATGAAGTTCCTCATCGGCCTTAAAAGCTTTAAGACCATCCATTGTATCAAATCTTATAATGGTAGTGATTTTTGAGTCGTTATCTTTTTCTGTTCCAGCATAAAGAAATGTCATACCATATTTTTTAATCTTTTCTGCATTGCTGTGAACCATCGCTTTCCATTTTGCAAAAGTAGCGATTGGTCCTTCTATTTTTACTATCATATTAAACTCCTTTAATTATTATTCCATTAGCCACTGAGTTTGCTAATCGAATAGGTTTAACAGGTTTATATTCCTCAGAATTATACCACTCCCATGCCTTTTCATAAGTTGGGAATTTAATTACGACAGTTCTTGGATGCTTCCATTCGCCGTCGATAACTTTAAATTCTCCGTTTCTTACTAGATATTCTCCTCCAAATTTTTCTACAGTTGGTTTTACTTTACCAACATATTCTTTATAAGCCTCTGAATTTTTTACATTAATGTTGGCTATAACGTATCCGCTCATTTTAATAAATTCCAGATTTTACTAGTTTGTCTATTTCTGCTTTTGCCTCTGGTATTAATTTGAAAATATATTTATCACATTCACTAGTTTTTTTTTCATCGTATGGTTTTCCATAAAGTTCATCGATAAATTTATTAAGTTCTTTATTAATGAAATCCTCTTTTACTCCTTCTTTAATTAAATACGATGTCAAAAATTTCTTAGCCGAAATAGAATATACAATCTTGTCTAGTTCTAAAGTGCCCTGAGGTATCATGCTGTTAGCATAATATAGTCCTGTACATTTAAGAGTGGCTTTTTTATCTTTTCCACTTAAATGCCCTGCAGCGTAGGCTGAGGAAAATGCTGTTAAAAATAGTATTATAAAAAATTTTTTCATAAATTATCCTCCATAAATAGTTCTAGATAATTTTTCTATTTCTTCTTTAGAACCAGGGATTAGTTTATAGATAAATTTATTACATTCATCATTCATGCCTTTATCGAATGGTTTACCATAAACTTTGTCTACATGTTCGTTCATGCCTTTGTTCATCTCATCGTCGCTAACTTGTTCTTTTTGAAGAAAAGATCGTATTACTTTAACTGAAGCTAAAGCCATTTCCATGTCTGTAACCTCAATTGTATCAGCAGGTAAAACAGCCGTTGCACTGTAATGTCCAAGACATTGAATAGTCTCTTGTTTTTGTTTTTTAGATATGTGTCCACCAGCATGGACTGAAGTAAAAACTAAAAAAAATATTATTATTAAGAACTTGTTCATATTCGCTTTTTTTTTATAAAATAAATTCTATTAGAAATTTTTTTAAATTATCTATGTTAAAAGTTTATTACAGGTATGCAATTTGTCTACAACTATAGGACGAACTAAGGAATTAGAATGATTTTTGGCGCTATACAAGTCCCATTATGTATTTCTTGGAAAGCTTCTGATCCCTTTTTTAGGTCTCTGTATTCAATCCAGCCAAGATCACCTAACTTTTTTTCTTTTAAAATTTCTAAAGTTTTTTGAAAATCTTTATTTGTATAACAGTATGTTCCGACTAAGGTCACTTCTTGAATTGTTAATTTCTTAAAATCAAAAGTTCCAGACGGTTGTGTTAATCCTATATGTAGAATAGTGCCCCCCGGGGCGATTGATTTAATAGCTTGGTGACGTGTAAGTTCAAGGCCGACGGACTCTAATATTAAATCAAAATTATTTTCTTTAATTAATTTATCATTTGGAGATACAAAATTTGCTTTTAGATATTTACCACACTCATCTAATCTTTTTTTATTTGGATCTGACATAATAATATTTGTAGCTTTTTTTTCTTTATTTAAAACTAAACCACATAAAAGACCTATTGCACCAGCCCCTTGAATTAAGATTTTGCATTCAGGTAGAGGTTTTTTTAAATTTTGTTCGGCTAATAAAACTGCATGTAAGGCTACAGCTGTAGGTTCAGCTAATGCTGCCTCTTTAATACTCAGCTCATTTGGAACTTCAAAAATGTTTTTTTCTGGCACTGATACTAATTCTGCCAATCCCCCTTCTCTTTTAATTGGCGTGCTCATCCCTATCATTGTTCTTTCTGGACATAGATGTTCCCTCTCATTTTTACAATATTCGCAATTTTCACAACTTATTAATGGATTTATAACAACATCTTTGTCTTTGAATTTACCATCTAAGCTGGTTCCACTTACTTCATGACCTAATATTAAAGGAGGTACTCTTCTTTCGTCATTGCCGTGGAAAGCGTGCATATCAGAACCACAAATCCCTGAAGCTTTTACTTTTACTATAATCTCACCGGGTTTAGCTATTGGATCTTTTTCTTTTCTGAAATCTATTTTGTTAGTACCAGTATAAACTAGTGCATGCATTAATTTGAAAAACCGTATTTCCTTAATCTTATATCTGCTGTTCTTGCATGAGCTTCCATTCCCTCCGCTCTACCAAGTCTTGCTGCTGTTGCTCCAACAACTTTTGTTGCATCTTTTGTCATTCTTTGGAAAGTTAACGTTTTGATAAATTTTCCAACGAATAGTCCACCAGTATATCTTCCACCACCTTTTGTGGGTAATATATGATTTGTACCAGAACATTTATCTCCGTAAGCGACTGTAGTCTCTTCGCCTAAGAATAATGAACCATAATTTCTTAATCTTTTTAACCACCAGTCTAAATTTTCTGCGTGAACCTCCAAGTGTTCAGATGCATACTTATCGCTAACCTCAGCCATTTCTTCTTTAGTGTCACATAAAATCACTTCACCATAATCTTTCCATGCTGCTGTGGCATTTACTTTTGCAAGTTCAGGTAACTCATTAATTAACTCTGGCACTCTTTTCATCGTAAAATCTGCTAACTCTTTATCAGAAGTGAACAACCATGCTGGAGAATTGTATCCATGTTCCATTTGGCCAACCAAATCAACTGCTACAATTTCTTTATCTGCCGTCTTGTCTGCAATTATTGCAATTTCTGTAGGTCCAGCAAATTGATCTATACCTACTTTTCCATAAACTATTCTTTTTGCTTCAGCTACATATTGGTTTCCAGCTCCAACAAGAAAATCAACAGGTGGATTGTCAAAGCAACCATGCGTTAAAGATCCTATTGCAGCTACACCACCTAAATTCATAATGACGTCAGCGCCACAATGATTGGCAGCAAAAATTATTCCGGGGTTTGCACCTTCTTTATCCTTTGGTGGACTAGCACAAATAATAGTTTTAACACCAGCTACTTTTGCTGGAGTAATCGCCATTACTGCTGAAGAAATGTGTGCATATCGCCCTCCAGGTATATAACATCCAGCTGTGTCAACTGGAATTAATCTTTGGCCTGCAAATAAACCATCTGATAACTCAACTTCAAAGCTATTATTCATACTCTTTAATTGATGCTCTGCAAATTTTTTAATTCTATCATGAGCAAATTTAACGTCATCTTTAGTTTTTTGATCGACTTTTTTTATAGCTTCTTCAATTTTTTCCTTTGAAACAATGACTTCACCTTCGTACTTATCAAATTTTTTATTTAGTTCTTTAAGAGCAACTTCTTTTCTTTTTGCAATATCATTTAAGATGTCCTGCACAGCTGCCTGTGTTTTATGATCATCCGTCTCCGGAGTTTTAGCTGCTTTTTTTATATATTTAACTGCCATAAAGTAATGTTGGTAACCACAAAGCAATTTGTGGAAATAGTACTATTAATACTAATCCAATAATTTGCAATACCATAAATTGCATCATTCCATAATAAATATCTTTTAAATCCCACTCAGGTACAACGCCCTTTAAAAAATAGGCGGAAAGTGCCACTGGCGGAGATAGCCAGGCGGTTTGGAGATTGACTGCAACCAATATAGCAAACCAAGTTAGATTAAACCCTAACGCTTCTACTAATGGTAAAATTATTGGAATAATGATCATTACTATTGGTACCCATTCCAAAGGCCAACCTAACAAAAATATCATCACCATTATCATTGCTAGAATTAAATATCTGTTCATTTCAAGACCAAGCAAAAATTCAGTCAAAAGCGTTGGTGTTCCTAATCTAGCAAACACTGCACCAAAAAAGTTTGATGCTGCAACTAAAACCATTATTAGTGCAGTAATTTCCAAAGTTTTAACTAAAGCTTCTTGTAGTTTTGGTAAAGTTAATTTTTTGTAAGCTATAGATAAAAGAAGTGCTCCCATTGCGCCGCAACCCGCTGCTTCTGTTGGGGTAGCAAAACCAAATAATATACTTCCTAGCGCGGCAAAAACTAATGCAGCTGGTGGAACTAAACCTAAAAAGAATTCAATCCAAACCTTAGTCATGCTGGTTGCTCTCATATCCTCTGGTAATGGAGGTCCTAATTTTGGATCCATCATGCATCTGATTGTTGTGTAAGCAGCATACAAAGTAGCTAAAAGAATTCCTGGAAAAATAGCAGCAGCAAATAAATCAATTACAGGTATTTCCATTATTGGTCCCATAACAACAAGCATAATACTAGGAGGAATTAATATTCCTAAAGTTCCTCCAGCTGTTATAGTTCCAGCAGCTAATCTGACATTGTAACCTGATCTATTCATAGATTTTGCAGCCATAATTCCTAATATAGTTACTGAAGCTCCTACTATACCTGTAGCCGCTGCAAATATAACTGATACAAATAAAACTGCATAATAAAGTGAACCTCTTACTTTAGCTAACATCAATTGAAATGCAGAAAATAGCCTTTCCATTAACCCAGCTTGTTCCATCATGATACCCATAAAGACAAAGAGCGGGACGGCGGCTAAGGTTTGTTCGGTCATTACCATAGAAAATTGTAATGTCATTAAATAGAAGACTAGTTTTCCAAATCCTAGATAACCAAACACAAATCCTAAAAATATTAATGTAAATGAAATAGGAAATCCGACGAATATAGCAAAAAGCATTACTCCAACTAAAATAAAACCCAGAACCGCTGGATCGATTAATTCGGCAATCATTTAGTTTCTCCAGGCCACTCACCTTTTTTTGCAGCCCAATAACTTTTTAATAATTCTGAAACACCTTGAATTAAAAGAAAGACTATTCCTATAAGCAAACACGATTTAATTGGCCACATATAAGGCATCCATGTTGTATCCATACCCCTCTCTCCTCTTTGTATTGACTCACCTACGTAACCAATGGTCATGTAGAGGAATACAAATAAACCTGGGAAATAAAATAAAATATATAACCAAAAATCCACTAGCCCCTGATTTTTAGTTTTAAAATTTCGGTATAAAAAATCTGCTCTTATGTGAACACCTTTTGAAAGAGCATACCCTGCTCCCAGCATAAATAAAGCTCCATATAAAAATCTACTAATGTCGTAAGCCCAAATTGTAGGTGCTAAAAATAACTTTCTCATTATTACCTCGTAAGTCATAGCAAAGATCAGGGGCATTAAAATCCAACAAACTATGCTTCCTACCCTCTTACTGAATTTATCTATTGATGTAATAGTTTTTGCCATCCATAACGGCATATCATTAGGCATCTTGCCTGAACCTCCACGCCTTTCGGCGATCATTTCATCTGATTTATCTAACTTTGTTCTTAAAGGCATTGGCTCCTTTTTAATTTAAAAAAATAAAGCGGATCATTTAATTGATCCGCTTTATTATAATCTTTACTTAATGACTATTTTAATGTCGCTGCGTGAGCCATTCCTAGCTTAGCATTAGACATCTGTGCACCACTCCAGAAAGGAACAGCAATATCAGCAAATTCTTTCATTGAAGTATAAACTTTAGCAAAAAACTTATTTTCTGCTGCGTTTTTATTCAATGTCTTCTTCGCTGCTGCCATATATTCTTTAAAGTAGTCTGAAGGAGTATCTTCAAGAATTACTCCGTGCTTAGTAGTCAATTCTCTTAAAGCTTTTCCATTTTCATAGATTCTGTAGCTTAAAGATTTTGCTAATGAAGCGTTTGCAGCCACTTCAAGAGATTTTTTCTCATGAGCAGTCATTTTTTTGTAAGTTTTTCCAGTAATATAAAAGTCAGCATTTACTACTACTTGGTGTAATCCTTGTAGGTAATAGTGTTTTAAAACCTTTTGGAAACCAAATGTTAAATCTGGTTTAGGGCAACACCATTCTGCTGCATCGATAGTTCCTGCTTGTAATGCTGGTAAAATATCTCCACCACCCATTGCTACAGAAGCTATACCGATATCTTTATATGTTTGACCAGGAATTCCTGGAGGTGTTCTGAATTTATATTTTCTAAAATCAGCCATATCTTTAATTGGTTTTGGAAACCAACCTAAAGCTTCTGGACCTACAGGTTGAAGCATAAATCCTTTTATGTCTCTTCCCATTTCTTTCCAAAGTTGGTCGTATAATTCTTTACCGCCACCATATTGGAACCAAGATAAGAACGCTAAGTTATCTATACCTACTCCACCACCAGCTACTGGCGAACCAAATAACATAGCCGCTGGATGATCGCCTGACCAATAGTGAGTCCAAGCGAAACCACAGTCGATTAATCCTTTATCAACTGCATCTAATGTTTCTTTTACTCCCACAACAGCTCCTGCTGGTAAAATTTCAAATTTTAATGAACCATCAGTTAATTCTGTTACAGTGTCAGTAAAGTCCTTTAACATTTTTACCTCATCGGCTTTAGTGTTAAGAACGGTCTGACATTTTAGTGTTTTAGCGTTTGCAGCAGTCATTGAAAAACCAATGAATACAGCCAAACTTAAAACAACAGATAATAATTTTTTCATTATTCCCCCGTTTTATTATTAATATTTATTAATTAAACCTTTTTAAAAAATTAGAGTCAAATATTACTATTTAAACCATAGGTTGAAATTCTTACATTGGCAAATTGGTATTTTCCTCCTATAAGTATAGTTTATCTATGGAAGAATACGATTATATAATTATTGGAGCAGGATCAGCAGGATGTGTATTAGCAAATCGTTTAACAGCTAATGAAAAAAATAAAGTTCTTCTCTTAGAAGCTGGTAGTAAGGACTCCTATCCATGGATACATATCCCGGTAGGTTATTATAAAACAATGCACAATCCAAAAGTAGACTGGTGTTTTCATACAGAAAAAGATGAAACAATGGAAAATAGATCTATTCGATATCCAAGAGGTAAAACACTTGGTGGTAGTTCTTCTATTAATGGTCTTTTATGGATAAGAGGTCAAAGTAATGATTATGACAATTGGAGACAACAAGGAAATACTGGCTGGGGATGGGACGACGTACTTCCATATTTTATAAAATCTGAAAATAATGAATTAGGAAAAAGTAAATTTCATAATGATGCTGGCCCTATATCAGTAACTAATAAAAAGATTAATCTTAAAATGTTAGAAGAGTTTCAAAACGCTGCTGAAGAATTTGGTGTACCTAGAACTGAGGATTTTAATACTGGAGACAACTTTGGAGTTGGTTATTTTCAGTTTACTACAAGCAGGAATAAACTTATGAAATTGCGTTGTAGCGCTGCTAGTGGTTATCTAAATCCAGTAAAAAAAAGATCAAATTTAAAAATTACTGTCAATGCTCACGTACAAAAAATTAATTTTAATGGAAAAAAAGCTGAAAGTGTAAGTTTTTATATTAAAGGTGAATTAAAAACTGTCAAAGCTAATAGGGAAATTTTGCTCTCAGCTGGTTCGATTGGATCACCACATATTTTACAAGTATCTGGAATAGGAGATAATCAAAAATTAAAAAGTCATGGAATAAATGTTGTTAATGACCTAAAAGGTGTAGGAAAAAATCTTCAAGATCATCTAATGTTTAGACCGGTTTATAAAGTAAAAAATCTTAAATCTCTCAATGGAAAAATTAATAGCTTATTTGGAAATCTATTAATTGGCTTAGAATATATTTTTAAGCAAAGTGGACCAATGACTATGGGTGCTAGTCAAGTTTGTGGATTTCTTAAAAGTGATCCATCAAGAGCTACTCCAAATTTGCAATTTCATGTTCAGCCGATAAGCACAGATATACTTGGAGCTACAAAAATGCATAACTTTGATGGTATCACACCTACTATTGCAAATATAAGGCCTACAAGTAGAGGTGAGATAAATATAACAAGTAGCGATACTAGAGATAGTCCTAAAATTAAGATGAACTATTTATCAACTCAGGATGATAGGGATGTAGCAGCTAAAGGACTAAAAATTGTGAGAAAGATTATGTTAGAAACTAAAGCATTTAAAAAATATGAACCCGAGGAATATAGACCGGGTATTAACATTACAGATGATGAGGAGTTAGTGCGAGCAGGAAGTTTACACACTCAAACAATTTTTCATCCGGTTGGGACCTGCAAAATGGGAAATGGAGACGACTCGGTAGTCGATGAAAAACTCAAAGTAAGGGGTATAGAAAATTTAAGAGTTATTGACGCTTCTATTATGCCGAATATCACATCTGGGAATACTAATGCTCCAACTATAATGATTGCTGAAAAGGCCTCGGACATGATATTGAGTCAATAATTATGTCTGAACAAATAATAATATTCTCACAAATTATCTTTATTGATCTTGTTTTAGCAGGAGACAATGCAATTATTATTGGAATGGTAGCCTCAAAATTTCCTCCAAGTCAAAGAAGGAAAATTATTTTTTGGGGTATAGGTGGAGCTGTAATTTTAAGAATTATCTTAACTTTAATGACCGCTTACCTGCTGCAAATTTCTGGTTTAAGATTAATTGGCGGAATTCTTTTACTTTATATTGTTTATAAGCTTTATATAGACGTAATTAAAAATTCATCTAGTAGTAATCATAAGGGAATTAAAGTTAATAAATCTAATTTGTTAAAGGCCATTTGGACTGTGCTTCTAGCAGATTTTACTATGAGTTTAGATAATGTTTTAGGAGTGGCAGGAGCTGCAGGTCACCACTACCATCTTTTAATATTTGGATTAATTTTATCAATTATTTTAATGGCTGTAGCAGCGAATTTGATCTCCCAATGGATTAAAAAATATAAGTGGATTGCTTGGATCGGTTTAATTGCTATATTAGTAGTTGCTATAGATTTAATTTATACTGATTTAAAGATATTACTTTATGCTTAAACAAATTAATTTAAAAAATAAAACTGCATTAGTCACAGGTGCTGGAAAAGGTATAGGTAGAGCTTGCGCTATAGGTTTGGCTCAAGCAGGTGCTAAAGTAATTTTAGTAAGTAGAACAAAAAGTGATTTGGACAAAGTTAGTAAGGTTATAAAAAAAACGAGAGGTTCTAGTATGTCATTTGTTTGTGATGTGACAAATTCAATTAAATTTAATTCAATTATTGACGGTTTAAAAAGTATTGATGTGCTTGTTAATAATGCAGGAAGTAATCGTCCTGAACATTTTATCAAAGTAAAAAAGGAAGATATGAACTATTTAGTAAATTTGAATATTAAGGCGTGCTTTAACATTGCTCAAATTTGTGCCAAGAAAATGTTAAAATCAAAAAATAGAAAAAAAACCGGTGGTTCAATTATAAATATGTCATCACAGATGGGAAAAGTCGGTGGGCCTATTAGGAGTGTTTATAACATGACTAAATTTGGACTAGAGGGTTTGACTAAAGGGATGGCTTTGGATCTTGCTAAAGATAATATTCGGGTGAATACAGTTTGTCCTACTTTCGTAGAAACACCTATGGTAAAAAATTTTTTTAAAAATAAAAAATTTAAAAAGGAAGTTATTAAGAATATACCTTTAGGCAAATTAGCAACAGTTAGTGATGTGGCAACTGCTGTAGCATTTTTGGCGTCTGATAGTTCCTCAATGATTACAGGAACATCTCTTGTGGTAGATGGCGGTTGGACTGCTAGATAATGAAAAAAGTCATCTTTATTAATTTCATATCAGTATTGATAATTTTAATTTTATTAGAATTTATAGCCAACTTTTTCAAATTAGCAGATATTTTAGGTATAGACTACAATTTGCTTGAGATGGACAAAAAAGTTCCTCATTACTTTACATATAAAAAAAATTCTGAGGGAATAGTTCATGGAAAATTAGCATATACTGATGAAAATGGTTTTAGAATACCAAACAATTTTTCAGGTTTTGATAAAAATGATTCAATAATTTTTTTTGGTGATAGTGTTACATTTGGAAATGGGGTAGATGAGAAAAATAGTTTCGTTGGAAAAATAAGAGAACAAAACAAGGATCTTAACATTTACAATATTTCGTTGCCTGGATATGGAACCTTTCATTATTCTAAAAATTTAAAATACGTAAAAAAATTCAAAAATATTCAGCAATTATTTCTAATATATTGTTTGAATGATGCTTGGCTTACTTCGAATATAAGAGTAATTAAAAATGCAGATGATATGTCATTTTTTGATAAAATTAAAAAAAATATAATTATAAATAAAGTAAATCTTTATTTGAGAAATAAATCTTATCTTTATTTATATATAAAAGGCGTCACTACCGACCCATCAAAAAGATGGTTTTTAGCAGATAAAGCTCTTTATAATAAAAACAATATTTTAGAAAATATAAAGAATGATTTTAGTGAGATTTTGGATGTATCAAATAAAAATAAAATTAAAACAACTATAATTTTATTGCCATATGAATATCAAACAAGAAGTGGTAAATGTAATCAAACTAATTTAGAACCTCAAAACAAAGTGATTAAAATTTTGACTGAATTAAATGCCAATTATAAAGATTATACAAAACAATTTTGCAATTTTAAAAATCCAAAAAAATTATTTAAAAAATTTGATCCAATGCATTTATCAGAAATTGGCCATAATTTAGTATACGAGAATTTAAAAGATGAAATTTAAATTTAAAAATTTATTATTTTTACTAATATTTTCTTTCAATAATGAAATATTATTGGCTGTTGAATTTAAAGGTAAATTTAATCAAGGCAGTTTTATTATCGGTAAAACAGATCCAAAATCTAAAATTATGATTGATGAAAAAAATATTAAGATTACTGATAAAGGTTTTTTCGTTTTTGGAGTTTCAAAAGATAGAAAAAATGATGTTCAAATAACAGTCATTACAGAGGGTAAAAAGAATATTATCTTTAAAAAAGTTTATAAAAGAAAGTATAAAATTCAAAGAATAGATGGATTGCCAAGCAAAATGGTTACTCCTCCTAAAGAAGTTCTTGAAAGAATAAAAAATGATAATAAAAAAATTGTAAAAGCTAGAGCCATTGAAAGTGATTTAAGTTTTTTTACTCAAAATTTTATAATGCCAATTGAAAATTCTATAATTACCGGTGTTTATGGTAGTCAAAGAATACTTAATGGCAAACCAAGGTCTCCACATTACGGTCTTGACTTTGCTGGTAAAGAAGGAACTCCTATTAAAGCAATGGCAGATGGGATAGTTACTTTGGCAGAAAATGATTTATATTTTACCGGGGGGACATTAATTTTTGATCATGGGCATGGTATTAGTACTTTATATATGCATTTAAAAGATATAAAAGTTTCTAAAAATCAAAAAGTCAAGCAAGGTGACATCATTGGAACACTCGGAAGAACTGGAAGAGCAACTGGCCCTCATTTAGATATAAGATTAAATTGGTTTGATATAAAATTAGATCCAATGACTATATTACCAAAATAAATGTTAGAACAAAAACACATAGAATATTTTAATTCAGGTATACCAGAAAATAAAAAATTTTGGAGCCGTCTGGGTGGAAAACCAAATCTGAATGGAAAGTCAATTTTAGATTTTGGCTGTGGTCATGGATCATTGTGTATCGATGTTGCAAATTCTGGAGCAAAAAAAGTTACGGGAGTAGATCTAAATAATGAACTTATAGACTTTGCTAACAAAAATCTTGAAAGAAATTATTCACAAAATAAAGAAAATGTAAATTTCAAAAGTTTTGATTTACTTAGTGATAATTTTTCTGAAAAATTTGATATAATACTCTCAAAAGATACTTTTGAGCATACTTTAAATTTAGATAAAGTTTTAAATAAAATGTATAATTTATTAAATCCTGGAGGAAAAGCTTATTTAGGTTTCGGTCCTTTATATAATTCTTACAATGGTGATCATTATAGAACAAGGACAATTCTACCTTGGTTTCACTTAATAATTCCAGAAAAAATAATCATAGAAAGATTAAATAAAAAGGATGGAATTAAGATTAATAGAATTGAAGATTTGGGACTGAATAAATATTCCTTCAAAGATTACGAAAATTGCTTCAAAAACTCTCCATTTAAGATAAACTATTTTAATAAAAATTGTTCAAATAATCCTATAGCTAAAATTTTTAATGTTATTAGTAAAATCAAAATTTTTGAAGAATTTTTTACTTTTAATATTTATTGTATTTTAGAAAAATGAATATAAAATCAAAAAAAACTTATTACTTATTGATAATTTTTTTATTCTTTATTTTTTTTGAATTAATATTTTTTTCTTATTTTCAAATAAACGGCCTTAAAAACAAATTAAAATTATATAAAGAAAAGAAAATCTCTAACCTTAGTTATAATTATTTTAGTGAAATCGAGTTAGTTCTTCCTGATCCAAATATAGATATTATTCATTATACAGAAGAATTTAAAGACAGTTTTAAGACAAAGGATATATTAAATAAAGGTTTCGGACTATTTGATGATGGGATTGATGATAATAAAAACACTTACGCTGTAGCATTGGGAGACTCGTTTACCCGCGGTGTAGGTTCAATAAATAATTTAAAAAATAGTTGGGTAGAATTAGTAGAAAAAAAAAATGACTGGATAGATATTGTAAACTTGGGTAACCTGGGAGGGGGTATAAAATCTCAAGAATATGGTTATGAAAAGATTAAAAAATATATAAACCACAGTTTATTAATCTATAATTTTTCTTCTCCTCAAGACTTATTTGAAAACTTTACTGAGATAAACTCTTCTAAATACATTAAATATTTAAAGAATGAAAAAAATTTTTCTGATACAAATATTAAAAAAAGTATAGATAAAATGAATTCATATGCTGGCTACAAGCCCCATTTAGAATACTTTATAAATTATAAGTTTAATTCTTATACTTTTGGTTTTTTATTAAAAATTACCGAACTTTTACGAAATAATAATATATTATCTGATAAATATTTGCCTGATTTTATTACTGGAGACTCTGAGGTTAGGAGAGAATTTAAAAATTTTTCTAAAAAAGATTATTCCTCAAAAATTAATCATTATGATAATTTTAAGATTAAAACAGAGATCATAAATGGAGATGTGTTTAGATACTTTGAGGAATATAAAAATGAGAAATATCTCAAGGATGGTGTCAAAAATTCTGCCAGCTTAATTAATAATTTTTTTAAAGATGTAATTTTTGAAAAAAAAAATTTTATTCTGGTAATTCATCCTACAAAGAGTGAGATTTATTTTCCGTATTTTGCTAAAATAGACGAAAAATATAGTGATTATTCAAACTATTCACAAACAAGAGTATTATTAAAAAAACAATTAGATAAAGAAATTTTGGTTTTAGATTTATTCGATCATTTATATAAAAGATTAGAAAAAGATCCCTCTTTAGATTTATACTATAAAAAAGACGGACATTACTCTCTAAATGGTCAAAAAATTGTTGCTGAGATAATATCAAACTATATTCAAAACCTTAATTAGATTAATCAAGTTTAAATTTAGACTTATAATCTTTTTTTAATTTATTATCTTGTTGGTTTTTGTACATTATAAAATTTTCACAAACCAAAATATCTAAGTCTGTCCCCATAAAGCAATTAAAAGCATCCTTAATATCACATACTATTGGTTCTCCTCTGACATTGAATGAGGTGTTTACTAAAATCGGACAAGAAGTGATATCTTCAAATTTTTTTATAAGCTTAAAGTATCTTGGATTTGTTTCTTCGTGAACGGTTTGAATACGAGCAGAATAATCGACATGTGTTACAGCTGGAATTGAGGATCTATTGATATTTAATTTATCTATACCAAATAAATCTTTTTCTTCATTCGTCATTTTTATTTGTTTATCCTTTTTTACTTCTGAAACTAGAAGCATATAAGGACTCTCTGTATCAAGATCAAACCAGCTTTCAACCTTGTTAGCTAATATAGAGGGTGCAAAAGGTCTGAAGCTTTCTCTAAATTTTACTTTCAAGTTTAATTCTTTTTGCATTGTTTTAGATCTTGGATCAGCAATGATTGACCTACCCCCTAGTGCTCTTGGTCCAAACTCCATACGACCTTGAAACCAACCAACTGTTTTTCCATTGCTAAGTTCTTTTGCGGTTACTTCTATAATTTTTTCTTCCGATAGCTTTTCAAATTTAGCTTTCAGATTATTTAAAATTTTCTCGATTTTATCATTTTTGAAACTTGGTCCTAAATAAGATCCATTCATTTGATCATTCTTATTTATTATTCTTTCATGTTTTAATTCTTTGTACCAAAAAGCTAGAGCAGCTCCTAGTGCGCCTCCTGCATCTCCTGCAGCTGGCTGAATCCATATTTTTTCAAATATTTTATTTTTCAATATTTTGCCATTAGCAACACAATTAAGAGCGACCCCTCCAGCTAAACAAAGATTTTTTATGTTGTATTCTTTGGAAATTGCTCTGGTTATTTTTATAACTATTTCTTCAGTAACTTTTTGAATAGATGATGCAATATCCATATGAAACTGAGTTAGAAGATCCTTTTTAGAATTTCTAACTGGTTGACCAAATAAGTCAGAAAATTTTTGGTTAGTCATAGTTAAACCTGTGGTATAATTAAAATATTCCATGTTTAATCTAAATGATCCATCTTCTTTTAAGTCAATTAACTTGTTTAAGATTAAGTCTTTATACTTTGGTTCTCCGTAAGGTGCTAAACCCATTAATTTATACTCGCCACTGTTTACTTTAAATCCTGTATAGTAGGTGAAAGCTGAATATAATAGTCCTAATGAATGAGGAAAATGTATTTCCTTTAAAAGTTGAAGATCATTACCTTTTCCAATAGCTACTGTTGTAGTTGCCCATTCACCAACTCCATCTAAAGTTAATACTATAGCTTCTTCAAAAGGAGATGGGTAAAACGCGCTTGCGCCATGGCTATAATGATGCTCTGAAAAATTTATTTTGTTAATATCATCAAAATTTCCGTCATTCTTTTTTAAACAATCAAATAAATATTTTTTTTGAAATAATTTTTCTCTTAACCAAATTGGCATTGACATACTAAAAGAGTTAAAACCTCTTGGAGCAAAAGCTAAATATGTTTCCAAAATCCTCTCAAATTTTAAAAAAGGTTTTTCAAAAAAAACTACGTGATCTACATTTTTTAATTCAATTTTTCCCTCTTCTAGGACATATTGGATTGCATTAAATGGATAACTCGCATCGTGCTTTTTTCTTGTAAATCTCTCTTCTTGAGCTGCTGCAATAATTTTACCGTCTTTTAATAAAGTTGCCGCGCTATCGTGATAAAATGCTGAAATTCCTAAAATTGAAACCATTAAAATATTGTATATATAAATGGTGCTATCACAGAACCTTGGCTTAATACAATTAATACACCAAATAAAGCTAAAACTATGATTATTGGCATCAACCAATATTTCTTTCTTTCTCTTAAAAATTCCCAAAACTCTTTTACAAAAGAAATCATATATTTTAATCAAAATCAAAATATATAAATTTATCTGATTGTCCAGTATTAATTATTAATTGAGTGATTATACCAATAAAAAAATTAAGTTTTCTGTTGAAGAGAGAACTAGTTATTTAAGAAGTAATAAATTTTTTCTCCCATTATTTTATGTGCAAAAGCATTTGGGTGAGGATCTTGGTATTTATTCCAAATTTTTTCTAACTTTATATTTTGAAATTCTGGTAAAAGATCAAAATAATTAAAATTCAGTTTATTAGCAATTAAAGATATTTTTTCATTTATAAATTTTAATTTATAGGGTTTTAATTGATGTATATCGGGCATTAAAACTATATGACATTTAATCTTTTTAGTATTGCAATGTTTTTTTAATTTTTTTAATTCTACTTTTGCAACTTGTAATCCTTCGTAATTGTCTTGATATCTTTTTTTATAATAATCAGCTAACTTTTCTTTTTCAAATGAAGACTTATATGAATTAATTAATTTCCAAACTACTACCCCAATATGGGTATGCTTAATAAAAAAATTAGTTTTGTTATCCTTAATAACTTCAGTATCGTTAACAAAAAAATGAACTATAATATCCGTAAAACCAATTTCTTGCCAATTTTCAAAGTAATTATTAATATATCTTTCAGTATTATAGTTGCCAACTCCACCATTGATAAAAATCCAATTTTTTTTATCTATTTTAGATAAATTATTCATAACATTTGTAAAAGTTTTATTGTTTTCAACGCCCCATCCAAGAGCTACTGAACTTCCTAATATTAGAAAGCTTCTATCATAACTTTCAATCTTATCCTTTGAAATTTCAATGTCCCTTTGACCATAATTATTTATTTTTATTAAAACATCTTGCAACTTGGCTGAAGAATTTTTTACATGAGTGTGACCTATCTTTAAATTTGAAGATTTTTGTTTTAGTTTTTTTGCATATTTCCACATTTCAATATCATAGTTAATGAATAAGCTATGTTTTACTCTTAAAGTAAATTCACAAATTATAATTCCAATTAAAATAGATATTAGAACAAAAGTTGTTTTGAAAATTAGATTTTTAATCATTCTCAAAAAATTAAAATTGGCGTTTCATGGATTTTATATTGTCTCTTTTAATCCAGTATGATTTCTTTTTTTTATCAAATTTTAAATTAACTATATCTTTCCCAATTAATTTTAAAAAAAAACCTATCGGTGTTACAATTATAAAAAAGATAGAAAACATTACTACCGGAGGGATAATTTTGGCTAATATATCAGCAAATTTCATCCATATTATATATAAGGGGGATAATAATTTTGAATTTAGAATACCTAAGATTAAAAATATTGCAGAAATACAGAGAAGAGTAATTGAGGGGCTTTGAGATTTAAAAAGAGGCCATAATCCTAATATCAAAAATACAACAAAAAAAAGTATGCCGAAGCTTCTATTGCTACTTTTCTTATTTTTCATTTTAAGTTTGTTTTAAATTAAACCTTTTTGAGGTTTCATATCTCCCTTTTTTATACCCGCTACTTGAACTGGTTTTTTCATTGCGTCTCTTCTAAAAGGTTCTCCTAATTCCTGGTTCAGTATAACTTCTATAAAAGTTGTTATACCTTTTTTTTGATCTTCGCATGATTGTTTTATCGCCTTTGTAGTTTCTGCCATAGTTTTAACCGTCACTCCTTTTAAACCGCAAGCATCTGCAACTTTAGCATAACTTAATTTTGGATCTAATTCTGTTCCTATAAAATTATTATCAAACCATAAAGTCGTGTTTCTTTTTTCTGCACCCCATTGATAATTTCTGAAAATAACCATAGATATCGCCGGCCATTCTTCACGCGCGCATGAGCTCATTTCGTTCATACTAATTCCAAATGCTCCATCACCAGCAAAACCTATAACAGGGACATTTGGGCACCCAATTTTTGCACCAAGTATTGATGGAAAACCATAGCCGCAAGGACCAAATAATCCTGGGGCTAAATATTTTCTTCCTTTCTCAAAAGTTGGATATGCATTTCCAATTGCGCAATTGTTTCCAATATCGCTTGAAATTATCACATCCTCTGGCATTCCCGCTTGAATAGCTCTCCATGCTTGTCGTGGGGACATTCTATCTTTATCTCTATCCCTAGCGTCTTTATTCCAAACTGTGCCTGGATCATCATCCTCATGATCTAAACTTGATAATTTTTGTAGCCAAGCTGACTTAGTTTGATGAATTAAATTTTTTCTTTTTTGTCTATCCGAATCTCCAGCTCCTTTTGAAATTTTATTTAATAGCTGTTGTGCAACTAGTTTAGCATCTCCGCAAATACCAACCGTTACTTTTTTAGTTAAACCTATCCTATCTGAATTTATATCAACTTGAATAATTTTTGCTTTTTTTGGCCAGTAATCAATTCCATAACCCGGAAGTGTTGAAAAAGGGTTTAATCTTGTTCCTAAAGCTAAAACGACATCAGCTTTAGCTATTAATTCCATAGCTGCTTTTGAGCCATTGTATCCTAAAGGGCCTACTGCCAAAGGATGACTTCCTGGAAAACTATCATTATGTTGGTATCCAGAGCAAACAGGAGAGTCTAACTTTTCAGCTAATTTTACACAATCTTGTATTGCTCCTCCTATAACTACTCCAGCCCCAGATAAAATAACTGGAAACTTTGCTTCAGATAATAATTTTGCTGCACTTTCAATTGCTTCTGCACCGCCAGCTTGTTTTTCTAGTCTTACAATTGGCGGAAGCTCAATATCAATTACTTGTGTCCAATAATCTCTTGGAACGTTTATTTGTGCTGGTGCAGATCCTCTTATGGCTTTTTCAATTACTCTATTCAAAACTTCTGCAATTCTTGAAGGATCTCTTACCTCTTCTTGGTAGCAAACCATATCTTTAAATAAATTCATTTGTTCAACTTCTTGAAATCCACCTTGTCCCATCGTTTTATTTGCGGCTTGAGGCGTTACTAAAAGAAGCGGAGTATGATTCCAATAAGCAGTTTTGATTGGTGTAACTAAACCAGTTATGCCCGGTCCATTTTGAGCCACAACCATAGACATTTTTCCAGTTGCTCTAGTATAACCATCTGCAATTAAACCTCCATTCGTCTCATGAGCAACATCCCAAAATGTTATGCCTGCATCTGGAAAGATATGAGAGATGGGCATAAAGGCTGACCCGATTATCCCAAACGCATGTTCAATCCCGTGCATTTGTAAAACTTTTACAAAAGCTTCCTCTGTGGTCATTTTTGCCATAAAAATCCTTATATTTATTTTAATTAATCATCCTTCCAATATATCAAAATTTAGTTTATATCCATTAAATATTTTATGTCACAGCCTGATTTAATTATCCATGATGAAAAAGACAACGTCGGGGTTGTAGTTATTGAGACAACAAAAAAAGGCCAAGATTGTAAGGCTTGGATTATGGAAAATGACAAAACAGTAGAGGTAAGCTCAATGGATAAGGTACCTTTAGGCCATAAGATTGCTTTAAAAGATTTAAAAGAGGGTGATACTATACTTAAGTACGGGCACGATATTGGAAAAGTTGTTAAATCTATTAAAAAAGGTGAGCATGTCCATGTTCATAACGTAAAAACAAAGAAATGGTAATATGATGGAAATACCAAAAAGTTTTTTGGGTTATAAAAGAGAAAATGGAAGGGCGGGAACTAGAAACCACGTCATTATCCTTCCAGTTGATGACATTTCAAATGCTTGTGCAGAAGCTGTATCAAATAACATTAAAGGAACAATAGCTTTACCACATTCATATGGAAGATTACAATTTGGGGCAGATTTAGAATTGCATTTTAGAACAATGATAGGAACTGGGAAAAATCCAAACGTTGCGGCTGTAATTGTAATTGGTATTGAGCCTAAGTGGACAAAGAGAATTGTGGATGAGATAGCTAAAACAGGAAAACCTGTAGAAGGATTTCATATTGAAAGAACAGGAGATATTGGAACAATAATGAAAGCTTCAAAAAAAGCACAAGAGTTTTCTCAATGGGCTTCCGAAAAACAAAGAGAAGAATGTCCTTTAAGTGATTTATGGATTTCCGTAAAATGCGGTGAGTCAGATACAACATCAGGGTTAGCTTCAAACCCAACAGTAGGAAATTTAATGGAAAAACTTGAACCTTTTGGTGTGCATCTTTGTTTTGGTGAAACTTCTGAACTTACAGGCGCTGAAAAAGTTTGTGCAGCAAGAGGTGCAACTCCTGAAGCAAAAGATAAATTTATGAAAACATGGAATGCTTATAATGATTTTATTTTAAAAGAAGCAACAGATGATCTTTCAGAAAGCCAACCAACCGCAGGTAATATTGCTGGAGGATTGACAACTATAGAGGAAAAAGCTTTTGGTAATTTTCAAAAAATAGGGAAACTAAAATTTATAGATGTTTTGGAACCAGCGGAGGAACCAAAAAAAGGCAAAGGATTGTATTTCATGGATACCTCATCAGCCGCAGCAGAATGTGTCACTTTACAAGCTGCTGGCGGATTTAATATTCATTTATTTCCAACTGGTCAGGGTAATATCATTGGAAATCCAATTGAGCCTGTTGTAAAACTTACGGCTAATCCATTAACAGCAAAATTAATGAAGGAGCATGTTGATTGTGACGTTTCCAAAATTTTATCTAGAGAGATGAACTTATCTCAAGCAGGTGATGAGCTTATTAAAACAATGTTAAGAGTCGCTAATGGTAGACTTACATGCGCTGAAGCTTTAGGTCATAAAGAATTTGTAATGACTAAACTTTATAGAAGCGCTTAATGTCTGAATAAAAAAAATTTATTTTTCTGGAAATTTTACTTCTTCCACTTTTTTTGTCTCTTTTTTTCTAAAGTCACTTAACATCCCTCTAACAACAGGACTTAGAATTTTTCTCATAACCGCTATTAATGCACCAAGAGCTACTGCTAATAAAATAGCTAACGAGCCGTATAAAAAAGGCGCTTCACTTGAAAAATTTACAATAAATTCAGCGAAAACATTTAAATCTGTTTTAATAATTTTTTCATTAATTAATCCAGACTTATCTCTGAAAAATGAATCATAGCCAATTGCGACCGCAACTGAGATGAGAAGCATTGCAAATAAAGATTTTAATTCTGTACTATCTAAAAACTGCCCAAGTTTTTGACCAAGCTGAACTCCAATAATTGAACCAAGTATTAAAGGTAAAACTAAAAATAGGTCAATGGAACCATAATTAAATGCATGAAGTACAGTTACAATTGCACTTATAAATATGGTAACAAACAACGAAGTTCCTGGTATTAATTTAACTGGCATTCCAACAATATAAATCATAGCTGGAACCATTAAGAATGCACCACCAATACCCATCATAGCGGCAACAAAACCAACTACTAAACCTAACAAAATAGGAGTTATTGCACTTTCATATAATTTCGATTTTGGAAACCTCATTCTAATTGGCAAACCTTGAAGCCAATTATGATCATGTAGTTTTTGTTTAATTGATGTTTTTTTGCTTTGATTTGTTTTTTCTTTATAGGATTGGATTAGCATTAAAGTACCCACTATTGCTAGTAGATACATATACAATAATGAAATTATAACGCTTATTTTTCCAATATCAGAAAAAAAAGTAAATGTTGTTATTCCTAAAACAGTTCCTACTATGCCGCCAGAGACAATCATTAGTCCCATCTTGTAATCTAATGTATCTTTATACCAATGAGTAAGAGATCCTGATACCGACGTAGCTAGTATATTATTAACTTCATTTGGCACAGCATAGACTGGTGGTATTCCCATAAATATTAAAAACGGCGTCATTAAAAAACCTCCACCAACGCCAAATAAGCCTGATAATATTCCAACAGCTAAACTTAAGAATAATAATAAAAAGATATCTATATTGACTTGTGCAATAGGAAGATAAATTTCCAGCATACTTCTAAGTATGCCTGAAAATAGATCTTGTCAATATTAATAAATTGTTGCTCCAAATACTTTTACTGCCTCTCCTTCGATTCCTAAAACTAATCTACCTAGAAATTCTCCTTTAACAGTATTGCTTTTTTGCTTATATAAAACAGTAATGAAATTATCTCTTCTTATACAACCTAAAACCTCTTGTTGTTCCGAAAGGCTTGTGAGCAGTTTATTGCTAGCCCATTGTTTTCCTAATTCTACTTCATTTGCTCCATAAAGCATTTGTGATGAAAAATCTTTTGTAAAACCACCATAATCCTTAATATTTGAAGACTTAACTAAATTTGACCAAATAGGACTAGCAATCTTAATGATTTCATCATCACTTTTTTCTAACAAATTCATTGAATTAACTTAGGAAGCTTTCTGTTTCTTTTCGTCCCCAACAATATGATAAACTGGCATCTTCTCTAAAGTAAATTTTCCAGTTTTAGGATCTCTTCTTGATACTGTTAAACAATGCCAATTTTCATCATCAAGTTTTAGTTTATCACCTCTATAATAGTATCCTGGCCAACGTGTTTCTTCTCTAAATAAAGTGTGTTCAGTCACACATTGTGATGTAAGAGTTCTGTGTTTTAATTCCCAAGCTCTCATTAACTGGTGATAATCCTCTGCTCCAACATTCTCAAGATCTTCTTGAAGCCATTCTAATAATTCTAATCCTTTTTTTAATAAATTATCATTAGTCATATAGTTTGCTGTTATTCCACCAACATATTCATCCATTATTTTTTGAAGCCTTTGCAAGCCTTGAATTGGAGAAATATAACTTGGTGAAACGGTTCCTCCAGTAATTTCATTTCTTCCTATAGTATAATTTTCTAGAGGCTTATAAATAATATCTTTTAAATTCTCGCATTGTTTGTCACTAACATTAATACCCTTAGCTTTTTTATCTTGAATATATTTTACAGCTGCTTTAGCTGCTAATCTACCTTCGGTAAAAGAACCTGATGAAAATTTGTGAGCGCTTCCTCCTACAGTGTCTCCAGCACCAAAAAGACCATCTATAGTAGTCATTCTGTTATATCCCCAAAAATATTCAGGCGGAGCAATATCCTCTGGGCCACTTACCCAAGCTCCCGAACAAGTAGCGTGAGATCCCATAACATATGGTTCAGAAGTTGTTAGTTCTGGATTCGTATACTTTGGATCAATGTTTTGTGATGCCCATACAACTGCTTGGCCAACTGTCATTCCAAGAAAATTTTCCCAACCAACTGTTTCTAGATGCGGATCTTGAAAAGCTTCTTTGGTTACCATGTGTATTGGACCGTTTCCAGCCATTACTTCCTGAATAAAAGCGTGATTTCGAAGACATGTTGGTGTTGGGTGATGATCGATATATTCTCCAACTAACTCTTTAGTTTTTTCGTACCATTTCTTTTCATAATTTTCTCCATTGGCATTTTGCGTATAAGTTTTTAAATGTAAAAAGTAAGCTCCAACCGGACCATAACCATCTTTAAATCTACATAAAACAATTCTGTTTTCCATTTGAGTCATTTTTGCACCCGCAGCGATTGGAAGGGCGTAAGCAGAACCATTGCTCCAAGGTGCATACCAAGTTCTACCCATACCTTCACCAACTGATCGTGGTTTAAAAATATGTGAAGCTCCGCCAGCAGCAACAATTACAGTTTTTGCTCTAAATACATGGTAATCTCCAGTTCTCATATTGAAACCGACTGCACCACCTACTCGGTTATCATTGCTTTCATCCATAAGTAAATGTGTGACCATTATTCTGTTATAAATTTTATCGGCTGATTTTTTTGCAGCCTCAGCAACAATAGGTTTATAACTTTCACCGTGTATCATTATTTGCCATTTACCTTCACGCTGATATCTGCCAGTTTTTTTATCTTTCATCATTGGGAGGCCCCATTCATCAAACATGTGAACTGTTGAGTCAACATGACGAGCCATGTCATATCCCAAATCTTCTCTCACTAATCCCATAAGATCGTTCCTTGCATATCTTACGTGATCTTCTGGTTGGTTTTCATTCCATCTCATACCCATATAACAATTAATTGCGTATAGACCTTGAGCAACTGCTCCACTTCTATCAATATTTGCTTTTTCTACGCAGATGATTTTTAAATCTCTTCCCCAATGTCTAGCTTCAAATGTTGCACCAGTGCCGGCCATGCCTCCGCCAACAACTAGAACATCACAATCTTCGTAAATAGTTTTATTCTTAGGCATTAATAATAAACACCTTTTTTAAACGAGTCTTTACTTATTGTGGGTAAATCTTTTTTTGTATCCAGTCCTTCAGGTTCTGAATATAAAACTTCTGAATTCATTTCTCCTTGGCGAGGTTTATCACCTTCAGCTAATTTAGGAATAAATTTTCCCCATGGTTTTGTTGTTATTGGTGAAACAAAATCTTTTTCAGTTCCATTTCTAAATTTTATTTTCCAAGAAATTGTGCCTTTTTCCTCTTCCCTTCTTACTCTAACACTGTGGCCCATTGGAGCAAAGTCAGCATAACCTCTTACATCAATTGCATGATTTGGACACGCTTTTACACAAGAGTAACATTCCCAACAAAAATTTGGTTCAATATTTTTTGCTCTTCTGATTGTCTCGTCTATATGCATAATATCTGATGGACAAATGTCTACACAATGCCCGCAGCCATCACATCTAGTCATATAAACAAAAGTTGACATATTTAAAAAATTATCCCCCTAATTTTTACAGTAGCCAATGATCTTAATCTAGCTTTAATTTTCATAAAATTTAATAATGTTTTGGTTGTTCTCTTTTAATACCAAGGCCAAATTGTTCAGGAGCATCTGCTGGTGGTGGCAAATTGTCTCTAGATCCATCGGCTTCAGCCAAATTCTTTTGAATCGCAGCGCCAGGTTTATAAAACATGTGAGCAAATTTTGACCAGTAAACTCCTCCAAATAAAATTAGATTGGAAATAACGAATAAAAATAAAAATAATAAACTTGTTTTTTCCATACCTGAGCTTTGAGTTAATGACCATACCAGTCCAGAAGTTGCGCAGGCCAATAAAGCTAACACAAATAAATCTGCTTTAATAACTCTGTACCAAGGATTAGCTTCTGAGTAGACATCTACTCTTAAAAAAAACCAAAACCAATAACCACCTACGCACGTCATTATTGCACCAATATGCCATACATAAGGCCAAAAAATTGGAGTGTTTGATCCAGGTGTAGAGTATTTGAATACCATGACTGCCGAAGCTAACCAAAATAAAATTGTTCCGTACATTCCAAGCACATGAGCCAATCTTCTTTTACCAAACCCTAGTTCAGATGTTGTTGCTATATCACTAGCTATAGTTTTTAAGATAACTGAAGTTCTTTTTGATTTTGAAAGTTTTACTTTTGCAGATTTTTTAGCTTTTTTTGCATTTAAAAAAAAGTATTTTACATTTTTCTTGTGAATAGTGTCTATAATGGTTCCAAAAATTACCATTAAAAGCATAAAGATTATAAATATTTGCATTACCAGCGAAGGCACCAAGCTTGATAGTTCGTAAAATGGATTAATTTTTAACATAATGATTTCTCCCTTAAATTATTTTATATATGTGGTTTTAGCAGGTCAAGTGAGAACAGCTCGCAACTATTTGAGTTTTCCATCTTTCCTCATCTGTGCTCTAATCTTTGTAGCCGAAATTAGTTGAGTTTTTTTGTCTAAAACTATTTCTTCTATTTTATATCCAACACCTCTACCATAACAAATATTTGTTATATTTGGTACCAAGGTGATCTTAATTCTATTTTGATAATCCTTCAAAGCTTCAGAAATATTTTTTTTTACAGTTTCAAAATTAAAAGGGTTGTCCTCAACGCCTTCCACATCACGAACCATTATATTGACTTGACCAGTTTTTTTTAAAATTTCCTCGAATAATTTTTGATGACCCTCATGCCATGGCTGCCATCTACCCAACATTTGTGCTGTAGGTTTTTTGTTATCCCAGACATGACCGTCATTTTTCATTTGGTCTGCCATAGAAATTTTTAAGCAGCAGCTTGAATGTTATGTTTTCTAGACATTCCACTTAAAAAATTCCAAAGATATCTTGCTGTCAAAATAGAGGCTTTTTCTGCTTTAACTTTTTCTTCTTCTGTTAAAGCGTCTAGAAGTTTTTCGCATTCTTTTCTATGAATAACATCTGCAGCTTTATGGGCTTCGAAAAACTCAAGCCCTTTTTTTGAGGTAACCCCGTAAAAATTTTTTAAACCTCTTATTTTTGTTTCAGCGATTTCAGGAATTTGCCTTTCGTAAGTATATAAAGAAGCTAAACCTTCAGCATAAGATTTTCTCGCTTGATAAAAAAAGTTTTTAATCATGTCGTCAGTAAACCACTCCCTTTTTACATCTTCAATTTTATCTGCGTCGGCTCCCATAGCTAAAGCAAAGTTTTTCCAAAGTTTAGGATGATCACCATTTGGATTTTCTTCATCTTGTAAATTCTCTAAAAGTATTTTTCTTTTCTCAATGTCGTCACATATTGAATGAGTGGCACTAATATATCTTGGAAAAGCTTTTACATGTTGGTAATATTGTTCAGCGTAGTCTTTAATTATATCTCGTGTTAATTTTCCCTCATTCCAAGATTTGTAAAACGGGTGATTTAATAAATGATATTGATCAAGTTTTTTGTTTAATTCTGTTGAAAACATTTTGTTCCTTTTGTTTTATTTAAATAAGTAGAAATATATAATCTAGAATAATAGAAAAGCTATTCTTATAAAACATATTTTTTAGTATCTTATCCACAATTTATAGTTGAAAAACAACTGATGTTCACGTTTTGATTCGCTTTTGATTCATATTTAGACTCTATTTTCAACCCACAAGTGTTATAAACAACTTTCTTAATGGATCCTATATTCGA
>CACHPJ010000002.1 GCA_902581775.1 uncultured Pelagibacteraceae bacterium | reverse complement strand
GGAGATAAAAGCGTAATTAATATTCTATATCCTGTCTCAAACACTTTAACTATTGAAGTGCTTAATGATAATAAAAAAGATTTTTTAATAAAGAAAAATATAATTCAATTAACTAAAAGAGAAGTTGTTGTACGAAATACAATTAAAAATAATCTTTATAGTTCTGCAATTAAATCAGGTGTAGAACCAAATATCATTGTAGAATTTGCAAGGATATATGGTTTTGAAATAGATTTTCAAAGAGACATTAGGGAGGGAGATTGGTTTGAAATTTATTATGAAAAATTCTTAGACAAAAATAATAATGTCAAAGATACTGGAAGAATAATCTATGCATCTATGTATGTAAACAACGAGGAGATTAATCTTTATAATTTTAAAGATAAAGATGGTTTTGGTTACTATGATTTAAATGGAAAAAGTGTAGTCAAAACATTAATGAAGACTCCAATTAATGGTGCGAGACTTTCCTCGTCATTTGGAATGAGAAAACATCCAATACTTGGTTTTAATAAAATGCACAGAGGCACAGATTTTGCTGCTCCTAAGGGTACACCGATAATGGCTTCGGGATCAGGGACAGTTACTCGAGCGAGATGGTGTGGTGGTGGAGGTAATTGTGTTAAGATTAGACACAACTCAACCTATGAAACTATTTATGCTCACATGTCAAAATTTGGAAGAGGAATAAAAGAAGGTACAAAAGTTAGGCAAGGACAAATTATTGGTTATGTTGGATCTACAGGTTTATCTACTGGTCCTCATCTTCATTATGAAGTAATCATCAATGGAAAAAAAGTTAATTCACAAAAACTTAAACTCCCTTCTGGTAAAATTTTAAATAAGGATGATAGAAAAAACTTTGAGATTGAAAGAATAAAAATTGACCTAAAGATGTCTGAATTAAAATCTTATAAGGGTTCTAAACGTTCTCTGTTTTAATTTTATTAGCTTCTGAAACAGCATTTGTTTTTTCCTCAGAATTTTTAATTGAAGACTCTTTAGTTTTATTTTCAAAATTTATTTCTTTTTTTGAAGATATCTCCGCAAGTCTTCTTGAATAGTGGTCAACATGCTGAAGATAATTTTCAACAATAACTGGATCTCCAAAACTTTGGGCATCTTTAGCAAGTTGTTGATATTTTTGAATAGTTTTTTCTATGTTAAAAGGATTGGTCATCATCCCGTTTCTTTTAAAAGAATTATTTCCGTTGTTGTTTTGGAAACTATTATTATTTGATCTATTTAAATTATTTCTAGCTCTAAAGCCATTTTTATTTGATCTTGATCTAAAAGGTCTTCTTTTTGGATTGTGCATATAAGATTGTTTAAGATTTAATCATATTACTTTAAAACTGAGAGTATACTTCTAACATTGTTTCGATAATCTTTAATATTTAATTTAATTTTATAACCAAATAATTTCAATAAACGTGAAACTTTTTTATGTTGCCCATTTCCAATTTCAATTGCGAGCACGCCGTTTTTCTTTAACGTAGATCTTGATTTGTAGATAACTTTTTTAATAACGTCAAGCCCATCTTTTCCACCATCAAGTGCCAACTTAGGTTCATAGTTTCTAATATCCTTTGATAAGTTTTTAATATCCATGCTTTTAATATATGGTGGATTTGATACTACTAAATCAAATTTATAACCATAGAAGTTTTCATATGACCTGTTAAATAATTTTGATCTATTTTGAAGATTAAATTTAAGAATATTCTTTTCAGCAACTTTTATCGCTTTGTTGGAGATATCTATGCCTACGCCAAAGCTATTAATATTCTCAGATAAAATAGAAACTATAATACAGGCAGATCCAGTTCCAACGTCTAAAAAAGAAATTCTTTTTTTTTTAAAAAATTTTATTATCCCATCTACCATCATCTCGGTCTCCGGCCTGGGAATTAAAGTACCCTTATCAATTTCAAAATCTTTACTCCAAAATTCTCTACGATTAAGGATATATGATATTGGTTCGTATTTTTGTCTTCTTTTTATGAGTTTATTAAAAAAAGAAATCTTTTCAAAATTAACATTTTTTTGGTTATTGGCAATAATATCTTCTCTAGAACAATTAAGTACAAATGAGGCTATTAACTCAGAGTCCAAAACATGGCTTTGGATATTTTTTATTTTTAAGGATTTTGATCCATTTTGAATAAGTTTTAAAATATTCATGTTTATTTAAGTTCTTTTAACTTTAAATCTTGGTCTTTTAATCTCAAACTTTGATTCATTTCTTCGTGAATGTCTCCGCTCAAGAATTCATCTAATTTATGAAGAGTTAAATTTATTCTGTGATCCGTAACTCTTCCTTGAGGAAAATTATATGTTCGAATTCTTTCTGATCTATCTCCAGATCCTATTTGACTTTTTCTATTAGATGATCTCTCCATATCTTTTTTTTGCTTTTCTACTTCATAAACTCTTGCTCTTAATATTTTTAATGCTTTTGCTTTATTTTTATGTTGTGATTTTTCATCTTGTTGACTTACTACAATTCCAGAAGGGATATGTGTTATTCGAACTGCGCTATCTGTTGTATTCACAGATTGTCCACCCGGTCCTCCAGATCTAAAAACATCTATTCTTAAATCTGTATCTTTAATTTGAATATCTACTTCTTCTGCTTCGGGGAGGACTGCTACAGTTGCTGCTGAAGTGTGAACCCTTCCTTGTGTTTCAGTAGAAGGGACTCTTTGAACTCTATGAACACCTGATTCATATTTTAGATAAGAATAAATATTATCTCCATTAACTGAAAAAATAACTTCTTTAAAGCCTCCTGCCTCACTTTTTGAAATGCTTATAATATCTAATTTCCATTTTTTTTTTGAACAGACTTTTTCATACATTCTAAACAAATCGGCACAAAAAAGAGTTGCCTCAAGACCTCCGGTTCCTGCACGAATTTCTACTATTGCATTTTTTTGGTCATCTCTATCTTTAGGTAGAAGAAATATCTTTAATTTATTTTCATTTAGAATTTGGTGTTTCTTTAAATCATCTAACTCTTTTTCAGCCATTTTAGATATTTCATCCTCACTATTTTTATCGTTTATAATTTGTTCAAGATCTTTTTTGCTTTTATCGAAATTTATATATTTTTTAGCTGTATTAATAATGCTTCCTAACTCAGAATATTCTTTAGACTTCTTCGCAAAAGATTTAGGGTCTACTTTCCCTCCTGAAAGCTCAATTTCTATTAATTTATGTTTAGCAATAATTTGCTCAACTTTATCTTTTGGAATCATTTACAATGTTTTCTCTTTAACTTTTTCTTCAACTAAACCAACAATTTTCTCAATTATTTTATTACTAGGGACTTTTGTGTGGGGAACCCCAGAAAGATAAAGAAGATTATTGTCCTGGCCACCGCCTGTTAAACCAATTTCTGTTTGAGCAGCCTCTCCAGGACCATTAACAACACAGCCAATTATAGATAAAGTTACTGGAACTTTTATATGAGAAAGTTTTTCTTCAAGTATTTTCACCGTATCGATGACTGGAAATGCTTGTCTTGCACATGATGGGCATGAAATAATTGTAACTCCTCTAGTTCTAAGATTTAATGATTTTAAAATTTCATATCCTGCTTTAACTTCCTCAACAGGGTCAGCAGATAACGAAACTCTAATTGTGTCGCCTATTCCTTTTAAAAGTAATTGTCCTATCCCGATAGAAGATTTAATACTGCCGCTCATTAATCCTCCTGCCTCGGTAATTCCAAGATGTAAAGGATAATCGCATACTTCGGATAATTTCTCATAAGATTTTATAGCTAAAAAAACGTCAGAAGATTTAACGCTAATTTTAAAATTAAAAAAATTATTTCTCTCCATTAAATTAATATTATACTTTGCGCTTTCTACTAAAGCTTCAGGACAAGGTTCTTTATATTTTTCAAGTAATAATTTATCAAGAGAACCAGCGTTGACTCCAATTCTGATAGAACAATTGTAGTCTTTAGCCGCTTTAATAATTTCCTCTACTCTTTCAGAAGTACCTATGTTCCCTGGATTAATTCTTAAGCAACTAGCTCCATTCTTTGCTGCTTCAATCGCGCGCTTATGATGAAAGTGTATATCAGCTACAATGGGAACAGATATTTCTTTTACAATTTCTTTTAAAGAACTTGTGGAATTTTCATCTGGACATGAAACTCTTACTATATCTGCCCCAGCTTCTTCTAATTGATGTATTTGTTTTATAGTTGATTTGACGTCAGTTGTTAGTGTATTAGTCATAGATTGAACAGTTATGGGTGAATCTCCACCAACACTTATTTTTCCAACTTTAATTATTTTTGTTTTTCTTCTCTTGATAGATCTATAAGGTCTAATTTCCATTTTAATCTAAATCAAATGTTGTATGTAGTTTTTTAATTGCTTTCAGCGTATCTATTTCATTAATTATTACAGATAATTTTATTTCAGAAGTTGAGATAGCTAATATATTAATATTGTCCTCAGCTAAAGCCCTAAACATTTTATAAGTAACCCCCGGTGTAGTAACCATTCCTGCTCCTACTATAGATATTTTAGATACCTTATCATTATTATGTATGTCTATGAATTTAATTTTTTTGTTTTCTTTTATGATTTTAAGAGCTTTTTTTAAATCAACTCTTTTTAAAGTAAAAGTAATATCAGTTTTTTTTCCATCTGAGGAAATATTTTGAATAACCATATCTATGTTTATTTGATTTTTACCTAGTGGTTCAAAGATATCAGCTGCAACTCCTGGTTTATCTAAAACACCTATTAAAGTAATTTTCGCATCATCTTTAGAGTATGCGACACCGGTTACACTTTTGCTATAATCAATATTTTCTTGGCTAAATATTTTTGTGCCTTTTCTGTTAGAAAAAGTAGATTTAACATTTATTGGAATATCATAAATCATAGCAGCCTGAACAGCTGATGACTGCATAACTTTTGCTCCAAGTGAGGAAAGTTCTAGCATTTCGTCATAAGATATTTTGTCTATTTTTTTCGCAACAGGAATTTTATTTGGATCCGACGAATAAATGCCGTCAACATCTGTATAAATATCACAGCTATCAGTATTAAAAATTTTTGCTACTATTACAGCGGTAGCATCAGACCCTCCTCTACCGATTGAAGTTATTTCTCCGGTTTTTGATATACCTTGAAAACCAGGAATTACAGCTACTCCTCCAGAAGAAATGAAATTATTTATTTCTTCAATGTTCATATTAAGTATTCTAGAATTTCCATGTTCACCTTCTGTAAGAATTGGTATTTGCCAATTCATCCAAGATTTTGCTTTTACGCCTAACTCTATTAATGCTCCAGATAATAATGAACTTGTAACTTGCTCTCCAGATGTTACTAAAACATCTAATTCTCTTTTATCAAAATTGTCTGAGATAGAATTTGAATATCCAATTAATTCATTTGTTTTGCCAGCCATAGCTGAAACAACAACTATTATTTGATTATTTTGAGAATTCTCATTTTTGATAATATTCGCAATATGCTTTATTCGCTCAATAGAACCAACTGAGGTTCCTCCAAATTTTAATACTTTTTTTGCCATTTTAAAATATTTATAATACTAATAAAGATACTTTAAATAACATTAGAAATAAAATGACAACCATAAATAAAGAAGAAATACATAAATTTTCCAAAATGGCTGATGAATGGTGGGATGTTAATGGTAAATTCAAACCGTTACATATGTTTAATCCAATAAGAATAGACTACATACTCGAAATGATATCAAAACATTTTAACTTGAATAAAGAAGAAAAAGCGCCTTTAAAAAATTTAAAAATACTTGATATAGGTTGTGGAGGAGGATTAATAAGTGAGCCCTTAAGTAGATTGGGCGCAAACGTTACTGGGCTAGACGCATCAGAAAAAAACATAAAGATTGCCTCTCTTCATGCTAAGAAAAATAACTTAAAGATTAATTACGTCAATTCTTCTCCAGAAAATTTTGATGAAAAAAATTTTGATATTATATTAAATCTCGAAGTTGTAGAACATGTAGAAAATGTAGATCTTTTTCTAAGGTCTTGTCACAGATTGCTAAAATCAGATTGTTTAATGTTTACTGCAACCCTAAACAGAACTTTCACATCATATATAAAAGCTATAGTTGGAGCAGAATATATTTTAAGATGGTTACCAGTTGGCACGCATGATTGGAACAAATTTATTAAGCCAGAAGAACTTGAAGAAAAATTAAAAATACTAAATTTTTCAACTTTAGATATAAGTGGTATGACTTTTAACCCTTTGAAAAGTAAGTGGAGGAGGTCGAGTGATTTGTCGGTAAATTATATTTTTTTAAGTAAAAAAACTTAATTTTCTTCCTTGATCCAAGGTATAGTTGTTAATTCAATTCCTTCTTCTTTTAGTTCATCTCTCTCTTGTTGAGTAGTTGTGCCATAAATATTTTTATCTTTTTTATTGTTATAGTGAATGTCTTTGACTTCTTGCGTAAATTTATTTCCTACATATTTAAAGTTGGTTTCTACAAATTTTTTTATTTTCTTAAATTCTTTTTTTATTTTAGCAATTTCTTTACTATTTAACTCGATAGAATTTAATTTTTTTTTATCTGATTCTGAATTTAGTACATTTGGTGACATAATATTCTTTTTAATATTACTTGAATTACAATAGATGCATTCTAACATTTTCTTCTTTTTTAGCTTTTCAAATTCTTTCGACTCCGAAAACCAACTTTCGAATTCATGATTGTTATGGCATTTTAAGTTATATTTAATCATTAAAATAAAATACTTTGCTATGATAATAGGTATTAAATTACAAATTTTCAATAGTGATAAAATAATGCTAATTTATTTAAAATTATGTTAAAAACCCTTATCTTAACAAATGAATAATAATTTTTTAAAAAAAAGAACTAAAAAATTTTCTAAAACATACTTTATTGCTGATATTGCAGCTAATCATGATGGAAGTCTCAAAAGAGCAAAAAAACTTATAAAGTTATGTGCGTTGGCTGGAGCAGACGCTGCAAAATTTCAACACTTTAAAGCAGAAACAATCGTAAGTGATTTAGGATTTAAAAAAATTGGTAAATTAAGTCATCAATCTAAATGGAGATCTGGGGTTTTCCAAGTTTATAAAAAAGCGAGCATTAATCCTAAATGGACACCTGTCTTAAAAAAAAGAATGTAAGAAATTTGGAATTGATTTTATGACTGCTCCTTATGATTTAAAATATGTTGATGAAGTTTTTAAATATATTTGCGCTTACAAAATTGGATCTGGAGATATTACTTGGAAAAAAATAATTAATAAGATTGCAAAAAAGAAAAAACCCGTAATTTTAGCAACTGGAGCCTCCTCTTTAGCAGAAGTCAAAAAAGCTGTGAAAGAAATTTTAAGAATAAATAAAAACTTAATATTAATGCAGTGTAACACAAATTATACTAACTCTAATGATAACTTTAAATTTTTGAACTTAAAAGTTTTAAAAACTTATAAAAAAATTTTTGGAAAAAAGGTTGTTTTAGGTTTAAGCGATCATACACCAGGACATGTGAGTGTTTTGGGCAGTGTATGTTTAGGTGCTCAGGTTATAGAAAAACATTTTACAGACTCTAACTTTAGGAATGGACCAGATCACAAATTTTCACTAAATCCTGATACTTGGAAAAAAATGGTAGAAGATACAAGAATATTAGAAAGTTCAATGGGTGATGGAATTAAAAAAATTGAATTTAATGAAAAAGAATCCAGTATTATTCAAAGAAGAGGAGTTTGGTTAAATAAGAATGTTTTTCCTAATGAAAAATTTAGTGAAAACCATATAGATATTTTAAGACCTTGCCCAAAAAATTCATTAGATATATTTGAAATTCATAAATTTTTTGGAAAGAAATATAAAAAAAAAATGACGAAGGGTGATTTAGTAACAAAAAAATGCCTAAAAATATAGTTGTAATCCCTTCTTTCAATGAACTTTCATCATTAAAGAAAATTGTTAAACATAAAAGCCCAAAGTATAAATTTATTGTAATTGATGATGGTTCAACGGATGGAACAAAAAAATTTTTGATAAAAAATAAAATAAACTTTATATCAAATAATAATAACCTGGGTTATGAAAAATCTTTAATTAAAGCATTTACATATTTAAAAAAAAATTCATCGAATATAAAAAATGTAATAACTTTTGATGCTGATGGTGAGCACAAAATTAAAGATATAAATAAATTATTAATTTTGCAAGATAAAGAAAGCTTTGATTTAATTATTTGTAATCGTTCAAATCTTGTAAGAAATATTGAAAAACTTTTGTCATATCTTTTTTTTAAAAAATATAAAATAAAAGATCCTTTGACAGGTTTTAAACTTTATGATTTTAAAAAACTTAAAAAAATTATTCATTTAATTCATATTGATTATTTTTTGGTAGATATAATAAAGATTTTTATGACTCGAAATTTTAAAATAACTAATTACAGAATTAAATTAAATAAAATTAGATCCAGAAATCCCAGAGTTGGTGGATCAATAAATGTAAATTTAAAGATATTTAATATATTTAGATTGCTTTTTAGTTAATTCAATTTCTATAATCAGCATTGATATCAATATAGTCATGAGTAAAGTCACAAGTATAGCATTCAAAAGTATCGCTTCCCTGATTTAAGTTAATTTCAATAAGTATGGAGTCCCACTTCATATATTCTTTTAAATTTTTTTCATCGTAAGTCATAGAAATTTTACCTTTTTCCGCTACTGTAAACTCTCCAAACTTAATTACTATTTTTTCATTGTCAATTATTTCACCAGATTTTCCAATTCCCATAATTACTCTTCCCCAATTAGGATCTTCTCCCGCGACTGCAGTTTTTACTAAAGGAGAATTAGCTACGGCGAAAGCTACTTTTTTTGCACTTGTTAGAGATTTTGAATTTAAAACTTTAACTGTAATAAACTTTTTTGCTCCCTCTCCATCCACTACAATTTGTTTTGCAAGATTTAAACATAATTTTTTTAAAGCTAGCTCAAATTTTTGAATTACAGGATCAGTTAAATTTCTATTTTGACCTATCTTTATTTTTTTAGTAGCAAACAAACTTACCATATCATTAGTAGATTGATCGCTATCAACTGTGATTGCATTAAAAGTTGTGGGAAGAACTTTTTTTAATAAAGTTTTTAATAAATTTGAAGCAATATCAGCATCCGTAAAAATAAATGAGAGCATAGTGCCAAGATTTGGTGATATCATACCTGCTCCCTTAGCAACTCCCGCGAGTTTTATTATTTTATTTCCTATGGTTATTTCTTCATATGCTAATTTAGGTTTTGTATCCGTTGTCATTATTGCTGATGCAGTTTTTATCCAAATTAATTTATTTTGATCGTCTCTTAGTTTATTTACTAGTTCTTGAAGATTATTATTTATTTTTTCAACTGGAAATTTCTCACCGATAACACCTGTTGATGCAAAAATTAAATCTTTTATCTTTACAGTTTCGGAAATTCCCTCCTTTTTTTTACTTTCTCTTAAGGTTAAAATTCTTGATAAATTTTTAGAGATCATGTCAAGACTCTCCAAGCCTTCTTTACCTGTAAATGTATTTGCGTTTTTGGTATTGACCAATAATGCTTTTATTGATTTTTTGTTTGATTTTTGATTCCAAATAATGGTCTCTGATTTGATGCTGCTGGTAGTTGTAACTGATGCATAATTTGCCCCTTCTTTAAAATAAAAAAGAGCTAAGTCATCTCTACCATTGTTATAAAGATCTGCCGATATCGATGATACCTCAAGACCATCGAGAGGTTTAAGTTCTTGAAATTCACCTATTCTTGATAATTTAGATTTCTCGTTAAAGAAGTTTTTTAGATTTATTGTCATAATTACTATTTAATTTAAGTTATAAATACATATATACCAATATAATGAATTTATTTACGAAAACATTAAGTAAAATATTTAAAAGCGGTAATCAACAAGAATTAGATAAAATAAAACCTCTTATTAAAGCAATCAATGATCTTGAGCCCTCTATTGCATTACTTAAAGACAACGAATTTAAAGAAAAGACTAGTATTTTAAAAAGTTCAATTTCTAAAGGAAGAAAATTAGATGATGTTTTGCCTGAAAGTTTTGCACTTGTAAGAGAGGCTGCCAAGAGAACTTTGGGAGAACGTCATTATGACGTTCAATTGCTCGGGGGAATAATTCTTCATTCAGGAAAAATATCTGAAATGAAAACAGGTGAAGGAAAAACTCTGGTTTCTACTTTACCAGCTTTTTTAAACAGCCTTCAGGGTAAAGGTGTTCATATTGTTACAGTAAATGACTATCTTGCAAAAAGAGACTCTCAATGGATGGGAGAAGTTTTTGATTTTTTAGGACTAAAAACCGGTTGTATCACAAACGATTTAAGCGACGCTGATAGAAAAAAAAATTATAATTTCGATATTACTTACGCAACAAATAATGAGTTAGGTTTTGATTATTTAAGAGATAATATGAAATATGATGTTTCTGAAATGGTACAACGAGGTCACAATTATTGTATTGTTGATGAGGTTGACAGTATATTAATTGATGAATCTAGAACTCCACTAGTCATATCAGGACGGGTTGATGATAAAAGTAACCTTTACATAATGTCAAATGAATTTATCAAAAAACTACAAAAGGAAGATTTTGAACTTGATGAAAAAAACAAAAATGCAATTTTAACAGATATTGGAATAGATAAAATTGAAAAATTATCTATTCAAAAAGGTCTTTTGAAGAATAATAATTTTTATGATCCTAAAAATTTAGACCTTGTTCATCATATTAATCAAGCCTTAAAAGCAAATTTTCTTTTTAAAAATGATACAGATTATATTGTTAGGGACAACAAAGTTCAAATTATTGACGAATTTACTGGAAGAGTTTTAGGTGGACGAAGATTTTCAGATGGCTTGCATCAGGCTATTGAGGCAAAAGAAAATGTTGAAATTCAAGAAGAGAATCAAACTTTAGCTTCTATTACTTATCAAAATTATTTTAGACTTTATAAAAAATTATCAGGTATGACGGGAACTGCCATAACCGAAGCTGAAGAATTCTTTGATATTTATAAATTAAATGTTGTTTCTATTCCAACAAACAAAAAAATGATTAGAAGAGATTATAATGATCAAATATTTAGAACTGAAGAAGAAAAACACAATGCTATAACAGAAAAGATTATTGAATGTCAGAAAAAAAAGCAGCCGGTATTAGTTGGAACCACCAGTATTGAAAAATCAGAAAAAATTTCCGAAATATTAAATAATAAAAAGATCTTACATAGTGTTTTGAATGCTAAACACCATGAACAAGAAGCAAAAATAATTGCTGAGGCTGGACGACCTGGAGCAATTACTATTGCTACAAATATGGCAGGTAGAGGTACGGATATTAAACTTGGAGGTAATGTAGATTTAGATAAAAAAAAAGTAAAAGAATTAGGGGGTCTTTTTATAGTCGGTACTGAAAGGCACGAAAGTAGAAGAATAGACAACCAGTTACGTGGAAGATCTGGAAGACAAGGAGATCCAGGTAGCTCAATATTTTTTATTAGCTTACAAGATGAATTAATGAGAATTTTCGGAGGTGACTCAATTGATGGGGTATTAAAGAAACTTGGATTAAAAAAAAATGAGTCTATCGATCACCCTTGGATTAATAAGGCAATGGAGAGAGCACAAAAAAAAGTCGAGGGAAGAAATTTCGATATAAGAAAAACATTAATAAAGTTTGATGATGTAATGAATGATCAAAGAAAAGTTATATTCAGCCAAAGACTTAAAATTTTGAAAAATTATAACACTCCCTCTGTAATTAATGATTTTTTTGAGGAAATTGTTGGGATTTTGGTTAGTTTAAAATTAGATTATGAAAAATCTAATGATAAAAAAGTCTATCTAACATCTACAAAAAATATAATTGGAAATGTATTTAGTGATGAAGAGTTATTAAGTCTCGCAAACAAAGATCAAGCTTTTTTTTCAAATGAAATAAAAAAAGTTTTTGATAATAAAAAAAGTGAAAGAATTAAAACAATTGGTGATAATCAGAATAACGATTTAGAGAGAAAAATATTTCTACAAATTATAGATTTTTCTTGGCGTGCCCATTTACAGTATTTGGAGCAACTAAGACAGGTTATAGGTTTAAGAAGCTACGGACAAAAAGATCCTCTATCAGAATTTAAAAAAGAAGCCTTTAGACTATTTGAAGATCTCTTAGAAAAAATAAAAATTGATTTAATAAAATTTTTATTTAATTTAAACATTGTAGTTTCTAACGAAAAAGAAGTGCCTAAGGAAGAAAAGACTATTAAATCAAAAAAAATTGGAAGAAACGACAAATGCCCTTGTGGATCGGGAAAAAAATATAAGCACTGTCATGGTTCTGTTTGAGGTGTGACTTAATTACTATTGTTTGATACTAAAAAAATGTATTAAATTTAAATATGCATTATTCAATAAAAAAAACAATTTTTGTTTTATTTGTTGCTTCTATTTTTTATCAATATTCAAATTTTTCATTGGCTGCGGGAAATGATAGTAGCGAAAATTATATGGACTCTTATTCCGAAGGAAAAAAAATTGTTTTACGTGCAAATAAATTAGAGAAGAAAAATAAAATTGAAAAAGCTAATAAATTATACACTAAAGCATTAGAAAAATTTGAACAATCCTATAAAACTGACAGAAATAATCCTGATGTTTTAAATTATCTTGGTTTCACTCTGAGAAAGATAGGAAAATTTGATGAGGCTGAAAAGTTTTATAATGCTGGACTGAAAATTAAACCTGATCACAGCGGAATCAATGAGTATCTCGGTGAACTATATGTTCAAACAAATAGACTTGGGTTGGCTAAAGAAAGACTTGAAGTATTAAAAAACTGTAATTGTGAAGAATATCAAGAGTTAAAAAAAGTTATAGAAAGTAAATAGTTTATTTTTTTATCTTGCTAAAAGCTTGTAAAGCTTCCTGTCTTGCTTTTGAATGATCAACTAATGGACTAGGATAATCTTTTCCAATTTTTATTTTAAAGTTAATTTGAACTTTATCATTCATTTCCCAAGGTTTATGAATAAATTCTTTTGGAATATTTTTTAATTCTGGGATCCATTTCTTTACATAGTTTCCTTCTTTATCAAATTTTTCACCCTGTAAAATTGGATTAAAAATTCTAAAATAAGGCGCGGCATCTGCACCACAGCCTGCAATCCATTGCCATCCAGCAACATTATTTGCTTCGTTAAAATCTAATAAACAATTTCTGAAATGTTTTTCACCTTCCATCCAATGAATTCTAAGGTGTTTTACTAAAAAAGAACCTGTTATCATTCTGAGTCTATTATGCATCCACCCAGTTTCATAAAGCTCTCTCATACCTGCATCAACAATAGGATATCCTGTTAATCCACTTTTCCAAGCTTTTAAATGTTTACTATTTTTCACCCAAGGAAATTTATCAAATTCTTTTCTTAAATTACCTTTTAGCATATTGGGAAAGTAATTTATAAGGCTATGGCTAAATTCTCTCCATCCTAGCTCATTTACATATTTTCTGTATCCTCTGCTCTTGTTTTTTACTTTTTCACAAATTTCCCAAGCTGTTTCTACACTTATTTGTCCATGAGATAAATAAGGTGAAATTTTAGATGTGCCTTCGACGCCTGGAATATCTCTATTTTCTCCATAATCTTTAATTCTTATTTTTACAAAATTATTTAAAAGCTCTAGTCCCTTTTTTTCACTTGGGTCCCAGTAATTTTTGAATTTTTGAAACCATTTTTCCTTTGGCAGAACATCTTCTATTTTATATGAAGTATCTAAAATTTTAATTTTTTTAACTGTTTTTTTAAGTGGAATTTCTTTTCTGAATTCTTTTTTTAAATAAATAGGTTCGGCAGTATTCCAAAAAGGTGTAAAAACTTTAAAAGGTGTGTTGTCTTTTTTAGTGACTTCTTTATATTCATTAAGAATATTACCTTTAAAAATCTTAAAATTTATATTTTTTTCTTGAAGATATTTGGAAATTTTTTCATCAAAACTTAAAAAATTTGGTTCATAGATTTTATTCCAATAAAATGAGACATGATTTTTTGAATATTTTTCAAAAAAATTTTGATAAGAATCAAGATTGATTATTTCTAGATTTATATTTAACTTATCTAATTCTGTTTTAAAGTTCTTTAAAGATTCATGTATCCACCACTTTTGAGCTTCCCTTTTTTTTTCAAAATCTTTTTTTTTAAATATGTAAATAGCTGATACGTAGTCATGATTATTTGAAGCATAAGATAACGCATTATTTCTTAAAGTTCTAAAGTCTTGTCTAAGCCAAAATACTGCGGGATTGCTTTTCATAAAGTTAAATTAGACTATCAAGAAATTTTATCAATTGGTCAAAATTGTATAGAATATTTAAATAAAAAGAGGCTTAAAATAAGTATAAGAAGAGTTTGACTTTGACAACTTATAATAGTCAAATAACTTTGATGAAAATTCTTTGCGTTTTATATGACGATCCGAAAGGTGGTATGCCTAAAAGCTATCCTTTATCTAATTTACCAAAATTAAATAAATATCCTGATGGAATGACACTACCTACGCCTAAAGGAATAGATTTTAATCCTGGAGAATTGTTAGGATGTGTTTCGGGGGAATTAGGTTTAAGAAAATTTTTAGAGTCAAAAGGCCATACATTAGTAGTAACTTCAGATAAAGATGCAAAAGGCTGTAAAGCCGACAAAGAACTTGTGGATGCCGATATAGTTATATCTCAACCTTTTTGGCCTTATTATTTAACAAGAGAAAAAATAGAGACAGCAAAAAATTTGAAAATGGCAATTACTGCTGGAATTGGATCTGATCATGTTGATTTACAAGCTGCTATGGATAAGAAAATCGACGTGGTTGAAGTTACTTATTGTAACTCAAGATCAGTAGCTGAACACATTGTGATGATGATTTTATCTTTAGTTAGAGACTATCATAACCAACATGCAATCGTAAAAGCAGGCGGTTGGAACATTGCTGATGCAGTTCAAAGATCATACGATGTAGAAGGTATGCATATTGGAACAGTTGCTGCTGGCCGTATTGGTTTAGATGCGCTAAGAAAAATGAAACCATTTGATGTTCACCTGCATTATTTCGATAGACACAAATTACCAGACTCAGTTGAAAAAGAATTAAGTCTTACATTTCATGAATCAGTTGAGTCTTTGGTTAAAGTTTGTGATGTTGTTACAATTAATTGTCCTCTTCATCCTGAAACAGAAAATTTGTTTGATGATAAATTAATAAGTAAGATGAAAAAAGGTGCTTATATCGTTAATACAGCAAGAGGAAAAATTTGTAATAGAGAAGCTATAGCTAAAGCTCTTAAATCTGGTCAACTAAGTGGATACGCAGGAGATGTGTGGTTTCCTCAGCCAGCACCAAATGATCACGCTTGGAGATCAATGCCTAATCACGGAATGACCCCACATACTTCTGGAACATCTTTGTCAGCTCAATATAGATACGCTGCAGGAGTAAGAGAAATTCTTGAATGTTTTTTTGACAAAAAACCAATTAGAGATCCTTATTTAATCGTTCAGAATGGTCAACTTGCAGGAATGGGTGCCCATTCTTATAGTAAAGGAAGCGCTACGGGTGGATCAGAAGAAGCAGCAAAATATAAAAAAAATAATTAAAATAATCCTTCGATCTCACCTTTTTTATTTAATTTAATATTCTCAGCTGTAGGTACTTTTGGGAGTCCTGGCATGGTCATTATAGATCCGCAAACAACAACTAAAAATTCTGCTCCACTAGATAATCTGACTTCCCTAACAGCTAACGTATGATCTGATGGAGCTCCTTTTAATTTTGGATCTGTAGAAAAACTATATTGTGTTTTTGCAATACAGACCGGAAATTTTTTAAATCCTGCGTGCTCTAATTTTTTAATGTGATCTTTAGTTTTTTCATCTACCTCTATCCCTTTAGCTTTATAAATTTTTTTTGCAATTTTTTCTATTTTTTCAAGAATTGGATTATCATCTGAATATAGATACTTAAATTTATTTTTGTCACTTTTTTCGCATAATTCAATAACATTATTAGCTAAATCTTCAGTTCCGCTCCCTCCATCTGCCCAATGAGTGCACAGACTTACTTTCACTCCAAGTTTTGTACAGTGATCTTTGATTATCTTCACTTCGTTTTCAGTATCAGTAATAAAATTATTAATTGCTACGATTACGTTTAAGCCAAATTTTTTTATATTCTCAATGTGTCTTTCAAGATTTGGTAGCCCTTTTTTAAGAGCGTCGGTATTTTCATCTTTTAAATTCTCTTTTTCTACTCCACCATGCATTTTTAAAGCTCTTATTGTTGCTACAAGAACTACACAGCTTGGTTTAATTCCAGCTTTTCGACATTTAATGTTTAAAAATTTTTCAGCTCCAAGGTCAGCTCCAAAACCTGCTTCTGTAACAACGTATTCAGATAATTTTAAAGCAGTTTTTGTTGCAAGAATTGAATTGCATCCATGAGCAATATTTGCAAATGGTCCTCCATGAATAATGGCTAAATTATTTTCAAGTGTTTGTACAACGTTAGGCCTCACAGCCTCTTTAAGTAGTACTGTCATCGGGCCTTGAGCTTTCAAATCTTTTGCGTATATAGGTTTTTTATCTTTTGAATAGGCAACAGTGATATTGCCAATTTTTTCTTGTAGTTCTTCTACGCTGTTTGATAAACAGAAAATTGCCATTACCTCTGAAGCAACAGTAATATCAAAACTATCATTTCTTGGTGTATTAGCTTTTAATTTTTCTAAGTTAATTTCTATTTTTCTAAGGGAACGATCATTAAGATCTAAAACTCGTTTCCAAACTATATTTTTAGGATCTATATTTAATTTATTTCCCCAGTAAATATGATTGTCTAACAAAGCAGAAAGTAAATTATGCGCAGACGTAATTGCATGAAAATCACCTGTAAAATGTAGGTTAATCTGTTCCATTGGTATAACTTGCGCATATCCACCTCCCGCTGCGCCTCCTTTCATTCCAAAAGAAGGTCCTAAACTTGGTTCTCGTAAACAGACTATTGATTGTTTACCAATTTTATTTAGGGCGTCATTTAATCCAACTGAAGTAGTTGTTTTTCCTTCTCCAGCAGGTGTTGGCGTTATTGCAGTTACTAATATTAGATTGCTTTTTTTTTCTTTGAGAGAGTCAATATAGTTTAAATTTAATTTTGCTATATGGCGTCCCATTGGACTAAAATTAAAGGGGTCATCTGAAATATTAAATTTTTTTAAAATTTCGTTAATTGGTTTTATATTTGCCGCTCTCGCTATTTCAATGTCAGATTTGATTTTATTCATTAGGTCCCTTGTTGGTGGTGGCCTTGGTAAGAATCGCACTTACGACACATACCTTTTCAGGGTACTGCTCTACTACTGAGCTACAAGGCCTAACCTCTAAAAGTAATTCTACCTTTAGTAAGATCATAAGGTGTCATTTCAACCTTAACTTTATCACCTGCCAAGACTCTTATTCTATTCTTTCTTAATTTTCCAGCCGTATGAGCTAATATTTCATGATTATTTTCTAAACGAACTCTAAACATAGCATTGGGTAGTAATTCTGTAACTACACCGTTAAATTCTAAAGTTTCTTGTTTAGCCAAATTTTAAACCTTTTTTTTGGTAGAGTTAGCTTGATCTTTAAATTTTTTCATTTTACTAAATTTATAGCGAATAGTCATAAACTTTCAATACAAAAAATTATGTTTTGGTTTATTTTTACTTTCCCAAAAATCTCCTTGATCATCGAGTTTAACCTCAATTACTTCTACAATAACTTTAATAGCAGCATTTCCTGAAAAAATTAATTTTATCTCATAATTATTATCGGGGAGTTTCATTGTTTCGATGGTTAAAAAATCCAAAAAATTATCATCTAGCTTTTTGGGTATATTTTTTGAAAAAACCGAAGTTACATTCTCAAATTTTAACACTGTCCTAATTCTTTTGTTTTTCCGAAATACCCCTTTCTCAACGTCTTCCCACATAAATCTATTTAATTGCATTAATAAAATCTTATTTTTTTTTAAATGAGCAATGTCATTTGAAAAAACAATAGCATCCTGAAGATGCGCGGCTATGACTCTAAGGTCATCACTTGAAGTTGCTATTAATTTTAAATTCTCTGTCTTCATTTAAATTCTTTTTATATTTGCTTTGCACTTTACAAATTTTTTTTCTAAATTTTCATAACCTCTATCTAAATGATAAATTCTATTAATAGTTGTTCGATTTTCTGCCACTAAACCAGCTAAAACTAAACTTACCGATGCCCTCAAATCAGTCGCCATAACCTCAGCGCCTGACAATTTTGAAGGACCATTAATAATTGCAATATTATTTTTAATTTCAATTTTTGCACCCATTCTTTTAAGTTCGGGCACATGCATAAATCTGTTCTCAAAAATATTTTCTTGAATTTTAGAAACACCATTAGCTTTTGTCATCAAAACCATCATTTGTGCCTGCAAATCTGTTGGAAAACCAGGATACGGGGATGTTCTTAAAACTTGATTTTTAATATTTGAAGACTCAGAAATTACAATTTTATTCTTTTGAACTTTAATTTTGACACCCATTTTTTTTAAAGTTTTTATTTCATTAGAGATTATTTTGGGTTTTAGATTAGTCAAAGTCATTTTTTTTCCAATTAATGCAGATGCAATAAGATAAGTTCCAGCCTCTATTCTATCGAACATTATTGTATGTTTAGAGTTTTTAAATTTTTTTTTACTATTGATTGTTATTTTTCTTCCATTGCATTTTATGTCGCAACCAGATTTTTTTAAAAAATCTATCAAATCTTTAATCTCCGGCTCGATTGCACAATTTAATAATACGGTTTCACCTGTTGCATGTGTAGCTGCTATGATTGCATTTTCAGTAGCCCCAACAGAAATTTTTGGGAATTTAATTTTTTCTCCTTTTAAACCATCAGTCGCAGTAGCGTAAATATATCCCTCTTTAATTTTAATTTTCGCTCCTAATTTTTTTAAAGCGAATAGATGAAGATCTACTGGCCTAGTGCCAATTGCACATCCACCTGGCAAAGAAACTTTGGCTTTTTTAAACTTTGAGAGCAAAGGTCCTAGAACTAATACGCCTGCTCTCATTGTCTTTACTAATTTATAGGGAGCTATTGGATTAATTTTAATATTAGAATTCGAAATTTTTAAAGAATTATTTTTGGAATTAATGCTAACTTTAAGACCAATAAATCTTAAAAGCTCTATCATTGTAAAAACATCTTTCACCATCGGAATATTTTTTAAATTAACTTTTTTAAATAAAATTGTTGAAGCTAATATTGGAAGTGACGCATTTTTAGAACCAGAAATTGATATTGTGCCAGATAATTTTTTTTTACCTTTTATAGTTAACTTTTGCATCAAAATAATTATTAAACTTTCGGAAGAGTAACACCTCGTTGTCTCATGTATTTACCTTTTCTTTTAGAGTATGTAATTTCAGGCTTTTCATTTCCCTTAATAAAAACAAATTGTGCAACTCCTTCGTTAGCATAGATCTTAGCTGGTAGTGGAGTGGTATTTGAAAACTCTAAGGTAACATGTCCTTCCCATCCAGGTTCTAATGGCGTAACATTAACAATTATACCACACCTCGCATAAGTTGATTTACCCAAACATATTACCAAGACGTTATCAGGTATTTTAAAGTACTCCACCGTACTTGCTAATGCAAAAGAATTTGGAGGAATAATACATTCTTTTCCTATCTTAGTTACAAAGCTATCTTTTTTAAAAACTTTTGGATCTACAACACCTGAGTTGACATTAGTAAATATTTTAAATTCATTTGAAACTCTTGCATCATATCCGTAAGAAGATAATCCAAAAGAGATTTTTTTTTTTCTAATCTGTTTAGAAATAAACGGACTGATCATCTTATTCTCTTTTACCATTTTCTTTATCCATTTATCTGATAAGACCGACATAACTATCTCTTTTTTCGTTTATTTTTAAATTGTTTTCTTTTTTTTAAATTTTTTTTTAATGCTTCTCTTCGAATATTTTTTTTAAAATCTTTTGTATCAAAAGATTTCATAAAAAATTAGTTCTTATTAGGATTAGTCAAATCTTCAAGAGTAATAGGCTTATCTATATCGTGCATTTTATTTTCTGGTTCTTTTTTTGAGCTCTCATTTGATTTTCTTGCTCTTCTCTGTTCCAAACGAGCCTTTTTCTTAGCCTCTTTTTTCATTGCTTTTTCTCCTCGAACAGATTTGTAGTCGTAATGAATACCCATTTTAGCTCCTGCATTTTTTTCGACTTTACTTCGTTGAATTAAATTAAGCAAGCATCTTTAGTGTGAATAATCTAGCTTATATTTATCTTATTTATGAGTATAGATTTTTGGGAGAATTTTATTAAGTTTAAATTGAGTATAAATAAGCTCAATAACAATTGAAAAAATAAGAGTTGAAATTAGGGTGTTTCCAAAAAAAGGAATTGCTAGATAATAACACTCAATTAAACCTTTTAAACTAAGAGTATAAATACCAGTTAACCAGACCCCAAAATTTGTAATTATAAAAAAAATTGTAGCTCCTGATAAAGCCCCAACTATTCTAGTAATTCTTGTTTTAAGAAAAAATCCTGAGATGAAGCCTATTAATAAAACACTACCCCAAGTCCAGTGAGTACCTGTATGATATCCGATAATAAAATCAGTAATAACAAAACTTAATAAGAGATGAGGTAGATATCTTAATCCAAACATTGCAGGTACATAAAAACTCAATGCCATTAAACTTGTAAAATTTGGGGGATGTGGAATAAATCTGCTTAAGCTTAAGGTGGCAAAGATACCTATAAAAAATATAATGTGTTTCTTCATTAACTATTTAGTATAGTTTTTTAAATCCTAAATTAAAAGATCTTTCTGGTGCTGCAAACTGTAAAGCCTGACTATATTTCTCGTTGAATATATTAGAAAATTTTAGAAACGCTTTAGTATTTCTTAGTTTAACATCTAGACCTAAATCTGTAACACTATATGAGTCTAATCTCATATCTCTAAAATTACCTCCTGCAGCGTTGACATTACCATAATCTCTTACGGTGTCAGAATACTTAGTGTGCCAGTTTAAATTGATATTATCTATTAACTCATACGATGCTCCAATATTTAGTAAGTGTCTTGGAACTCTGACCATTTGACTATTAGAAAAATCACCAGCGCTATTAGGACCAAGATTTGGATCGTCAAAATCTGCGCCATCATAAGTTGACGTGTAGGTATAATTAAGGTTTAAATTTAATTTTTTATTTGGTTGAATTTGCGATAATAATTCAAGGCCCCTTGTTCGAACTACACCTGCTACGTTTCCTGGGGCGAATGAAACTGAGGACCAACCTTCAATCGTGTTTTCATATTTATGATTAAAATATGTGATATCTAAATTAAGAGCTTGATTAATGAAAGATTTTTCTAAACCAAAATCATAACTTGTACCCCTTTCAGGAGCCAGTCTACCTGGATTTGCACTTGATAAATACTCATACAAAGATGGAAATTTAACACCAGTTCCATATGATGTTTTGAGTTTTCCTCCAATTTTGTCTGATAAGAAAGCTGCGGTGAATCTCATGCTATCCTCATCTATATTTTGACTGTGTTGGTCAAATCTCATTCCAGCAGTTGTATATAATTTTTTACCAAAATTTGACTGAACATCAAAATATTGCGAGCTAATTTCTTCTCCTTTTTTTACGTCTTGAGCACTTTTGAAAGATACTCCATTTTCATCATAAGGGTTATACCTCATTTCCTCAAATTCTTTTTCAAAACCAAAAACGATATTATGATTAGCATTATATCTAAAATTGTTTTCTAGACTTACTGTTTCTCTGTTAGAATAATAAGTTTGATCTATTACATAATTTTGAAATTGATTTACTACATTGTCTGCAGCTCTTCTCATATAGGCTTTATTAAAAATTACATCACTTTTTAATTTTTCATTTGGTTGAAAATTTATTTTAAATACTGCTGAAGTGTCCGTTTCATGAGAATAATTGTTAACTTGATCAAAAGTAGACGTGATAGCATCATAATAAAGCTCTGAATCTACTAATTTTAAAATACTTCTAATTTTTATTTTCTCATTTAATTCAAGGCCATAATTAGTTAAAAAAGTGTGGTTAGTGTATCCATCACTTTCGTCATTATGAGTCATAGCTGAGATGCCATCAGTTTGAAATCTTTCTAAACCTATATATAAATCTTTAGTTTCATCGGAGCCTCCAAAAGAAAAATTTAAATCATGTGTCCGATTAGATCCAGTTTGATAGTTTGTTGTTGTTTTAAAATCTCCAGAGCCCTGTTTTGAATAAATATTTATTGTACCACCCATTGCCCCACTACCGTATATCGTGCTTTGATTTCCTTTTAAAACTTCAACCCTAGATATCGAACCTGTTAAAATATCATCAAAATAAAAGTCATTTTTTGGAGTAGATGCGTCTGATTTTTTTACACCATCAACAAATACAGTCGTATATGCTTTGGGTAACCCTCTTAGCTGCAGGCCCATTTGGGTTCCAGCCCCGCCTGTTTGAAAAAAATTGTTACTGGTTGTGTTCGACCCTATAATATTTCCTAAAAAAGACTCATCTGAAGTTGAAATCGTAGATTCGTCCAGAACACTTACCGAGGTACCTACGGTAGAAATAGATTGCGGTGATTTACTTGGTGCAATTACAATTATTGGAGTTTCATCACTTTTTAAAGGTAAAAATAAAAAGACAAATATAATTAACGTTCTAAGTAGCACAGACATAATTTTTTAACCCTCAATGCCACTGCTAATTAAACATTGCAGAATTAGACTTTCCCTGGCCTTCATTCAACAGCGGTCTTTACTGGGTGGCGCTCCGACTTTACGGTTGCAGGTACAGCCAATGAATTTCACACTGATTTCCCACCATGCATTTCAGTATTAAACGATAAATACAAAAAAAATCATCGTATGGCAAGCTTAAGTTAAGATCTGGACTTAAAAAATTTTTCAACAGTATTAGCTATAAAATTCAACTCAGATTCTTTTATTTCAGGAAAAATAGGTAATGAAATTATTTCTTTACAAATTTTTTCAGTATTTGTCAGAAAAGTTTTCCCTAATTTTAATCCTTTGTGTTTATAAAGAGGTTTTGGCCAATTAATTAATGCTTCAATTTTGTTTTTTCTTAAGAATTTGAACAATTGACTTTGATATTTTGTTCTTATCACATAAGAATTAAATACATCCCTATATTTTTTTTTCTCATATATTTTAGGCAAAATTAAAGGTAGTCCTTTGAATTTTTTATTGTACTTTTTCGCAATTAAATTTCTTTTTCTAATATTTGGTTCTAAAATTTTAATTTTATTATTTACAATTGCAGCTTGCAAATTATCTAATCTTGAGCAAAATCCAAAAAAGTCTATGTCATATCTTGATTTTAAAAATTTACCATCTTTTCTTTTACCTTGTCCGTGATTTCTTAGTCTAAAAAGTTTTTCATAAAGTTTTTTATCATTTGTTACAATAAAACCACCATCGCCAGCAGCGCCTAACGATTTTAAAGGGTGCAAAGAAAAACATCCCGCTTTACCAAAAGTTCCAACAAACCTATTATTATATTTTGCACCAAAAGACTGGGCTCCATCCTCAATTACTAAAAGGTTATATTTTTTTGCAATTTTCATTATTGCAGACATATTGCAAGAATGTCCATAAAGATGAACTGGAAGTATTGCCCTAGTTTTTTTCGTAATTAATTTTTCTATTGAAGTTGGATCAATATTAAAGTCATCTGATATATCTGCTAAAATAGGTTTTGCAGCAACATGCTTTATTGCAGACAATGTGGCAACATAAGTGTGAGCTACAGATATAATTTCTGCATCTCTTTTAAAACCTAAAGATCCCAATGTTAATAATATTGCATCAGTACAGCTATTTACACTAACAACATATTTAACTCCTAAATATTTAGCCACTGTCTTTTCAAATTTTTCTACTTCACCTCTTAAAACAAAGTCACCTTTATTCATGATATCTTTAAATTTGTTTAAGTGCAGTTTCTCTTGTTTTTTAAACTGCCTGCCAAAATCTATATAAGGTACTTTCCATTTCATAATTAATTTTTTAATGACTCCAAATATCTTTTTATTCCTTTGTCTAAGTTATAATGCATTTTAAATCTTAATAAATTTTTCAGTGATTTGTTTGGTATCTTATTAAGATCAAAATCATCTATTCTTTTTTTGTTTTTTTTTATCACTAATTTTGATTTAGATTTAGATAATTTTATAATTTTTTTTGCCAAATCAATAATTTTTGTCTTTTTATTTGATCCGATATTTAAAGTTTTATTTTTATATCTATTGGAAAGAGCTAGAACAGAACCTTTTGCAATATCTTTTACGTGAATGAAATTTCTAGTTTGTTTACCATTTCCATTAATAATTATGTCTGAATGCTTTAGAGCATTTTTAGCAAATATTGATATTACATCTACTCCCCTACTTCTTTCTCCATAAGCTGTTGAATATCTTAAAACTGTAAAGTTAATTCCATAAAGCAAATTATAATTATCAATAATATTTTCAGAAGCAAGCTTTGAAGAGGTATACAAATTTCCTTTTTTACTATGAGCATAAATACTACTAGCAAATAAAATTCTTTTAACGGAATTAATTCTGCTAGCTTCCAGAAGGTAGGAGCAAGATAATATATGACTTTTTATTGTTTTAATTGGAATTTTTTTTACTTTTGTAATATCTGAAACACCTGCTAAATGAAAAATGATATCTATATTTTTTGTTATTCTTTTTAGAAAATTGAAATTTAAAGTATTTCCTTTTAAAAACTTTACATCTCTTCTTTGGGGTTTTTTAAAGTCAACAACTGTTACTTTGTAATTTTTTTTTTTGAGTTCATCTACAAGATGGCTGCCAATAAATCCACTTCCACCTGTTACTAAAATATTTTTTGTCATTTATATTTAATAGTAGTTTAACAAGACTAAATATAACCACGTTTTTTTCTACTTTGTTTATTTAATTCTGCTAGGGCAAGATATTCTTCTAAAACTTTAGTACTTAACTTATCATTTACCATTGGTTTTGGAGATTGATGGAAAAAATACTCCCAAGGCTGCTTGTCTAGTTCGTGACCATTTTTCATCAATGTATCGTAAAGTTCAGTTCCGTAATAAGGAGCTAAAACAGATAATGAGTAATAATCAGCATCAACTTTTTTTGCAAAATCAATTGTTTGTTTTAAATCTTCATCAGTTTCTCCAGGAAATCCAGCCATGAAGTATGCTGAGAATGGAACTCCAGCTTTTTTCAACATATCTGCTCCTTTTAACATTTCATCTCTAGTTTCTAATTTTTTTACCTCTGATAAAATTCTATCGCTACCTGACTCAAATCCTATTTTTACTCTTTCGCACCCAGCTTCAGCCATTAGTTCACAAATTTCATCATCTAAATGATCCGCCCGAGCTTCACATTTCCATCTCATTTTTAAATTATCTTTAATCATCATTCGCAACATCTTTTTTACCCTTTTTTTGTGAACAGTAAAAACATCATCTACAAAATAAACTATTGTATTGTCCTCAATTTTTAATTGATCTTTTTCCTCAATATTTGCTGAAGCTGCGTAATCAAAATTTGTTGGAACGTAATAATTATTTTTAAGATGATGCATTTCCTCTAAGACTGACTCTGGTGAACGCAGCCGAGTTGTTTTTCTATCCCAATGAAAAGGAGAAGCACAATAAGTACATTTGTAAGGGCAGCCCCTTATAGTGTTAACATATGATACATCTACTTTTTTCCATTCTTCTCTTGGTATACCCCAAAATTTATCTCTCTGGGGAAGAGGAAGAGCATCAATATCTTTTATTACAGGAGCTATTCCAGTTTTAAATAATAAACTTCCTTTATCTCTTGATACTACTCCCGGAATATGTTGAGGGTTTTTATTTTCTACTAAAGCAAGGAAAGCCTCCTCTCCTTCTCTTTGAATTGAATAATCTACTGAAGTTAATGTATCAAGAATATCCGAGTCTAGTGTTGCATGAACACCTCCGACTACTTGTTTAATTGATGGGTTTGCTTTTTTTACTTTATCAGAAATTATTTTTATAGCACTTATGTTAGCTGTGTAAGATGTGTAACCAACCCAATCAGGATTAAATTTCAATATCTGATCCTTAACTTCGTGCCAGATTGCATTGTCAGTATCTTTAAAATAATCTTTATAGTTTCCGAAATTGGAAAAAATTTTTTTTAGTTTTATGTATTTATAATCACTAAGATAATCAGCGTTATATAACCAAGTATCATGTCCTCTTTTATTTAAGTATGATGCAATGTAAGCTATACCTAGGGAGTTTGCATTGTAGTGCGATCCCAAAAGTCTATAAAATGGAGGATTTACTAAAAGAACTCTACTCATTTAAATTTGGTAGCATAATAAAATAAATTATTCAATATGATGAAAAGTTAAATAATTATTCAATTATTTCAGAAAATCTATTTACCATACCTTTTTGTGTTGGAAGGCTGTTTTTTTCCATTTCTAACTGAATATCTTTATAATTTTTTATTACTTTTTTTACAATCTCACTAAAACTATCTTTATCTCTTTTGCTTATAAAGACCCCTAATTTTCCTTGCTTAACATAACTTATTTCCTCAAAAATTATTATAGGCCTTTTTCTTGCTAAAGACTCTTCCAAAACATAAGGATGGGCTTCAGTAAAAGACGGTAAAATAGTAATATTACAATTGTCATAGATCTTTATTAATTCATTCTCATCTGAGATATACCCTAGTTTCTTAACTTTGCTACTTCCACTCTTAAGATAATCTTTGTTTCCAGCAATACAAAGTTCACAATCAAAATCTAATTTATTAAAAAGGTCAATAAAATTTATTATACCTTTTTCTGGATTTATTCTTCCTACATACAAAAAATTAGGTTTTGAAATATCAGGTTGGTTTATATTTTCAAACCAATTTTTTTTAAGACGAGAAGGATTAACTAAAAATGATTTTTTTTCTTCAAAAAGTCTTTTGTGGCAAACTATCACTTTTGTATTTTTAGTCATAATTTTAAACATCAAGTCATAAATCCATACACTGTATCTACCAATAATGTGTCTGTATTCTTCATGTCCACTACTCATTAAATATAAAAATAAATTTTTTTTTCTAAATAAAATTAAAAGTAAAAAACTTAAAAACGTGTATGGTGTAATTGTAATAATTAGGTATCTGCTATCTTTTATTTGAAAAGTTTTAAAAACATTATAAAGAAAACTAAAAATGTTTGAACATAATTTTATTTTTTTTAGATTAAACTTATGATTAGCTTTTTTTTTGAGTTTTCTGAAGACACACTCAACATCATAAACTTCATTAAGCCCGTCTGGAAGTATCTGAAGATCTGCGTTTAAAGAATAAAAGTCATTTTGCGTATCACAAGAAACTTTCTCATTACATAATATAATTAGTTTTTTCATTTTATAAGTCACAGCCATCCTCAGTACATTTAATTCCTGAGTTAGTTTGATTAAAAATATCTATAGATTTTAAACTGCTAAGCATATGATTTTTAAAAATATTTAAGTATCCATTTAGACTTTCGGATAATTCTTTGCCAATTTCAAGATAACCAAGTCTAGAAAGATTATTTAACATAATAGAATTTCCATTGGGTATTGTATGGTCACTGATATCGATAGGCGCAATAAATAAATCGTTTGTTTCTATTGGATTTTTTTGAAATATTTTTTTACTCCTCACATAAAATTTTTCGATACATTTATCACTGAACTCTCTTGCTTTTAATTTATATTCAACTTTTAAAGTGGCTTCGTGTAAGTCTATAAGACATTTTATAAAAAAAGCATAATCTTCTAAAAAAACTATTTCCTTGGAATAACTGTGAAATAACTCATCTTTGGTAAAACAATTTTCAATTCTTTTAAAATATTTTTCTGCTAATACCAAGTAATTGTCATTTTTAAAAACCTGATGTAAGTTAATCAAACTACTCACCCATAAACTATTTAAATCTAATTGAGTTTTATTGTCAAAAAATGGTTTATTTTTCTTTGATCTTATTTTTTTTAATTCTTGAATAATTTCATCAGGTGGAGTCGATACTTCTTGTAAAATGATTTTACCCTCCCAGTTGCCTGATTGATTTACCACAAAGAATTTATTGATATTTTTTATATTTTTAATTTCTTCATATTTATAAACATAATACTTTCCTTCTTCACCGTCACTATCCGCGTCAAAAGCTGATCCGAGTAAACCATTTTTAGAATTTACAAAACTATTATCCAAAAAAAATGCAGTTTGTTTAACCTTTTTAATTAAGTATTCGTTTGGTTTGACTTTAAGAAATTTTGACATCAATGATATAAATTGAACATTGTCGTATAACATTTTTTCAAAGTGCGGGACTAGCCATTTCTCATCTACTGTATATCTTGAGATACCGCCCTCTACATGATCGTATATTCCTTGAGAGCAAATTTTATTTAATAAAATTTCAACAGGTTTTAAAAATTTTTCTTTTTTTGTTTTATTATAAAAATACATTAAAGTTTCAAATACATTAAAAGTTGGAAACTTGGGGGCACCTTTATATCCACCATTTTCCTGATCTAAATTATTCAAAACAACTTCTAAAATTGGCTCAAGATCTTGTTTAACTACAGAATTTTTTTTTATATCTAGATGTTTTTTTATTAATTCTTTTTGATTTAAAATTGTATTTCTCTGTTTTTGGTAAGTTTCACTAACTTGTTTTAAAACATTTGCAAAAGATGGAAGTCCATGTTTGGGTTCTTTGGGAAAATAGGTGCCGGCCATAAACGGCACAGCATTTTCGTCAAGAAAAATAGTTAAAGGCCAACCTCCGCCGGAATTATTAAATAATTGATAAGAACTTTGAAAGATAAAATCTATATCTGGTCTTTCCTCACGATCAACTTTAATATTTATAAAATGATTATTCATTAATTCAGCTGTTTTTTTATCTTCAAAGCTTTCATGCGCCATAACATGACACCAGTGACAGCTTGAATATCCGATACTTAATAAAATTGGTTTTTTTTCAATTTTTGCTTGTTTTAAAGACTCTTTGTTCCATGTTTGCCAGTGAACAGGATTATTTTTATGTTGTTGTAAATATGGACTAGGATCATTTGCTAAAATATTTTTCATTTTTTAAAATAAATTTTTCTTAATAAAAATGAAACTATTATTATTGCAAAAAAACCAAGTATAGGAAAAAGAATTTCTTTATTTTGAATCATTGTCAAAAAACTTGGATCTGTGTTATTTTCAATAATAATTTCAATACCTTCGCCAATAGCGGATAGAACAAAGACCATAGGAAAAAGTCCAATTAGAGTTGAGAAAAAATAATTTTTTACTTTCATATTAAAAAAAACTGGTAATAAATTTTGTATAGCAAAAGGTGTTCCGCCTCCACCTGCGAATCTAAAAATCATGAAATATAAAAATTCATTTTTATTAAACATTTCTTTTAAATTTGAGACTCTATTTGAGAATTTTTCTAAAATAAAATCCTTAAAATATTGATTTGCAAGAATATATAAAAGTGAACATCCTATCGTAAATCCAAAGACAGAAACTAAGGTTCCATAAAATTTGCCAAATAAAAATCCTGAAATTAGGGAAATTGGTGTCGCAAAGCCTAAGAGTAAAATCCAAATTATACAAAATAAAAAAAATAGGACTGTAAACCAAACTGGATTTTGATTTTTTATCACTATTAAAAATTGTGTTTTGTCTTTTATATAACTATAGTCATTCAATTGAGTTACATCTACAAAAATAAAAAAACCATACAATATTAGACTTAGACAAAGAATATATAGAAGGCCTACTGTTATTTTAACACTTTTTGTCATTAGATAATTTTAACTGTACATCAGTGATATTATTAAATATATAACTAAAATTATTTTATGAAAAGAACATACCAACCAAGTAAATTGGTTAGAAAAAGAAGGCACGGATTCAGATCTAGAATGGCTACCAAAGGTGGTCGAAAACTCATAGCAAGAAGAAGAGCTAAGGGAAGAAAAAGAATATCTACGTAAAATGTTGAAGCTAGAAAGCTTGAAGAAAGGCAGTCACTTCAAAAAGGCTCTTAAAGAGAGAAAAATTCATACAGATTATTTCTCTATTTTTGCTGCAAAAAATTTCCTCAAACCAAAAAAAAATCATCTTATAATAAGCTTCGTAATGAAAAAAAAAATAGGAAATGCTGTAAAAAGAAATAAGATTAAAAGAAAATTAAAAGCTATAGTGCAAAAAATTCTTAAAATAAGAGGTGCAATTAATCGAGATTATACTTATATAGTTTTTGGAAAAACAAAATCTTTTTCTGAGGATCATAAAAAAATAGTAAATGAAATGACTAAAAGTTTTAAAAAGATAAATTAGATGAATAAAATATTTATTAAAATAATTATATCAATTATTAAAGGTTATAAATTTCTTATCTCCCCAATTTTTGCCAACAGATGTAGATATCTTCCAACTTGTTCGGATTATATGATAGATGCACTAAAAACTCATGGAATCTTAAAAGGTTTTTATTTGGGATGTAAAAGAATTTTGACGTGCCATCCTTTTAAATTTTTAGGAGGCGGATCTGGTTTAAACTTTGTTCCAGAAAAAAAGGAAAATAAAAATGGATAATAAAAACGTATTTGTAGCAATAGCATTATCTATGTCCGTTTTACTTTTTTGGGGGGCATTCTTCGATACCCCTCCACCTACTGCCACAAAAAAAGTTCAAACAACAATTGATCCAGAAAATAAAAATCTTGAACAAAATCAAATTACTCCAAATATAAATCAAGAAAAAATTGTCACTCAAATATCTAGAAAAGACTCACTGGTAAAAGATGACAGAGTTAATATTGATAACGACAATATAAGTGGATCAATATCTTTAAGGGGAGCTATATTTGATGATATTTCCTTTAAGAATTATAGGAAAAATTTAAATACTGAGGATAAAGTTGTATTTTTAAATCCTAGAGAAACTTTAGATGGATATTTTATTGAGACAGGCTGGACGAGTGTAGGGGACCAAGTAAAGGTGCCAACTCTAGAATCACTATGGAAAGTAAAAGGTAAGAAAATTTTGTCCAAAAATTCATCTGTGGTACTAGAATGGAATAATGGTGAGGGATTAATATTCAGAAAAATAATAGAGTTAGATGAAAAATTTTTATTTAAGATTAATCAAGAAGTTGTAAATAGTACAAAAAAGAATTTTGATCTCTATCCTTATTCTCAAATAACAAGAAATAAAAAACCTGATGATGTTCAGGGTTTTTATATTTTACATGAGGGCTTTATAGGTGTGTTTGATGGAGAGCTTAAAGAAGATAGTTATGGTGATATTGAAGATAAAAAAATTTCTAGAACAGCTGATAATGGTTGGTTAGGTATAACTGATAAATATTGGGTAACGGCAATAGTTCCGCCAAAAAATGCTAACTTTAAATCAACATTTTTGTACAAAGATACTTATAAAGCGAATTATATTTTAAATTCTCCTGTAAAGGTAAATGCATCTTCTACATCTAGTAACGAAGTGAGATTATTTGTTGCTGCAAAAGAAGTTAATACGATCGATTCTTACGCAGCGAGTGAGGGAATAGAAAAATTTGACCTTACTATAGATTGGGGATGGTTTTATTTTTTTACTAAACCCCTATTTTTTGTAATTGACTATCTGTTCAAGTTTTCTGGAAATTTTGGAATAGCTATAGTATTGGTTACACTAGCAATAAGAATAACGTTCTTTCCTTTGGCGAATTACTCTTTTAGATCTATGGCAAAAATGAAAGCCTTACAGCCTGAGATGGTAAGACTTAAAGAAATTCACAAAGAAGATAAAGTAAAATTACAACAAGAAATGATGGCATTATATAAAAAGGAAAAGGTTAACCCAGCTTCTGGATGTTTACCTATTTTAATTCAAATACCTTTCTTTTTTGCTATTTACAAAATGCTTTTCATCTCATTAGAGATGAGGCACCAGCCTTTTTTTGGTTGGATACAAGATCTTTCTGCGAAAGATCCAACATCTATTTTTAATCTTTTTGGATTAATTCCTTGGGATCCCCCAGGTTTTTTAATTATTGGTATATGGCCGATTTTAATGGGTGCTTCAATGTGGGTACAACAAAAACTAAACCCTGCACCGCCAGATCCAATCCAAGCAAAAATTTTTGCCTTCTTTCCTTTATTTTTAACAATTATTCTAGCTCCATTTCCCTCTGGTCTAGTAGTCTATTGGACTGTTAATAATATTTTAACTATTGCTCAACAATGGGTAATAATGAGAAAAACAAAAATTAAAACTAATTAAAATGTCCTCTCCATCTCTTGAAGAGATTAAAAAATTTTGGCCTGAAAAAGCTCCAAGCATTAATATTGTTCAAAAATATGTATCGAAATATGAAAAAGAGAAAATTGTTATCAAGTATGGAGGCAATGTATTAATAGATAGAAGTGTATTTAATAATTTTATCTCAGATATAAATGTACTTAACAAATTAGGTCTATCAATAATTGTGGTACATGGAGGCGGTCCAAGAATTAAAAGAGAATTAGAAAAGAAAAAAATTGTTTCAAAATTTATCAATGGTTTGAGAGTTACTAATAAAGACATAATAGATACCGTGGAAGAAGTTCTGATTGATTTTAACGCAGATATAGTTAACTCTCTTAAAAAATTAGGCTCTGATGCTGTATCGTTCCATACTAAAAGTAATAATATAATAGAAGTGGAGCCTGAAAGGGAAGAGTTAGGTTTTGTTGGAATTCCAAAAAAAATTAATTCAGATTTAATTGAAGATGCGCTGTATAAAAATAAAATACCAATTATAGCCCCATTAGGCTTAGGTAAAAATGATCAGACTTTTAATATTAATGGTGATACAGCAGCAAGTTCAATTGCTCAAAAACTTAAATCTAGAAGACTTATACTAATGACTAATGTTGAGGGAGTTTATGATGATAAAAAAAATCTTATTCCTGAAATAAAACCTTTTGATCTTGAAAATTTAATAAAATGGAAGATAGTTGCAGAAGGAATGATTCCTAAAATAGAAAATTGTGTAAATGCAGTTGAAAATGGAGTAAGAGGTGTTGTTATCCTTGATGGAAGAAAACCTCATTCAATTCTTCATGAAATATTTTCAGATACAGGATCTGGGACATTAATAAGAAAATGAAGGAACTAAAAAAAATAAAATTTTGGCTTTTTGATCTTGATAATACTTTATATTCTGGAGCGACAAAGGTATTTGATCAAGTAGATAAAAAGATGTCTGAATTTATTTCAAAAAAGTTGAAAATTACTAAAGAAGAGGCAAGAAAAATACAAAAAAATTATTTTGTTGAATATAATACTACATTAAACGGTATGATTAAAAATCATAAAATCGATGCCAATGAATTTTTAGAATTTGTTCATGATATAGATCTAAGCTTTTTAAAAAAAGATTCACTCTTAGACGAGCAAATAGCTAAAATTGAAGGTAAAAAAATAATTTTTACTAATGGTTCTAAGGCACATGCAAAAAATGTAACAAAAAAACTTGGAATTGATAGACATTTTAATGATATTTTTGATATAGTAAGTGCTGACTTCATTCCGAAGCCGTCTTTAATAACTTATAAAAAAATTATTGAAAAATACAAAATTGAGCCACAATATAGTATATTTATTGAAGATATTGCGAGAAATTTGAAACCTGCTTATGAATTAGGTATGAAAACAGTTTGGATTATTAATAATGAACCCTGGGCTGCCGAATACTCGGACTCAAATTTTATAGATTATAAAACAGATAAATTATCAAATTTTTTAAAGGAGATAAATGAAATTAGATGAACTAGAAAAAATAATTAATAACGCATTTACAGATATAAAAAATGTTTCCGAAAAATCTGAAAAGAAAGTTATTGATGCTATCAACCAAACTATTGATCTTACTGATAAGGGAGAAATTAGAGTTGCAGTAAAGAAAAATGGTAAATGGTCAGTTAATCAGTGGGTTAAAAAAGCAATCTTATTAAGTTTTAGAACAAACAAGATGAAGGTTTCTAAGGGCCCATACACGACCTGGTATGATAAAGTTCCTGGAAAGTCAGTGACCTGGGATGAGAATAATTGGAAAGAAGCTGGATATAGACATGTCCCTAACGGCGTTGTTAGAAAAGGTTCTTTCATTGCAAAAAATGTAGTGCTCATGCCTTGCTTTGTTAATTTAGGAGCCTATGTTGACGAAGGAACAATGATAGATACCTGGGCGTCGGTCGGGTCTTGTGCACAAGTTGGAAAAAATTGTCACGTTTCGGGTGGAGCAGGTATTGGGGGAGTTTTAGAACCATTGCAAGCTGGTCCAGTAATTATAGAGGATAACTGTTTTATTGGAGCAAGATCTGAAATTGCTGAAGGTGTTATTGTAGAAGAAGGAGCAGTGATTTCTATGGGAGTTTATATAGGTGCTTCCACAAAAATTGTAGATAGATCTACTGGAGAAATTACTTACGGTAAAGTTCCAGCTTACTCGGTAGTGGTTCCAGGTAGTTTACCAAATAAAAAAAATCCTGGTGGTCCAAATTTATATTGTGCGGTTATAGTTAAAAAAGTAGATGAGAAAACTAGAAGTAAAACTTCTATAAATGATTTATTAAGAGATTAAATGCAAATTATTAACGAGATAAATTTATCCAAAGACTTGATTAAATTTCCTAGTATTACACCTACGGATGCTGGCATTATAAAATTTATTACTAAAAAATTAAAATCTATTGGTTTCAAGTGTAAAATTTTAGAATTTAAAAAAGGAAAAGGTAAGCCAATAAAAAATATTTATGCTCGGCTAGGGAACAAGCAACCAAATTTATGTTATGCAGGACATACAGATGTAGTTCCTCCAGGGGATCATAATAATTGGACTGTGCATCCTTTTAAACCTCAAATTAAAAAAGGTTATTTAATAGGCAGAGGAGCTAATGATATGAAAAGTTCAATTGCCTGCTTTATATCCGCAGTAAGTGAATACGTGAAAAAAAATAAAAAGTTTAATGGCTCAATAAGTTTACTAATAACTGGAGACGAAGAAGGTTATGCTACGAACGGGACAAAAAAAGTTGTTGAATTCTTAAAGAAAAAAAGAGAAAAAATTAATTTTTGTATTGTAGGAGAGCCTACAAATCCAAAAAAATTAGGAGAGATGATTAAAATTGGTAGAAGAGGAAGTCTTACTGGTGAGTTAGAAATATTTGGAACTCAAGGTCATGTTGCATACCCTCATCTTTCCAATAATCCTATAAATGTATTATTAAAAATATGCTCACAATTAAAAGAAAAAAAATTAGATAAAGGAAATAAAAATTTTCAGCCATCAAATCTGGAATTCACAAGTATTAATGTTGATAATAAAGCTCATAACGTAATTCCAGCAAAAGCTAAAACTCAATTTAATGTGAGATATAACAACCTTCAAACTTCATCAAAATTAAAAAAAAAGATAAGTTCACTTATAAGAAAGTTGGCAAAAAAAAATAAGTGCAATTATAAGATTAACTATTTAGAAAGCGGTGAGTCATTTTTAACAAAACCAGGAAAAGACATTTATCTTGCAAAAAAAATTATAAAAAAAGTAACAAAATTAACGCCAGTTTTCTCGACTACAGGAGGCACTTCAGATGCAAGATTTATAAAAAAAATTGCCCCATGTCTTGAATTTGGTTTAGTTAATAGAACCATGCATAAAGTAGATGAATGTGTTTCTCTAAAAGACTTAAAAAATTTGAAGAAAATTTATTTAAATTTCTTACAAGAGTATTTTAAGTGAAAACAGGCTTTATCTCCTCAGTTAACTCATTAAATCATAATACTGGAGATGGACATCCTGAGAATAAATTTAGAATACGTTCAATTTTGGATAGAATAAAAAAAAGAGACTTTAAAGATTTAAAGTGGAGTGAACCAAAAAAATTCGATGAAATTTATCTTAAAAAAACACACAAAAATAAATATATAGACGATGTTAAAAAAAATTTTCCAACCAAAGGACAAATTTTTTTAGATGGGGACACTGTAATTTCTCCAGGCAGTAAATTAGCAACTTTTGATGCTGTCTCATCAATAATTACAGCTATAGATTTAGTAAACAATAAAAAATTAAAAAATGCCTTCTGCGCTGTTAGACCGCCAGGACACCACGCTGAATATGATAAAGCGATGGGTTTTTGTATTTTCAATAATGTTGCGGTAGGAGCTAACTACTTAATTGAAAAATATAAATATAACCGTGTTGCAATAATAGACTTTGATGTGCATCACGGTAATGGAACACAAAATATATTCTTTTCTAATGAAAAAGTTTTATATATATCTACTCACCAATATCCACATTTCCCAGGAACTGGATCTACTCACGATAAAGGTTCTCACAATAATATTTTAAATATACCATTAACGGCAGGAACAAATTCTGAAGAGTATTTTAATGCGTACGATCATGTTTTAAAAAAATTGAATAAGTTTAAACCTGAATTCATTCTTTTATCAGCAGGTTTCGATGCACATTTCAGAGACCCTTTGTCTAATATAAACTTAAAATCTTCAGATTATTATGAAATTACAAAAAGAACATTGGCTGTATCTAAAAGATATTGTGAAGGTAAAGTAGTTTCTATACTTGAAGGTGGGTATGATTTACAAGCATTAGCTGAAAGTACAGAAGAACATTTAAAAGCAATGATTGAATTTAAATTATGATACCAAAAAACCAAATTTCTATAATATTACCAAATTATAATAGTTCTAAATATTTAAGTTCAACATTAAAATCAATTTTGAGGCAAACCTATAAAAATTGGAAACTTTTTATTGTTGATGATGGATCAGATAAAGAAACCTTAAATATATTAAAAAAAATAAAATCAAATAAAAAAATTAAAATAATATATCTTAAGAGAAATAGGGGTGCAGGATATTGTAGGAATTTGGCACTTAAAAAAGTTAATTCAGATTTTGTAGCATTTATAGACTCTGATGATTTATGGTCAAAAAATAAGCTTGGGGCACAATTAAAATTTATGTTAAAAAATGATTATAAATTTTCTTATACAAAATATCAGTCTTTCGTTGAAGGAGATAGTAAACTAAGAAAAATTAATATCCCATTAAAAATTAATTTTGAAGAATTTACCAAAAATACTTCAATTGCCACTAGCACAATGATGATTAACAAAAAAATTGCAAAGAGTGTAAAGTTTACTAAAACACAAATTTGTGAAGACTATTTTTATAAATGTATGATATTAAAAAAAACTAATTATGCTTATTGTTTAAAAAATTATTTAACAAAATATAGAATTAGAAAAAATTCACTTCAAAGTAATAAATTTAAAAATTTTTATTGGATTTGGAAAATTAATAGTAAATATAATAAATTTAATTTTCTAAAAAATTTCATTTCCCTTTTGTCAATTTCTATAAGTTCGATTAAAAGATACGGTTATAAATAATTAGTAATATACTTTACTTAAGTATAGACCACTTGCAGGAGCTGGTGGCGCACAATTAATCCTTTTTTTTGAATCAACGACTTTTTTAAAATCTTTTAAAGTCCACTTACCCTCACCAAGATATTTTAAGCAACCAACCATTGAACGAACTTGTTGTTGTAAAAAAGATTTTGAACGAAATAAAATTTCGATTTTAAAATTTTTTTTTCTTATTATAGCTTTGTCAATTGTTTTGAAGGGTGATTTTGCATTACAGGAGGAAGCTCGAAAAGTTGAAAAGTCTTTATTTTTTTTTAAAATTAAAGCTCCTTTTTTCATTAAATTTACATCTAGTTTCTTTTTAATATTCCACGCTCTTTCTCTCATAAGACTTAAAGGGGCCTCTCTATTGATAATTAGATATTTATAAGATCTTTTTTTTGCACTAAATCTCGCATGAAATCTTGCATCTTTATTTTTTAAATTTAATATTGAAATATTTTTTTTCGATAAGAAGTGATTCATTGATCTTAGGAAGAGTATTTTATTTTTTATATTTAGATCGGTCTTAAAACTTGCTGACTGTTCAATCGCGTGAACTCCCACATCAGTTCTACCAGAGCCGTTTATTTTTATTTTCTGCTTCAATATTTTTTTAAGTATTTTTTCAATCTCTCCTTGAACTGATGAGCCTTTTTTTTGAATTTGCCATCCAACAAATTTTGTCCCATCATATTCAATTAATAGCTGATAGTTTTTAATCATATTAATTTTGCCCCAATAGGTATTTTGTTTCCGGATAGAAAATCATCAATTTTTAGCACACTTTTTCCCTCTTTTTGTATTTCTAATATCTTGATGGCATTTTCTCCACAAGACACTAAAAGTTTATCATTCAAAACTTTACCAGGCACTTCTGAATTTTCTTTTATTATTTTTGCTTTTATTATCTTAAATCTTGAATTTTCGTATTCAAACCATGCTCCAGGAAAAGGACTTAATCCATTAATCTTTGCAACAATTTTGTTTGCTGTTTCTGACCAAATTATTTTTGCTTCAGATTTTTTAATTTTCTCTGCATAAGTTACTTTTGAGTTATCTTGATTTATGAATTTAGCTTTATTATCAAAAATTAAATTTAAACATTTTATTATGCTTTTAGCTCCAATATTTGATAGTTTCTCATTTAATTGTTTATAATTAGTGTCCTCGTTTATTAATGTTTTTAATTGAAGCATGTAAGGACCTGAGTCTAAATCTTCCTCAATTTTCATATAACTTATTCCTGTTTCTTTATCACAATTCATTATCGCCCTTTGTATTGGGGCAGCACCTCTCCATTTTGGTAGTAAAGATGCATGTAAATTTATAAATCCAAATTTTGGTATATCTAAAAATATTTTAGGAATTATTTTTCCATATGCCACTACGACCACAATATCTGGATTTATAGCTTTCAAATAAGAATACTCGTTGTTATCTAACTTAATTGGAGTTCTAAGGTTTAAAGATAAATTTTTCGATTTCTCTTCAATCTCAGAAACAACAATTTTTTGCCCCCTTTTAGCTTTTTTAGCTGGTTGTGAGTACACAGCAACAACTTCATGAACTGAGTTATTTATAATCTCTAAAATGGGAACAGCAAACTTTGGCGTCCCCATAAAAACTATTTTTTTGAACATTAAATTTTTTAATTTAAACTACTACTCTTTCTATCTCTTTTTGATTTTTTGAAACTTTTTTTATAATATTATCTTTTTTTAATTTTGACAAATAATCAATAAAAAGAATTCCATTTAAATGATCTATTTCATGCTGTATACAAGTTGATAATAATCCTGACGCTTCAATTTTTTTTTCATTTCCATCATAATCTAAGTATTTTACATTACATTTTTCAGATCTTTCTATTTTAGCAAATTGATTAGGAATTGATAGACAGCCTTCTTCATAAGACGATTTAGCATCAGACTTCCATGTAATTTCGGGATTCACAAAAAACATAGGATTTTTTTTTTCTTCATTTTTTGATAAATCCATCACTACAACTCTCTTTGGGATACCTATTTGAATAGCGGCCAAACCGATACCCGGAGCATCGTACATAATTTGAAGCATATCATTCATTAGTTGTTTTATGCTTTTGTCTATTGAAGTTACCCTATCAGATTTTTTTCTTAAAATAGGATCAGGAATAATAAGAATTTTTTTTTTCATCATAATAAAATTTAATATTTTATTTTAAACTCTTGATGGTAAAGAAGAGTTTATAACTGTATTTCTAAACTTTATCAAATCTGCCTCATTTAATAGGTTGGTTATAAAATATATAGTTTCAGGATCTAGATTATAGATTTCGTCTTCACCGATTATTTCAACAAATTTGAGGCATAGAAGTCCTATTTCACCCCTCTTCAGAAGAGACGATAGTGTTTCTGGTATATTATATTTTTTTGATAAACTTTTATGCTTAATTTCCTTGGGAATTTTAAATCCATCTTTTTCTAAAGATTGAACTAGCAATAAATCTTTTGCTGAAAAAAAATAATTTTTGTTTCTTCTAATTTTCTTATAAATATTATTAAGATTTTTCTGAGTTTTTTCTTTTGAAAAGTTTTTTTCTGTAAAATACTTTATTACTCTTGATTTATGAAGGATTTTATCATTATATTTGATCTTACCAAGTTTATATTCTTCGTCAGATATAGTATTTCGTTTTATTAGCTTTACATATGATTCGGAAATATTGTCATCAATTTTTATTTCGTTAAGCCTATCGCTTAGAAATTTTCTATAAACATTTGATAAGTTATCTTTTTTAAATAGTTCTTTTAACAAAATAAGATTTTCTATTTTTTTTTCGTCTTTATCAGATAAAATATACTTTTGATAAATCAGGGCTCTAGCATTTAATGTGTCTAAGGAACTGTAAATGTCTTCGGCATTTACTAACGTATTTATATCAAATAAGAATTTTTTATAGATTTCAAAAATTTTTTCTTTATCAAAAGTATTTTCATTAGCAGCTATTTCTAGGTTCTTTATTCTGTCTTTATCTTCTACATCTTCTATTTGTATTAAATTGGCTGCATCTAAATATTCCCAAATAAATTTATTTGTTCTTTTATTTGGCTCGTAATTAAAATTTTCAACAGTAATTGAGGATAAATAGAAATTAAGAAGATTATCATCTTTAATTTTGTTATCTTTTTTAAGTTCTATACCTAACAAAAAATTTATCTTATTTTCAAAAAAATTATCGGAAAGTTTTTGTTCTTTTAATAAATCAAAAATTAATTGCGCTTCATTTTTTTTATTATCGTAAATTAAACAATAAATTTTAAACTTTTCTAAGTAGGGGTCTTTTATTTCTTTGCTAATAAAATTTGCACTCTTACAACCTTCCTTCAAATTTGCTTTGGCTATATTCCTATCAACCAAGTATTGGATTAATTCTTTTTTGTATTCAAAATTTTCGTTTTTATTTAAAAATTCCTTAATGAGAATGTCTTTTTCATTTTCTATTAACCAATTAAATTTTAATTTTAAAAATTCTTCTTTATTGATATTTTTTTCTGGTAGGTAGGAATAAGTCATTATTATTTTTTCAAATATTTCTTCAGCAGACTTTGATAGTTTTAATTTTCCTATTCTTTGAAAAGTTTTTTTAATTTCTTTTCCATCTGATTTAAGCCACATTCCGAGACTTAAATCTAAATCTTCCGGATCGTACACTCCATATAGATCCCTTTCTTTTTGAGTTGACTCAAAGTCTTCTAAAATTTTTATATTTGTATCACTTTTTTTTTTTAAAATATTAATTTGATTTTCTTTTTCTTTTATTTCATTATTAATTGTTAAGTCTTTTTCTATATTATTATTGTTCTTCCAAATATCAACTGTGTCCTCACTTTTTAAGGATAAAGGAATTATTAAGAAACAAAGGACCGTTAAAAAGAATTTATTTAAGCTTAATAATTTCATTCGTAACATCTTTTTGGATATCTTTATTTGGTGAGGAGAAGTTTATTTTATCAAGAAAAAAAATTGCGCAAATAATAAAAATAAGTACTACTAAAATCTTTAGTATCATTCTGCCAATTGATTGACCAATGCTTTTTTGTCTATGGAATTTAAGTTGCATAGTAATAAAATATATTTAAACTCAATAAATAAGACAAATTTGTGATAAATCAAATTATAAATTAGGAATATAATTGAAAAAAAACCTTATTTTAACTGGAATGATGGGTGTTGGTAAATCGACAATAGGTAGGATTCTATCTAAAAAGCTGAATATGAAATTTGCAGACATTGATAAGATAATAGAAAAAAGAGAATTAACATCTATAAAAGATATTTTTGAAAATCGAGGTGAAAGATATTTTAGAAAAATAGAGAAAAAAGTTACTTTAAAAATCTTAAAAAAAGAAAATATAGTTATTGCTTTAGGGGGAGGAGCATTCATAAATCAATCTATAAGATATGTAGTTTTAAGAAATTGTGTGAGTTTTTGGTTAAATATGGATGTAAAAAATTTAATCCAAAGATTTAATAAAACTAAGAATAGGCCGCTTTTAGCAAGTGGAGATCTTGAGGAAAATTTAAGAGAAATTTACAAAAAAAGAATAAAATTTTACAAATTGGCAAACTATAACTTAAGGTGTAATAAATTGAGTAAGGGCGAAATTGTAAAAAAAATTTTAGATTTGTATGAAAATTAAAGAAATCAAAGTTAACGAAAAAGAGTCGAAGTACTCTATTATAATTGGTGATAAATCTATTCAACTAATTTCTTCTAAAATTAAGAAGGTTTGTCCCGATACAAAAAAAATTTGTTTAGTAGTAGATCGAAATATACCTTCAAAATTCAGAAATATATTGGTTAAACAATTAAAAAAATATGATTTACATGTTGTAGTTTTAAACCCAAATGAAAAATTAAAATCTTTTCAAAACGTTTCAAAACTATCTGAAAAATTATTATCATTAAATTTTAATAGATCTGACTTAATCATATCATTTGGTGGCGGAGTGATTGGTGACTTTTCTGGTTTTGTTGCTAGTATTTTAAAAAGAGGTATTAATTTTATTAATATTCCATCAACACTTTTAGCTCAAGTAGATGCTGCGGTTGGTGGAAAAACAGGAGTGAACTCAAAATTTGGTAAAAATTTACTAGGGTCATTTTATTTGCCAAAAATTGTAATAATAGATGTAAGTTTAATAAAAAGTTTGTCTAGAAGAGAACTGATAACTGGATACGCAGAAATTTTAAAACATGCAATAATTTTTAGTAAAAAATTTTATAATTGGTTAGAAAAAAATTCAAATAAATTATTAATAGAAAAAAATAACAATTATCTACAATATGCTATTCATAAAAGTTGTAAAATAAAATTATTTTTTGTTGGTGGTGATTTTAAAGAAAAAAATAAGAGAATGAATCTGAATTTTGGACATACATTCGCTCATGCAATAGAATCAACAAATAATTATTCCTCGAGAATAAAACATGGTGAAGCTGTTCTAATCGGTATGGTCATGGCAACCAAACTTTCAAAGATGGTAAAAATTACATCTGATAAAACTCTTCAAAATATTTTAAACTTATATAAAAAATATAATTTAAATTATGATCTTAAAAAATATTTTAAAAAAAATAAATATAATAAAATTATAAGTTTTATGAGTTCTGATAAAAAGAATAAGGATCAAAAAATAAATTTTGTTCTTTTAAAGAGAATTGGAAAAACCGCTAAACCTGGTAATTTTAACTATTCCGTAAAATTTATTAAAAAAAATTTTTTAAGTCTTATTTAATATTTATTTCTAAAGCATGAATTTTTTCTTTTAGATCATCTTTTAAAACTTTAAATATTTCTCTTTGTGCAGATAATTTATCTTTCTGATTTAAATATTTTGATTTAATTCGCAAACTTAAATGAAATTTTGATTTATCATAAAACTTATGTCCAGCATGTTTAGATGAATTGTCAATAATTTTTATTTCTTCTAAAGATATGTTTTTCTTTATTTTATGTTCTATTTGTTTTAAATATTCTGACATAAATATAATCTAACAAAAAAGAAAATTTTTAAAATGAAAATTATTTGTGATTGGGAAATGTGCGAAAATGAAGGAATCTATAAAGCTCCAATAGAGAGGGACAATAGTAAAAAATATAGGCTACTTTGTTTAGAACACATCAAAATTTTCAACAAAAAATGGAATTACTTTGAAAATATGTCAGATGAACAAATAGAATATTTCGTTAAGTCAGATATTACTTGGCATAAATCTACAAAAAGCTTCGGATCTTCTGAAAATTTTTTTAATATTTTGTGGAATAACGCCTTAGAGGATAAATTAAATATTTTTAATTCAAAAAGTTATAAAGATTATAAAAAGGCTAAAATCTCTAATACTGATAAAGATGCTTTTGATATAATGGATCTTAAATATGACTCTAAATGGGAAGAAATTCATATCAGATTTAAAACTCTTGTAAAAAAATATCATCCTGATAAAAATCAAGGAAGTAAAAAATTTGAGAATAAATTAAAACAAATTACATTGGCTTATAGCCAGCTTAAAAAAACAATGGGTAAAAAATAATGAGTAATTTTCCAACAAACTATAAACCAGATATCAAAATATCTGTTAAACAAACTTTTGGAATAAATACAGACATGGAAATTGATGCTTTTTCTGAAAAAAATGAATTTGTTCCGAAGGTTGATCAAAATTATAAATTTGATAGAGACACAACATTGGCAATCTTATCTGGATTTGCTTTTAATAAAAGAGTTTTAATTCAGGGCTACCACGGAACTGGAAAATCAACCCATATTGAGCAAGTGGCGGCTAGACTCAATTGGCCTTGCATAAGAGTAAACTTAGATAGTCACATTAGTAGAATTGATTTGGTAGGAAAAGATGCAATAATTCTTAAAGATGGAAAACAAGTTACAGAATTTAAAGAAGGAATTTTACCATGGTCAATTCAAAATCCAATAGCTCTTGTTTTTGATGAATACGATGCAGGTAGACCAGATGTAATGTTTGTAATACAAAGAATTTTAGAGAGTGAAGGAAACTTTACTTTATTAGATACAAATAAAGTTTTATCCCAAAACAAATATTTTAGAATGTTTGCAACAACAAATACTATTGGCCTCGGAGATACGACAGGATTATATCATGGAACTCAACAAATAAACCAAGGTCAAATGGACAGGTGGAATATTGTTTCAACTTTAAACTATTTATCTTTTGAAAAAGAATTTGAAATAATTTTAGCTAAAAATAAAAATTTAAATAATAAAGAAGGTAAAGAAAAACTAACAAACATGATCAAGGTAGCCGATCTTACTAGAAAAGGTTTTATTAATGGTGACATTTCAACTGTGATGAGTCCGAGAACAGTTTTACATTGGGCAGAAAATACAAATATTTTTAAAGATCAGGGTTATGCTTTTAGAGTAACTTTTTTAAATAAGTGTGATGATTTAGAAAAAAAAATTATATCGGAATATTATCAGAGATGTTTTGGTGTTGACTTACCAGAGTCATCTATCAATGTAACCATTTCTTAAAATGGATAAAAAAGAAGACTACTTAAGTAATTTTAAAACTGCGATAATTTCTACGGTAAGATCTTTGTCAAATAAAGAAAACGTAAATGTTGTTTTTGGAAAAAATAAGACAGACGATAATAAAACAACCATAAATCTTCCCGATTTAGAAAGTTTAAATAAAAAAAATTTTATTAAAACAAGAGCCCAGGCAGACTCGAGTGCCCTTAAACTTAAGCATAGTGATAATAAAACTTTTAGAAAATTTTTACCTGAGGGTTCAACTTCTAAAAGACTTTATGAAATAGCTGAAAAAATTCGATATGAAAGATTGGGTTCCCTTGAATTTAAAGGTGTAAAAAATAATCTAGACAGTTACTATTTTGATAAATTTAATCAATTAAACTCTAAAGAAAAAGAAAAAAATATTTCAAATGCATTTGAAAGTTATTTAAGAACTCATTTATCGAATGATAATGTCAAGGGTCTTGATAAACAATATAAGTCTTTTAAAAAGGAGCTTGAAAATAGTTTTAAAAAAGAAATTTTGAACCTTAGAAAGTTAACTAATAATCAAATAAAATTTAATTCAACAGTTTCAAAAATAATATCATCAATGAATATTGATGAAAATATTGAAACAGACAAACAACAACAGGAAGATCTTAAACAAAAAGATCCCTCTCAAAACAATGATAGAGAGGACCAGGGAGAAAAAAATGAAAATAATGATGAAATGTCAATTGATAATTCATCCCAAAATCTTGAAGATTTTGCAAAAGACTCTGACAATGATGACAAAATAATTGAGCTTGAAAATGAAGCAGATAGTCCAAGTCAAAGAAACAGATTAAAAAAGATAAATAATGATAAAAAATATAGAGCTTATACCGAAGAGTTTGATGAAATTATTAAAGCCGAAGATCTTGAAAGTGATGAAGAACTTAGCCGGTTAAGACAAAATTTAGATCAACAACTATTACAATTGAAAAGTTTTATTGCAAAGTTAGCTAATAAACTTCAGAGAAAACTTCTTGCAAAGCAAAATAGATCTTGGGAGTTTGACTTGGAAGATGGCCTGCTAGATAACTCTAAACTTGCAAGAGTAGTGGTAGATCCATTCAATTCCCTTTCTTTTAAAAAAGAAAAAGATATGGAGTTTAAAGATACTTTAGTTACTATTTTAATTGATAACTCAGGTTCAATGAGGGGTAAACCAATTTCGGTTGCTGCTATATGTGCTGATATTTTGTCACGAACTCTTGAAAGATGCTCTGTTAAAGTTGAAATTTTAGGGTTTACGACAAAACATTGGAAGGGTGGTTCGTGTAGAGAAAAATGGATGAATAATGATAAACCTGTTTCTCCAGGTAGATTAAATGATTTAAGACATATAATTTACAAATCAGCAGATACCCCTTGGAGACAATCAAAAAAAAATATGGGTTTAATGTTAAAAGAGGGGTTGCTAAAAGAAAATATAGATGGAGAAGCACTAACCTGGGCCTTTAAAAAAATGACCAGGCGAAAAGAGGAGAGAAAAATTTTAATGGTTATATCTGATGGAGCTCCAGTAGATGACTCGACATTGTCTTCGAACTCAAGCGACTATCTGGAAAAAAATTTAAAAAATGTTGTTAATTGGATTGAAGAAAATTCAAAAATTGAATTGTTAGCAATTGGTATAGGTCACGATGTTAGTCGTTACTATAAAAAGGCTGTAAAGATTGTTGATGTACAAGACTTAGGTGATGTAATGATAAATCAATTGACCGATTTATTTACGAACAAAAAAGATTTGCACTAAGTTTTATACAAGAAATTTCCACCGGATAAATCTTTTATTCTTTTTAAAAATAACCTAAATGGAATTAACATTAATAAGGCGATTAAAATTTTTATTAAAAAATCACCAATTGCTAATGTCACCCACGGTACTCCAGTTTTATAAAACGAAATTACAAAAAATAGGAATGTATCTATAAATGAGCCTAAAAGAGAAGAGAATAATGGGGCTATGTACCATTTTTTATTTTTTCTAAGTTTATCGAATATATTGATATCCAAGTTTTGTGCTATCAAAAAAGCTACTCCAGAACCTACGGCAATTCTTATTGAAATTAACTCATTAAAATTTGTTGAAGCGATTAAGGTTAGAAAAATACCAATAGTAAAACCTAAATAAACAATTCTTCTAGCTAAAAATTTTCCAAATGCTCTGTTACTCAGATCGGTAATAAGGAATGTTACGGGATAACTTAATGCACCGTAGGTTAAAATTTCCTCTAAACCAAAATATCTTATTGGAAATTGAACCAAAAAATTAGATGAGATTACAACTATTCCCATCATTAAAGATAAATAAACGAAAAGCTTATTTATTTTTTTAATCATGTTTAAGGTTTTGAAACTATAGAGATTTTAATTTTTTTTACTCTTTTTGATAAGTTTTTATTTTTAGCTGTTTTTAAAAACTTGTCCAAACCACCTTTAAAATCTACAGTCCTTAAAGCAGAATTTGACACACTTAGTCTAATATTTTTATTTAATTTTTCACTCTTGAAAGTTACTTTTTTTAAATTTGGTAAAAATCTTCTTTTGGTCTTATTGTTAGAGTGACTAACATTATGGCCTTTTAAGGGAGATTTTCCAGTAAGTTCGCATCTTTTAGACATAAATATTTTAGGTTTATATAAGGCTTTAAACTTTTTTGGTCAAGTGTTTATTCCGACAGCAGCACTAATACTCTTTATTTTCTCTTTTTTTAATATCGAAATTAATTCATTTTTTATGTCTCTCGCTATTGTTGGCCCTTTAAAAATCATACCAGTGTAAAGTTGTACTGCACTTGCACCAACTGAAATTTTTTCATAAGCCGCTTTGCCAGTATCAATGCCTCCAACACCAATAATGGTTATTTTTTTATTTGTTCCTTTATAAAATTCTTTAATCATATTGGTTGACATATTTTTTAGCGGTTCTCCTGATAATCCTCCTTCCTCAAATTTTTTTGGATCCTCTAATTTTTCTCTTTTACTTATAGTAGTATTAGATATTATCAAACCATCAATATTAAATTTTCTTATCAATTCTATTATTTGACTGATATCTTTGCTATTGATATCCGGAGAAATTTTCAGACAGATTGGTTTTTTTATTTTTAGTGTTGAAATTTTATTTAATAAGTCCTCCAACGACTTTCTCTCGTGAAAATCTCTTAGTCCAACTGTGTTGGGAGATGAAATATTAAGTGTAATATAGTTTGATAATTCATGTAATTTTGTAATACATTTTACAAAATCGTCTAATTTATTTTTTGTATCACTGTTGGGACCAATATTAATTCCTAATATTCTTTTAGGTGGATTTTTTAATATTCTTCCTGCAATTATTTCTGAACCATGATTATTAAAACCAAGTCTATTTATTAAGGCTTTGTCCTTTTTGAGTCTGAATATTCTAGGCTTTGGATTACCTAACTGCCTTTTGGGTGTTACTGTTCCAACTTCTACAAAACCAAAACCTAATCGAAACAAGGAGTTATATACTTCGGCACTTTTATCGAAACCTGCAGCAATACCGATTGGATTTTTTAGCTTTCGCCCGAATAATTGGGTCTCTAAAATTTCTTCTTCTTTTACTTTAAATAGACTATTAGGTAAAAAATTTAATTTTAAAGACTTAATTGCTAGATCATGTGCAATTTCTGGATCTAAATTGAATATAAAAGGTTTTATAATTGAAAACATATATTATTTTATTTTTTCACTTAACAATTTAATAGTTTCCTCAATCCCAAAAAAACTTATAAAGAAACCTATTCGAGGTCCATCTTCATCTCCAAAAAGAACTTGGTAAATTAATTTAAACCAATCTCTTAAATTTTTTTCATAACCATTTTCTTTACCAGTAGAATATACTATAGTTTGAATTTCTTCTGGTTTATTTTGTTGTTTTAGTTTACCAAGATTTTTAATCAAATTATTTAAGGCTTTTTTTTCTTCTGAATTTGGTATTTTATAATTTTTGTTAGGTTCTACTTTATCTTTAAAATAATTTATTGCATACTCAGTTAAACTATCAAGAATTGGATGATCGCTAGGTTTAATTTCTTTGTGAAATCTATTAATAAATTTCCATAATATTTTCTTATTTTCTGCATTGCTCGATCCAACTAAATTCAACAACATTGAGAAAGGCATAACAATTTTTTCGTTTGGAGGCTTGCCATTATGAACGTGCCATACTGGGTTTAATATCTGATCTTTTTTTTCCTGGTTTGGAAATTTTTCTATTAATTCTAAATATTCGTCAACAGCTTTTGGCACAACTTCAGAATAAAGCTTTTTTGCTCTTTTTGGATTCGGATACATATATAAAGAAAGACTTTCAGGAGAGGCGTACCTTAACCATTGTTCTATAGAAATACCATTTCCTTTTGACTTGGAAATTTTTTCTCCTTTTTCATCAAGAAAAAGTTCGTAAGCAAAACCATTTGGAGGTTTTTTTCCTAAAGCCTTACAAATTTTATTTGATAGTATTGCGCTCTCAGTTAAATCTTTTCCATACATTTCGAAATCTACGTCGTAAGTAAACCACCGCATAGCCCAATCGACCTTCCATTGTAGCTTACAATTTCCATTAGTAATTTCTGTAGATAGTTTTTTTCCATTGTTATCAAAAACTACTTTGCCATTTTTTTGATTGAATTCAATTAATGGTATTTCCAAAACTTTTCCAGTTTCTGGGCAAATTGGTAAAAAAGGTGAATAGGTTTTTTTTCTAACTTCTCCTAATGTGGGTAATATAATACTCATTATATCATCGTATTTTTCTAATACTCTAGTTAACGCATCATTAAAAGTGCCATTTTTATAATTTTCAGTAGAGCTTTTAAAATTAAATTTAAAATTAAATTTTTTCAAAAAATCTTTTAACATTTCATTGTTATGTTCTCCAAAACTTTTAAACTTACCAAAAGGATCTGGAATGCTTGTAAGGGGTTTTCCAATATTTTCTTCGAGGATTTTAGAGTTCGGAATATTCTCTGGTACTTTTCTTAAACCATCCATATCATCAGAAAATGTTATTAGATCACTTTCAATCTGCAAGACATGGTTTAAAGCATTTATCATCATTGATGTTCTTGCTACCTCACCAAAAGTACCAATATGAGGAAGTCCACTAGGTCCATATCCAGTTTCAAAAATAATCTTCCCTTTTTTTTTTATAATTTCGTTTCTGTCTTTAAGGAGTTTTCTCACCTCTACAAAAGGCCATGAAGATGTTGATTGAATTAAGTTTTTATCAAACATAAAAGATTTACTAAATTTTTATATATATTATACTTATTAATTCAATATATTAAGTTGAATTTTATACCCATTTAAATAGTCTCACTTTAATGACCGCAAATAAAACCGTTTTTTTTATTATAGGAGTACTTCTTGTAGTTCTAGGGATTTTTATGTTGGCTCCTTACATAGCCCAAATTATTTATAAGGAGGAAAGTCACAGTTTTTTATCTTCCTCTTTTATTACTGTTTTTTTTGGTGTTCTTTTTATCTTAATAAATTTAGATAGAGAGTCGTTGCTTAATTTACAACAAACATTTTTATTTTCTACATTAGCATGGGTGTCGGTAGCTTCATTTGGTAGCTTACCTTTTTTATTTTCCGGTCTAGAGTTATCTTTGAGTGACTCTTTTTTTGAGAGTATGTCTGGTATAACAACTACAGGATCGACTGTAATTTCAAATTTAGATAATGCCCCAAAAAGTATACTTTTATGGAGAGCTATTATGCAATGGCTCGGTGGAATAGGAATTATTGTTATGGCCATTACTGTGCTTCCACTTTTAAAGGTAGGGGGGATGCAATTATTTAAAATGGAAAGTTCAGATACCACTGAAAAAATTTTGCCTAGAACAATAGAGGTAGCAAAAATTATAATTTTAACTTATTTGGTTCTTACTTTTTTATGTGCTTTTTCTTACTGGCTATGTGATATGAATTTATTTGATAGTATAGCACATTCTTTTACAACTATAGCAACTGGAGGATTTTCAACTCATGATGAGTCTATAGGTTTCTTTAAAAGTCCAAATATTGAAAATGTTGCAACTATATTTATTATTTTAGGAAGTATACCTTTTATCTCTTACTTAAAATTTTTAAGAGGAAATAAAAAAGTTTTTTTTGAAGATGTACAAATAAAAGGGATGATTTACATTTTGTTGAGCTCTATATTGATAATGTTCCTTTATTTACTTTTTACAAGTCATGAAAGTAATTTGATAGAAAAAATAAGAGTATCTTCATTTAACGTAGTTTCAATACTCTCAGGCACTGGATATGTCACAGATGATTTCGGATTGTGGGGGGAATTTTCTCTTATATTTTTCTTGTTTTTAATGTTTATAGGTGGTTGTGCGGGATCTACAACTTGTGGAATAAAAATTTTCAGAGTTCAAATATTATATATTTTTTTAAAAGATCAAATTAAAAAACTAATTTATCCTAATAGTATAGTTATAAGTAAATATAATAATCAAAAAATTTCTGAAGATTTTATTAATTCTGTAATAATTTTTATTTTTTCTTATCTATTTTTATTTATAATTTTATCAATTTTGTTGTCGATTACGGGAATGGATTTTTTATCTTCTATTTCAGGAGCTGCAACTTCAATTTCAAATGTTGGTCCTGGTTTAGGTGAAATGATTGGTCCAAATGGAAATTTTAAAGAAGTTTCTAACTTATCAAAATGGTTGCTGTCTTTTGGTATGCTTTTAGGTAGACTAGAGTTATTTGCAGTTTTAGTTTTACTTTTCCCATCATATTGGAGGAATTAAATAAATTTAATGGAAATAAAAAAAAGACAAACATTATCTGAGGCTTTTAACGTTTATTTTGATAGAAGAATGATCAAAATTTTGTTGCTAGGGTCTATAAGTGGTTTTCCTTGGGTGATTATAGGAAGTAGTTTAAGTCTATGGTTAAAAGAAGATGGATTAAGTCGAAGCACTGTAGGTTGGGCAGGTTTAATATTTGCTGTATATGCTTTTAACTACCTTTGGGCACCTCTAATAGATAGAATAAGAATTCCTTGGCTTACTAACAAAATTGGTCACAGACGCGGTTGGATAGTAAGCATGCAAACAATAATTTTACTTAGTTTAATTTGTTGGAGTGTAATTAATCCAACAACAAACCTTGCTTTGGTGATTAGTGTAGGATTGATAATTGCAATAGCTTCAGCAACTCAAGACATAACAGTGGATGCGCTAAGAATTGAACAAATTGGAGAACACGAAGGTGAATCGATGCAGGCTGGTGCTGCTATGGCAGTAGTCGGTTGGTGGACTGGTTATAAATTAGGTGGCGTGATAGCATTAAATGCAGCAGAATTTTTTCAGAACATTGGATTTGAAAATTATTGGCAAATTACTTTTCTAATTTTAGGAATAGTAGTGATTGCCTGTAATATCGGTCTAATGTTTATAAATGAGCCACAACAAAATGATAGAAAAAACTCTCAAAGGAAAACTGATGAAATGATTGAAAAAAAAATTGGTGCTTCGAATCCTATGGCCAAAATTGTTGTTTGGATAACTGGCACTGTTCTTGGTCCAATAATTAGTTTTTTTAAGAAAAATGGATTTAGTATCGCAATGGCTATACTAGCATTTATTTTTCTCTTCAAAATTGGTGAAGCTTTTCTAGGAAGAATGTCGGTTATATTTTATAAAGAAATAGGTTTTACAAAATCTGATATCGCTCTTTATTCAAAAGGGCTCGGATGGGTTACTACAGTTATTTTTACTCTTATTGGAGGACTGTTTGCTATTAGATCAGGAGTTATCAAGGCTTTGTTTATTTCTGGAATTTTAATGGCTTCAACAAACTTATTATTTTCTATACTTGCCTGGTCAGGAAAATCAGAGATACTTTTTGCTATAGCAGTTATTTTTGATGATATGGCAGCTGCATTTGCAACAGTTGCATTTGTGGCTTTTATTTCATTGCTTGTAGATAGAACCTATACTGCTACTCAATATGCTCTCCTTTCATCCATTGGAACAGCAGGCAGAACAACTTTAGCAGCATCATCTGGTGCATTTGTAGATTGGTTAAACGGTGACTGGGGGGTTTTCTTTATTATTACTGCTATAATGGTTATTCCATCTCTTATATTTCTTTATATGATAAGAAATAAGCTCAAACTAAATGATTAAATATCTTACAAATAATTTTACAGTTATTAATATTTATAAAAAACCATCTCTTAAATCTGAAGTCGTAACTCAGATGATTTATGGAGATAGTTTTTCTATATCAAAGAAAACTAAAAAATGGCTTAAAATTAAAATTAAAGAAGATAATTATACGGGCTACGTACAAAATAAAAAGTTTTGTATTTTTCTAAGACCTACTCATAAAATAGATATTTTAAAAGCAAAGATATATAAATTTCCAAATTATAAAAAGAAAACTAGTGATTTATCTTTTGGCTCAAAAATAAAGATTACAGCTAAAAAATCAAAATTTCTTAAATTTTCTAAAGGATGGATAAATAAGAATGCCGTTAAACCTATCTCATATAAAGAAAAATACCCTTTCAAAAAAATAGGTATTTTCAAAAATATTAAATACAAATGGGGCGGTAAATCTTTTAAAGGAATTGATTGTTCAGCTTTGGTTCAGGTATTTATAAACTTTAATAAAAGATATTGCCCAAGAGATGCGAAAGATCAAGTCAAACATTTCAAAAAAAATATCAAACTTAAAAATATAAAAAAAAATGATATTATTTTTTGGAAAGGTCATGTTGCAGTAGCGCTTTCAAATAAGAAGCTTATTCATGCTTATGGACCTATGAAGAAAACAGTCATCATGGGCATTGATCAAACTATTTCCAGAATAAAGCGAACTGCGAATTTAAAAGTAATTGGAATTAAAAGATTATAAATAGCAAGGACAGCTTCAGTCTCCCTCCACTGCCCTTAATTAATTAATACAGGATTCGTTCAAAAAAATTTAGACTCTTATAAGTTGTATGTGGATATTTTAAAGCTGAGAGTAAAAGTGGCGGAGAGAGAGGGATTCGAACCCTCGAAACGGTTTCCCGTTTACACGCTTTCCAAGCGTGCGCCTTCAACCACTCGGCCACCTCTCCTTAAGTTTCTTTATTTATTTTTAAAACACCTATAAAGGCTTCCTGGGGTATCTCTACTTTTCCAAATTGTTTAGATCTAGCTTTTCCTTTTTTTTGTTTTTCTAGAAGTTTTCTTTTTCTATCAGCAGCTCCTCCACCATGAATTTTGGTAAGGACATCTTTTTTAAATCCCTTTATCGACTCTCTAGCAACTATTTTTCCTCCTATGGCTGCTTGAACAGGAATCATAAAATTATGTCTTGGAATCAAATCTTTTAATTTTTCACAAACTTGTCTTCCTGTTTTTTGAGCAAAATCTTTATGTATAATCATTGCTAAAGCATCAACTGCTTCTGAATTAACTAAAATTCCTAACTTAACAAGATTACCTTCTCTATATTCAGAAATTTCATAATCAAAACTAGCGTAGCCACTTGATACAGACTTTAGCCTGTCATTAAAATCAAAAACAACCTCATTTAAAGGTAGATCATATGACAACACTGCTCTGTTTCCTGAATAAGAAAGATTTGTTTGAATTCCTCTTTTATCTTGGCAAATTTTAATAATAGAACCTAAATATTCATCTGGAGTTATAATTGTTGATTTAATCCAAGGTTCTTCAATTTTAGTAATTTGCGATGGATCTGGCATATTAGAAGGATTTTGTAAATCCAAAACTTCTCCTTTGATTTTGTGAACTTTATAAATAACACCAGGTGTTGTGGTGATCAAATTTACATCAAATTCTCTTTCTAATCTCTCGGTAATAATTTCAAGATGTAACAAACCTAAAAATCCACATCTAAATCCCAATCCTAATGCACTAGATGACTCGGGTTCAAAAGAAAAACTTGCATCATTCAACTTTAATTTTGCTAAACCATCTTTCAATTTTTGATATTCAGAGCTATCAACTGGAAATAGGCCACAAAATACTACCGGCTTGCTAGGTTTAAAACCTGGTAAAGGGTCATGAATAGGATTCTCAGCGTCACATATAGTGTCTCCAACTTTAGTTTCTGATAAAGATTTAATGCCTGTAATTATAAACCCTATTTCTCCTGAATTTAATTCCTCTATGTCATTTGGTTTAGGAGTAAAAACACCAACTTTTTCAACTACATGATTTTGATTATTAGACATGAGCTTTATTTTCATTTGTTTTTTTAATTTTCCATTAATTATACGTACTAGAATAACAACACCCAAGTAACTGTCGTACCAGCTATCAACAAGTAAACATTTAAGCTTTTTGTTCTCTTCTCCTTTTGGGGCAGGTAGTTTGTGTATTATTGCCTCTAAAATATCATCTATTCCTTCTCCAGTTTTACCTGAACAAGAAATTGCATTTGATGTTTCAATGCCAACTACATCTTCTATTTCTTTCTTGGTCTTTTCAATGTCCGAAGCTGGTAAGTCTATTTTATTTAAAACAGGTATTACTTCATGACTTATCTCTAAAGCTTGATATACATTTGCTAATGTTTGCGCTTCAACACCTTGAGTACTATCCACAATCAGCAACGAACCCTCACATGCTGAAAGTGATCGACTAACTTCATAACCAAAGTCCACATGTCCAGGAGTATCGATAATATTTAATAAATATGTTTGACCATCTTTTGCTTTATAATTTAATTTTACTGTTTGGGCTTTAATTGTTATTCCTCTTTCTCTTTCAATATCCATTGAGTCTAAGACCTGTTGCTTCATTTCGCGCTCAGTTAATCCTCCGCATTTATGAATTATTCTGTCTGCAATGGTAGATTTCCCATGATCAATATGCGCAATTATAGAAAAATTACGTATTCTTTTTATATCTGACATTTAGGACCTGATTGTAGCGCCGGTTTTATCTTTGACTACATCTATAATTTTTTTACTTATCTGATCCAAGTCCTTTTCACTCAATGTTTTATCTTTAGATTGAAGTGTAACACTTATAGCAACTGATTTTTTGTCCTTAGGAATTTTTTCACCCTCGTAAACATCGAAAGTGGTTACATCCTGAATCAAAGAATTATCAATCTCTCTTATTATCTTCTCAAGTGATCCGATTTTATAGACTTTATCGATCACGAAAGCAAAGTCTCTTTCTGATTTCTGAAAATCTGATGCTTGAAAGCTTTTTTTTGTTTGTCTAATTTTTTTGTTAGGTTCTGGAATATTTTTAATAAAAATTTCTAAACCATAGACATTAGGTTCTTTAAAATCTAACCTTTTAATAATTGCTGGGTGTATTTCACCAAAGTAAGCTAGTAGTGGCCCTTTTTCCGATTTTAAATTGATAGAGCCAGATCTTCCTGGGTGATAACATTGTTTAGTATTATCACTTACAATAAGATTATGTTCAGAAATCCCTAGCTCAATTAGAGTTTTTATTACATCACTTTTAATATCGAATACGTCAATATTTCTCTCTTTTTCAATCCAGCTTTTTCGTGCAATTTTTCCTGATTTAACTGCTCCAACTACTATTTGCTGCTCTCCAGGATTTTTACCATAAAATGTTGGTCCTATTTCAAATAAAGAAAGATCTTCGTATCCTCTGTCTTGATTTTTTTTTAGATGAATTGAAAGATTTGAAAATATTGATCTTCTTAAAACATCTAGATCTGATGAAATAGGGTTTAAAATTTGGATTTCTTTTTCCCCTTTTGAAAATTGTTTATCGATTTTTGAGTCGGTAAAAGACCATGTCACTGTTTCTAAATATCCTTTAGATGCAAATGATCTTTGAGATAGGTGGAATAGTTTTTGCTTAAAATTTAAAGTTTCATGTTCTCTTTTTCTCTCTGGCTCTATAAGTTTTATATTTTTAAATCCTTTAATTCGAATTAACTCCTCGATTAAATCTACATCTAAATTAATATCTGGTCTCCATGAAGGAATTTCAACTTTAAGTTCTTTTTTGCCTTGTTTACATTTAAATCCTAATGAAGATAATATCTTTTGAGATTCGTTAATAGATATTGGTATACCAATTAAATTCTCAAATTTACTGATTTCAAATTTAATAATCTTATTTTTTTGAAAACTTTTACCCGAAATAATAAACTTGCTAGCTTTTCCACCACATATATTTAAAATCAATTCAGTGGCAATTTCTAAACCTTCGATTATAGAGTTTGGATCAATACCCCTTTCAAACCTATACTTTGCATCTGTATCGATTGTGAGATCACGAGCTGTTTTTCTTATTGAAGATGGTAAAAAATAAGCTGACTCAAGAAGTATATTTTTTGTTTCAAATTCAGTAGATGTTTTCGTACCACCGATAATACCGCCTAATCCTAAAATACTAGACTTATCAGCTATAACGCACATTCCTTTTTTAAGTTTATATTTTTTGCTATCAAGTGCCTCGAACTCTTCTCCTTCTTTTGAGTCTCTAACGATAATTTCTTCATCAATTTTGTCTGCATCATATGCATGTAGAGGGCGATTCAAATCAAACATTACATAATTTGTTATATCGACCACGGCAGATATTGGCTTTAAACCAAGTGCTAAAATTTTATTTTTTAACCAATCAGGGCTTTGCTTGTTTGATATGTCTTTTATGTAGCAACTTCCAAAAGACAAACATCCCTGGTGAGGATCTTTTGTAATTGAAGTTTTTATTAAATGTTCGGAAGATTGTTTAAATTTTTTCTTTTTCAAAGGTATTAGTTTGCCAACTCCTGAAGATGACAAATCCCTCGCTATCCCTCTTATTCCCAGACAGTCAGCTCTATTAGGTGTGATAGAAATATCGATTACCTGTTCTGATTTTTTCTTAAAGTAACTTTTCCCAATTTCACTTTCTTTATTTTTAAGCTCAATAATTCCATCACTTTCGTTTGATAAATTTAATTCATTTTCAGAACAGAGCATACCTCTAGATTCAACTCCTCTAATTTTAGCTATTTTTAATTTGAATTTTGTTTTAGGAATTATTGCGCCTGGTGGAGCATAAATTGTTATTAATCCGTCTCTTGCATTAGGTGCTCCACAAACTACTTTGAATGTTTCTCTTCCACCAACACTTACATCGCAAACCTTTAATTTGTCTGCGTTAGGGTGCTTTTCAGTTTTTAAAATTTTAGCTATTTTGAACACACTTAGTTCACCTGAACTTTCTTTCGCGCCCTCAACTTCTAATCCTATATTTGTAAGCTTATCAATTATTTCATTTTGATTAGCTTTAGTTTTTAAATGTTCTTTCAGCCAAGGAAGAGTGATTATCATTTGCTTAAGCCTCTATAGTTTGTTGGGACATCTAAAGGATCAAATCCAAAATGATTTAACCAACGGTAATCTGTTTCAAAAAAAGCTCTTAAATCATTAATTCCATACTTAAGCATGGCAAGTCGGTCTATTCCCATCCCAAAAGCAAATCCTTGATATTTTCTTGGATCAACTTTCACGTTCTTAAGAACATTGGGGTGAACCATTCCACAGCCTAAAATTTCTAACCATTTATTTCCTTCTCCAATAATAATTTTTTCATTTTCAATTTTATAACCTATGTCAACTTCTGCAGACGGTTCTGTAAACGGAAAATGACTAGGTCTAAATCTCATTTTAACATTTTTAACTTCAAAAAATTCTTTAATAAAATAGTCCAAACAGCCTTTTAAATGACCCATAGTAATATTTTTATCAATATGCAAACCTTCCAATTGATGAAACATTGGTGCATGAGTTTGGTCACTGTCACAACGATAAGTTCTGCCAGGCACGATTATCTTAAACGGTGGTTTTCCATTTATCATTGATCTAATTTGAACTGGTGATGTATGAGTTCTTAACAATAGCTTTTTATTTTTTTCTAAATAGAAAGTATCATGCATATCTCTGGCAGGATGATCCTCCGGAGTATTTAAAGCAGTAAAGTTATTATATTCAGACTCGACATCTGGTCCTTCAGCTACTGAAAAACCAATCTCAGAAAATATAGAGGAAATTTCGTCTATTACCTGTGAGACAGGATGAATTTTACCTTGATGGTATGGTCGTATAGGCAAAGTTACATCAATATTTTCATTTTTTAATTTTTTATTAATTTCTATATTTTCAATCTCAGAGTTTTTTAGCTCAATTTTGTCATTGAGGTCACCTTTTATCTTATTTAAATTCGAAGCAAATTCTTTTCTCTTTTCAGGTTGGAGGGAACCTAAAGTTTTAAATTGCAGTGTGATTTGACCGTTTTTACCAAAGAATTCTGTTTTTATATTTTGTAAATCATCTTTGGATTTTACGTTTTGAAATTTTTCCTCGAAATTTGACTGTATTTTTTTTAATTCGTCCATGAATTTGATTCTCTCTATCTATATAGAATAAATGAAAGATTGAGATTAGTTAAGGGAGGATTGAACTTTTTTTACTATAGATTTAAAGACTTCTGGATTATTATAAGCTAATTCAGCTAATACTTTTCTATCCAGTTTGATTTTTGACTTATTAAGACCATTAATAAATTTTGCATAGGTTAGACCCTCGGCTCTTACTCCAGCATTTATTCTTTGAATCCACAGAGATCTGAAATCTCTTTTTTTAGCTCTTCTATCTCTATAAGCATACTGCATCGCCTTTTCCATCGCTTGGCGTGCAATTCTTATCGTATTTTTTCTTCTACCGTATTGACCTTTAACTGCTTTTAAAACTTTTTTATGTTTAGCATTCGTAATTACGCCTCGTTTGGTTCTGGCCATTTTTTCTCCTAATAATTATTGTAAGGCATATACGACTTTACAATTTTTGTATCTTGTTTTGACATAATCGTTGTACCTCTTTGTTTTCTAATTTGAGAATTTGTTCTTTTAATCATACCGTGCCTTTTACCTGCTTGAGGCATTTTTATCTTACCTTTAGCTGTAAATCTAAATCTTTTTTTTGCAGAGCTTTTTGTTTTTAATTTTGGCATAAATACAACGGACTTATATAAGCATTAGATAATCTTTACAAGAAAATATTGTGGCGATTAAATTGGCTGAATCACCATTATCATTTGTCTTCCCTCAAATTTAGGAGATGTCTCTATTTTTCCTACGTCTTTTGTATCTTCAATTATTCTTGTCATTAACTCTTTGCCCAAATTTACATGCTGCATCTCTCTACCTTTAAATCTAACAGTAAACTTTACTTTATCTTTTTTTGTAAGAAATTTTTTTGCATTTTTAATTTTAAAATTATAATCATGGACATCAGTACCCGGTCTTAATTTAATTTCTTTTAACGAAACTACCTTTTGTTTTTTTTTAGCTTGATTTGCTTTTTTTTGTAAATCGTATTTGTATTTACCCATATCCATAATTTTGCATACTGGTGGATTTGCATTGGGTGATACTTCTATAAGATCAAGACCTTCGGATTTTGCAATTTCTATAGCTTTGTTTAACGGATGCGTTCCGAGATTACCCCCGTCGCTTCCAATCACTTGTACATCAAGAGCTCTGATTTTTTCGTTTGCTTTAGGGCCTCTGGGTTTATCTCTTCTATGAAAATAATTTGGTTTAAAATTTGACACTTAATTTAAAGGTAACTTATTATCATTTAAAATATTTTTTATAAAAATATCTCTTTTTAATGTCTCTTGTTTGTCTGAACCAAGCTTCCTTACTGTTACAGTTTTATCTTTCTCTTCTTTTTTCCCACAAACTAATATTAAAGGAACCTTAGCAAGCGAATGCTCTCGTATTTTATAATTTATTTTTTGATTTCTTAAATCCACGTCACATTTTATACCCTCTTTAAATAAATCTTTAAATAACTTTTTGACATAATCGTTGTTGTCTTCTGCGATTGAACACACTACAGCTTGTATAGGAGATAGCCAAAATGGAAGTTTACCAGCATAGTTTTCAATCAAAATTCCTATGAATCTCTCCAAAGATCCAAATAATGCCCTATGTAGCATCACAGGAACTTTTTTAGATCCATCATTAGCCACATAAGATGCTCCTAATCTTGAAGGAAGATTGAGATCAACTTGTAGTGTACCGCATTGCCAGTCACGACCAATTGCATCTGTGAGTACAAACTCTATTTTAGGACCATAAAATGCTCCCTCACCTTTATTTGTTGTGTATTCTAATTTTGATTTTTTAATCGCATTAAGTAAAGCAGCTTCAGATTTATCCCAAACTGAGTCATCACCTACTCTTTTTTCCGGTCTATCAGAGTATTTTAATTTTACGTTTTTGAAGCCGAGATCTTTATAAATTTCCAAAATTAAATTTGTTACCACTATAGACTCTTGAGTTATTTGATCTTCAGTACAAAATATGTGGGCGTCATCTTGAGTAAAAGCTCTTACTCTTAATAATCCATGAAGAGCTCCAGATGGTTCATATCTATGAACTTTTCCGAATTCTGATAATTTTAAAGGTAAATCTCTATAACTTTTTAAACCTTGGTTGAAGATTTGAACACAACCAGGACAATTCATGGGCTTAACAGCGAAAGTTTTTTCATCTGGTGTTTCGGATGTAAACATATGTTCTCCAAATTTATCCCAATGACCTGACTTTTCCCACAATGTTTTATCTAAAAGTTCTGGTGTATTTATCTCTTTATAACCAGCAAGTCTTTGTTTCATTCTCATATATTCAACTAGTCTTTGAAAAAGAGTCCAACCTTTTTCGTGCCAAAATACTGAGCCAGGACTTTCTTCTCTGAAATGAAATAAATCCATTTCCTTTCCAAGTTTTCTATGATCCCTTTTTTCAGCTTCTTCTAACCTAAGTAGATAATCTTCAAGATCTTTTTTTGAGCTCCAGCAAGTTCCATATATTCTTTGTAACATTTCGTTATTGGAGTCTCCTCTCCAATACGCACCGGACACTTTTGTCAATTTAAAAGCTTTGCCAATTTTACCTGATGATTGAAGATGAGGACCTCTACACAAATCATGCCAATTATCACCATGATAATAAACTGAAAGTTCTTCATTTTTAGGGATACTTTCTATTATTTCAGCTTTGTAATTTTCTCCCATTTTTTTAAAATGAGAAATAGCCTTATCTCTTTCCCATATAACTCTCTTAGTTTTAACATCTCTATCAATTATTTCCGACATTTTTTTTTCTATTTTCTTTAAATCTTCACTGGTAAAAGGATCTTTTCTAGCAAAATCATAATAGAAACCATTTTCAATAACAGGACCTATTGTAACCTGAGTGCCGGGAAAAAGTTCCTGGACTGCCATTGCCATTATATGGGCAGCATCATGCCTTAACACATCTAAACCTTCTTTGTCCTTAGATGTTATAACTCTTACTTTTGACTCCCGAGTTATTTCATGACTCAAGTCTTTTAATTGACCATCAACTTCCATTATAAGTGCAGTTTTTTCTAAAGACTTACTTATTTTTTTTGCTAGCTCAAAACCGCTTACTGGTTTAGTGAAAGAGATTTTTTTACCATCGGGAAGTTCTATTTTTGGCATTAGATTATTTTATCAATTTTCGATATTCGCTAAAAGTTCTTTGGCACATTTTTTCAACATCAAATTTTTCACTTACGTTTTTTCTACCCTCGTTTCCTATTGAATTCAACGTTTCTTTGTTCATTTCTAGGACATTGTTCAGAACTTTAGCTAAAGCTCGTGGATCTCCAGCTTTAAATAAAAAGCCAGATTTTCCGTTAATAATTGTTTCTTTTGAACCTCCAATATCACTTGCGACGATTGGCTTTTTCATAGCTTGTGCCTCGACTGAAACTCTTCCAAAAGCTTCTGGTCTTATTGAGCTTGACACTATTATATCGGAGATTTTATAGGCTGTTGGCATTTCTTTACAATGACTGAAAAATTTAATTTTTTTACCAAGTTGATACCTTTCAACTAAACTATAAATCTTCTTAGAAAATATGTTTCTTCCTTGATCGGAGCCTAAAATTATTACTTGATAATCTATTTTGTTATAATCTTCTCTTAAAATATTAATAGCCTCTATAAACATTTCTTGACCTTTCCAAGGAGTTACTCTTCCAGGAAGTAAAATAGTAGATTTATTTTCTTCAATCTTCCAGTTGTTAATTAAATCATTTATTTTTTTCGGGGATACATTTTCCTCGTTAAAATAATCTAAATTTATTCCTCTAAAAATTACCAGAAGTTTATTTTTTGGTTTTAAATAGTCTGAATAATTTTTATTAATATGATTAAATATAAAATTTGATCCTGCAATAGTAAGTTTAGATTTAAGCATTATACTATTATAAAATTTTTTTATATCTTTTTTAAAACTATATGTGCCGTGAAAAGTAGTAACAAATTTTCTTCGCGTGATAAAACTTGACCAGTAACAAGACCAAGCGGGGGCTCTACTTCTTGCATGAACAATGTCAATGTTTAAAAAAATGACTATTAAAGAAATCAAAAAAGTATTTAAAATGATTAAAAAAGGATTTTTTGAATGGACAGGTAATTTGATTACTTTCACTTTATTTTTTTTTATATATTTTATTAATTCTCCACCACTTGTTATAATATAAGAGCCACATCCTACCTCAGATAAATAATGAGCAAGATCGTAACATCCGGTTTCAGCTCCACCAAAACCTAATTTTGGGATAACTTGCAAAACTTTAAATTTGGTTGTCATATATCAAGGCATTATAATATAGATAAGTTAATTAAAAATTATATGAAAAAATTTAAATACCTTAGAATTTCTAAAGCAAAAAAGCTTAGATATATCGATAATTTTGGAAAAAAACTGTATATTGTTTTTCTTCCAGGATTTATGTCTGATGTTGAGGGTGTAAAACCAAATACATTTAGAAAATATGCCAAAAAAAAAAATTTAGGTTTTTTAGCGCTTGAATATACTGGTCATGGAAAATCTTCAGGAAATTTTATCAAGAGTAATATTAGTATTTGGACACAAGATAGTAAAAAATTAATTAAAAAAATAGTAAAAAGAAAAAATTTTATTTTGATTGGTTCAAGTATGGGTTCTTGGATTTCTCTGAATCTATTTAAATTCTTTGAAAAACAAATTAAAGGTTTTATAGGTATAGGATCCGCACCCGAATTTCTAGAAAGACTTATGTGGAAAAAATTTCCAAAGACAATTAAAAATGAGATTATAAGCAAAGGAGTTAGCATTATTAAAAAGGGGAAATACGAATATCCAATTTCATATCAACTGATAAAAGATGGAAGAAAAAATAAAGTTTTATCAAAAAAATTCCGATTAAAAATAAAAGTAACCATGTTTCATGGCAAGAGAGATGAGGTTGTGCCTATTAAATTTTCAAATAGTGTTTTGGGTTTATTTCCTAATGCTAATAAGAAAATTGTAATTATTAAGGATGGTGATCACAGTCTTTCACAAATGAAAAACTTGAAAAGAATTCTTGGTGAACTAAATAGATTTACGAAAAATACTATTTAATCCTTCTTTGTAAGTTGGATATCTAAGTTTAATTCCTAGTTTATTTTTCATCTTTTTATTACTGACTTTCTTTGAGTCTTTGTAAAATTCTTTCATCATTCTATTTTTAAAACTTGATATTGGTACTTCGTTAAGTTTTTTAATTTTTAGTAATTTTGCTGCATAGTACGCTACTTCAGTGTTTGTTGAGGGTTTGTCATCTGATGCATTAAGAATTAGTGATCTTTCTTTCACAAGAAATACTCTGTGTATTATACGTGCTAAATCTTCGACTCTTATTCTAGAAAAATATTTCTTCTCTTTCACTAAAATATTTGATTTGCTTATTTTTTTTAAAACATTTTTCTCTTTGGAATAAATTCCTGATACTCGAAGAATACTGATATCTTTTTTACTTTTCTTTCTAAAATTAATCCATAGTTTCTCAGTTTTTTTTCTTCTACTTCCCAAATATGTTTTGCCTTTTAGTTTTGATTTTTCATTTACCCATCTTCCATTATGATTCCCATATACACTTGTAGCGGACAAATAAATTATTTTTTTTATATTTGAGTTTTTTAATAACTTAGCAAAATTTTTTAGAACAACATCTTGATTTTTTTGAGGGGGTATTGATATAAGTATGTAGTGAGAATTTAACAAAACTTTTATCAAATTTTTATCAAATAAATTATCTTTAAACTTATAAGAGGTAAATTTTTTTTTTTTAAAATAAATATTTTTTGTTTTTTTGGTATTTGTTGAAGCAAAAATAAATTTTTTTCTTGAATTTAAAAGATGATTTACGAAATATTTAGCTGATTGACCAAAACCAAAAAAAAAGAATCTTTCTTTTTTACTCATTAAGCTGTTTTAAATATTTTAGTTTTTAACGAAATAGGGTTTTCAAGTTTATCTAACATTTCTACTGGGCAAACTTGTTTAAAATTTACTAATTCTTTTTCAAAGTTCTCCAGAATTTTTTTACCCTTTTCTGAACTTGTATTTTTTGTAAATTCTAATAACATATTTTTAAGTTTATCTTTCCAAAATTTGGTTTCAACATTTTGCCAAATAAGTGATGTCGGATTTACAAAATTCTCAAATTTATCTTCAGGATCATAGACGAAAGCCATGCCTCCAGTCATACCTGCTCCAAAATTATCTCCGACATCTCCGAGTATAACTATATTACCTCCGGTCATATACTCGCAACCATTAGAACCACATCCCTCTGTAACAGCTTCTCCGCCTGAATTTCTTACAGCAAATCTCTCGCCTGCCAATCCAGAAATAAAAAGTTTGCCTGAAGTTGCACCATAAAGAACTGTATTCCCCACAATTGAATTCTCGTAAGATTTTAGTTTGCTTGAAGCATGTTTTTTAACAATAATAATTCCTCCAGATAAGCCTTTTCCAACATAGTCATTTGCATCACCTTCGACAATTAATTTAATCCCTTTAGATAGAAAAGCACCTAGAGATTGACCTGCTGATCCTGTTAGATTTATAGTTATATTTTCATCTTCTAAGTTGTTATTGCCAAATTTTTTGTAGACATAATGAGACAGTCTAGTTCCTACAGATCTATGAGTATTTTCTATTTTATATTTAAACGAAGTTTTATTGTTTTTCTGAATCTTATTTTTAATTTCTAACCATATTTTTTCGTCAAGAGTTTCTGGAACAAAATTTATGCTTTTTTCTTTGCAAAATCTCGGGTTTTCACCTGGGTCTGCTTGTACTAACAAAGGATTTAAATCTAGGTCGTCTAAGTTTGAAGATCCTCTGCTAACTTGAGTTAAAAGGTCAGTTCTACCGATTATATCACTCAAATTTTTAAATCCTAAACTTGCAAGAATTTCTCTCACTTCTTTCGCAACAAAATTAAAAAAATTCTCTACTTTTTCTGGTGTACCTGAAAATTTTTTTCTTAGACTCTCGTCTTGAGTACAAACTCCTACGGGGCAAGTATTTGAGTGACACTGCCTTACCATAATACATCCCATGGCAATTAAAGACGATGTTCCCATTCCAAATTCCTCAGCACCCATCATTGCAGCAATTACTACATCTCTTCCAGTTTTTAATCCTCCGTCAGTCCGAAGAGTAACTTTATGTCTTAAATTATTAAGAGTTAAAATTTGATTTGCCTCGGTCAAACCCATCTCCCAAGGTATACCGGCATATTTTACACTGGTTTGAGGGCTTGCGCCTGTTCCTCCAGAATGTCCAGATATTAATATTACATCTGCTTTAGCCTTAGCTACTCCTGCAGCAATTGTTCCAATTCCAGTTGAGGCAACTAATTTTACTCCAATTCTTGCGCCAGGATTAATTTGTTTGAGGTCATAAATTAATTGAGCCAGATCTTCTATAGAATATATATCGTGATGTGGAGGAGGAGAAATTAAAGTTACTCCAGGTGTAGAATGTCTAAGCCTAGCAATATCTTTTGTAACTTTAAATCCCGGAAGCTGCCCTCCTTCGCCAGGTTTTGCACCTTGAGCTATTTTTATTTCAATCTCATTACAATTGTTTAAATAATTAATTGTAACTCCAAATCTTGCTGAGGCTACTTGTTTTACTCTTGAGTTTGCTGAGTCTCCATTTTCAAGAATTTTAAATCTTTTTGAGTCTTCACCTCCTTCTCCACTGCATGATGCTCCTTTGATTCTGTTCATTCCTATTGCCAGAGTTTCATGTGCCTCTTCTGATAAAGCGCCATGAGACATGCTACCGCTACCAAATCTTTTTGTTATTTCTGTTTCAAGCTCTACCTCATCTAAATCTATAGATTTCCGCCCTTTTTTAAATTCAAGTAAGTCTCTTAAATTAATTGGTGGCAAATTATGTATTGCATTAGAGTATTTTTTATAAGTTTCGTATGATCCTGTACCAACTGAACTTTGAAGAATATGAATGAGGTTTCCTTGTATTTGATGTTGTTCTCCTGTTTTTCTATATTTATAAATACCCCCTATAGGTAAAACAAATATATTTTTACTATAAGCTTTTTGATGTAATTGCTTAATTTTTTCTTCTATACCTGTTAAACCTATGCCTGATATTCTTGATACCATTCCTGGAAAATATTCGGACACAACGGCTCTACTTAGTCCAACTGACTCAAAATTACATCCCCCTCTATAAGAACTTAGAACTGAAATTCCCATTTTAGACATTATTTTAAGCAATCCATTTTCTATTGCTTTTTTAAATCGTCTTGTGCACTCATCATAGTTTAAATTACCAAATAGTTTTTTTTCATATCTTTGGTAAATACTATCTATTGCAAGATATGGGTTAATTGTTGTTGCTCCTACTCCAATTAGTACAGCAAATGAATGGGTGTCTAAAGTTTCTGAAGTTTCTACATTAATCGAACAAAAACCTCTTAATCCAAGTTTAACAAGATAAGAATGAACAGCTCCTACAGCTAGAATGATGGGAAGATTCATTTTTTTATCACTGATGTTTTTATCAGATAAAATAATATTTGTAATTCCTTCTCGAACAGCAATCTCTGCCTCAACTCTAATTTCCTCTAGTCTTTTTTTTAAAGAATTACTAACATCAAAAGTACAATCAATCTTTTTTATTCTTTTCGAAAATAGGCTTTTAAATTTTTTAAATTGAGAATTTGTTAAAATTGGACTGTCTAAGACATATATTTTCTCTCGGGTTAAGTTATCAAAATCTAGAATATTACCTAAATTTCCAAATCTAGTTTTTAAACTCATTACTTTATTTTCTCTTAATGAGTCTATAGGTGGATTAGTAACCTGACTGAAGTTTTGTCTAAAATAATGTGAAACAGGTCTAAAATGACTTGATAATACTGCGACTGGCGTGTCATCTCCCATTGAACCTGTTGCCTCCTTGCTTTCCTCCACCATGGGATGTAAAATCATCTCTAAATCCTCCACACTCATTCCTGAAAGATATTGTCTTCTTCTTAAATCATCTCCAGTGAAAGTGGGCAATTCTTTAATATTTTGAAATTTAGAGTCCAAATCAATTATTTGATTATTGAATTTTTTGTAATCTTTTGAAAGATAGTCTTTAATTTCTTTATCTTTAAATAGTTTTCCTTGTTTTAGCTCAACTGCTATTAATTGTCCTGGTCCCAGCCTACCCTTTGAAATTATTTTATCCTCTGGAATTTTTATCATTCCAGTTTCAGATCCAGCAAAAAGTAAATTGTCAGAAGTTATCGAATATCTTAAAGGGCGAAGTCCATTTCTATCTGTTGAAGCTATAACCCATTTTGCATCAGTGGCACAAATAGCAGCAGGTCCGTCCCAAGGTTCTATCGAACTATTTAAAAAATTAAAAAGTTGTTGATGATTTTTTGGAACAGTTTTGCTTCTTTTTGACCAAGCATCTGGTATCATCATTAACTTAATCAATGGAGCAAGCTTTCCTGAGTGAGCTAATAACTCAAAAACATTATCTAACGATGCAGAGTCTGAGTTACCTGGTATTATAACTGGTTTGAGATCTTCAATATTTTTATAGAGTTTACTCGACATATCTTGCTCGTGTATCTTCATCCAATTTACGTTTCCTTTTAAAGTATTAATTTCTCCATTGTGAGCTAGGGTTCTAAATGGCTGAGCTAGATCCCAGCTAGGAAATGTATTTGTTGAATATCTTTGGTGAAAAATAGCAAATCTTGAAGTAAATTTTTTATCAAGTAAATCAGGGTAAAATTCAGATAGTGCCTCGGCTAGGAACATCCCTTTATAAACAATTGATCTAGAACTCATAGAACAAATATAAAATTCTTTTATTTGGGACTCTCGAGATAATTTTTCTATTTTTTTTCTCGCTATATAAAGTTGTCTCTCTAGTTCATCTGTTTCTAAATTTTTATTTTTTCTAAATAGTACTTGTGCGATCTCTGGCCTACTCATTTCTGCGGTGGTACCAAGAACTTTAGGATTAACTGGTACTTGTCTCCAACCATATATATAAAAATTATTATTTAGAAGAACCGTTTCAATTATCGATCTACATTTTTCTTGAGAAGCATAGTCGTTCCTGGGCATAAATACCATTCCAACACAAATCCTTTTTTCTTCGTCATGAGAATGACCTGTGGCTAATATTTTATCTTTAAAAAAATCTGGGGAAATTTCTAATTTTATACCTGCCCCATCACCTGATTTTCCATCTGCATCTACAGCACCTCTATGCCAAACAGCTTTTAATGCCTCGATACCATATTCTACGACTTTTCTAGATTTTTCACCATTTGTCGATGCTATAAGCCCTACACCACACGCTTCATGCTCCATTTCCTTATTATAAGAAAAATTTTTTGTTAAATGAGCTTTATTTTTTAAATATCTATTTTTCATGCTGCCCTAGTTTTTTTTGCAGCCATTCTTAAATATTTCTCAATTTGAACCGCGGCATCTCTTCCGTCTCTAATTGCCCATACAACTAGAGAGGCACCTCTAACAATATCTCCAGCGGCAAAAACTCCATCGATGTTTGTCTGCATAGTTTTTAAATCAATTTTTATTGTTCCCCACTTTGAGACTGCTAAATCTTCTTCATCAAAAAGTTTAGGGATATTTTCCGGGTCAAACCCTAAGGATTTTATTACTAAATCTGCTTCTATTACAACCTCGGAACCTTTTTGAATTACTGGCTTTCTTCTTCCTGAGGAGTCTGCTTCACCGAGTTGCATTTTATTTATTTCAACTTTTTGTACATTTTTATTTCCTATAAATTTTTTAGGGCTAGATAACCATATAAAATCAACTCCTTCCTCAATAGCGTTTGAAACTTCTCTGGAAGAGCCCGGCATATTTTCACGATCTCTTCTATATAAACATTTCACAGATTTTGCTTTCTGTCTTACTGCAGTTCTAACACAGTCCATTGCCGTATCTCCCCCTCCAATAACAACAACATTTTTCCCTTCTGCATTAAGAACACCTTTATCAAAAAGTTTATGATTATCACCTAATCCTTTTTTATTTGAGGCAGTAAGAAAATCCATAGCGGGAAAAATATTCTCTAAATTTGATCCTTCAATTTCAATCTCTCTAGCTTTGTAAACACCGGTTGCTATTAGGACCGCATCGTGTTTTTTTCTAAGATCCTTAAGTGTAGAATCTTTTCCAATTTCAAAGTTTTGAATGAACTTAATACCACTATCTTTAAGAAGTTTTGTTCTTCTCTCAACAACGAATTTTTCTAATTTAAAGTTTGGAATACCATAAATTAATAGGCCACCCGGTCTATCGTATCTATCATAGATGGTAACCTGAAACCCTAATTTTCTTAGTTCTTCTCCACAAGCTAAACCTGCAGGACCAGATCCAATTATTCCAACTGACTCTTTAAGTTCATTTTTAATTTTAAGCGGTTTAACCCAGCCTTTCTCCCAAGCTGTCTCGGTTATAAATTTTTCTATAGAACCGATAGTGACTGTTCCATGACCAGATTGTTCAATTACGCAGTTTCCCTCACAAAGTCTATCTTGAGGACAAATACGACCACAAACTTCTGGCATGTTGTTTGTGCTTTGAGACAAATCGTAAGCTTCTTTTAATCTTCCTTCGGCCGTAAGTTTTAGCCAGTCTGGTATATTATTACTAAGAGGACAGTGGATTTGACAAAAAGGGACACCACATTGGGAGCATCTACTTGATTGCTCTTTAGCTTTATCATTGATAAATTCTTTATAAATTTCATTAAAATCTCCCTTACGTTTTTCGGTTTCCCTTTTTGTTGGGTTTTGTTTTGGAAGATCGGTAAATTGTAACATTTTATTTTTCATAAATTTTTGCGAATTTACTGTAAAAGTGCTAATGTTAAAAGAGAAAACAGGTAAGTAATACTTACTAATATGTATAAAAATCCTTTATTTTAATGACTATTTTTAGCATACCTGCTATGCATTTAGAGTTGTCCTTAAAAAAACAACCTTTAATAATAAATTCTTAGGTATGTTAGAAATTTTAATTTTATCAATTGTTCAAGGGATATCGGAATTTATACCGATTAGCTCTTCCTCACATTTAATTTTGGTAGCTGAATATTTCAAATTTAGTAATAGAGATTTAACCTTGGATGTAAGTTTGCATATTGGATCTTTTTTTGCTGTAATTTTTTATTTCAGATTTGAGATTATAAGATTTATAGAAAATAAAGATTTGTTCATTAAAATTTTATTTTCTTCTATTCCTGTTATTTTATTTGGTTATATTTTAATTAAATTCGATCTTATAGAACAATTAAGAAATATAAAAATAATAGGTTGGACTACCTTAATCTTTGGTATTTTATTGTTTATAAGTGATAAATTTAAAACCGAAAAAAATTTAAATCAAAATTTTAATTTTAAAACAGCTATTTTAATAGGTTTTTTTCAAATTTTCTCATTAATTCCAGGCGTAAGTAGGTCTGGTATTACTATTACATCCGCGAGATTTTTAAATTTTAATAGAATTGATGCTGCAAAAATATCTTTCTTATTATCAATACCTACATTGGCAGCAGTCAGTATTTATGGCTTAAGAAAAATTATTATCTCTGATAATCTTCAATTCTCTTTTTTAAATTTTTTTGCAATAATCTTATCTTTTATTTTTTCTTACATTACTATAAAATATTTTCTTATTTATATAAAAAAATTTAATCTTAATATTTTTGTAATTTATAGAATATGCTTAGGACTTATACTTATTGTTTTAAGTTATTTATAGCACAAAAGTTAATATTAGTAATATAAAGAAAACTAATATAAAAAATAAAATAACAGATCGTTCTAAAGAAAGATTTTTCAAAAATTTCATTTTTTTAAATTACATTTTTAAAAAGATTAATCAAACTATTTTGGCGCGCCTGCTAGGATTTGAACCCAGAACCTCCTGGTCCGTAGCCAAGCGCTCTATCCAGTTGAGCTACAGGCGCATATAAATCAATTATCAAAAAAAGTAGTGTAAATAAAGGCGATAATGACCTATTGTTATTCTTTATTTATCGCCTAAGATTAACATAATGCCAAATAAAAGTGATATCGTAATAACTTCTGCCGTAAGAACTGCTGTAGGATCTCTCGGTAAATCTCTTAAAAGTGTTCCTGGATATGAACTGGGTACTGCTGTTTTAAACGAAGCAATTAATAGATCTAAAATAAAAAAAGAGGAGATTGATGAAGTTGTAATGGGTCAGGTTTTGACTGGTAATACTGGACAAAACCCTGCTAGGCAAGCTTTAATTAAATCAGGAATACCTAAAGAGAAACCAGCTTATCTCGTCAATCAGGTTTGTGGATCAGGACTAAGATCTATTGCTTCTGGATACCAAAGTATCAAATCAGGTGACTCCAAAATTATATTAGCGGGCGGTCAAGAAAATATGTCTTTAGCTCCTCATGCTATTTTTTTAAGAGAAGGAAAAAAACTAGGGGACGCAGAAATAATTGACACTATGATAAAAGATGGATTATGGGATGCTTTTCATGGTTATCACATGGGCGTAACAGCAGAAAATGTTGCAACAAAATTCCAAGTAACTAGAGAGCAACAAGATAAGTTTGCAGTGATCTCACAAGAAAAAGCATTAAAAGCACAAAAAGAAAAAAAATTTAACGATGAGATTGTCAATTTTAAAATCAAATCAAAGAAAGCTGAAATTAATTTTAATAAAGATGAGCACCCAAGAGAAGGTGTCAATCTAGAGACTTTATCTAGATTAAAACCTGTTTTTCAAAAAGAAGGAACAGTAACTGCTGGGAATGCTTCCGGAATAAATGATGGGGCAGCAGCAGTTGCATTAATGTCAGCAAATGAAGCGGATAAAAGAGGACTTGAAAAATTAGTGGCAATTAAGTCATGGGCTAGCTGTGGTGTCGACCCTTCTATTATGGGAACCGGTCCAATTCCAGCTTCAAAGAAAGCGCTAGAACTTGCAGGGTGGTCAGTTAAAGATTTAGATTTACTTGAAATTAATGAAGCGTTTGCTGCCCAAAGTATTGCTGTAATAAAAACTTTAGCAATACCAGAGGAAAAAATTAATGTTAATGGTGGTGCAATTGCTTTGGGTCACCCTATAGGAGCTTCAGGTACAAGAATTCTTGTAACACTTATCCACGAAATGAAAAAAAGAAATGTTAAGAAAGGCTTGGCAACACTATGCATTGGTGGTGGTATGGGTATTGCTATGTGTATTGAAAGATAATGGAAATCTCTAAACCATATAAAGGAAAGGGAAAAAGAAAATTAAAAAAAATGCCTTTTACCGTGAGAGGGTATTTTTATTATTATTTATTTTTTTGGTGCTTAATTTTATTAATTTATTTTTTTCACAATTAACAACTTTTTTTGCAAATGATTATCATTACAATTAAAAATCGCTAAATTAAGTGATAATGATTTTCATTAAAAACTATATTTCTTGAAAAAAAATTTTTTTTTTATAATCTGTACCTATGAATACTTACAGTTGTAAAAAATGCGGTCTAACAATCCCAGTTACTTGTTCAAAATGCGATAGAGTAATTGACATCAAAATTACGGGTGAAGGTTGTTTAGTAAAAGAAAATAAATGTTTCGATTGTTCTAGCGTACCGATTATTAAAGACGTTTGTTTAGAGCAAAAGACGGCTTAGTTTCAAGCTCTTATTTTCTTATATATTGTTCATTCCTAAAGAGTCCTAAATTCAGGACTCATAATCATTTCAATTCTTAAAATTTTTGTTATAAAAATAATTAAATAATATGAAATTACCTGTAGTAAATCATCCAGACTATGTGGCAAAAATTAATGATGACAATAAATTTCCAATAAAAAAATTTGGAGCTTTGGCAGACTATCTTTTAAATGAAAATATTGTGGAGAAATTTTATACTCCAAAAGAATGTTCAATAGAAACTTTAAGAACATCACACTCTATTAAATATATTAATGATATTAAAAACAAAACTTTAGATATAAAACTTCAAAAAAAAATTGGATTTCCAATAAACGACAGCGTTTCAAGAAGATCTTTTGTTGCAACGGGCGGTACAGTTCTTGCAAGTAAATTATCACTAGATTTTAAACTTGCGTGTAATACCGCAGGAGGAAGCCACCATGCAACGTATAATTTTGGAGCAGGTTATTGTGTTTTTAATGATGTGGCTGTTGCTGCAAATTATTTAAAAAAAAAAGGATACGCAAAAAAAATTTTAATAATTGACCTCGATGTTCACCAAGGTAATGGCAATTCTGAAATTTTTAAAAATGATAAAAATGTACTAACTTTTAGTATGCATTGTGCATCAAATTATCCTGCTATAAAATCAAAAGGTGATATTGATGTGGGGCTTAGAGATAATATGGAGGACAAAGAATATTTACAAATTTTAAAAAAGAATCTAATTGTTTTAAATAAAGAAAATTTTGATGCAATTTTCTATATAGCGGGAGTAGATGTACACTATAATGATAGATTGGGTAAACTTAACTTAACCGAGGAGGGAATAGATATCAGAGATAAAATTGTTATTGAAAATTTTTTCTCAAGAAAAATACCTTTATGTGGAGTTTTGGGTGGTGGTTACAATAAAGATTTTAAAAAATTAATAGAACTACATTCTCTTCTTCACAAAAATTGTGCAAAAATAATTTAATTTCAAAATTTATTTTAATAAGTATTTTTTCAATAGGAGTTTTTGAATTAAAAAATCGTTATTTTGATATCTTTCCTTTTTTTTAAGGAGAATGTTAATAAGCCACTTCATAAGCTTATTATCTATTTTTTAATGACCAAAAAAGGAGTAAATTGTGACCAAAAATGATCTTATTAAGAAAATTGCTTCAATTTTAACATTTATTATTAAATGAATTTTTAATAAATTCCAGATCGGTTTATAATATAATTATGGCTCAAAACATTTCGGTACCAGATATAGGTGATTTTAAGGATGTTGAAGTTATAGAAGTATTAGTAAAACCTGGAGATCAAATAAAAAAAAATGACCCAATAGTCACTATAGAAAGTGATAAGTCTAGTGTGGAAATACCATCACCTTCAGATGGCTTAATAAAAGATCTTAAAGTCAAAATTGGAGATAAAGTTTCTGAGGGAAGTCTTTTGGCAACTTTGGAGTCTAAAGATACTCCAAAAGTTAAAAATGAAAAGCAAGAGCAAAAAATCCAAAAAGAAATAAAAAAAGAAAAACCAAAAACTAATGGAAATATAGTTACATCCCAGCCATTAAAGCAAATTAAAAAGGTTTTTGCTGAACCAGCTTCTAAAGACGATATAGATCCGTTAGAAACTAACGAGTGGATAGAATCTCTAAACTCAGTGATAGAAAATGATGGGTCCTCAAGAGCTAGTTATTTGTTAAACAAAGTTATTGATCAAGCTTATAAGGCAGGTCTAGTATTACCTGATACTAGAACAACACCTTATATCAATACTATTCCGACAGAAACTGAAGCTAAATCTCCTGGAGATCAAAAAATTGAAAAAAAAATTCGCGCTTATATAAGATGGAATGCAGCTGCGATGGTGGTCAAGGCGAACAAAAAAAGTTCAGAACTTGGTGGTCACATTGGTACTTTTGCTTCGGCTGCAACATTATACGATGTTGGGATGAATCATTTTTGGAGAGCAAAAAACAACAAATTTGGAGGAGACCTAGTTTATTTCCAGGGACATTCTGCTCCAGGTATGTATGCTAGAGCATTTCTAGAGGGAAGACTTACTGCTAAACAACTGGATGGTTTTAGACAAGAAGTCGGTAAAGATGGATTATCTTCTTATCCTCATCCATGGTTAATGCCTAACTTTTGGCAGTTTCCAACTGTATCAATGGGTCTAGGCCCAATCATGGGAATCTATCAAGCTAGGTTTTTAAAATATTTAATTAATAGAGGGTTAGTAAAGGACGAGGGAAGAAAAATTTGGGTATTTCTTGGTGATGGTGAAATGGATGAACCGGAGTCTTTGGGTGCAATAGGTTTGGCTGCAAGAGAAAAATTAGATAATTTAATATTTGTAATTAACTGTAATCTTCAAAGACTTGATGGCCCAGTAAGAGGAAACGGAAAAATTATTCAAGAACTTGAAGGAAGTTTTAGAGGTACAGGATGGAATGTAATCAAAGTTATATGGGGCTCATATTGGGACCAACTTTTAGCTAAAGATAATAGTGGATTATTAATCAAAAGAATGAATGAGTGCGTAGATGGTGAATATCAAGCTTTTAAAGCTAAAGGTGGAAATTACGTAAGAGAAAATTTTTTCGGTAAATACCCAGAATTAAAAAATCTTGTTTCAACTTTAACTGATAAAGATATATGGAAACTAAATAGAGGCGGTCACGATCCACACAAAGTTTATGCAGCTTACCATGCAGCAATGCAAAATAAAGGAACACCGACAGTGATTATTGCAAAAACTATTAAAGGGTATGGTATGGGCAAATCTGGTGAAAGTATAAACACTACTCATCAACAAAAAAAAATGGATGAAAAAGATCTGTTATATTACAGAGATAGATTTGGTGTTCCTCTAACAGACAAACAAGTCAAAAACATAGAGTATTACAGACCTGATGAAAAATCTGAGGAAATAAAATACATGAGAGATTGTAGGATAAAATTAGGAGGATTTATACCTGAACGAACATCGTTTGCTAAAGCAATAAAAACCCCTCCAAAAGATATATTTGAGAATTTTATGCGATCTACGGGTGATAAAGAAATGTCAACTACAATGGCGCTGGTGAGAATGCTTACGGCTCTTTTGAGAGACAAAAATGTTTCTCCTAGATTAGTTCCAATAATTCCAGATGAAGCTAGAACATTTGGTATGGAAGGTTTTTTTCAAAAAATTGGAATATATGCACACGAAGGCCAAAAATATGAACCGGTGGATTCGGAGCAACTAAGCTCTTACCGTGAGGTTAAAAGTGGTCAAGTATTAGAAGAGGGTATAACAGAGTCTGGTGCTATGTCCTCTTGGATAGCAGCTGGTACAGCTTACACAAACCACGATATTGAAATGATACCAATCTATATATTTTACTCCATGTTTGGCTTTCAAAGAGTTGGGGACTTAGCTTGGGCAGCAGGAGACTCTCAAGCTAGAGGTTTTTTAATTGGAGCTACGGCTGGCAGAACAACCTTGGCTGGGGAAGGATTACAGCACCAAGACGGCCACAGCCATTTAATGGCATCTAATATACCAAATTGCGTAAGTTATGACCCAACGTTTGCATACGAAATGGCAGTTATTTTAAGAGATGGAATGAAAAGGATGCATGAAAAAAAAGAGAATATTTTTTACTACATTACTGCAATGAATGAAAATTACGCTCATCCAGCTAAACCGAAAGATGTAGATGAAGGAATATTAAAAGGAATGTATTTATTTAAAGAAATTGAAAATAAAGGTAAGATAAAAGTGCAGCTACTAGGATCGGGTACAATTTTAAGAGAGGTAATTGATGCTGCGGAAATACTTTCAAAAGATTATGGAATAGACTCAGACATTTGGAGTGTAACAAGCTTTAACGAATTAAGAAAAGACGGCATGGAAACTGAAAGATGGAATTTATTAAATCCAGATGAAAAAAAGAAAAAATCGTATGTTGAAAAATGTTTAGAAAAAAAAGATGGTCTGGTAATTGCAGCTTCAGATTACGTTAGATCATTTTCAGATCAATTAAGACCTTATGTTAATAAACCCTTCTATTCGTTTGGAACAGATGGGTATGGACGAAGCGATACAAGAAAAAAATTAAGAAAGTTTTTTGAAGTTGATAAAGAGCATATTGTGACTTACACTTTAAGTGCATTAGCTAAAGAACAGCTAATTGCAACTAAACATGCAGAAAAAGCTATTAAAAAATATAAAATAGATAAAGAAAAGCTATTTCCAACAAAATTATAAAATGTCATCTAAAGATATCTTAGTTCCAAATATAGGCGACTTTAAAGATGTGGAGGTTATTGAAGTTTTAGTCAAAACTGGTCAAAATATTAAAAAGAATGACTCATTAATAACAATTGAAAGTGATAAATCTAGTGTGGAAGTTCCCTCTACATCAGATGGAATTATAGAGAAAATAAACATTAAGATAGGTGATAAAGTAAGCGAAGGTGATTTAATTCTTACAGTAAATGAAGATGCTAAAGAAGAATTAGAAAAAAAACCTTCCAAGGAAAAGAAGGTTGAGGTAACTAAAACAAGTTTGTCGGAGCCGGCACCCGCCGCTCCTGTAACTCAGTCGACTTCAAGTGTAAAATTAGCTAGTCCCAAAATTAGAAAATTTGCAAGAGAACTTGGGGCAAATGTTGCTCAAATTCAAGGATCACAAAGATCAGGAAGAGTAACAGAGGAAGATGTAAAAAAATTTATTAAGTCTCAGGTGTCTGTAGATAAAGGAAGAATAGAACCAAAAAAATATAAAGACGAGTACTCTCATGAAGAGTTTGGGGATATTGAAACAAAAGATTTACCTAGAGTAAAAAAGCTTTCAGGACCTCAACTTGTGAGATCATGGACTGAGATACCTCATGTAACACAACATGATGAGATTGATATTACAGAAATGGAGCAATTTAGAACTTCATTGTTTGATCACTATACTGGGGAGAAAATTTCTGTAACACCTTTAGCTTTTATAACAAGAGCTGTGGTAAATGCTTTAAAAGATTTTCCAAATTTCAATTGTTCAATTGATCCTGATCAAAACAAAGTGGTTTATAAAAAATATTATCATATTGGTTTTGCAGTGGATACACCTCATGGATTGATGGTTCCGAAACTAAGAGATGTTGATCAAATGAACATTAAAGAGATCGGGGATGAATTAAAAAGGGTCAGTAAACAATGTAGAGATTTAAAAATAGATAAAAAAGAATTCTTTGGCGGATCAATGACCATTTCTAGCTTGGGAGGAATAGGTGGTACATTTTTTACACCTATTATAAATCCTCCTGAGGTGGCAATCTTAGGTATCGGAAGAAGTTTCGATAAATTGATCAAAATAAAAAATCAATTAGTTAATAGAAAAATTTTACCTATATCACTATCTTATGATCATAGAATTATCGATGGAGCAGAGGGAGCAAGATTTTGTGTACATTTAAATAAAAGTCTTGGAAAAGATTTTGCTTTCAAGCTTGCCGTTTAATTAAATTTGCAATAATAAAAATCATGAATAAAAATATAATTGCAATAATTTGTGCTACCTCTTGCTCTTTTCTATGGGGAACTGCTTTTATCGCACAAGATACTGGTATGGATTTTATCGGTCCATGGACTTTCTCTGCAGCTAGATTAACTTTGGGCTTTCTTGCATTATTACCCTTCTTTTTCTTTTTTGAATTTAATAAAATTAAAAAAGCTAAATTAAATTATAAAATAGTTACAGTATATATGTTTTTGCTTGGTTTCTTTTTAGCTTGCGGAAATATTTTTCAACAAATTTCATTATTATATACTGATGTAGCTAATTCAGCAGTATTTACAGTTTTATATGTAGTAATTGTTCCAGTGTTAGCTTATTTTCTTTTTTCAAAAAAAATTCATAGGTCTGTTTGGCCATCGGTCATAATGTGTTTGATTGGTGGATTATTTCTGAGTGAATTAGACAATCTTAGAGTAAGAATTGGAGATTCTCTAGTTGTTGTTGGTGCATTTTTTTGGGCACTTCATATTGTTTATGTTTCTAAATTTTTGAAGGTTTTTAACTTTCCAATAGCTATAGCAACATTTCAATGTCTAATTGCTTCGATGTTTTCTGCAATACCGGCTTTTTCATTTGAATTAATTTCTTTTGAACTTTTGTCATTAGAGGCTTTAGAGTTAATTTATGCTGGTGTACTATCTAGCGGAATAGCTTTTTTATTACAGATTATTGCTTTACAACATCTTTCTCCAGCTCCAGCTGCAATAATTTTTTCTCTTGAAGGTGTTTTTGCCTCTATTGCGGCATGGTTTCTATTGGACCAATATTTAAATGAATTTAAAATACTTGGAATTATGATAATTTTATTTGCAGTTATTTTCTCTCAAATTGCGCCTATTTATGGTAAAAAAAGTTATGAAAATTAAGCCTTGCAAAAATAACATCGGCGCCGAAATTGATATAAATTTAATATCTATGTCTCAAAAAGAGATAGATGAAATCAAGAAAGTATTAAATAATTACGGTGTCATATTTTTCAGAGATCAAAACTTAACTCCAAAGTCTTACATAAACTTTGCCGAAAATTTTGGAGAACTGGCAGAATATCCAATGCTAAAAGGTTTAAGTAAAGAATTTTCAAAAATAACTGTTATAGAAAGAAAAGCCTCCGACAAAGGACCAAGTTTCGGCGAACAGTTTCATACTGACTCTAGTTATACAAAAAAACCACCAAGATATACGATGCTACTAGGTAAATTGGTTCCACCCAGGGGTCAAGGTAACACTGAATTCGCCTCTCAATACCTGGCTTATGAAAAATTACCAGAAGAGATAAAAGCAAAACTTGAAAATTTAGAAGCAGTATTTTCTTCGTCGGGGCCTATTTCAGTTACAAGATTAGAAAGAGAGAAAGAGAAAGGGACTGGAAAATCTAAAGATTTTAAGTCATCACATAGGATTATTAAGAGAGTAAATAACAAAAAAACAATATATTTCAGTCCTGGTCACGTAACAGAGTTTAAAGGAATTAGTGATGAAGAAGGAAAAAACTTAAAAAAGTTTCTAATTAATCATCAAACTAAACCAGAGTTTGTTCACTCATTTGAGTGGGAAAAAAATTCGATAGCAATGTGGGATAATAGAGCGGTGTTGCATCAGGCAACTCCATTCTCTGGGAACAGAATAATGCATAGAATTACAATTCAATAACTATTATGGAAGAAACAAAATCAGATTTTGCAAATCATATTGGTGGAATGAGAGTTAAAAGAATAGACGAAGATAATTATGAATTTTTTGCAGAAGTAAAAGAAATTAATCTAAATACAGGTAAAATTGCTCATGGTGGATTTATTTGTTCTATTGCAGATACAGGTATGGGTAATGCTGCTCATCAAAAGGCTGGAGACAAAAGATGTGTTACTATTTCTTTAGATATTAAATTTATATCTGCTGCTAAAATTGGACAAAAACTAATTGGAAAAGTAAAAATTCAAAAAAAAACAAACACGCTTGTTTTTATCTCATGTGAAATTAGTAATTCAGAAAATATTGTAGCTAATGTTTCGGGTGTTTGGAAGATTTTGAAATAATTTTTTTCTTATTTATTTTTTTTGTCTTATCTTCTTAATATCGCAATCTTTACATTTTATGGTTTCTGTTGAGCCAGCGGCACCAAAACCAAACTTGGTATCGATAATTTCGTAACGATGAATGCCTATATAGCAGAATAATCTATAAATCTGCTTTATCATAAAATTACTCTAACTTTCTTCTATAATTATTATATCCAAAAATTAAAATGAGTAAAAAGGAAAATGGATAAATTATAGCTTTATTTGGTCTATTTAAGTTTTCAATTTTAAATTCACTTATTACATCGCCAGTTTCTACTCCTGTCTTTTTTGCTATCCCGTTCCATTTTAATGTATCAACAGTTAGTCGCCCTTCTTTGTTAACCAAATTAATACCATAATCTTCTAAATTAAAATTTTTTTCAAAACTGTCCTTTTCAATAATGAATAATTTATATCTATCTCCATACTCTGTTCGTCTTGTCACTTTTAAATGAACTTCTCTTTCAGGATCAAAAGTTAATGATTGAACCTCCTCAGCTTTTAAGATTTGCTCTTCAAATTTAGGATAAAACTTATCAAGAATATAACCAGGTCTAAATAAGGACATTGAAATTAAAAGGAAAGCAACTATTTCATACCATCTTAACCTATTAATAAACCACCCTTGTGTTGCTGCAGTGAATATTAAGATGGCAGATAAAGAAGTTACGACTACCGTCAAGCCGTGCCAAATATTTTCAATACCGATTAATAATAGTTCAGGGTTAAAAATAAATACAATTGGTAGGATACCCGTCCTCAAACTATACCAAAAAGCTTGCACTCCTGTTTTTATTGGATCTGCCTTTGATATCGCGGCTGCAGCATAGGAAGCTAGCCCTACCGGCGGTGTGACATCGGCCATTAATCCGTAATAAAAAACATATAAGTGAATTGCAATTAGAGGAAAAACGTAACCTGATGCACTTCCAACTTCCACGACTACCTGGGCCATTAGAGCCGCCACAACCAAATAGTTTGCAGTCGTGGGTAAACCCATACCTAAAATAATACAAAGCACAGCGGTCAATAAAAGAAGTGTGATGACATTCCCGCCTGAAATAGCTTCTACAATCACTATAAGATTATTGCTAAGACCAGTAGAAGCAACTGCACCAACAATAATTCCAGCGGTTGCGATAGCTATTGCAACGCTAATCATATTAAGGGCCCCTTTTTCCAGTCCAGTGATAACTTTATTGTATCCTTCTCGTAAACCATTCAAGAAACCTTCGTTTAAACGAATAGCCTTCAAAATTTCTTTAACAAAAATTATTAAAAATAAAGACAAAATTGAATAAAATACAGCTGATGCAGCCGTCCATCGTTCGACTAATAATAAATAAACTAGAATAAATATTGGGATCAAAAAGTGAATACCGCTTAAAAATGTTTTTCCTAATTGAGGTATTTGACTCTCTGGTAAACCTTTAATGTTTAATTTTACTGACTCTAAATGCGATATATAAAACAAAGCTATATAAGAAATTATAGCAGGTAAAAACGCGTGAGTTATAACCGTGAAATATGAAATTCCAAGTAATTCTGCCATGACAAAAGCGGCTGCACCCATGATTGGTGGCATAATTTGTCCGTTAACCGATGCAGCAACTTCAATAGCTCCCGCTTTAGTAGGAGTAAGACCTGTTCTTTTCATGATAGGAATCGTAAAAGTTCCAGTGGTTACAGTGTTTGCAACCGAAGATCCTGATATTAATCCAGTTAATCCAGAAGCTAAAATTGCAGCTTTAGCTGGACCACCTCTCATTTTACCAACTAATGCAAAAGCTAAATTAAGAAAATATTTTCCTCCACCTGCTGCATCAAGGGTTGCTCCAAATAAAACAAATAAAAAAATAAAACTAACCGATACACTTATTGGTATTCCAAAAATTGCCTCTCCCCCAAACCAATGATAACCGACAAGTCTAGTTATCGACAAGCCTTGGTGGGAGATTAAATCAGGCATTTTTTGGCCAAATATTGAAAAAAGTAAAAATATTAAAGCTATAACTACTAAGGGAATACCAATTGCTCTTCTAGTGGCTTCTAAGAGAAGTAAAATTCCAAGACTTCCAAGAATTAGTTCGTATGAAACTTTAAAACCAAATAAATCGACTGAAGCAAGAATACCTTGCCTATAAACTAAGCCTTCGTATTCTATTACAAGATAAAATGTAGCTAAAATGGAAATTAAAGCTAAAGCAAAATCAAAAATATTTATAGATGAATTTCTTTTCGATTTTAAAGCCGGGTAAGCTAAAAAACAAAGACTCATTCCAAATGCTAAATGAATAGCTCGTGCAGGAACATCTATAAATTTTCCGAAGTCCAATAAAAACGGGAGAGGTGAAGCATACCATAATTGAAATAACGACCAGGTTATTGCTACAAACCCAACAAGTTTTAGATTCCAACTTTTAAGGATTCTTCTAGAACCACCCTCCTCGTCATGTCTTTTAAAAAAACTTTCATTAACTTGTGACATTTAGAGAGCATAAAAAAAAAGGCCCAGTTTTGCAACTGGGCCTTAAATTTTATTGGCTTACATCAAGCCTTTTTCTTTATAATATTTAACTGCACCTGGGTGTAAAGGAGCAGATAAACCATCTACAATCATTTTCTTAGGATCTAAATTAGCAAATGCAGGATGTTGTTTTTTAAAATCATCTAAATTTTCAAAAACAGCTTTTACAACTGAATAAACTAAATCATCTGAAACATCTGCGCTTGTTACAAAAGATGCCATAACACCAAAAGTTGTTACATCTTTTTTTGATGTTTTATAAGTTCCTTTTGGTATCGTAGCAAATGCGTAAAACGGATTGTCCGCTACCAATTTTTTAACAGGATCTGTATTTAAATTGATAATACTTGCTCCACATCCATCTGTAGATTGTGCAACACCTGCATTTGGTACACCAACGGTATAACCAAAAGCATCAATCTTTTTATCACATAACGCACCTGATTGTTCTGATGAAGTAAGCTCAGAAGTTGAACCAAAATAACCTGTGTCTACTCCATGAGACTCCATTAAGACTTCAAAAGTTCCTCTTTGACCTGATCCAGGATTACCTATATTTACTTTTTTACCTTTTAATGATTTCCAATCTTTAATACCTGAACCTTTTCTAGCTATAATTTGAAATGGCTCTGGATGAGCTGAAAAAACTGCTCTTAGTTTATCATAAGGTTTTACTTTATCTGGTCTAGTACCGTTATAAGCATGATATTGCCAATCTGATTGGGCTACACCAAACTGTAACTCACCTTGCATAATCTGACCTATGTTGTAAGTCGACCCTCCAGTTGACGGAGCTGAGCAACGATAAGCTTTGTCCGTACCTTTTTTTCTTCCATGATCTGCGGATTGAATTTTTGCTACCATTTTACAAACTGCATTTCCAACTTGGAAATAAACTCCTGTTGGTCCACCAGTTCCTATTGAAAAGAACTCAGCAGATTTTGCGATTGTAGTAATTGGGCTTGAAACAGCAAACAATACCAATGCTGCAGAGATAGTTGATATTATTTTTTTCATATATCTCCTCTTATTTATTAATACAATAATTTAACTATGGAAAAAGGTTAAGGTCAAAGGGAATCTTTAGAGATTTTTAGCCCAATTAGATAACTTTTGGATGCCTTCAACTACATTTGGGGCATACTTTTCGATTATTTTGTCGTCTAATAAATTTCCATTGACATTAGCTTTTAGAAACTCTGCTCCATTAAAATCTGTATAACTCAATCTTGTAAGCATCTTTTTTGATTTAAATCCAAATTCAGAAGCTGGAAGCATCGCTACACCGGTTTCATCTAATATTGTTTCGCATAATTCTGTAGAAGTTTTAAATTTATTATTTAAAAATTCTGGCATTAAATAAAAGGCACCTTGAGGTTGTTTTATTAGTATATTGTTTGATCTTAAATTTTTATAAACATAATTACCTACCGATCTTAATATATTTACAGTTTTAGCCTTGTACTCTCTATAATCACCCCTATAGGCTTCGACGGCAGCATACTGTACCGGACTATTTACTGTTGAGTATGACTCACTTGCTAAAGTTTTAATGCTCCCTAAAAAATGTGATAATTTATCTGGAACTGCAAAAAAACCTAGTCTCCATCCACCTGCACCACACCATTTGCTAAGACCTCCACTAATAAAAGTTCCTTCGGGATAAAATTTTGATATTGATTCGTATTTATTACAAAAAGTAAGGTCTGTATAAATTTCATCTGATAAGATTAAAAGATTATATCTTTTTGCAACCATAGCAATTTCTTTCAAATTTTTACAAATTGTACCTGATGGATTATTTGGGGAGTTTAAAATAAAAATCAAATTTTTTTTATTAATTGATTTTACTTTTTTCTCAAGTTGCTTAGCTGTGGGAAACCAATTATTTTCTCTAGTTGTTTCGATCCAATGAACTTTGTTTCTACCAATTATAGCTTGGGGTTCATATGAAACCCAGCTTGGAGCAGATAAAATTACTTCTCCATTAAAAGCAACATGCATTAATAGCATTGCTTCTTTTGAACCTGGCGTTACCATGATATTTTCCTCTGGATATTTAATCTCCGTTCTATCCTTTAAGTAATCAGAAATTGACTGCCTTAACTTCGTCAAACCTTGCATTGGAAGATACTCTTTTCTGTGAGCATTATCTTTTAATGTTAATACTATTTTTTCAGGAACTGGAAAGGGAGATTGTCCAAAGCCAAATTGATAAACTTTTTTTCCTTGATTGATAAGTTTTTTACACTTTTCATTAATTACTAGAGTGGCTGAAGGTTTTAACTTTGTAAGACTTTTTTTCGTCAGATTTTTCATAATAACTTTTTTAAAAAAAAGCTATCTCTCTCTATACGGGGACTAGGGCTTTCAAGTCAATTCAATTCTTTAAAATTAGAACATTTGACAAATTGATTCGGTCATGTTTTAATCTTATTTTGTTCTCAATTGATATCTATATATAGTGTTAAAAAAAAATTCGAACACAACTATGATTAAATCTCCAAAAAAAGTTATTGCTCTTTTAGGTCCGACTAACACTGGGAAAACTCATGACGCTATTGAGAGAATGCTTGAATTTAACTCTGGAATATTCGGCTTACCATTAAGACTTTTAGCTCGAGAGGTTTATGACAAGTGCGTAAAAAAAATTGGCATTGATAACGTAGCTCTAATTACTGGAGAAGAAAAAATAATTCCTAGCAACGCTAATTTTTTTATATGCACCGTAGAGTCCATGCCTAAAAATAAAGTTGTTGATTTTGTTGCTGTTGATGAGATTCAAATGTGTGCTGATAAAGAAAGAGGACATATATTTACGGACCGATTGCTCAATTTCAGAGGAGAAGTTTTAACTATGTTTCTGGGTTCACAAGTAATGAAGAGTATTATTTCTCAGCTAGTCCAAGATGTGGAGTTTGTAAAAAAAGAAAGATTTTCAAAATTAGCTTATTCTGGGTACAAAAAAATTTCTAGATTGGATCAAAAAACTGCAATTATTGCTTTTTCAATAGAGGAAGTTTATGCGATTGCTGAATTGGTTAGAAGACAAAAAGGTGGAGCGGCTGTAATAATGGGATCATTAAGTCCAAAGACAAGAAACTCTCAAGTAGAGTTGTATCAATCTGGGGATGTTGGATATCTAGTTGCAACCGATGCTATTGGAATGGGTTTAAATATGGATATTGATCACATTTGTTTTTCTAATCTAAAAAAATTTGACGGGAAAAAAACACGAAGATTAAATTTGATAGAAATATCACAGATAGCCGGGAGGGCCGGTAGATACAAAAATAACGGAAATTTTGGAACGACTGGTGAGTGTGAAAATCTGAATTCTGACGAAATAGAGATAATTGAAAATCATAATCTTCCCGAAAATAAACTTATTTATTGGAGAAATTCTAAACTTGATTTTTCAAATCCTGAAAATTTAATAGCTTCACTAGAATCAAAGCCAAATTATAAAAACTTATTAAGAACTTTAGACTCGAAAGATGAGAGTGTTTTAAGATTTTTACTTAAAAAGAGAGATCAAAATATTTTATATTCTAAAAATCTTGAATTGTTATGGGAATGTTGTCAAATACCTGACTTTGAAAAAAAAGCTTATGGTCAGCATACCAATATTGTAGATAAAGTGTTCATGTTTTTATCTACAAGAAAGAATAGAATTCCAAATGATTATATGAAAGAACAATTGAAAGGTTTAAATAAAAGACATGGAAATATTGATGTCTTAGCTAATAGAATATCCAATGTAAGAACTTGGTCTTATGTAGCTAATAAAAAAAATTGGGTTGAAAATTCAGACTATTGGATTCAGTTAACAAAAAAAATTGAAGACGACCTTTCTGACAAACTTCACGAAGAATTGACAAGAAGCTTTATTGATAAAAAAATAAGCATATTATCCAAAAACTTAAAACAAGATTTAGTTTTAAAAACTGAAATTAAAGAAGATGATAAAATTTTAATCGATGGTCAATATGTTGGTCAATTAAAAGGTCTCAAATTTAATGTAGAGTTTACATCTAAGACCTTAGATACAGATATTAAGTCAATAAAAAAAGCAGCAAGAAAAGGGATTCACGATGAACTTATAAAGAGAGTCAGCTCTATAATTGCTGAAAAAGATATTTTTCTTAACGAGGATAACAAAATATGCTGGAAAAAAAATCCTATAGCAAGAATAATTAAGGGATCTAATTATTTAACACCAAATATTGAAATTATATCTGATGATTCTTTGGAAAATACCTCCAGGGAAAATTTAGAGAATTTTTTAAAGTCTTGGTTGATTGAGTTTACCCATTCAATCTTGGGAGATCTTCTAAACTTGACGAAGATCAAATTGAATAATCAATATCTCAGGGCCTTGGTATTCCAACTTTATGAGAGTAATGGAGTTATAAAAAGAAAAAATATAGAAAATATTATCAAAATGATACCTAAAGAGGAAAGAAAGAAAATATATTCTATGGGTATAAAGCTTGGGAGATATCATGTTTATCTTCCAAAAATGTTTAAACCAAAATCTGTAAGTTTAAGAATTGGTTTATGGAAATTATTTTACAATCAATCTAAATACACTGAAATACCAAAATTTGGTCTAAATTTTATTATAGATAATAAATTTGACAAAAAATTCCTTTTGTTATGCGGATTTGAAAACTTTAATGGGTTTTTTGTGAGAATTGATATTTTAGAAAAATTATTTATAAGCATAATTGAGAAAAGTAATAATCGTAAGTTTAAGATTACAACAGATATGATAAATTTATTGGGTTGCAGCAAAGATAATTTTCACAAATTAATGGGATTAATGAATTATAAAAAATTAAAAGATGATTTTTATGAATTTAAAGGTGAGAAAGAAAGAAAAATGAAAACATTCGATAAGTTCAAATCTGCAAATCCATTTAAAAAACTTTTATCTTTAAATATTAAATAATTTTATGACTGAAAAAATTAAAAAAGATGATGTTGTAGGAGTGGTTGGTTTATTAGTTCATGCTGCGAAAATTGATGAAAAATATACTGATGATGAAAAAAAAATGCTAAAAAAATTTATTAAATCACTAGAAATAAAAAATTCTGATGAAATAGATCAAATTTTAATGGATGCAGAAAAATTAGAGGAAAATTCTAATCAATTGTTAGAATTTACCAATATTATAAAAAAAAAAGATGTAGAATTTAAGTCAACTGTTATAAAAGAACTTTGGAAAATAATAATTTCAGATGATAAGTTAGATGAATATGAAACAAATTTAATGAGAAGAATTTGTGGTTTAATTTATTTTCCAGATAAATTGAGTGCTGAAATTAAATTACAACTTATGAATAAATAGTTATGACGTATATTGTTAAAGATGAATGTATAAAATGTAAATTAACAGACTGTGTAGAAGTCTGTCCCGTAGACTGTTTTTATGAGGGAGAAAATATGTTAGTTATTAACCCTGATGAATGTATTGACTGCGGTGTTTGTGAACCAGAATGTCCAATCAACGCTATAGTCTCGGATAATGAGTATGTAGCTGAAGATAAAGATAAATGGTTATTGATTAATAAAAAATTTTCTAATATATGGCCTAACATAACTAAAAAAAAAGAACCAATGCAAGATCATGAAAATTTTAAAGATATGAAAAATAAACATGAGAAATATTTTTCGGAAAAGCCAGGAAGTTAATTATGCCAAAAAAGAAGAAGAAAACAAAAAAAAAGTCACCTAAATTAAAAAAATTAAAACCATTTAAACCGTTAAAACCGTTAAAACTTAAAAAGATAAAAGAACCAGAGTCTAAAAAGACTGCATCGTCTAACGCTGAAGAAAAAATTGAAATAAAAAAAATAAAAAAACAACCAACTGAAAAACGACAATATAATCTTAAAGACCATGTAGTCTATCCAAAACACGGGGTTGGAAAAATTGTAGCTATTGAAAGACAAACAATAGGCCAGATTGATATACAGTTTTATAAAATCCATGTAGAAAAGGAAAAGCTAACTTTAACAGTTCCTATAAATCAACAGTTTAATTTGAGGCCAATATCATCAATTAATCAAATCAACAAATGCATATCAATTTTAAAAAGTAAGCCAAAAATAAAAAGAACTATGTGGAGTAGAAGAGCTCAAGAATATGACCAAAAAATTAATTCCGGTAAAATTTATGAATTATCCGAAGTTGTTAAAGATTTAAATAAAAATACAGACATAATTGCCGATCAATCTTATAGTGAGAGACAACTTTTTGAAAAAGCATATGAAAGACTAAAATCTGAATTCGAGGTTGTTTTAAAGCTTAGTCCAGAAGATGTAAGAAAAAAAATGGATAAAGCTTTAGGTAGAAATCAAAATTTAATTGCGGCTGAATAAAAAAACGCCCTTTTTAAAAAATTAAAAAGGGCGTTTAGTTAAAAAAGAGACTATCTTCTTCTTTTTCTTCTTTTTTTAGCTTTCTTTTTAGTTTTCTTTTTAGCCTT
>CACHPJ010000001.1 GCA_902581775.1 uncultured Pelagibacteraceae bacterium | reverse complement strand
TTGCTGTTGTAATGAACATGACGTCGGATAAGTCGTAATCTACTTCTAAATAGTGATCGTTAAATTCTTTATTTTGTTCTGGATCTAAAGCTTCTAAAAGTGCTGAAGAAGGGTCCCCTCTATAATCGTTTCCAACCTTGTCGATTTCGTCTAATAAAAATAATGGATTTTTAGTGCCAGCTTTTTTCATCATCTGAATTATTTTTCCTGGTAGCGATCCAATATAAGTTCTTCTATGACCTCTAATTTCAGCCTCGTCCCTGATACCTCCTAAAGAAATTCTAACAAATTTCCTACCAGTCGCTTTAGCAATAGATTTCCCTAGTGATGTTTTTCCTACACCTGGAGGACCAACCAAACACAGAATGTTGCCTTTCATTTTTTGTATTCTTTTTTGAACAGCTAAAAACTCAGTTATTCTCTCCTTTACTTTTTCTAATCCAAAATGATCTTCGTCTAAAACTTTTTGTGCGTTTTTAATATCTGTGTTAATTTTTGATTTTGTTATCCAAGGGAGTTCTGTCATCCAATCTAAATAATTTCTTACCACTGTTGCTTCGGCAGACATGGGGCTCATTGATTTTAATTTTTTTAATTCAGACAAACATTTTTCCTGAACTTGTTTGGGCATTTTTGCAGTCATTATAGCTTTAGATAAATTTGTGATTTCATCTTTTCCTTCATCTATTTCACCTAGTTCTTTTTGAATAGCTTTTAATTGTTCGTTTAAATAATATTCTCTTTGAGTCTTTTCCATTTGATTTTTGACTCTACCTCTAATTTTTTTTTCAACTGAAATCACACTTGTTTCTTTGTCAACTAATTCAAAGATTTTTTCTAACCTTTTTTTTAAATCGGTCATTTCAAGAATTTCTTGTTTTTCGAAAATTTCTAAATTTAAGTTTGAGGCTACATTGTCTGCAATATGTCCTGAGTCTTTCAGTTTTTTTATGCTTTCAATTGCTTCACTTAAATCTCTTTTGTTTAACACAGAAAGTTTTTCGAATTTTTTTATTATGCTTTGAGCTAAAAGCATATTTTCCTTGCTTTTATCGCTCTCTTCAATAATTTCAGCTTTACAGCTTAGAAAACTATTTTCACTTTTTTCTACTTCTAAAATTTTAACTCTATTTAGTCCCTCAACCAAAACTTTAACCGTACCGTCTGGTAGTTTTAAAAGTTGAAGAACCTTACTAATACATCCAAATGCGTATATGTCTTTTGATTCGGGCTCATCTATTTCTGAATTTTTTTGTGCAACTAGGATCACAGATTTGTCAGATTTCATTGCCTGTTGTAAGGCCTTGATAGACTTTTCTCTTCCAACAAATAATGGAACCACCATTGATGGAAAGATTACAATATCTCGTAGTGGTAGGAGAGGTTTAGAATCTAATATATTCATATTACATTTATATGGTAAATATTAGATAAATATCAAGTAGATAAATTAGGCTACAGATGTTGATTGTTTTTTGCCGTAAGTAAGAATTGGATCTGATCCATTTTTGGCTGCAGACTTATCAATTGTCACTTTTATCACATTCTCTAGATCAGGGAGATCAAACATTGTTTTTAGAAGAATATTCTCAAGAATGGATCTTAGTCCCCTCGCTCCAGTTTTCTTAGCTATCGCTTTTTTAGCTATCTCGAGTATAGCATCATCTTGAAATTCTAATTCCACATTTTCAAATTCAAACAACCTTTGATATTGTTTTATAAGTGAGTTTTTTGGCTCTTTGAGAATTTTTATTAAAGATTTTTCATCTAAGTCATTCAAAGTTGCTATTATAGGCATTCTTCCAATAAACTCGGGGATTAAGCCATATTTTATCAGATCCTCTGGTTCTAGATTTTTCATTATATCAGAGAGTGATGATTCTTTTGCGTTTCTTACTTTTGCACCGAAACCTATTGAAGCGCCTTTTCCTCTTCCGTCAACGAGCTTATCAAGTCCAGCAAAAGCTCCTCCACAAATAAATAAAATATTAGTTGTATCAACTTGTAAAAACTCTTGTTGAGGATGCTTTCTACCTCCTTGAGGAGGAACACTTGCTATGGTCCCTTCCATAATTTTTAATAACGCTTGTTGAACTCCTTCACCAGAAACATCTCTTGTAATTGAGGGATTTTCAGATTTTCTACTAATTTTATCAACCTCATCAATATAAACTATTCCTCTTTGAGCTTTCTCAACATTATAATCTGCAGCTTGGAGCAATTTAAGTATTATATTTTCAACGTCTTCTCCAACGTAACCTGCTTCAGTCAAAGTGGTAGCATCTGCCATAGTAAATGGGACGTCTAAAATTCTGGCTAAGGTTTGAGCTAAAAGGGTTTTACCACAACCAGTTGGTCCTACTAATAAAATATTAGATTTTGAAAGTTCTATGTCTTTATTATTTTTATTTTCGTGATTCAATCTCTTGTAATGATTGTGAACTGCAACTGATAAAACCTCTTTTGCAAATTTTTGACCAATTACATAATCATCTAAAACATTACAAATTTCCTTTGGCGAGGGTACGCCTTCTTGATGTTTTATTAAAGAACTTTTATTTTCTTCTTTAATAATGTCCATACATAGCTCAACGCATTCATCACAAATAAATACGGTTGGCCCAGCAATTAACTTTCTAACTTCATGCTGGCTTTTGCCGCAGAAAGAACAATAAAGTATATTTTTATTATTTTTTTCAGTCATAACGAATCAATATTTCGATACTAAATGCTTGAATTAAACTTATCAAGCATAAGTTGTGAGGCGAACTATATATTGTGTGTTATTTTCTTTTTTCAACAACTGCGTCTATCAAACCAAATTTTTTTGCATCATCTGCAGTCATAAAATTATCTCTCTCAAGGGAACTTGCAATTTCCTCTACAGATTTTCCAGTATGTTTTGAATAAATTTTATTTAGTCTTTCTTTTAAGGTTAAAATTTCTTTAGCATGTATCTGAATGTCTGTGGCCTGTCCTTGAAACCCTGCTGAAGGTTGATGTACCATGATTCTTGAATTTGGGAGAGAAAATCTTTTTCCTTTTTCTCCTGCAGCTAATAAAAATGATCCCATAGATGATGCTTGTCCTATACAAAGGGTCGATACTGGTGAGTTGATATATTGCATAGTATCATAAATTCCTAGTCCAGCTGTAACTAAACCACCTGGACTATTAATGTAAAAACTAATCTCTTTTTTTGGATTTTCCGACTCAAGAAAAAGTAATTGTGCCGTTACCAATGATGCAACGTTATCGTTAACAGGACCAACCAAAAAAACTATCCTCTCTTTTAAAAGTCTTGAATAAATATCATAGGCTCTTTCACCTTTACCCGTCTGCTCGACAACCATTGGAATTAAAGTATTCATTTGTTCTTCGAATCGATTCATATTTGGTTTTATACAACTATTAGTTACTTTTTACTATTTTTTTGTTTTTTGACTATTTTTTACTAGAAGATTTCTCTGTTTTCGATTTTTGTTCTTTTTTTGGAATTTTAGGTTTATTGATGTCTGATATAATTTTTTCTGCCTCTTTGGTATTTATACTTTTGTTATTTAATTTGATTTTAGACTTAATAAAATTAATAATTTTTTCTTCATACAATCCACTTTTTAAACTTTGAGTAGCGTTTGGATTTTTTTGATAATATTCAAAAATCATTTTTTCTTGCCCAGGCATAGTTTTAACTTGCTTTTGAATCTCGTTTTTTATCTCGCTATCTTCTACTTTTATTTTATTTTTTTCTCCATACTCGTTCATGATCAAACCAAGCTTAATTCTCGATCTAGCCATTTTTTCATTATTTTTTTTATATTTTTCTTGGTCCTGTTTATTTTGATTTTGGGTCATATGTTTAATTTCATTATTCAATAAATTTTCAGGAATTTCAATTTCATGGTTCTTCTCTAATTGATCAAGAATTTCTTTTTTGGTGATCATATTTAAAGATTGATGATATTGAGATGAAATTTGATCTTCTATTAATTTTTTTAAATCATTCAGATTTTTAATCCCCAAACGTTTGGCAAATTCATCGTCAATTTTTGATTTTGTAGGTTTTTTTATAAAATTAACTTTACATTGGAAGTTTGTCTCTTTGTTACCTAATTCTTTCTTAGGATGATTTGCTGGTAATGTTGCTACAACTTTTTTTAATTCTCCCTTTTTAACTCCGACTAGTTGTTTGTCAAATCCTTTTAAAAATAAATCTTTTCCTAGTTCAATTTGAACACCCTTCCCTTCACTTCCTTCGAATTTTTTTTCATCTACAGTAGCTGAGTAATCAAAAATTACTTGATCTCCTATTTGTGCTTTTTCATTTTCTTTTTTATTTTCAAATATTTTATTTTGTTCAGCAAGCTCTTTGATTTTTTTATCTATTAAATCTTTTTCAATAATAACCTTGTATTGTATGGCTTTAAAATTTTCTAATGATTTTAGATTTATTTCTGGAAAAGAGTCTACTTGAAGTTCATAGTTTAAATCTTTTCCTTCACCAAAACTTTTCAAATCAATTTTTGGTTGACCGGCAACTTTTATTTTCTTTTCCTGAATAGCTTTTGTAGAACTTTCTTTTAAAAGAATATCAATTACCTCGCCATAAATCGCTTTTCCAAATTGGCTTTTAATCACTGATGGTGGAACCTTGCCTGGTCTAAAACCTTTTAAACTTACTTCAGATTGAATCTGTTTTAATCTTTCATCTAGTTTTTTCTGAATCGATTTTTTATCTATAACAATAGAAATAATTGTTCTTAAACCTTTTTTTGAATGTTTTTGTATTTTCATAATTTAATGGTGGGCAAGAAGAGACTCGAACTCTTAAGCCTTGCGGCACTAGTTCCTAAGACTAGCGCGTATACCAATTCCGCCACTTGCCCAATTCTTGTTCTTATTAATTTAATCTTCAGAATAATTATATTATTTATTAAATTTTACTAGTAATTTTTTTCAAATCTATTGAAACCACTGAGATAATTTGTGTTTATTCGAAATAATATATTCTGGAAGTTCATTATCTTCAACTAAACTTAATTTTTTACTCCCAGACCATTTAGACTTTCTCATGTCTGCTTGATAATCATACAAAGCTATATTATTTTTAACCATATTTTCTATATCTTGAAGATTAATTCCACTGTTATTAAATTCCCAGTTATGACCAAAATTTTTAAATTTTACTTCAAGTTCTTTTGGAGTTTTAATATTTGTAAAATGCCATCCTCCATTTTCAATAAATTGAATACTTTGATATTTTTTTTTAGAGAACAAAGTGTCTAATCTCCAATATGGATACTTTCTATCTTTAACATCTCTTATCCACTGTGGAGATAGTAAGTTTTTTTTTAAACACCCCTTTGTTCCTATCCAGCTTTTTGAACTATATTTTAAATTAAATTTATAATAGTACATTTGCTGTTTAAAAAAGACTAATTTTTTTTTAATCTCTAAATTAATATTTTTTAAATTTGGAATTTCATCTACATCACTTATTAAAATAAAATCGTTTTGATCCGCATCTTCTATCCCCTTAACTATTGAATTTCTTTGATTGTGTTCAATCATTAAAGTGTTATCAATTATTCTATTACCTCTTTCTTTTTGGGGCTGTTTGCTAATATCAAAAAGGGTATCTGGTAAATTTTCGATTACTATATAATTAATTTTTTTTTCAAATTTTTTGAATTTTTTAGCATCAAAATTAAGGGATTTTTTTTTTCCACTATGCATAAAAGAGTTCTCAACAATTACAAATTTATCAACATATTGATCTAAGATATTTAATCTCAAATCAAGCAACATGTTTTCATCAAAAAACTGGAAGCAATCATAGATTTTCATAAATTTATTTTTTAGTGAATGTGGTTAAACCTATTTTTTTACCTTCAATTATTGATGAAGAACAATGAAGATGTGACCTATCGAAAATTAGCATTGAACCTATTTCCCATTCGTAAATAAATTCTACTTCTAAACCCTTCAAATTTTCAATTTTTTCATGAGTTAAATACTTCGAGTAAATTTTTTTATCAAAAGGTTTATTATCAAAAAGTTTGAGGTGTTCCGAAGATCTCTTGTTTTGACCATAATTTAACTTTTTTATCTCCAGTTCTTTTTTGTCTAATGTGAAGTTAGTTGAGCCACCATAAAATCTGTTTTTAAAAATAACTGTACTTCCGACTGATGTTAAAGGAATTAAAGTTTGTTTATACACATTTGCTTCTTTATCAAAACCTGAGTCCACGTGAAGGCCGATAGGATTATAACTTTCTTGAAATAAACCATAGATATCTTGTCCATTTTCATCTTTTAAATTATCCATTTTAAATTCACCTATTTCACTTTTTAGTCTCTGAAAAAAAAATTTTTCGAGTTCTTCGTCATGTTTTTGAAGCCATCTTTTTTTTATAACATTTTGTTTTTTATTATGGACTGTAACAGGCAATTTTTGATAAAGATTTATAAATTTATTTATTTCATTTCCAGAAAAAAAATTTTTAAGAACTTTAGGTTTTGTTTCGGGTAATTTATTTTCCATATCTTTAAATATTTTTATATATCAATTTTATTTTTCAAGAAACTTATTATTTTTAAATAAAAAAATACATATATTGTCAAAGTAAAAATAAACCAATAACGACAAAATATTCCATTTTCTTTAAAGTAAATTGCTGGAAAAATTAATAATAAATATCCTAAATTTATAAGAATTGAGTTGATACTATTTGAATTTTTAAAATTAAAAACAATTTTTATATACTTATAAATTAACATATGTAAGTGTTTATTATCTGGTTTGAATGGAGATTGATTATTTATTATTTTTCTAAAAAAAGAGAAAAAAACTTCAAAGAAAAGATAGAAAAGTAAAATACAAAAGAAAAATGAAGATACTTCTTCTACAGAATTATTAGTTTTTATTATATTTAAAGCGGTTAATGATCCAAACAAATAAGCTCCGCTGTCACCAAAAAAAATTTTGGCTTTTGGAAAATTAAATAACAAGAAAGAAAACAATATAATTATTTGTGAAATTATAATGAATGATAAATCCTGATTTTGGTAAAATAAATTGATATTTAAAAGAATTAGATTAATTATTATTAAATGTATAGCAAGCAAACCGTTAAAACCATCAATTAAATTTGCTCCATTAATGACGAATAAAAAACAAAGCAGCACAAATAAATAAGAAAAAAGCTTGTTATCAAGCAGTTTGTTTAAAAAAATTAAATCAACTTTTTCAATTGATAATGAAAAAAAAATAATTGTGGTAATTACGACTAAAGACATTAATATTAAACGTCTATTTGGGGTTATTTGAATTTTCAAATCATCGCTAAAACCTATTAAAAATAAACTTAAACTTATAATCAAATAATCAAATAGAAATTCAAAAAATAAAATTTTAAAAATAATTATTGCAAGTATAAAACAAATTATTCCTGCAAGACCGCCGCTCCTTGGAATTGATTCATCATGAAAAGATTGTGGTTTGCCAAAATCAATATCAAGTAATTTTGAGTTGAAAAGATTTGTAGAGTTTTTTTGAATTATCAAAAAAACAAAAAAGGCTATCAAAGCAAAAAAGGACAAAAAACTTAATTCGGGAGTGATTGTCTGCATTTATCTTATTGTTCCTTTATTATTCTTTTTTACTATATAAATTCCTAAGATGATTATAATCAAAGAAATTATGACTCTCCAAGTTATAATTTCATCCATTAGAAAATATCCAAAAAAAACTCCGAAAATAGGTATTAAATACGCTACCTGTGTTTGGAATACTAAACCGTTTATAGTGAGTATTCTAAATCTAATTAACCAAGCAAATCCAGTTGCTACAACCCCTAAGTAAACAAGAGATAAAGTCGAAACAAAACTGGGATTTGAGTTCCATGGTTGTTCAAATAAAAACGAGAGAGGTATCAAAAAAATTAATGACCATAAAGTTGTAGAAGTGGTTACATTTTCGTTTCCTTTATTCTTAATTTTTAAAGTTAATAATCCACCAATGGAATAAAAGGTCGATCCTAAAATAGTTATTAATGCATAAAAATAATTGCTCTCATTTAAAACAACTTTGTCCAAAAAAAGAAAAATCACACCTGAAAATCCTATAATTATACCAACAGATTTAAAAAATGAAATTTTTTCATCCTTTAAAAAAATGTGAGCAAGTATTGATCCACTTAAAGGAGTTGTGCTCATTAATATAGCTGCAAGGTAACTATTGATTTTAGCAGTTCCTATTGCAATCAAAATAAAAGGGATTGTTATATTACAAAGCCCTATCAATGCGTAATTGTGCCAATCATTTGAGAAAGCTTGAATTCTAATTTTTTTAAAATAACAAATTAATAATAAAGGTAGGCTGGCAAAAAAAACTCTTACCATTGCTAAAGTAAAAGGATCGTAAGAATAGGTGGCAATTTTAATATTAAAGAAAGATGAACCCCAAATTAGGCCTAGAAGTGCTAATAAAAATATGTCTATAGATTTAGCTTCTCTCATTTCAAGCTCAGATTGAATTATGTAAAATTTGCATATCAGATATATTCATAAATTATAGTATTGTAATTTACTGTTCTGCTATGTTTAATACAGTTTTTAGTAAAACTTACAAAGGAAATTATAGATGAGCGCAAATGACACCAAAAAGTTGATGAAAGATAAAGAAATTGAGTTTGTAGATCTGAGATTTACTGATCCCAAAGGAAAGCTACAACATTTAACTATGGACGCTACCGTTGTGGACGAAGATATGCTTAATGATGGTGTTTTCTTTGATGGTTCATCAATAGCGGGTTGGAAAGCTATAAACGAGTCTGATATGATTTTAAAACCTGATCTTTCAAGACCAATCATTGATCCTTTTAATTCCCATGTAACTCTAAATATCTTTTGTGATGTTTTAGATGCAATAAAAAAAGATCCTTATGAAAGAGATCCAAGAGGAACAGCAAAAAAAGCAGAAGCTTATTTAAAAAAATCAGGTATAGGCGATAAAGCATATTTTGGACCAGAGCCTGAATTTTTTGTTTTCGATGACGTAAGGTTTAAAAATGATATGAATGAAACTAGTTTTGCAATAGATAGTACTGAAGGTCCTTATAATACAGGTAAAAAATATGAAAACGGTAATTTAGGACATCGTCCAGGAGTTAAAGGTGGTTACTTCCCAGTTCCTCCAGTTGATAGCGCTCAAGATATGCGAAGCGAATATTTAAAAGCTTTAAAAGATATGGGTGTCAAAGTAGAAAAACACCATCATGAAGTAGCACCAAGTCAACACGAACTAGGTATGTATTTTGGAACATTAACAAATATGGCTGATAATGTTCAGTTGTATAAATATGCTGTTCAAATGGTTACTCACTCTTTTGGAAAAACAGCAACTTTTATGCCAAAGCCTGTTAAAGGAGATAATGGTTCGGGTATGCATTGTCATCAATCAATTTGGAAAGGTTCAACACCTACTTTTATGGGTAATGAATACTCAGGTTTATCAAAAACAGCATTACATTACATAGGTGGAATTTTAAAACATGCAAAAGCGATTAATGCTTTTTCAAATGCCACTACAAATAGTTATAAAAGATTAATTCCTGGTTTCGAAGCTCCGGTTTTATTAGCGTATTCTGCAAGAAATAGATCAGCCTCTTGTAGAATTCCAATAACTATGAGCAAGAAAGCTGCTAGGTGTGAAGTTAGGTTTCCTGATGCTTCTGGAAATCCTTATTACACTTTTGCATCAATGTTAATGGCGGGTATTGATGGAATCAAAAATAAAATAGATCCAGGCAAGTCTCTTGACAAAGATTTATATACTTTGTCTGAAAAAGAAGTAAAAAAAATACCTACAGTGTGTGGATCACTTAGAGAAGCAATGGAGTCTTTAGATAAAGATAGAAAATTTTTAACAGCTGGTGGTGTTTTTACGGATGATCAAATAGATGCCTATATTGATTTGAAGTTTCAAGAAATTTACAAGTTTGAGCATACACCTCATCCTATAGAATTCGAAATGTATTACAGCCAATAAATTTTTAATTTAAACTTTGAAAGACTCTCCGCAGCCACATCTTTCAGTTTCGTTTGGATTTTTAAAAATAAATTGAGAAGAAAATTTTTCTTTTTTAAAATCCATTTCTGTTCCTAATAGATATATAATTGCTTTTGGATCTATTAAAACTTTAACCCCTTTATCTTCTACAACTTCTTCATTAGGTTTAATTTCTTTCGCGTACTCCATCATATAGCTCATACCTGCACAGCCTCCTGAGGTAACTCCAACACGCACTCCTATTGCAGATTTATCTGCTGAGGACATAATTTCTTTTATTCTTGACGCTGCGTTTTCAGTTAATTTAATAATTTGTTTGCTCATAAATTTAATTCTAATTTAGCTGTTTCAGACATTTTTGTTTTGTCCCAGGGTGGATCCCAAACCAATTGCAAATTCACTTCTGAAACATCTTTAATTTCCAGAATATTCTTTTTCACGCTTTTTGGCAAGCTTTCTGCTACTGGACAGTTGGGAGAAGTTAAAGTCATATCAATATTTACCTTATTATCTGAAATAACTTCTATTTTATATATTAGACCTAAGTCATAAATGTTCACTGGAATTTCAGGATCGTATATTGTTTTTATTTTTTTAATAACTTCTTCTTTTAGATCACCCATTTTAAGCCTTTTCAGTGTTTACTTTTGTTTTTTTTTCTTCTAACGCATGAATAAAAGTGTGCCATGCTAATGAGGCACATTTTACTCTCATAGGGAATTTTTTAACTCCTGACAAAGACATCATAGATATTTTTTCATTTTCTTCTAAACTATTTAGTTGAAATTTAGATCCATCTTTTAACATTTTCAAAAAATCTTCTAAAATTTTTTTTGCTAATGTATGCTCTTTTCCTTTTATTATCTCTGTTAGTATAGAAGCTGATGCTATTGATATAGCACAACCCTCTCCTTCAAAGGATATATCCTCAACTTTTTTATTTTGATCAGTCTTTAAGTAAATATGCACTTTATCTCCGCATAAAGGATTGTGGCCTTTAGCATCTTTATTAAACCCATTGCATATTTTTTTATTTCTTGGGTTTTTTCCGTGATCCAAAATAATTTCTTGGTAAAGTTCTTTTAAATCCATTAAATATTAAAAACCTTTCTACATTTTTTAATTGCTGAGTCTAAAACATCAATATCTTCTTTAGTGTTATAAACACCTAAAGAAGCTCTTGCTGTTGCAGGCACACCAAGCTTCTCGTGCAAAATCTGACAACAGTGGTGTCCAGCCCTAATTGCTACCCCGTCTTCGTCAAGAATTGTAGCAATATCGTGTGGATGTATTCCTTTAATTGTAAATGAGATTACTGAAGCTTTGTTTTCTGGATTTCCTATCAATTTCACAGAATTATTTTTTTTTAATTTTTCTATAGCATAATTTAAAACTTTATTTTCATGATCAGAAATTCTATCTAATCCAATTGTCTTAACAAATTTAATTGCCTCGCTCATAGCCACCACTTCTGCTGTTTGCATTGTTCCGGCTTCAAATTTTGTTGGAGTTTCTGCAAATGAGATAGTGTTTTTTTTTACCTCATCGATCATTCCACCACCTCCTTGATAAGGAGGTAAAAGGTCTAACCACTTTTTTTTTCCGTAAAGTATTCCTAGACCATTCGGTCCATACATTTTGTGACAAGAAATAACATAAAAATCACAACCTATTTTTTGCATATCAAGTTTTAAATGTGGAGCACCTTGAGTTCCATCTATCAATACTGGAATTTTTTTTGAATTAGCTAAATCAATAATTTCTTTAAGTGGACTTATCCCTCCAGTCACGTTTGAAATATGTGTAAGAGCAATCATTTTTGTTTTATTGGAAATTAATCTTTTTATTTCATCAACTTTTATTTCTAAGTTTTCGTTGACTTTAGCGAATTTAATAACAGCTTTTTTTTTACTTCTAAGATAATGCCAAGGAACATAATTTGAATGATGCTCAAGCTCAGTCAAAATTATTTCATCTCCTTCATTCATGAATTTATCACCGTAAGAATTTGCAATTAAATTAATGGACTCTGTTGCACCTTTAGTAAATACAATTTCCTCTCTATATTTAGCATTAATAAAATCTTTTATAATATCTCTGGTTTCCTCAAATCTATTCGTTGCTGTAACGGCTAGGGTGTGGACACTTCTTCCTACATTTGAAAATTCATTTTCATAAAAATGAGACATTCTGTTAATCACAGCTTTTGGTTTTTGAGAAGAATTTGCGCTATCTAAATAAACTAATGGGTTACCATTTATTTTTTTTTTAAAAATAGGAAACTGAGATTTAATTGACTTAATGTCCATAAATTTGTTTTTCAAATTTTAATTTAATAAATTCTTTTATAGATTTACTTTTAATGGTGCTGATTATTTCATTTAAGAAGGCATCTATAAGTAAACTTGTTGACTCTTTTCTATTTAAACCCCTGGTCATTAAATAATAAATAGCGTTCTCATCAAGACTTCCGGAAGTGGATCCGTGAGTACATTTTACATCATCAGCATAAATCTCTAATTCAGGTTTTGAGTTGAATTCTGACTCATCGTTTAAAAGCATGGCTTTTCCAAGTTGATAAGCATTAGTTTTTTGTGCCTTATCTTTAACAAAGATTTTTCCTTGAAAAACTCCTTTGCTGTTAAGGCTTAAAACATTTTTAACTTTTTGATAACTCTTACAATTTGGAAATAAATGGTTTATTTTAGTTCTAATTTCTTGATGTTCGTCTTTTTTTAAAAAAGAAGCTGATTGTAAACTACAATCTATATTTTCTCCTTCAAGATTAAACTCTAAATCAACCTTATTAAATTTTAAACCAGCAGGAAAAATATAAGCAGTATAATTAGTGTTCGATAAAAGTGTATTAGATGAAAATTTATGAAAAAAACCCTCACTTCTATTTTCATTAATACTTATAGTTTTGTACACGGCATGTTTATCTAAAAAAACTGATTCATAAGTGTTATTAAAAAATTTTTCTTTTGAATTGTTAATATTATATTCAATCAAATGAAGCTCAGAATTTTTTCCTAAAATAACTTTATTCTTTATATTTATCATATTTTCTTTTAACTCCTTCGTAAAAAAATTATAAATGATAATTGATTTTTTCATTTTATAATTATCATTTACTTTTATTGAAAAACCTTCATTATAAAGTGCATTGTTTAAATTTATTAAAGTATTATTTTTTTTAAAATCAAAATTATTATTTTTGAAAGTTGATATATTAACTTCATTTTTTTCTTCAAAATCTAAATTGAAAGATTTCAATCTTCCATTTACTAAAATGATATAGTTGTGTTCAAAATTTGTTATTAAATCAAATTTTTTTAACTCATTGATATCTTTTTTTAAAATTAACTTTTTAAAATTTGTTTTAATTATTTTATCTATATTTGTAAATTTCCATTCCTCATTTTTATTATTGGGAAAACCCTCATTATTAAAAACATCCAAATTCTTAAGCCTAAATTTTTTTTCTTCTAGGCTTATTTCTTTAATTTGATCTATTACACTATTTTTAATTTGAAAATTTTGAATCATTTTAAATAATGTTTTTATATCCTGTTTTTTCTAATTCTTTTGCAAGTTCAATAGAACCAGATTTAATAATTTTACCATCGGAAAGCACATGAACGAAATCTGGTTTAATATAATCTAAAAGCCTCTGATAATGTGTAATAACAAGAAATGAATTTGCTTTATCTCTAAACGAGTTTACGCCATCAGCTATTATCTTTAATGCATCAATATCAAGACCAGAATCAGTCTCATCTAAAACAACTAAATTAGGATTTAAAATTTTCATTTGAAGGATTTCATTTTTTTTCTTTTCACCTCCGGAAAAACCGACATTCAATTGTCTTGAAAGCATTTTTTCTTCTATCCCAAGTTCTGATGCTTTTTCTTTCATGAGTTTCAAAAACGATAAGGCATCTAGAGCCTTTTCTCCCCTGGCTTTTCTAACCTTGTTTAATGAAGTTCTAAGGAAATTATTTGTATTTACCCCAGGTATTTCAGTGGGATATTGAAAAGCTAAAAAAATGCCATTTTGTGCTCTTTCATCAACTTTTAATTCTGAGAGATCTTTACCTTTATATTTAATTTCCCCAGAAATCTCATAACCACTCTTTCCAGATAAAACATTGGCCAAAGTGCTTTTACCTGATCCGTTTGGACCCATAATTGCATGAAGTTCTCCAGGATTTATAGAAATATCTAAGCCTTTCAAAATATTTTTTTTATTTATGGAGGCTTTTAAATTTTTAATTTGCAACATTATCCAACACTACCTTCTAAGCTAATTCCTACTAATTTCTGAGCCTCCACTGCGAATTCCATGGGTAATTGTTGTAAAACCTCTTTACAAAATCCATTGACTATTAAACTAACTGCTTCTTCTTGGTCTAAACCTCTTTGATTGCAATAAAATAATTGTTCTTCATTAATTTTTGATGTCGTTGCTTCATGCTCTACTGTTGAGGTTGAGTTCTTATTTTTTATATATGGAATAGTATGAGCTCCACACTTGTTTCCCATCAACAATGAGTCGCACTGAGTATAGTTTCTGGAATTTTGTGCTTTTTTTCCTATATCTACTAATCCTCGGTAAGTATTATCTGCTTTACCTGCTGAAATTCCTTTAGAAATTATTTTACTTTTTGTATTTTTTCCAAGATGTATCATTTTGGTTCCTGTGTCTGCTTTCTGATGATTGTTTGTTATCGCTATAGAATAAAACTCACCGACTGAATTATCTCCTTGTAATATACAGCTTGGATATTTCCAAGTTATAGCTGAGCCTGTTTCTACTTGTGTCCAAGAAATTTTAGAATTTTTTCCCCGACACGCACCTCTTTTTGTTACAAAATTGTAGATACCTCCTACTCCATTTTCATCTCCAGGATACCAGTTTTGTACAGTCGAGTATTTGATCTCGGCGTCATCAAGCGCAACCAATTCTACGTTTGCTGCGTGTAATTGATTTTCATCTCTCATTGGAGCTGTGCAACCTTCAAGATAGCTTACATAGCTACCTTTATCAGCAATAATTAAAGTCCTCTCGAATTGACCTGTCTCTGATGCGTTAATCCTAAAGTATGTAGATAATTCCATTGGGCATCTTACATTTGGGGGTATATAGACAAAAGATCCATCGGTAAAAACTGCTGAGTTTAAAGTAGCAAAATAATGATCTGTTAAGGGTATTACTGATCCCAGATATTTTTTTACTAAGTCAGGATGTTTTTGAATTGCTTCTGAAATTGAGCAAAAAATAATACCTTTTTTTGTTAGCTCGTCTTTAAAAGTAGTTGCAACTGAAACAGAGTCGAAAACTGCATCAACTGCAACTCCACTTAATTTTTTTTGTTCATTGAGTGGGATACCTAACTTTTTATAAGTTTCCAAAAGTTTTGGATCAACTTCGTCTAAACTCTTCGGTTTGTCTTTCATGCTTTTAGGTGAAGAATAATAGTATAGATCTTGATAATTAATTTTAGGATATTTTGGTTTTTGCCAATTAGGCTCTTTTAACTTATTTAATCTTGAAAAGGCCTTAAGTCTCCACTCTAATAACCATTTAGGCTCTTTCTTAATTTTAGAAATAAATTTAATAGTATCTTCGGATAGACCTTTTGGTGCTTTAAAACTATCAATTTTAGTTTCAAAACCATACTTATATTCCTGATTTGTTTTAATGTTTTCTTTGCTCATTTAATCCAGTTTTTTCTCGACGAGATCCGATAATTTTATGCTTATAAAAAAATTATTTATATGGTTGTCAAGTTTATCCCACAAATTGTGAGCAATGCATTTTGATGATTTATTATTACAACCACGTTTTGAATCTTTTTTACAATTCAATGTTTTTACTTCCTCATTGACAGCGTCTATTATATTGGAAATATTTATTTCATTTGATGGTTTTTCTAATAAATACCCCCCCGTTGAGCCTCGCAGTCCTTTAACAAGTTTTTTATTTTTAAGTTGAACAAATAGTTGTTCTAAATAAGGTAGAGAAATATTTTGTCTAAGTGAAATTTCGTTAAGACTAACAGGTTTCTCTTTTGAAAATAAAGCTAGATCAGCCATGGCCATCACAGCGTATCTTCCTTTTGTTGTGAGTTTCATAATTAGCGTTGTAATACAACAATAATTAGCTAATTCCTACTAAATTAGTAAGATTTAAAAAAAAAAATTTGTCGCGTATAAAACATGCTATAAATCTATTTTTTTTTTGTAAATAATAATCATTATTAATCTATGAAACCAAAAAGCTCTGAAGTTTTTATTCCTGGTCCAGCTGGAAGGCTTGAAGCTAAATATTATAAAAATCCAAAATTTGGCTCTCCAGTTGCTATAGTATTACAACCTCACCCACAATATGGAGGATCCATGAATAATAGAATTGTTCAATTAATATATAATATTTTTTTAGATAATGGTTTTTCAGTAATTAAAATAAATTTTAGAGGAGTGGGTAAAAGTGATGGAGTTTTCGATAACGGTCAAGGTGAATTATCAGACGCTGCAGCTGCTCTTGATTGGATTGAAAGAGAAAACTTAGACTATAGCCAGTGTTGGGTTTCTGGTTTTTCTTTTGGAGCTTTAATATGTATGCAACTAATTATGAGGAGACCAGAAGTTAATAACTTTATTGCGATTTCTCCACAACCTAATGTATATGATTTTTCTTTCTTAGCTCCATGCCCAACATCAGGACAAGTAATTTATAGTGACTCTGACGAATTAGTTACCAAAGAAAGTATAGATGAATTAGATAGAAGAATTAAAAGTCAAAAAGGCATTGAAGTAATATTTTCTAAAATAAATAATGCAAATCATTTTTTTAAAGATAAAGAAAAAGAATTAAAAAAAGAAATTGATAAATATATTAGGAACAAAACTGCACTTATTTAAATAATTATCATTTCGCCACCAGTACAAGGTTTTGAACAACCGGTAGTTTCAGGAAAAGAGATTGGCAAATTTAAAAATGATCTAATTGCAAGATAGGCAAAGGCTTGGGACTCAACGAAGTCTCCATTGATTTCTAGATCATCGATATTTTTAAATATGACATTAGATTTTTCGTATAGACGTTTAATTAAAAAATTATTTTTTCTCCCTCCTCCACATAGAAAAGTTGAATAATTTTTAATTTTTTGAGAAAGTATGTTTACAGTAAACTCTGTAAGTGTTGCCGCGCCATCCTCTAATGAAAGCCCGCGGGCAAATGACAGGTCAAAATCTTTTATATCATAAGATCTATTATTGTCTAATTTGCTATTATTAAAATTTTCTATTGCATTCTCTAAAATTATTTCATTTACCTTTCCTCTAGAGGCAATAATTCCTTTATCATCATATTTTTTTGTTGAATTTATTCTTATCCATTTATCTATTAAACAGTTTCCTGGTCCAATATCTTGACTGTGCATTACATTTTTCTCATCAAAATAAGTTATGTTTGCTATTCCTCCTATATTTAAAAAAGATACTGGATTTGAAATATTTTTTTTTAATTTTATTAATTTATGATAAATTGGAGTTAGCGGTGCTCCTTCACCATTATTTTTTAAGTCATTTGATCTAAAGTTAAAAACTAAATTTTTATTGATTAATTGAGATAGTAATTTGCCATTTCCTAATTGTTTTGAAACTTTAAGGTTTGAGTTATGAAAAATTGTTTGACCATGGAGTCCAACAATATCAATTTGAGGTGTGTCTAAAATTATCTTTTTAGAAATCTCAGCATGAAAAATTGTTATTTTTCTCTCTAAATCTTGAATTCTTTTTTTATTTTTTATTAGATCGTTTACATTATTAATTGTATCTGTAATATTGTGAATTTCGCTACTTAATTTTAAGTCATATTCATAATATCTATCTAAGATTAATTCATAATCATTATTACCATCGGATAAAATTACCGATGCATCAACTCCATCACCGGATGTCCCGCTCATTAATCCTAAAGATGTGAACTGTTTAATCATATTTGTATTTATTTATATCAATTTTAGTATATTAGTAGATTTAACATATAAAAATGTATGAAAAATGCTTTTTTATTAGAAATGCAATCTAGGGGTTTTTTAAATCAATGCACTGATTTGGAAAAACTTGAAGAATTATCGAGCAAAGGTTCTATAGCTGCCTATATTGGCTTTGATTGCACAGCCTCAAGCCTTCATGTCGGAAGTCTCTTACAAATTATGATTTTGAGACTTTTGCAAAAACATGGTCATCGCCCTATTATTCTATTAGGTGGAGGTACTACTTTAATTGGTGATCCATCAGGCAAAGATTCAACAAGGAAGATTCTTGATCAGATTAGTATAAAAAAAAATATTACCAATATTAAAAAAGTTTTTGATAAATTATTAAGTACAAAAAATAAAAAAACAAAACCTATTTACGTAAACAATTTTACTTGGCTAGGAAGACTAAAGTATATTAATTTTTTAAGGGATATCGGAAAACATTTTACTATAAATAAAATGCTTACTTTTGACAGTGTAAAATTAAGATTAGAGAGAGAACAATCATTAAGCTATATGGAGTTTAATTATATGATTTTACAAGCTTACGATTTTTACCAACTTTTTAAAAAATATAAATGTGTTTTACAAATGGGGGGTTCTGATCAATGGGGAAATATAGTAAGTGGTGTAGATCTAGTCAGAAGAATTTTAAAAAAAGAGGTTTTTGGTTTAACTACCCCTCTTATTACTCTCTCATCTGGCGCAAAAATGGGAAAAACAGAAAAGGGAGCGGTTTGGTTAGATAAAAAACTCTTCACATCATATGATTATTGGCAATTCTGGAGAAATACTGCTGACGAAGATGTAAAAAAATTTTTGAAATATTTTACTGAAATAGAGACAACTAACTTATCAAAACTTTTTGATAACAAAAATATAAATGAATTAAAGATTCTGTTGGCTAATGAAGCGACAAAAATTCTTCATGGAAGTAAGCTAGCAAAAGAATCAGAATTGACTGCTAATGAAACATTTAAAGGTGGAGGTTATGGAAAAAGTTTACCCGCAATTAATATGGCAAAATCTGATTTAGAAAAAGGTATTAACATTTTAGATTTATTGAGTCTTAATAAAATCGTCTCTTCAAAAAGTGAAGCTAGAAGAGCTATACAGGGAAAAGGGATAAGGATAAACGACAAAACTATATCTGATGAAAAAATTATAATTAATATAAATAGTTTTAAAGAAAATACTATGAAAGTTTCTTATGGTAAGAAAAAGCATTTTTTAATAAAGATAAATTAATTCTTCTTATTTTTTTTTCTTTTTTCCAAAGCTCTTGTTATAAATCGTGGTGTTAAACTTTTTATAGGATTTACGGTGGTTTTTATTTTACCGGGTAAGCCTTTCATTTTAAAGCTTACTCCAAAAACTCCTTCCCCGACTTCTTTTCCTATTAAAATTTCTCCTAGAACAGGAATTTTAGATATAAGTTTATTAATTTCTTTTGCTGGGACCATTGTTCCCCGTAAACTTATTAAACCAGTTTCTTTTTCAATATAGCCATCCATTAATATTGTAATACTTGGTCCTACAGCGTAAATTTCTTCCACCTTTCTAACTTTTTTATTTTCATTAAGTTTTATTTCTAAAGATTCAAAATCAAGGCCTTGACCTGACAGCAAAACTTCCAAACCCCTCAAATCAGCTAGAGCAAGGAGTTTTGCAAAGGCTGGGGCATTTAAGACTTTAAAATTTTTTAATTTTAAATTTGAATTACTCTCATAGTCATCATAAATTGAAGTATATAAGAGTTGGCCTCCTTTAATACCTTTAAAAAATTTAAAATCGGACAGTAAAGGTTTGGGTAAATCAGAGTAAATTTCTAGAATTTTTTTATTTTTACTTAGGTCTTTTTTTAAAGCTATATCTAGAAATTGATCCTTATTAAATTCACTTTTAGATGATATTTTTACAAATTTTCCCTTTTCAATTTTACCTATTAAGTTGAAGTCATTTAATGGCTTTGAAAGTTTGGTTAGAATTTCTTTAAAACTAATATTAATATCCTTGGAAATATTACTTAAAGGATTGTTAGTATTACTTTTTTTATTTAAATTTTTTACAAGATTAGTTGAGTCAAATTTATCTCCATAAATTTCTATTTTTTTCCTAAACTTAATTTCGAAATCATTATTTTCTACGCCTTCTTTAAAGGTGTTTACTTTAATTGAACTTAATTTCTTTAGTTTATTCTTTTTATCTAATTTTAAATTTTTAATTAAAATTTTAGATTTACTTTCTTGGTATACAAAATTTTTTAACAATTTTTCATTTTCATTCATTAAAAAATTTATGTTTACGGTTGCTATTTGTTCAGCTTTTTTTTCGTAATTAATAAAATCGATTAAAATAGTATTAATCAATTCTAAATTAATATCGAACTCCTTTTTGTTCTTTTCATAATTATTGATAATCTTAAAATTTTTAAAATTTGAATTGTTTTTTAATTTATATAAACCCTGAATTGCAACATTAGTTGATGAATCATTAGATTTTTTTATTTCAATGGTACTTTTACCAAAAATTATTTCTTTAATTTGATCCTTGAAAAAAACTATTTCACTGGGTTCTTTCAAACTTATTAAAGAATTATTAAAATCAGATTTAAGATTTATTTTATAGTCTATAATTTTTAATGTTTCATCAAGTGATAAGTTGAATTTTTTTATTAATGATCCTGAAAAATTTAAATTTTCAATTTTTTCAGGTATTCTAAAATTAGTAAAGCTACTTGATATTTCTTTGAACTCTTTTAAATTTAAAAAAATTTCTGAAGTTAATGAACCATCAATAGAATAACCCTTTTCTCTTTCTATGCTTATAAATCCTTTTTTAATAGGTATATCATTCAGATTAAATAAAATTTTATTTATAAGAATATTCTCATTGTCTGCGATTAATTTAAAATTTACATTTTTAAAATTATATTTATTTAAAATATTTAATTCTGCATCATTAATATTACCATTAAACTGGTAATCAAAATTATCATTTTCTAAAAAATTTAATTTTAATTTGCCTTCGATAGACCCTTTAGAAATATTATTCATTGCAAAACTTTTTAAATTTGAAGGCTTTGATATCAAAATTATTTTTCTTAAATCATTAATAAAAATTTTATCAAATTTGAGATCAGCACTATCAATTTTTATTTGTTTGCCAAACAATGAAAAAAAATCAACAAATATTTTAATTTCACTTATAGGCAATAAAGTTTTTTGATAAGTTATAGAGGGATCTTTGCTTCCTAGAAATAAATTAAAATTATTGATATCAAGTCTAATATTTATCTTTTTTAATTCTAAAGATATGTTCTTGTCGAATTTTTGAATATTGCTCGAAATTATCCGATTAAATTTATTTGTTTCATAGCCTTTTGTAGATAAAAATACTATAATTGATAATAATATTATCAACATAAATATAAAAATTTTTATTAATAACTTTTTCATCTAATTTTTAATTAATCCTGCTTCTATAAATTGATCGATATTTCCATTCAAAACATCATCAGGGTTTGAGCTTTCTATTTTATTTCTAAGATCTTTTACTAATCTATATGGTTGTAAAACGTAAGATCTTATTTGATGACCCCAGCCAATATCAGTTTTAGATTTTAAATTTTTTTGACTTTCAACTTCTCTTTTCTGTATTTCAAATTCATATAATCTTGCTTTAAGCATTTTGTAACAAGTCTCTTTATTCTTGTGTTGAGATCTTTCATTTTGGCACTGAACTACGATCTTGGTTGGCAAATGTGTAATTCTTACTGCGCTATCTGTTGTGTTAACATGTTGCCCTCCAGCTCCACTAGATCTGTAAGTGTCTATCCGTAAATCTTTTTCATTAATTTCTAAATTAATTGTGTCATCAACAGCTGGGTAGACCCATATACTTGCAAAACTTGTGTGTCTTCTCGCTCCACTGTCAAAAGGAGAGATTCTAACTAACCTATGAACTCCAGACTCATTTCTCATCAAACCATACAAATAATCTCCAGAAACTTTAAGTGTTGTAGATTTAATCCCTGCTTCTTCGCCTTTGTGTTCGCTTATAATTTGATATTTAAAAAGTTTTTTATCAAACCACTTTAAATACATTCTTCTTAGCATAAGTGCCCAATCTTGACTTTCTGTCCCCCCTGCCCCTGCATGAATTTCGAGATAAATATCTAAATGATCATCTTCTTTAGATAGAAAACAGCTTACTTCATTTTTTTTTATTTCATCTGTGATCTGCGATAATTTTTTTTCACAGTCTTTTAAAACTTCATGATTATCTTCTTCAATACCCAAAGAGTAAATTTCTTTTAAATTTTTAATTTCTGTATTAGTATTTTTAAATGATGAAACTATTTTATTGTAAAGATTTTTTTCTTTAACATTTTTTTGAACTTTTAATTTGTCCTTCCAAAAATCTTTCTTGAGACTTTCCTTTTCAAGATTAGTAATTTTTTCTTCTATTTTATTTTTTTCAAAGATACCCCCTAATATTTTTAAGGGATTTTTCAACTAATAATATTTTATTATCAAAATTTTCCATTAATAGAATTGTCTAAACTTAATTAATTTATCATAGTTATTAATATTATCTAAATTTTTATTTAATGAGATGTTCATATCTTTATTTTTAAATACTTCAATAATTGATTTTTTTTCACCAAAAATATCTTTCTTACCATTATCATAATTAACAGGTGCAAAAAAAACTCCATTGGGAATCTTAAAATTTTTAAAATCCTGTTTAAACATTGCTCCTTTCAAAAAACTCTTAAAGACAGGCAGGGCTGCTTTTGAACCTGTTTCAAATTTTCCAAGAGACTCTGGGTTGTCAAAACCAATATATACTCCGATCACTAAATTTGAGCTAAAACCGATGAACCAGGCATCAAAATTATTATTTGTTGTACCGGTTTTTCCCGCGATAGGAACTTCCAGATCTCTTAACTTTTTACCAGTTCCTCTTTTGATAACACCCTCTAAAATTGATGTCATTTGATAAGCAGTTTCCTCACTAAAAACTCTTTTATATTTATCCTTTATTTTTGGAAAACTTTCAGAATTATTTATCAATCGATCGCAGCCAACGCACTCTCTTTTTTCAGAATTAAAAATAGTTTTACCTCTTCGATCTTGTATTCTATCAATTAATTGAGGATTAACTTTTTTTCCACCATTTACAAACGATGCGTAGGCAGAAGTTAATTTTAATAATGTAGTTTCAGCAGAACCAAGTGATACTGAAAGAAGTTCTGGTATATCCTCATAGATTTCTAAATCTCTAGATAATTTTAAAATTTTATTTAATCCTAAACTTTCTGCTATCCGTACTGTCATTAAATTCCTAGAATATTCAATTCCTTTCCTTAATGTTGTTGGACCGTAAAATTGTTTTCCATAATTTTCTGGTTTCCAATTTTTTAATCCAAAACCTTGTTCAGCAATAAAAGGGGCATCAAGAATAATTGTATTCGGTGTATAATTATTTTCCAATGCTGCTGCATAAACAAAAGGTTTGAACGCTGATCCTGGTTGTCTTTTTGCCTGTGTTGCTCTATTAAATTCACTTGATTTAAAACTAAATCCTCCGACTAAAGCTTTGATTTGACCAGTAAAAGGATTTAGCACAACAATCGCTCCATTAACTTTTGGATATTGTTTTAAATCCCATGAAGAATTATCATCTCTTCTTTTAACTAAAATTATATCGTTTATTTTGAATCTATCTTTAATTTTTTTTCTTACAGCCCACTTAATATTGTCTCTTAAAATTTCTCCCCTGTAATTTTGTCTTATGCCTTTAAAAATTATTTTATTTTCTAAAATTTGAGTTATTTCGACTAACTCCCATTCAAGTGTTGGATCAATTTTAAAATTTTTTACTTTTTCTTCCCATCCTAAATTTTTAGTATTAGATATTGGACCTCTATAACCATGTCTTTTATCGTAACTCTCAATTCCTTTTCTTAGAGAAATTAAAGCTTGAATTTGATAGTTTACATCCAAAGGAGTATTTATTGATAAACCTTCTTCATAAAGCTTTTTAAAACCATAATTTTCTTTAATTATTCTTCTAACTTCTTCGGAATAAGAGTTAGCCTCATTTATAAGTTTAATTTCTCTTTTTTTAAGTTTTATATCGGTATCTTTAAATTTTTTAAATTCTTCATTTGTAATAAATTTATTATCTTTTAAGTTTTTAAGAACAAAATTTCTTCTTTTTTTTGCTTCTTCTTTATATCTAAAAGGATTATATTTGCTTGGAGCTTTTGGTAAAGCTGCTAGCAAAGCAGATTCTGAATAATTTAATTCTTTAACTGATTTATCAAAATATTCTAAACTTGCCGCTGCAATGCCATAAGTACCTTCACCAAGATAAATTTGATTTAAATAAAGTTCTAAAATTCTATTTTTAGAATATGCTTTTTCTATTCTAAAAGCTAAAATAGCTTCTTTGATTTTTCTTTTAAAAGACACTTCATTAGTTAAGAGGAAGTTTTTAGCAACTTGCTGTGTAATTGTAGAAGCACCTTCCAATCTTTTGTCTTTTAAAACATTTTTAATATTATTTATAGTTGCTCTAACAATTCCTTTCGCATCAACACCTGGGTGTTTAAAAAAATTTTTGTCTTCTGCAGATAAAAACGAGTTAATCACTTTTTTTGGAATGGCATCAAATGGAATAAAAATTCTCTTTTCAATTGCGTATTCAGCAACTAACATTCCATTATTAGCATATACTCTACTTGAAACTGGGGGTTGATATTTTGCCAATTTTTTATAGTCAGGCAACCCAGAAGAAAAATACCAAAATGCAGAAAATATTATTAAAGTAAAAAAAATTAATAAAGCTATTGTTATTTTTAAGGAGATATCTACAAATTTTTTCATTCTTAGTTTATCAGTATTACATTAAATCTGGCTTTCTTATGGCATTATTAATGTTTTAAATATATCTTTATTAGATATAATTTTGTATAATGATTTATGAAAAAAATTAGTCAAATTTTGTCAAAAATTACCCAAAGGAATTATTTTACATGGAAAAGAATTTATACATTGATGCGTCTCATCCAGATGAGACTAGAGTTGTGCTTAAATCAGATTCATTTATTGAAGAATATGAATATGAAGATAAGAATAAACTAAATTTTAAGAACAACATATATCTCGGAACAGTAAGTAGGGTTGAGCCCTCTTTGCAAGCAGCATTTGTTAACTTTGGAAGAGTAAGGCATGGTTTCTTGGCATTTAACGACATCCAATCGGATTATTATCAAATACCTACAGAGGATAAGGAGAGACTTCAAGAAGCTGAGGAAAAGATTAGGGAAGAATTAAAAAATATTAAAAGTAATGATACTATTGGTAACGAAAAATCTTTAGAAAATGAAAAAAGTGAAAATGAAGCAACTCAAGAAAATAATTCAAATCAAAAAATTTCCGATGATAGAAATAATAAAAATTATAGAGAAAAATTAAAAAATACTTATGGACTTAAAAAATATAAAATCCAAGAAGTCATAAAACCTGGGCAGGTAATTTTAATTCAGGTTATAAAAGAAGAAAGAGGACAAAAGGGAGCCGCATTAACTACTTTTATTTCTCTTGCAGGCAAGTACATGGTTTTAATGCCTAACACTCCAAAAGGAGGTGGAATATCTAGAAAAATTTTTAATTCATCAGATAGAAATAAAATTAGGTCTATATTAAATGAAATACAAATTCCCAAAAGTATGGGCGTAATTGTAAGAACTGCTGGTGCTAATAAAACAAGAAATGAAATTGAAAAAGATTTCCAGAATACTTTGAATACTTGGGTTCAAATTAAAGATAAAGCGGTAGAGTCCAGTGCTCCCTCTCTAATTTATGAAGAGGGTGATATTATTAAAAGAGCGTTAAGAGATATATACGATAACGAAACAAAGAACATTTATGTTGATGGTAACGAGGGTTATCAAAAAGCAAAAATATTCATGAAAGAATTGGTTCCTAAAAGTGTAAAATTCATAAAAAAATATAGAGGTAAAATACCTTTGTTTCATGATGCTGGTATAGAAGAGCAGCTAAATAAAATATTTGAACCAACTGTAAAACTTAAGTCTGGTGGATATTTAGTAATTAATCCTACTGAAGCTCTTGTAGCAATCGATATTAATTCTGGTCAATCTACAAAACAAATCAATATAGAAAAAACTGCCTTGAATACAAACGTAGAGGCAGCGGAGGAAATAGCTAAACAAATTAAATTAAGAGATTTATCTGGTCTAATTGTTATCGATTTTATTGATATGATGAATTTTTATAACAGAAGAATTGTAGAAAAAAAAATGAGAGAAAGTATAAGGAAAGATAGAGCAAGAATACAGGTCGGTAAAATTAGCTCATTTGGTTTACTAGAGATGACCAGACAAAGATTAAGGGAGGGATCAATTAAATGGGAAACAAATTTATCTTTAGAGTCTTTTTCTCAAAAGATAATTAAAAAAATTGAAACACTTGCTTTTACAAATAGTAAAATAAAATTAATAGACGTTTCAGTACCAGATAAAGTTCGACTTTATATTGAAGATGTCCTTCAAAAAGAAATTAATTTTTTTCAAAAAAAGTTTGGTTATAGAATCAATTTTTCTAGCGAAAAAGATTTAATAATACCTGAGTATAAAATAGATTTGTTGAATAAAAATAAAAAAACTCTGAATAAAGTTGAGAATATAGACAAATTAAAAAGGCCTGAACCAATTAAATTTAAAAAATCAATTGATAAAGAGAAACCCAAAAACGAAAAAGTAGTAAAGATTACTAAAAAAAAGAGTGAAAAAATAAAAAAAAATATTAACAAAAATAAAAAGAATAAAGATAGAACTCTATGGGTTCGAAAAAAAAAAGTAAGCTAAATTAATCCTTTTAAAGGAGAGCTTGCTTCAGCAAAAAAATTTTTTTTCATTCTTCCCGCTTGATAAGAATTCCGACCTGCTATAACTGCATCTTTGAAAGACTTTGCCATTAAGATAGGATCTTTTGCTTTCGCTATAGCACTGTTAATTAATACTCCGTCACATCCCATTTCCATTGCAATGGTGGCATCAGAAGCTGTGCCAATCCCAGCATCTATCAATACTGGAACTTTTGATTGTTTAATGATGAGGGAAATATTAACTTTGTTCTGAATTCCTAAGCCCGAACCTATTGGTGAAGCTAAAGGCATTATTGCAGCTGCACCAGCATCCTCAAGTTGTTTAGCTAAAATTGGGTCATCAGAACAATATACCATTACTTTAAAACCTTCTTTGACTAAAATTTTTGTAGACTTAATTGTTTCTATCATATTAGGATATAAAGTTTTTTTATCACCAAGAACCTCTAGTTTAACAAGTTTCCAGCCACCCATTTCTCTTGCTAATCTTAATGTCCTAAGTGCATCAATTGAATTGTAACATCCCGCAGTGTTTGGAAGATAAACAATTTTTTTAGGATTAAGATAATCCATAAGCAATGGTTTTTTTTTATCCAAAATATTTACTCTTCTGACAGCTACGGTAACAATTTCAGCTCCAGACGCTTTAACTGCTAATGCGGTTTCTTTAAAACTCTTGTATTTTCCAGTACCAACAATTAATCTAGATTTAAATTTTTTTTTATCAATTATTAAATTATCCTTCTGCAATACTAACCTCCACCAATAAAATGAACTATTTCAATATTATCTTTATTTTTAAGTATCCTTTTTTTGTACATTTGTTTTGGAATAATTTCTCCATTTAACTCTAAAGCAATTTTTTTTGTGTCCAGTTTATATTTTTTTAATAGATCAGAAAGATTAATTTTTTGCTTAATATTGATCTTTCTTCCATTTATTTGTATTTTTGCCATAATTGAGTTATTTAAATATCTTATATCAAAATAATGAAAAAGAAAATTTTAGTTATCAACGGTCCTAATCTTAACCTTTTAGGTGAGAGAGAAAAGGATAAATATGGTAGCACTTCACTAAACATAATAGAAAAAGAATGTTCTGATTATTCTGATAAAAATGATTTATTGGTTTCTTTTTTTCAATCAAACATTGAAGGTGAGATAGTTGACTCTATACAAGATTCTAGAAAAAACATGAGTGGGGTTATAATTAATGCAGGAGGGTATACTCATACTTCTGTGGCTATACATGATGCATTAAAAATTTTAAAAATTCCTATTATTGAATTACATATAACAAATATATATAATAGAGAAGAATTTAGACAAAAATCCTTAATTAGTAAATTAGCAACTGGAATTATTTGTGGATTTGGAGTTAAGGGATATATTATGGCTCTTGATGCATTAAAAAATATTTTAAAAAATGAAAATTGATAAAAAGTTAATTAAAGAACTAGTGAATAACCTGGATGAATTTAATTTGACAGAATTAGAGTATCAGGATGGAAATATTAAAATAAAAGTTTCTAAAGGAATTAGATCATCTATAGAAGGATCTAAACCGAGCACCGTTATACCAAGCAACAAAGCTGTATTAACAAATAACGAAGAAGAGGGAATTAGAATTAAATCTCCTATAATTGGAACTGCGTATCTAGCCTCTGAGCCTGGAGGAAAAAAATTCGTTGAGGTTGGCGATAAAGTAAAAAAGGGTCAGACTATTATGATTGTTGAAGCAATGAAAACTATGAACCATGTTGCGTCAACTAATGACGGCGTCGTTAAAAAAGTTTTAGTAAATGATGGACAACCCGTTGAATTTGGACAAACACTTGTTTTGTTAAAATAATAAATGTTTAAAAAAGTATTGATAGCTAATAGAGGTGAAATTGCTGTTCGAATTATTAGAGCTTGCAAAGAATGGGGAGTATCAACTGTTGCCGTCCACTCAGATGTCGATTCTGACTCTATGCATGTCAGATTAGCGGATGAAAGTGTTTGCATTGGATCACATCAACCTCAAAATAGTTATTTAAATATCTCATCTCTAATGTCGGCAGTGGATTTGACAGGAGCTGAAGCTATACATCCTGGTTATGGTTTTTTATCAGAAAATTCTAAATTTGCAGAAGTAGTTGAAAAACATGGTATTAAATTTATTGGGCCGAGTGCAAATATTATTAAAAAGATGGGAGATAAGATTGAAGCAAAAAAGATTGCTAAAGAAAATGGTTTACCTATAATTTTAGGGTCTGAAGGTGCGGTTAAAAATTTTAAAGAAGCAAAAAAAATTTGTGAAAGTATAGGTTTTCCAGTTTTAATTAAAGCTGCAGGGGGTGGAGGGGGGAAAGGTATGAAAATTGTAGAAAAAGAGAAGGATTTGGAAACTTTGTTTTTAACTGCAAAATCAGAAGCTCAAAAATATTTTGGTAATGATGAGCTTTATATTGAAAAATATTTTAAAAATCCCAGACATATTGAGGTTCAAATAATGTCGGGGAAAAATCGAACCGTTCATCTAGGTGAAAGAGATTGTTCTGTTCAAAGAAGACATCAAAAATTAATTGAAGAGACACCTAGTCCAGTTCTAAAAGATAACGAGAGAGCGGATCTTCTTTCAAAAACAGTAAAAATGGTTGAACAAATTGGCTACGAGGGTGCTGGAACAGTTGAATTTATTTATGAGAATGGAAAATTTTACTTCTTAGAAATGAATACAAGAGTTCAAGTTGAGCATCCAGTAACAGAGGTTCAAACAGGAATTGATATAGTGAAAGAGCAGATGTGGATTGCATTTTCAGGAGATACTGCTTTGAAACAAAGCGATATTGACCCAAGAGGACATTCTATTGAGTGTAGAATAAACGCCGAAGACCCTTCAAAAGATTTCCAACCAAGCCCCGGAATTATAAAGGTATGCCATCAACCCTCAGGATTTAGGACACGAGTAGATGGTTCTATTTTTCAAGGTTGTAAAATTACACCTTATTATGACAGCCTAATTGCTAAAGTAATCTGCAAAGGAAGGAACAGAACAGAAGCTATTCAAAGAACGTTGAGATCTCTAGATGAGTTTGTTATTGAGGGAATTACAACAACTGTAGATTTACATAAGAAAATTTTAACACATAAAAAATTTATTGAATCAAATTTTGATACAAATTGGCTCAGCAAAGAAAAATTTTATTAAGCATTTTCGCAGCTCACCAATCTAATATCATAAACTGGATGATCTATAGGTTGTAAATATGGAGAAGAAGAAAAAGTCCATCCGTTAAAGACAAAGATTTTTTCGTTATTTGAGTCGGAAGTATCTTTAACTTGTATGTAAGCAGCTTCATTTTGATTTTCAGCTAAATCGACTTTTCCACACCTAATAACTTTAATTTCAAGCAACCCAAATCTTTTTATCTCTCCTAATTTCATGCTTATTGTAGATGTTTTTGCTGTAATTTTATCTAAACCAATTAAATTAACTTTAGTGTTTTCTATTTTTTTTTGACTTTCTTTTTTTTCCTTTAAAGGAGATTTATTAGTTAAATTGTTTAACTTATCTGGGGAGGTGTCTTCTGCTTCATAACTAGGTTCTAAGTTTTCTAAATTAATTAAAGGAACAGTTGAAATTTTTTCATTAGCGTTTAGGCTAAGAAAAATAAAATTAAAAATTATAGTAAATAAGATTTTAATTTTTCCAAGTCTCATATTTTTTTTTAATTTCGTTATCTAATATCGTATTTGGTCTATAACTTTTATCAGTCCCGGTTAAATTTTCCTTACGATCTTTTTGCCATGAAAAGGCTTTGGTATCTTTTTTTGGTGTTTCATCTATAGTATGATGTATCCACAAATACCATTCATTAGGTATCTTGGACGCCTCTACTGATTTAGAGTAAATTAACCATCTATCATTATCTTTGCTTTGATAATACCTGTTTCCCTTATCATCTTTTCCTACAAGCTTGCCAAAAAACAAAGTCTTGAGTAAAGTTCCAAAAGTTTGCCTATTCCACCAAGTAAAGAAGAGTTTAAAATTGATCATAAAATTTAAATCCACACAATTTTGAATTGAATCATTATGTTATAGACACTTACTACATATGATATATATCTTCAATAACAAGATTCCCTTATAAAAATGAAAAAATTTATTGTTGAAACATATTATACTTGTACTTTCAAAACAATACATTCTCTTAACGAATTAAATGATAGTGAGCTTTCAAAAATCGACAGCAGAGATGACGGTGAAGTAGAGGTAATAGACGTAAAATTAAACAATCGTAAAACAAGAAAAACTGGAGAGAAGTCTACAAAAGATACGTCGATTAAAGATAGTAAAATTAAACCAATAATACAAAATTTATCAGATAATGTTTTAGGGAAATCGAAAAAAAATCCAGATATAGATAATAAATCTAAAAATTACATTAAAACAAGATTTAAAATGCCAGACAGGAGAAAAGGATATATTCAGAAAGTTTCAATAGGAGAACATAAAGTTTATCTACATACAGGTGAATATAATGATGGAAGAATCGGTGAAATTTTTATTGACACTAATAAAGAGGGAGAACTAGTTAAATCTCTAATGAATAATTTTGCAATAGCAATTTCTTTAGGTCTTCAATACGGGGTGCCGCTAGATGAATTTGTTGATGCCTTTATTGATACAAAATTTGAGCCATCGGGAAAAGTTGAGGGAAATGATAGAATTTTAAGTGCAACTTCAATATTAGATTATGTTTTTCGAGAACTTGCAATTTCTTATCTTGGCAAAGAAGAGCTCGCCCACACACCTTCTATAGCCAATAGCGTAAACATAGATAATGATACAACAGACGATAAATTTTTAAAAATAGTAAAAAATATAGCTTCTAAAGGATTTGTAAGAAGTAATTACGAAGAAAAATTAGTAGATTTAAGTGACATTAGAATAAATCTAAAATCTAAGAATTAGATTTTTTTACCGTTGTTTTTATACCCAATTCTTTCAATTGTTTTTCTGACACATATGTTGGTGCGCCCATTAACAAATCTTGCGCATTCTGATTTAGCGGAAACAGAGTAACTTCTCTAATATTTTTTTCATCCGCTAAAAGCATAATAATTCTATCAATACCTGGAGCCATCCCACCATGAGGAGGCGCTCCATAAGAAAGAGCATTTATCATTCCAGGGAAATTTTTTTTTACCATTTCTTTTGAATAACCGACTTTATTAAAAACCTTAAAAAGATACTCTGGAAGGTGGTTTCTAATGGCGCCTGACGATAGTTCAAAACCATTACAAACAAGATCGTACTGATACGCTAGTATTTTTAATGGGTCCTTTTTATCAAATTCTTCTATTTTTTCTTGGGGCATAGAAAAAGGATTATGACTAAAATCAATTTTCTTTTCTTTTTCATCATAATGATACATTGGAAAATCAGTTATCCAACAAAAAATATATTTATTTTTATCTATAATTTCTAATTCGTTACCAATTTTTTGTCTTGCTAGCCCAGAAAATTTTTGGGCCTCTGTAATGTTATTACATACAAAAAACAAAGAGTCTTTTTCAGAAATTTTACAATCTTTAACAATTGTAGATATTGATTTTTCGTTGAAGAATTTAGCAATCGGTCCTTTTCCTATAATTTTATTTTCTTTTTTTTCAAATGTCATATAAGCCATACCACTTGCCCCCTCTGATATAGCCCAGTTATTTAGGCTGTCAAAAAAACTTCTCGGTTTAGAAGTTGTATTTGGTGCTGGTATAGCTTTAACAACATCACCTTTTAGAACCTTATCTTTAAATATTTTAAAATTTGTATCACCTGATTTAAATAATTTTGTCACATCAACTATCTCTATAGGGTTTCTTAAATCTGGCTTATCTGTACCGTATTTTTCCATAGAGTCTTTAAAAGTTATTCTAGGAAATGGATTTTTATTTACTTTCTTATTATTTCCAAACTTTGTGAATAAGCTATAAAAAATAGGTTCAACAGTATTAAAAATATCTTCTTGTTCAACAAAAGACATCTCCATATCCAGTTGATAATGTTCACCAGGACTTCTGTCAGCTCTTCCGTCTTCATCTCTAAAACAAGGTGCAATTTGGAAATATCTATCAAAACTAGCTATCATGACCATTTGCTTGAATTGTTGAGGTGCTTGAGGTAAAGCATAAAATTTTCCTTGATGAGTTCTGCTTGGAACTAAGAAGTCCCTAGCACCTTCTGGACTTGAAGCGGTTAATATAGGTGTTTGAAATTCTAGAAAATTATTTTCTAACATCTTGTTTCTTAAAAAAGATATTACTTTTGATCTAAGTTCAATATTTTTATGCATTATCTTTCGTCTTAAATCAATAAACCTATACTTTAATCTTACTTCCTCTGGGTACTCTTGATCGCCAAAAACTGGCATTGGTAATTCTTCAGCATTTGATAAAATTTCACAGTTATTTATTTTTACCTCTATAAGACCAGTTTTAAGATCTTTGTTTTCAGTTTCTTTGGATCTTTTAATTACTTCTCCTTGTATTAATACAACGGACTCAGGTTTTAGCTTCTCTAGAGACTTAAAATTTTTATCTTTATTTTCTATAACACATTGAGTAATACCAAAATGGTCTCTTAGGTCTAAAAAAAGTAAATTTCCATGGTCTCTTTTTCTGTGTACCCAACCTGAAAGTTTTACTTTTTTTCCTATTTCTTTTTCAGAAAGTTCAGAACAATTATGAGATCTATATTTATTCATTAATTTATTTATTTATTTAATACACTTTTTATTAAATTAATATTTATTGATTTGCCAGTGGATAAAGATACTTTATCTATTTCTTTAGTAAAATTTGTTATTTTTTCATAAGACCTATCAATATTCTTAATAACGTATTCAAGCGATTTAATATTAATTTCAAGCTGTTTATCTGAAAAATATTTAGTTATGACTGCTCTCAATAAATCATCGGTAGGAAGATCAATACCTAAGAATAAAAAACTTTCAAATCTAGATTTAAGATCTAATAACTTTATATTGATATTTTTTATTGGCTCTTTTGAATTAATTACTAAAAAGCTATTTGATTGATTTATAGTATTGATTAAAGAGTATAGTGTATCTTCTTCAATATTGTTGTGATAATTATCTATTATTAAACATTTTTTCATTTCAATTTCTTTTAAAGAATTTTTTTTTAAATTGCCGGCATTTATTATATCAAAGTTGTATTTACTTTTTAAAATATAAGCTAAATGGGTTTTACCGCTTCCAGAAGGACCAAAAATATTTATTTTTTTTGACACCCATTTGGGAAATGTTTCCACAAGTTTGTATACTTCAAAATTGTTTGAAGAGACATAAAAGTCTTTTTCATTGTAAGAAGTTTTAAAAGGAAATTGAAAAATGAGTTGTTTCATTTATAAAATTTGAAAAATCCATTGATTATTTTTAATTGAAGTTTTTAAATTATTATCATTAAATTTTTTTTTTATTTTATCAATTTTACCATAATATTTTATCTTTACTTTCACATAGTCTTTGTTTAATTCCGACACTGAAAAATTTTCTACGAGATCAATTTTTGCTAGATTTTTTTGAAGATTTATTAAATCGCTAGTTCTTTTCAATTCTAATTTAACATTTAAAAAAGACGGTGTTCTTATATCTATAAGGTTCTGTAATTTCCACAATTCATTTATTTCATCTCTAATTGATTTAATTATAAAATCATTCTTTTTTTTCTCATCAATTTCAGATAAATCAAAATTATATCTCTTTATAATTTGATTATCATATATTTCCCCTTTTAAGAAAACTTTTGACTTTACCTTAGGTTCAATTATCAAAAGAATGTAATTTTTTATACCATAGCTTGTAAGCAAATTTTTAAAATCAATTAATTCTAAATTACCTTCACTTTTATTTATAGCCTGGATATACTCTAAGCTTTCAATAGGCAAAAGATAATCAATAAATTTATCTTCATTTAAATTTTTATTCCAATTATTGAAAAAATAATTATTATTAAATAAAAATATATTTCCTTTTTCTAACAAAACTGGAAATAACATTATATTTGATTGAGATATATCAGCATAAGAAATATTTTTTTCACTAAAAAAACTATTTATTTTATCTTTATCAAAAGAAATATTCACTAGAATTTGATCTTTCTCTTTTAAATCTTCTTTATTAATGATTTGATAACTGGAAACTAATTTTTGAATTTGTGCTAATTTTACTTCTTCTACTTTTATTAAATCACGATTAAGTAATATTTTTTTTGTAAGTTTTAAGAAACCTTTTTCAAAAGCTTTATCCAATATTTGGGTGCTACTTATTTTACTTTTATTGTCTATAATAATATTATCAACATCAAAAATACTATTTTTAGAAAAAACATTTTCCGTTTTAAACAAAAAGACTATTATTAGAATTATTATAAAATTTTTCATTTATTGAAATAAATATCATTTAATTGATGCAAAAAACAAAAAATAGTTACAGAAAAAGTGGTGTAAATATAGAATTGGCGAATAAATTTGTTACTCACATAGCAAAAATTTCAAAGAAAAATGTCAAAAAAAAGGGGGCATCCGAACAATCTAATAATATTGGAGCATTTGGGTCTTTGTATGATCTAAGTAAAAGTAAAATAAAAGATCCTATAATTGTTTCTTCTACTGATGGTGTTGGGACTAAATTAGAGTTAGCAAACAAATTTAAAAAATTTGATACAATTGGGATAGATTTAGTTGCAATGTGCGTCAATGATTTGATTGTTCAGGGAGCTAAGCCTCTATTTTTTTTAGACTATATTGCAATAGGTAAAATAAATCTTAAAAAGTTAAAATTAATTATTAAGGGAATTTTAAAAGGATGCAATATTTCAAAGTGTCAACTAGCTGGAGGTGAAACTGCTGAAATGCCAGGAATTTATGAAAACAACAAGTTTGATTTAGCTGGATTTTCTGTTGGTATTGTCTCAAAAAAAAAATTACTTTTAAAAAAAAATGTTAAAAATAAAGATGTTATATTAGCGATACCATCTAGTGGAATACACTCTAACGGTTTTTCTCTTGTAAGAAAAATATTAAAAAACAAAAAAATACCTAGCAAATTAATTAAGGAGATTATAAAACCAACAAAAATTTATGCAAAAGAAATTTTAAATTTAGTTGATAGAAAACTTATCAATTCAGCTGCACACATTACAGGAGGTGGTTTGGTTGAGAATTTAATGAGATCAGTTCCAAATAATCTATCAATAAGTATTGATTTAAAAAAAATAAAAATTTTAAAAGTTTTCAAATGGTTAAAAAAAAATAATATATCGGATAAAGAAATGTTAAAAACTTTTAATTGTGGGGTTGGTTTTTGTTTAATTTGTAAAAGAAAAGATATAGGTAAAATTAAAAACTTTTTTAATCATGATTATAAGCCCTATGAAATTGGTCATATCTCTAAATCAAAATCAAGAATTAATTTGTTAAATAAATTAAAATGGTAAAAAAAAGGGCATGTGTTTTTATTTCAGGTAAAGGTACTAATTTAAATACTCTTATAAAAAGATCTAGAGATAATAGCTTTCCGATTAAAGTTGAATTAATTATATCTAATAAGAAAAATGCGAAAGGATTAATGTATGCAAAAAAGTTCGCTATTCCATTTTTAATAATTAATACATCGAAAAAAAACTATGATTTAAAAGCTCTTAATGAAATAACGAAAAGAAATATTTCAGTAATATGTTTAGCGGGCTATATGAAAATTTTACCTAAAAATTTTATACGAAGTTTTAAAAAGCCAATTATAAACATTCATCCGTCTTTACTTCCAAAATTTAAAGGAATAAATACATACAAAAGAATTATTGAAAATAAGGAAAAAATGACTGGTTGTACAGTGCATCTTGTAAATGAAAACTTGGATTCTGGAAAAATAATATTAAAAAAAAGTTTTAAGATTGAACCTTATGACAATGAAAAAACCCTAAAGATTAAAACCCAAAAAGTCGAATACAAATCATATCCAGAAGCGCTAATAAAACTATTAGGAAAATATTAGGCTTTAAAAAAAAAATTTATTTCAACTTTTGCATTTTCTACTGAGTCGGATCCATGAACTGAATTTTTGTCTATTGAAATACCATATAGTTTCCTAATAGTGCCATCCTTTGCATCTTTTGGATTTGTGGCTCCCATTAATTCTCTATTTTTTGATATTGCATTTTCACCCTCTAAAATAATAGCTTCTAGAGGTCCTGATGATAGGTAATTGCAAAGTTTATCGTAAAATGGTTTTGATTGATGTACTTTATAAAATTCTGCTGCTTCTTCTTTTGAAATATGTAGTTTTTTAGTCTCCAAAATTGATAAATTATTTTTTGAAAAAATTGACTTAATTTTTTCTGACAAATTTCTTTCAACTGCATCTGGTTTGATTATAGAGAGTGTTTGCTCTTTATTGCTCATAATTTTCTTCTATTAACTGATTTAGTAGTCTCACTCCAAAACCAGTAGCTCCTCCTGAATTTAATGCTCCACCATATTTTGAAAAAGCCATACCGGCAATATCTAAATGAGCCCATGAAGTTTTATTTAAGATAAATCTTTGTAAAAATTGAGCTGCAGTTGTCGACCCTGCTCCACCAACATAATTAATATTTTGCATATCAGCATTTTTTGAATTCATCAGCTTATCATAATTTTTATGAAGAGGCATTCTCCATACTTTCTCTTCCACTTTTTCTCCTGCATTAAAAATTTGATTAGACAGGTTATCATCATTTGAAAAAAGACCAGCATATTCTGAGCCAAGGCAAACTATAATTGCACCGGTTAGAGTAGCTAAATCAACTATAAATTTTGGTTTAAATTTTTTTTCAGTAAAGGTTAATGCATCAGCTAAAACTAATCGACCCTCTGCATCGGTGTTTAATACTTCTATAGTTTTACCGCTATAAGATTTAACAATATCTCCTGGTCTTTGAGCTACTCCACTTACCATATTTTCTACAAGACCTACAACGCCTACAGCATTAATTTTTGCTTTTCTTAAAGCCAAGTTTTTCATTAAACCAACTACCGCAGCCGAGCCTGCCATATCGTAAGTCATGTCTTCCATGAATCTAGCAGGTTTTAACGAATATCCTCCTGTATCAAAAGTAACTCCCTTTCCTACAAATGCTAGAGGTTTAGAATTGTTTTTTGCTCCATTCCATTCCATTGTTACAAGATAAGATCCCCTGATACTTCCCATCCCTACGCCAAGTAAAGCATTCATGCCAAGTTTTTTTAATTTTTTTTCATCGTATATATTAACTTTTAATCCATCTTTTTTTAGAGAGCTTAATCTTTTTGCATATTCATCTGGATGCAAAATATTACCAGGTTCAGAAACTAAATCTCTTGCATAAAAAGTTCCTTCCTCCAAAGCTTTAAATTTTAATTGGCTTTTTTGGGAAGGTTTATTTTTACTTCCAGATACATTTATAGAAATAATTCTTTCAGTTTTTTTTGTTTTATATTTTTTGAATTCATATGACTTTAATTTTATTCCATGAAGAAAATGACCAATAAAATTTTCTATTTTACTTCTTACACTATCGCAATTTATAAAATACTCACTATTCTTTCCATGGTTTACTCGACCATAGAATTCAGCTCCTAAATTTTCTATATCAAAGCTCTTTAAATCTTTTTTGATGGAAATCAAAACAATCTTTTTTTTTGAATTAACTTCAAAAACAAACATATTTTTTTTTAAATCACTTGTTTTCAATAAATCATTTATGTAAGAAAACTCTGAACTTGAAAGATATTTTTTTAAATCGTTAATACTGAATTTCTCATTAGAAAATAAGACAAGATTAGATGAGGCTTTGCTGCTTGTTTTTTTTGAATAATTAATTTTTATAGGCATATGTTTTAAATAAATAGAGCTGAATGGTATATATGTTCAAATACATCATATTTCAATGGAATATTAGTCATAGTGTACTATCATAGGTTGAGTTTTAATTAAAGTTGCATTATTTATATATATCAATTTCTTATGCTAAAAAACAAAATTTACAGATACTTTACCGCAGAAATACTTAAATCATTTTTGACTATTTTGTTCGCTTTTACAACTATTGCTTGGACAGTTAGAGCGGTTAACTTTCTTGATTTAATTGTAGAAGATGGTCATTCTGTAATAACATACCTATCATTTTCACTTTTTAATATAACTAATATAATTACAAAATTTATACCTCTAGCTTTTCTCTTGTCTCTAATATTATCTTTAATAAAATTTGAAAGACAAAATGAATTAATAATTTTATGGACTACAGGTTTAAACAAGATAAAGCTTGTAAATTTACTTTTATACGTTTCGATAATTGTGTTGGTTATTCAACTTTTATTCGCCACATTTATAACACCTTCGGCATTGAATAAATCTAGGACGATTATTAAAACTTCAGGTTTAGAATCTATATCTTCTGTAGTTAAAACAAATGACTTTAGCGATTCTTTAAAGGGAGTAACTTTTTACGTAGACAAAATTGAAGATAATATGATGAAAAATATTTTTATTAGAGATGAAAATCAGGTTTTTAAAAGTATAATTTCAGAACAAAAAAATTCTAATAATACAACTATAATTGCACAAAGCGGATTCTTTAAAGATTCAAAATTAATCATGTTTAATGGCTTGATACAGACTCAAAAACTAGATGGAGAAATAAATAATATCAATTTTGAAAAAACTACTTTATTACTTGACCAGCTCGCTTCTAGATCCATAATTCTTCCAAAACTTCAAGAAACATCAACACTTATATTAATTAATTGTGTTTTTAGAAAAGATAATTTTGAAATTCTTCTTAATTGTCCTAAAAATGTAAAAAAAGATGTTGTTGAGACTATTTCAAGAAGGTTGGGTATGCCATTTTATATTCCATTGATTACTTTGATAAGTTCTTTTTTATTAGTTACAAATAGAAAAAATAAAAAAAAATCTTCAAAACCATATTTATACTTTTTAATAAGTTTTTTAATCTTAATATGGGCTGAAATTTTTGTCAGGTATTCAGGATTTTCATTTTTTAGCTTTATAACCTACTTTATAACTCCTATTGTGGTTTTGCCTATCACATACTTTATTCTCTTGAAATCTATGCGAAGTGAAAAAATAAAAAAATGAATAAAATTCTTTATAAATATATAACTCTAAATTTCTTAAAAATTGTTTTAAATACTCTGTTGATAATTTTTTGTTTTGGTATAATTTTAAATTTATTTGAAGAAATTAATTTTTTCAAAAATTTAAATATTGGATTAGGCTTACCTTTTCTTTTAACAATAATGTACGTACCAAATCTTTTAATAAAATTAATGCCTTTTGCAATTTTTTTGGCATCGATGTATTATTTTCTATCTCTTCAATCAAATAACGATCTACTTTCTTTAAAGGTATTTGGTTTTTCTAATTGGAAAATAATTTTATTGCTTTCAAGCACGGCTTTAATTTTTGGTTTTTTAATTTTATTTGCAATTACTCCTGTGACGTCAGTCATGATAAAATTTTATGAAAAAACGAAGGCTACATATTCTAAGGATATTGATCATTTAGTGTCAATTAATAAAAATGGGGTTTGGATAAAAGAAATTAATAATGGAAATTTTAGAATAACCAAAGCAAAAAGTTTGGAGAGTAGTTTTTTAAAAAATATTACAATTTATGAGTTTGATAAAAATAAAAAAATTAAAAAAAGGCTTGAGTCAAAAAATGCTGATATTTCAAATAAATTGTGGATCTTAAATGATGTTAAAATTTATGAATTTAGTAACGATTTATATGACTTAAAGGAGTCTAAATATTACGAAATTACTTCAAACTTCAATGAAGCTAAATTAAATTCATTATATAAAAATTTAGATACAATATCTTTTGTAAGTTTAATAACTGAATACGATGAATATATTAAAAAAGGATACACAAAAAAGCTGCTAAGTAAAAAATTGAACGACTCTCTTTCATTGCCTATTTTTTTATTTTTAATGGTAGTTTTAGCTTCAATTTTTACGCTGGGCTCAATCAGAAAAACGCAAAACTTATATTATATTTTTATTGCTATAATTTCTTGTGTTGTTATTTATTTTTTTAAAGATTTATCAATGGCTCTAGCGGAGACTAACAGAATTTCTTTAATGTTATCTATATGGATGCCAATAATAGCAATTGGTTTATTCTGCTCAATAGGAGTTATACAAATAAATGAAAAATAAATTTATTTTATTTATATTAATATTATTTTTTTTTAAAACTCATCTCTATTCAAATGAGTTAGATATTAACTCTAATAAAATAAAAGTATTCAAAGATAGTCAAGAAGTAAAATTTACTGGTAATGTTAAAGCAAAAGATATTAGTAACAATATTCTAAAAACTAATGAGGCAATTTATGAAAAAGACAAACAGTTGCTTAAAACTTTATCTAATACAGAAATAACAACAGAAAATAAATATCAAATATTTGGATCAACAATTTTTTTTGACAATATTAATAAAAAAATCTACTCTGAAAATCCGGCCAAAGTTCTAGATATTGATGGAAATACAATAGATGTTCAAAATTTTCAATATTCTATAAAAAACAATATGTTTTTTTCAAAGGGGCAAATTGAAGTTAATGATGTTAATAAAAATAATTATTTTTTCTCAGAAATATACATTGACGAAAAAAAAAATAAAATTGTTGGCACTGATGTAAAAGCTTTTTTAAATCAGTCAGATTTTAAGATTAATGAAAAAAATGAACCACGATTTTTTTCAAATAGTGCTGTGATTACCAAAACTGGAAGTGAATTTCAGAAAGGTGTTTTTACATATTGTAAGAAAAAAAAGGGTGAAAAATGTCCTGCGTGGGAAATAAGATCAGATAAGATTAGACACAATAATGCTAATAAAACAATTTATTATGATAATGCAACTTTAAAAGTTTATGACTTTCCGATTTTCTATTTTCCGGTTTTGTCACATCCAGATCCCTCAGTCAAAAGAAGATCAGGATTTTTAATTCCTTCTTTTAATGATAGTACAAGTCTTGGAGCAAGTGTAACAATTCCTTATTATCTCAACATCGCAAATGATAAAGATATTACCCTTACTCCAAAAATATATGGAAGAGAAAATCCTTTGATGTTGGCTGAGTACCGTCAATCTTTTAAAAATTCTTATTTAATATTAGATAGTGGATATACTAAAGGCTATAAAAATAACACCGCAGTAAAAACTGAAGGTTCTCGTACACATTTTTTTTCAAAATATAGCAGATCTCTTTTTAATGATGACAATTCAATAACTAATTTTAATTTCGATATACAAACCACTTCGAATGACACTTATCTTAAAGCTCATGATATAGATACATTGTTAGCAAAAAATGAGATTGATGTTTTAGAAAATAATATCGAGTTTGATTATCAAAAAGAAGATTTATATTTTGGTGCTACTTTGAGTGCTTATGATGATCTAACTGTCGAAAATAATTCTAAGTATGAATATATTTTACCCTACTTAACATTTAATAAAAACTTATTTGTAGACGAAAAATATGGTGTCATGGATCTCGCATCTAATTTTAGAGTTAGAAACTATGATGTAAATAAGCAGACTGAACTATTCGTAAATGATTTCGAATGGCAGTCAAATAAATGGAACAGTTATTACGGGATTCAAAATCAATTAAAAACTTTATTTAAGACTGTCAATTATGAAGCAAAAAATGCTGATAATTATAAAACAGATGATTTAAACTCTGAGATATCAGCTGCCTTTGGTTATCTTGCAAACTTATCTTTTTATAAAAACGATGAAATGGCGAAAAATAATCATCTTATTAAACCTAAACTTATGATTAGGTATGCTCCTGGTCATATGAGAAAATTGAATACTGGAAGCCCTCTAAAATATTCAAATTTATTCAATTTTAACAAGACACAAGACATTGACGTAATTGAAACTGGCTTAAGTACTGCCTTTGGGTTTGAGTATAAAAAAAGTAATTTATTAAATGATAAAACTATTGGAGAGGAAAAACTTTCATTTGGAATTGGACAAATAATTAATTCAGAAGAAAATGAAAAAATACATCCAAAAACTTCGTTGAATCAAAGATTTTCAGATGTAGTTGGTGATTCAAGTTTTTCAATAAGTAAAAATTTGAAGTTAAATTATAATTTTTCTATAGATCAAAATTATAATGATTTTAATTACAATGAAATATCATCAGATTTTATAACTAAGAACACTAAATTCAATATTGGATATTTAGAAGAAAAAAATCATATAGGAAATCAGGAGTATTTAAAAACTGACCTAGAGGTAAATTTAAGTGACTCTGGCAGCATTGGATTCGCCACCAAAAGGAATCTTTTAACAAATTCTGCAGAATTCTATAATTTAAGTTATAATTATATTAACGATTGTTTAAAAGCTGGTATTTTATATAGAAGAGAATTTTATACAGACAGAGATATAGAGCCTGACAATTCAATTATGTTTACTATTTCATTAATTCCATTTGGAGATATAAATAGTCCAAAATTTGACAGATGAAGTCTAATTTAAAAATATTTTGTTTATTGATATTTTTATTTTCATTTACAAATAATGTTTATTGTAAGATTGAAAATTCTATAGTTCTCAAAGTAGGTAATTATATAATTACAGAAGGAGATTTAAGAAATGAAATTTTAATAAATCTAATATTAAACGGAAGAGAGGTATCACAAAATAATATTAATATGAGTAAAAACTCTGCATTGAATGCACTTAAGAACTATTATTTAAAAAAAAATGAAGTTGAAAAATATAATGAAGATAGATTCAATAGAGATGACTTGGATAACTATTTGATCAAAATTTCAAATGCTTTAAATGTCCAAAAATCTGGTTTAAAAACTTTTTTTAAAGAAAATGATTTAAATTATGAATTATTCGAAGATAGATATAAGACGAATTTACTTTGGAATTCAGTAATTTTTTCATTATACAAAAATCAGATTAATATAAATATGATTGAGGTAGATAATGAGCTTGAAAAATTAATGAATATGGAAAATAAAATAAAAGAATATAACATTTCAGAAATACAGCTGAATGTATCACAAGAAAATATGGATGAACTAATAAAAAATATAAAAAAAGTGATTCAAAACGAAGGTTTTAATTCAGCAATAATAAAGTTTAGTACCTCTCCGACTAAAAATAATTTTGGTAATTTAGGCTGGATTTCTGAAAAAAGCTTATCATCAAATTATTTGAATGAGCTCAAAAAATTAGAAAAAGGAGAAATTTCTAACGCGATAACAGATAAAGAATCAATTGTATTTTTAAAAATCAATGACTTAAGATACAATATTTTAAAAAACCCTGACTTAAAAAAACTAAAAGAGCAAATAATTAATAAAAAGAAAAATGAAAAATTAAATTTGTTTTCAAGATCGCACCTTGCAAATGTTGAAAATAATACATTAATTGAGTTAAATAAATGAAAAAACTTGCTATTGTTATAGGAGAACCGGAAAGTATAAACTCAGAGATTATTGCAAAATCATGGTCTAAATTAGATAAGATTTCTAAAAAAAAAATTTTTTTGATAGGTAATTATGAATTATTAAAAAAACAATTAAAAATAATTAAAAAAAAATTACCCTTAGAAAAAATAAAAAATATCAAATTTCTATCTAACAATAATAAACTACAAATTATAGATATTCCTTTAAAATTTAAAAAACCTTTTTCTTTTAAAAACAACGAGTCCAGGAGATATATTTTAAACTCATTAGACTTAGCTCATAAATTAGCATTTAGTAAAAAAATCTTAGGATTTATTAACTGCCCAATAAATAAAAGAAAAGTTTTTAAAAATTCAAATCAAGGAGTTACAGAGTATTTATCGAAAAAGCATAAAAAACAAAATAATGAAGTAATGTTTTTATATAATAAAGATATTTCAGTTGTACCTTTAACCACTCACATAAGCTTGAAATACGTGTCGAAAAAAATTTCAAAACAACTAATTTTGACTAAAGTTAATATTTTAAACAAATATTACAAAAAAATATTAAAAAAAAAACCCAAAATTGCTATTTTGGGATTAAATCCTCATAACAGTGAATTTAAATCAAACTCAGAAGAAAAAAAAATAATTATTCCGGCAATAAAGATTTTAAAAAAAAAAATCAATATTTCTGGTCCTTTTTCTGCAGATACAATTTTTTTAAATACAAAATATTTTGATGTTATAGTTGGAATGTACCATGATCAAATTTTACCGTCTTTTAAATCATTAAATAATTTCAAAGCAATTAATTTAACATTTGGTTTGAATTATTTAAGGGGATCGCCAGATCATGGGACTGCGGAAGACTTAATAAAAAAAAATAAAGCCAATTCTCAAAGTTTGGAAGAATGTATAAAATTCATTTTAAGAAAAAGTAATGTTAAATTATAAAAAATCTCTAGGACAAAATTTTTTAATAGATCAAAATATAATAAAAAAAATTACTTCAATTACTCAAATTAATAATAAAGATATTGTTGAAATAGGACCCGGGTCAGGAAATTTGTCTCAAAATATTATCAAATGTAAACCTAAAAAATTAATTTTAATTGAAAAAGATAATGGATTAGTCGAAATACTAAAAAAAAAATTTATCAATCATAATAATGTTACGATTATTAATAAAGATTTACTTGAATTAGACTTAAAGAAAATAGTTAAAAAAGGCTCTATAGTATTTGGAAATCTTCCATATAATATTTCATCACAAATTCTTATAAAATTTTTAAGACAAGATAGCTGGCCTCCACTTTATTCAAAATTAATATTTATGTTTCAGAAAGAGGTTGGTGATAAAATTATAGCAAACTCTAAAGAAAAAGATTACGGTAGATTATCCATAATTACGAAATTTAAATTAAATGTCAATAAATGCTTCGATGTTTCCAATAATTGTTTTTTTCCAAGACCAAAAATAAACTCTACAGTTCTACTTTTTCAACCAAAAAAAAAATTAAGCCATAAGATCAAAAATCTGAAAAATTTAGAGAAAATTACTCAGATATTTTTTTCAAAAAAAAGGAAGATGATAAATAAACCTTTAGATATTATTTTTAATAAAAATAAAGTAGTTATTTCCAAACTAAATCTTAACCTTTTATTAAGACCTTCTGAAATCTCAGAGAATAGTTATTATAAAATCACTCAATTATTTGAGAAAATCGTTGAGAGAAAATGAAGTATTGTCCTCAATAATTTTTTCTATTTGTTTAAAACAATTTTCTAAGTTGTCATTTATAACTACGTAATCGTAGTCATGCCAATGCAAAATATCATCTGAATAATGTTTTAATCTCTGCTTAACCACTTCCTCTTTATCTTGATTTCTAAGTGATAGTCTGTTTTCAAGTTCATTTTTATTTGGTGGCAAAATAAAAACTTTTAATAAATCTAGATCTTTAAATTTAGCTAATTGTTGAGTTCCTTGCCAATCTATGTCGAATAAAATATTGTAATTTTTTTCTTGTAAATCTTTAATTGATTTTTTTGAAGTTCCGTAGTAATTGCCAAAAATTTCAGCGAATTCATAAAATTGATTATCATTCACTAAATCCTTAAACTTTTTTTTATCTACGAAATGGTAATCTACTCCATCTACTTCATTGGGTCTTGGTTTTCTTGTTGTATGCGATACTGAAATTTTAAAGTTAGGATATTTCTGTTGAATTTTTTTTGAGATTGTAGTCTTTCCAGCGCCAGAGGGAGAAGATAGAACTAGCATGACAATGTCATGTTTTTGTTTCATCTAAAAATTTAAAATTATTGAGTCGATTTACTCTCAATAAATTTAATTGCATCCCCTACTGTTAAAATCTTTTCAGCTTCACTATCGGAAATTTCAGAACCAAATTCCTCTTCGAAAGCCATAACTAATTCTACAGTATCTAAACTATCAGCACCAAGATCATCAATAAAACTTGCTTCGTCGGTTACTTTTTCCTCTTCAACGCCCAAATGATCGGCGACTATTTTCTTAACTTTTGAATTTATATCTTTTGACATTTAAATCCTTATTTTTGATTTTTATATTAAAATTCTTATTAAATTATTCATTGAGTTTGTCAAGCCATATACATTCCACCATTAACATGAATGGTTTCACCATTTATATAATTAGCCATATCTGAAGCTAAAAAAGCTGCACAATTAGATACATCATCTCCTGTTCCTAAATCCCCTGCGGGAATTTTGTTTATTAACAATTTTTTATATTCTTCAGGAATTTTATCTGTCATTTCGGTTTTAATAAAACCAGGTGAAATACAATTTATATTAATATTTTTTTTTGCATATTCGAGTGCTAAACTTTTAGAGAAGGCAACTATTCCTGCTTTAGAGGCGGAATAATTTGCTTGGCCAAAATTTCCAGTATGCCCTACTATTGATGTAATATTAATAATTTTGCCAGATTTATTTTTAATCATCTTTTTAATTGATGATTTACACATTAAAAAAGTTGAAGTTAAGTTGATATCTAGAACTTTTTTCCAGTTTTCTTCAGAAAGTCTTATTGTCAAACTATCTAAGGTTATTCCTGCATTATTAATAAGGACATCTAAACCATTAAGCTTATTACAGGCAGACTCTATAAATGAGTCAATTTCTTGATGATCGTCTAAATTAAATTTTTCAATACGTATGTTGCTAAAATTATCTTTAAGTTTATTTAATTTTTCTTCCTTTGTTCCTGTGGCTAAAATTAAAGCTCCACTTTCGTGAAATTTTTTAACCAGACTATTTCCAATACCACCTGTAGCTCCAGTAATTATTACTTTTTTATTTTTTAAATTCATCAATTATTTTTTTTATTTCTTCAACTGAATTAATACTCATAGTATTACTACCTTTTATAATTCTTTTAACTAACCCTGACAAGACTTTTCCAGGACCAATTTCAATAAAGTCAGTTATTCCTTTTTTTGATATGTTTATAATACTCTCTCTCCATCTAACTTTGCTATATATTTGCTCTACTAGTAATTTTTTAATTTTATCAGGATCTTTCTCTGGTAAGGCGGTTACATTACTAATTGTTTCTAAATCAGGTTTTTTGAATATTATTGGATTAATTTTATTTTTCATTTTTTTAGCTGCACTTTGCATCAATGAACAATGAAACGGAGCACTTACTGGTAATAAAATATTTTTTTTATTATTGTTTTTTAAAATAGTTTTTAATTCATCGATAGCTTTAGTTTCTCCACTTATAATAATTTGTCCATCTGCATTGTCATTAGCAATCTCGCAAACCTTTTTTTCTGAAATTTTAGAAATAAAATTATTAATTTCTTCAATATTTACACCTAAAACTGCTAACATAGATCCATCTCCCAGGGGAACAGCCTCCTGCATAGCTTTTCCTCTTTCATGTAATAGAAATAATGCATCTCTGAAGTTTAAAGAATTAGAACAAACCAAAGCACTATATTCGCCAAGCGAATGACCTGCAAAATATTTAATTTTTTTTTTTTCTAATCCAAATTCGTTTTCTAAAACTTTGAATATTGAGTAGCTTATAATTAAAATCGCTGGTTGAGTATTTTTTGTTAATTTAAGCTCGGTATCAGGACCTTCAAGAATAATTTTTGAAATTTTAAATCCTAACTTTTCATCAGCCTCTTCAAAAATTTTTTTAACAATATCAAAATTCTTATAAAATTCAGATCCCATACCTACACTTTGAGAACCTTGACCTGGAAATAAGAGAGCTTTCATTTAATAATTTAATATTTTTTTATTATATTACTGTTGAAATGGGAAGTTTATAATAGTATAAAACCTGTCTTTAATATAAGAAAACTTTATAAAGCGAGAAAATAATGAATTTTTATGAACATACATTGATAGCAAAGCAGGACTTATCAACTATTGATTTAAAAAAGATAGAGGATAAATACAACGATCTGATTAATAAAAGCTCTGGAAAAGTCGTTAAAGTTGAAAAGTGGGGATTGTTAAATTTTGCAAGAAGAATTAAAAATTATAATAAAGGTTTTTACATACACTACAAATTCGAGGGTAACTCCAAAACATTAGAAGAAATAAAAAAAAATACAAGCCTTGATAGCTCAGTTTTAAGATGCTTAACTATTAAATATAAAAGATTAGATACTAGTAAAGAGTACTTTAGCAAAGAAGAAAAGATAAAATCAAATGAAGAGAAAAAATAGAAAATTTCAGAAAAAATCTCAAAACCCTCTTAATAAGTTAAGCTTATTTCAAAAAAGTGAAAGTAGATTTTCAAAAAAATGTCCTCTATCAGGAAAAGACGCTCCTGCTATCGATTATAAGAATGTTAAACTTTTAAAAAGATATGTTTCCGACAATTCAAAAATACTTCCGTCTAGAATTACATCAGTATCTCAAGGTAAACAAAAAAAACTCACGAGCGAAATAAAAAAAGCAAAAATCTTAGCTCTTATATAAAATGCAATTAATACTATTAGAAAATATATTAAAACTCGGCAAAATTGGAGATCAAGTTGAAGTAAAAAATGGATATGGAAGAAACTTTCTTCTTAAAACTGGAAAAGCACTTAGGGCTAACAAAGAGAATATTGATTTTGTTAATAAAAAAAAGGAAAGTTTAAATAAAAAAAATAACGAAATTAAAAAACAATTTAAAGATATAGCAAGTAAAATTAATAATAAAACAATTAAATTTTCAAAAGAGTCTAAAGAGAATGGTGATCTCTACGGATCTATAAAACCTAAAGAAGTATCTAATCTTTTCAAATCAGTTTTAAAAGTCGAAATTAGTCCTTCACAAATAGATTTAAGAAAAGAAATAGATAAAATCGGGTCATACAAAATAGTAATTAATTTATTCGACGAAGTAGCTGCAAAAGTAACAGTGGTTGTTGAAAAAATTAAATCGTCAAATAAATAAACTTTTTCCACAGGTTGAAAAAAGAGTGTGTAAGTTTTAATTTTTTTTAAAGAAATTAGTATTAATATACTGAGATGGAAGAAGTTAAACTTAATGTCAGTAATATTGAAAAAAAATTACCTTCCAATATTGAAGCTGAACAAGCCTTAATAGGTTCTGTTTTAGTTAATAATGATATTATTGATGATATATCTAATTTAATAAATTCAGCTAAATTTTTTGATCCAATACATAAAAAGATTTATGATGTAATTGAAAATTTAAATAATAAAGGAATGATAGCTAATCCTATCACCCTAAAGAATTATTTTGAAAATGATAACAGTCTTAATGAGGTAGGTGGAGTAGATTATCTTGTCAAGTTAACAAGATTTTCTTCTTCTATAAAACAAGCAGTTGATTATGCAAAAGTAATTCATGAATCACATTTAAAAAGAGAATTAATTTCTATTGCAGAAAAAATAGCTGAAGAATCTCACGACGATAAAACTGATAAAACTGGGGAAAATATTATAGAAGAGGCTGAACAATTCTTATATCAATTAGCTGAAAGAGGTAATTTTTCTCAATCCTATATGAAGTTTAATCAAGCTTTAGATCAAACTATAGAAATGGCTACTCAAGCTATGCAGAGTGATCAAGGAATTGTTGGGGTGCCAACTGGTCTTACTGATCTAGATGAAAAACTTGGAGGATTGCATAAATCAGATTTAGTTATAATTGCAGGCAGGCCTTCTATGGGAAAGACAGCTCTTGCAACAAACATTGCATACCACGCTGCAAAACAAATTTTTAAAAACGGAGAAAAAACTTCTGTTGCTTTTTTTTCGCTTGAAATGTCTTCTGAACAATTATCAACGAGAATTTTGTCTGAACAATCTAGAATAAAATCTAATGATATAAGACGAGGTAAAGCTTCAGAGGAACAATTAAATAAATATATTGAAGTTTCGAGAAATATTTATGATTTACCTTTATATATTGATGAAACACCAGCTATCACTATTTCAGCGCTAAGTAATAGAGCTAGGAGGTTAAAAAGATTGTTTGGTTTAAACTTAATTGTGGTTGATTACATTCAGTTAATGAGGACTAACTCACGAAAAAATGATGGAAGGGTTCAAGAAATTTCAGAAATTACCCAGGGGTTGAAAGCCTTAGCAAAAGAATTGAGTGTTCCAGTTTTAGCATTGTCTCAGCTTTCAAGAGCTGTTGAGCAAAGAGATGATAAGATACCGCAATTATCTGATTTAAGAGAATCGGGTTCAATAGAACAAGATGCCGATGTAGTAATGTTTGTTTACAGAGAAGAATATTATCTTGAAAAAAAACAACCCAAATTAGGATCGATAGAGCATGCTGAATGGCAGTCAAAAATGAATGACATAAATGGACTAGCAGATATAATTATTGGAAAACAAAGACATGGTCCAACTGGTAATATACAGGTCGAGTTTGAGGGAATGTATACAAGGTTTAAAGATTTAACAAAAAATTAGTTTAATTTTTCTTTTTTTATTCGTGATTTAAGGTATACCTGAAATTATCGATGATACCTAATATTTATAAAAAACTTGTATTAGATTATTCAAAATTTACTCTAGGTCTCATAATAATAATTTTATGTTTTTTTCTCATTCAAGCTAAAAATTTTAAACTGGATGCTTCATCAGATGCTTTATTAATAGAAGGAGATAAAGATCTTAAATTTTTAAGAGAAATCAATGAAAGATACGGATCAAAAGATTTTTTAGTACTTACTTATAGTCCAATTTTAAGCTTTTCAGACGAGGAAACAATTATTAATCTTCAATTTTTAAAATCCAAGATTGAAAAATTATCCTGGGTAGAGAGCGTGATCACTATTATAGATGTTCCTTTATTAAAAAGTACAGATGAACCATTAATGGATCGACTTAAGAATTTTAAAACACTTGCATATCCTGACATTGATAAAAAAAGAGGATTTGAAGAGATTTTGAATAGCCCGATTTACAAAGATTATGTTATTAGCAAAGATGGAAAAACCTCTGGGATAGTAGTTTATTTAAAAAAAGATAAAAAATTAAACCAATTTATAAAACTTAAAAATCAATATTACGATCAATCATTAAGTGGGAATTTTACAAAAGAGGACAAAGAAAAGTATAAAATTTTTTTGAAAGATTATGAAAATTATAAAAATATATATAATCAAAAAAATCATCAAAATATAAATGAAATTAGAGAAGTTATAAAAAAATATTCAGATGATGCAAAAGTTCATCTTGGAGGAATTCCTATGATATCTGATGATATGATGACTTTTATTAAAAATGATATAACAGTTTTCGGTTTAGGTGTTTTTATTTTTATTATTATTACTTTGTGGTTTATTTTTAAAAATATTAAATGGGTATTAATGCCTTTAATGGGCTGTTCTATATCCGTGGCTATTATGATTGGTCTATTAGGTCTTGTTGGTTGGAAGGTAACAGTTATTTCATCAAATTTTATTGCATTAATGTTAATTTTAAATATGGCGATGAACATTCATTTAACAGTGCGGTACATTCAATTGAAAAAAGAATTTCCTGAACTAAGTAACAAAGACGTTATTTTTGAAGCGTGTAAAAAAATGATTTTACCTATTCTCTATACTGTTTTAACAACAATTTGTGCTTTTCTATCACTAATTTTTAGCGGTATTAAACCAATTATAGATTTTGGGTGGATGATGACAATGGGTTTAAGCATATCAATTACGGTAACCTTTTTATTAATACCCTCATTATTAAATATTTTTGCAAATAGCGGTGAGATTAGAGTTAAGGAATCTCAAAACTCTAAAATTACAATGTCTTTAGCAAATTTTTCAAAAGATAAAACTAAAACTATTTTTGGAGCGACAACAATTATAATAATTCTAAGTATTTTTGGAATATCTAAATTGGAGGTAGAAAATAGTTTTATAAATTATTTTGATAAAAAGACCGAGATATACAAAGGTATGAAAAAAATTGATGATGATTTAGGTGGTACAACTCCTTTGGATATTATTATTAAATTTCCCACTATAGAAAATAATTCTACTGAGACTGATGACGAATTCGCAGAATGGGATGAAGAAGAAAATAAAGAAAAAGAAACTTACTGGTTTACTAGAGATAAAATTGATAAAATTAATAAAGTTCACGATTATTTAGACTCTTTGCCTGAAATTGGAAAAGTTTTATCATTTGGTTCAATCATAAGAGTTGCTGATGATCTTAACAAAAAAAAATTGCAAAGTCTGGAAATTGCAGTCTTATATAGTAAAATTCCAGATAGCATTAAGAAAGAAATTGTATCACCTTATATATCAGTAGAAAATGATGAGGCTAGAATAAGTGTAAGAATAAAAGACTCTCTGAAAGATTTAAGAAGAAATGATCTAATAAAAAAGATAAATAAAGATATTAATTCAAAATTGGGATTAGAGAAGGATGAATTTAAATTAGCTGGGGTTTTAATTTTATTTAATAATTTACTTCAAAGTCTTTTTAAATCTCAAATATTAACTTTGGGAATAGTAATGTTAGGTATTTCTCTAATGTTTCTAATTTTATTTAAAAATATTATCCTTGCTTTTATAGGTGTTGTTCCTAATTTTTTAGCTGCTTTATTTATTCTAGGAATAATAGGTATATTAGAAATTCCGTTGGATATGATGACAATTACTATTGCCGCAATAACAATAGGGATAGCTGTTGATAATAGTATACATTATATTTATAGATTTAAGGAAGAGTATGCAAAATTTAATGATTATAAACTTACTTTAGATAGATGCCATAAAACAGTCGGAGTAGCTATTTTAAATACATCAATAACAATTATTTTTGGATTTTCAATATTAGTTCTTTCAAATTTTATTCCTACTATTTATTTTGGAATATTCACTGGCATTGCAATGTTGCTAGCTTTACTATCTGTTTTAACTTTATTGCCTAAATTAATATTAATTCTAAAACCATTTAGTAATGAAAAATAATATAGATGTTTGAGGTTTTTTTAGATTTTTTTAACGATAAATTTAATCTTTTTGATACTGTGTTTTTGGTAATTATGATTTACAGCATGTTAACATGTGCGTTAAAAGGTTTTTCTCTTAGTTTTATATCTTTTATGAAGTGGGTGTTGTCTTTGATTGTTACAATTATCGCAGTACCTAAACTCCAACCTTGGGTTGGTGAATACGTAGAGTCTGAGTTTATTAATAGCATTGGACTCGGTATTTTTATTTTTATTTTTTCATTATTTATAATTATTTTAATTGGTAAAGCATTTAGTAGAACTGTAACTTGGACAGGACTAGGTTCCATAGATAAATCTTTTGGTTTTTTATTTGGTGTATTTAGGGGTTATGCAGTTTCTGTTTGTTTGTTCACAATTTTAAATTGGTTTTATCCATATCAAAATTGGTATAATTCTGTTGAAAATGCAATGTCATTTAATATAGTAAAAGTAGGTAGTGAAGTTTTAATTGAAGAATTTCCAAAAAATGAGGAGTTTAAGGACACAAAGGAAAAAATTGAAAAAATTTAGATTGGACAAGCTTAGAGAAGAATGCGGAATATTTGGAATATCAAATTATTCAGATGCAGCTGCTATGGTGGCGCTAGGTCTTCATGCGCTTCAACATAGGGGTCAGGAGGGTTGCGGTATAGTATCTTACGATGGTAAAAACTATCACTCAGAAAAAAGACAGGGCTTAGTAGGAGATCATTTTACTAAAACTAATATTATAAACAAATTACCTGGTGAATTTGCAATAGGACATAATCGATATTCAACAACTGGTGAGACTTCTTTAAGAAACATTCAGCCTTTCTTTGCTGATCTTCATGGAGGAGGTATTAGTGTTTCCCATAATGGAAATCTAACAAATGCTCTATCTTTAAGAGATGTTTTGGTTAGAGATGGGGCAATTTTTAGAACAACTAGCGATACTGAAACGATAGTTCAATTAATTGCTAAGTCTAAAAGAGAAAAAATGATGGATAAAATTATAGATGCCTTGTTTCAAATTCAAGGAGGCTATTCTCTAATAATGATGACTAATAAAAAACTAATTGGTGTAAGAGATCCTTTTGGAATAAGACCTTTAGTTATTGGTAAACTTAATGAGTCCTTTATTTTTGCCTCAGAAACTTGTGCCTTGGACATAGTAGGAGCAAAATTTATTAGAGAAGTTGAAAACGGTGAAATAGTGGTAGTAGAGGACAAAAAGTTAAAAAGCTTTAAGCCATTTCCTAAACGAAAACCAAGACCATGTGTGTTTGAATATATTTATTTTGCTAGACCAGACAGTATAATAAATAACAAGTGTGCTTATGAATATAGAAAAAATTTGGGTATTGAATTAGCAAAAGAAGCCGATATAGAGTCAGATTTAGTAGTTCCAGTGCCTGACTCTGGAGTCCCGGCAGCTATAGGATACTCTCAATTTACCAAAAAGAATTTTGAACTTGGACTAATTCGAAATCATTATGTGGGAAGAACTTTCATTGAGCCAGCACAAAGTATAAGAAGTTTGGGGGTAAAATTAAAATTGAGTTCAACTCGAACAATGATTAAGAACAAAAAAATAATTTTAATTGATGACTCTTTAGTAAGAGGAACTACCTGTAACAAAATTGTAAAAATGCTTTATGACGCTGGGGCGAGTGAAGTACATGCTAGAATAGCTTGCCCAGAAATTATTTTTCCAGATTTTTATGGTGTTGATATGCCCACAAAAGAAGAGTTGTTGGCTTTTGGAAAGAATAATGAAGAGATGTGTAAACATATAGGTGCAAAAACATTAAAATTTTTAAGTTTGAGGGGATTGTATAAAGCGCTGGGTTATGACAAAAGAAATGACTCGTATCCTCAATTTAGTGATCACTATTTTACTGGAGAATATCCTGTAAAACCTGCTGATCAATTAGGGGAAGGAAAAATTACTCAGTTATCACTATTGAGTGGTAAATCTAATAATTAATTATCTATATTCAAAAAGGTTTTTTTTTGCGTCAAGGCTGAAAATTTTATTATTTACAAAAATAGGATTACTCCCTAAATCTTTTTTTAAAAATTTAACAATTTCTAAAATTTCTCCACTATTGAAACTTAATTTCAATAAATAGCCGTTCCGCGAAATTATTATTAAATTATTATTAGCTGCATAAATACTATCTATTTTTCCTATTTTAAACTTTTTTTTAATATCAATAAGTTGTTTAATAAAATTTTTTGACCAAATAATTTCACCACTTAATCTGTCTATGCATATTAAAAATTTATTTTTTGTAAATATTATAATATTTTCTTCAGTCACCAATGGTTGGATCTCAGTTACAAGGTTCATGGATAAATTTCTATTTCCTGATTTAGAGTCAACTTGATACAGTGCTTCATTAGTAGTAACTATAATATTATTTTCTGATACGATTATTGAGTTACTTATAAAAATTTCAGACCCACCTGAAGAAAATTTATTTGAAAAATTTTGTACCCAATTTATATTATTATTTATAAGATTAATTGAATATAATTCACCACTTGTATTTAAAAAGTAAACATCTCCATCTCCTATTGCGATACTATTTATGAATTTTGATTTTAATAATTTAAAGTTAGTTGCTAACTCCCAAATTTTATCACCATTATTTACATTAATTCCGTACAATATATTTTCTTGATTAGCTAAAATTAAGATGTCATCTATTATCTTAATGTTTGACCTAAACGGAATTCCAAAATTTTTTGCCCATTTGATTTTCTTTTTTTTTATATCTAATGAATATAAGTAACCAAAATTGTCAGATACAAAAATTGTATCTTTTTGTATCGCTATTGATAACTTTTTTTCTCTATTTTTGAAGTTTTTTTTATAAAAGTTATATTCAAAAATTTTTTGATTACTTGTTGTTGAAAAGACAAAAATTGTACCTTTATGATCAAAAGATATTAAATTATCTTTATAATAAAAAATTTCGTCTTTTTTAACGGAACGAGATAATCTAGAACTCAATTTTGTAATAATCTTGCTGTCTGAAAAAGTTACATTAGGTATTTTGTTTGAAATAGTATAATTACTAAATTGCCAACTTACTAATTTTTTTTCATCTTCAAGTTTAATAATTTTATCTTTATTTTGAATTTCTTTGTTAAATAAAGTTTTTTGACTTTTTGATAATAATACACTTAGCTCTTCCTTAGTTGCATCTTTCCATATACCTGTTTTATTATCAAAGGAGCAGGCTGTAAATAAAACAAAAAGAATTGAAAAATTATAAAAGATTTTCATTTTCTTAATTCTTTGTAATTTTTAAAAGATTGTAATACTCCTTGGATTTTTTATTTTCACCATTACTCTTAAAATAATCACCCATAATTTGAATAGCTTGGGCTTTCCAAACAGAATCAGAATTTATTACTGGATTTAACGTTTCTAATATTTCTTTCTCAGATCCATTTTTAAATAAAAATAAAGCCTTTTTTATTTTTATTAAATTTCTATTTTCAACTTCAAGACTTCTAATTCCTATTATCTTATCAAATGATGCTATTATTATTTTTTTATCTTTAATAATATTATTGTCGATCAAAATATATAATGATGAGGGAGAATAAAATTTATGTTTTTTTTCAATAATATTTAGTAAAATCTCTTTTGCTTTAATATTATTATTTTTATTTATCAGACTTTTAGCAATAATATAGTCTTCTGAAATTTTTAAAGTGATTTTTTTTTGATAATTTTTAAATACATAAAACCCTACTAATAATGTAATTATAATTATTGAAAATATAATTAATTTTTTAAAATTTTTTTTTAATAAGGATAAAATTATTTGTAACCTTGAATTATTAATTATTTCTTGATCGCTCATTTAGTAGCTATTCTCATTCCTTGGAAATTTTTTATTTATAATATCTTTTCTATAATTTTTAACACCTTTTTCAATTTCTTTTTTTAAATTAGCATATTTTTTTACAAATTTTGGGTAAAAGCCACTAAGGCCTAACATATCGTCTGTCACCAAAATTTGACCATCACAATTTTTTGAAGAGCCAATGCCAATTGTTGGTATTTTTAATTGTTCAGTTATTTTCTGAGATGTTTTAGAAGAAATGCATTCTAGAACAATTGAGAATGCTCCTGCTCTCTCAATCTGCAAAGCTTCTGATATTAATTTTTTTTCGTCATTTTTAGTTAATCCCGCTATATTAAACTTTTTTTTATATTGCGGGGTATAACCTATGTGTCCCATTACATTTATATTTGAATTTACTAAGCTATTTATTATTGAATAATTCTTATTATTACTTTCTATTTTAATAGCATCGCAATTAGTCTTTCTAATAATTTCTTTCGCGTTTTTTTTTGCACTATTAATATTGTTATAAGTATTTTTTGGCATATCAACTACAAATAAAGATTGTTTTATTCCTTTGCTTACACTCTTTGCGTGATTTATCATTGTTTTAAGGGATACGGTGTGGGTGTTGTTTAATCCATATAACACGTTTCCCAAAGAGTCTCCTACTAATACTATGTCACAATACTTATCAATTATTTTTGTAATTGCTTTAGAATATGAAGTTAAGCAGACTATCTTTTTTTTGTTTTTTTTATTCTTTAAAATATTTATCTTATGATTTTTCATTCAAGTTCAATAGTCCCTGGAGGTTTCGAAGTTATATCATAAACTACTCTATTAATTCCTTTAACTCTATTAATAATTTTATTAGATATTTCGTCTAAAACTTCTTTATTAAAACTATAATAATCAGCACTCATTCCATCTTCAGATTTTACAGCCCTAATTAAACATAAGTTTTCGTATGTTCTGCTATCACCCATAACCCCAACAGTTTTTATTGGGAGTAAGGCAGCGTAAGCTTGCCAAATTTTATCATAAAGATTAAATTTATTTAGTTCATTTATAAAAATATCATCGGCCTCTTGTAACATTTTAATTTTTTGTAAATTAATTTTTCCTATTATTCTTATTGCCAATCCTGGACCCGGAAAAGGGTGTTTATACAAAATTTCATTTACTAATCCGATAGATTTTCCTAAAATTCTTACTTCATCTTTGAAAAAATCCTTGAGTGGTTCTAAAAGCTTTAAATTCATTTTTTTTGGAAGTCCTCCTACATTATGATGAGATTTAATTTTAGATGTTTTGCTACCAGTTGCAGATCTACTTTCAATGATATCCGGGTATAACGTTCCTTGAGCCAAAAATTCAACTTTTTTAATTTTTTTTGCCTCTTTTTCAAAAATCTTAATAAAAAGATTGCCTATAATTTTTCTTTTTTTTTCGGGATTTTTTATGTCTTTTAATTTTTTTAAAAAAATATTTGCAGCTTTAACTATTTTTACATTCATTTTATATTTATTTTTAAATATTTTATAAGTATTTTTAAACTCATCTTTTCTCATCAATCCAGTGTCAACCATAATACATTTTAGGTTTTTTTTAATTGCCTTTTGAATTAGTAAAGCGGCAACGCTGCTATCAACTCCACCTGACAAAGCGCAAATTACTTTTTTGTTACCTACAGTTTTTTTTATGTTTTCTATAATTATATTTTTTTCAATATTTATTTTCCAATTTTTTTGGATTTTGCATATAGAAAAAATGAAATTTTTAATTATCTTTTTTCCATAAATTGTATGAGTTACCTCTGGATGGAATTGAACGCCATAAATTTTTTTACCAGCATTTTCAATAATTGTTAAGGGTGAATTATTAGTATAAGCAATCTTTTTAAATCCTTTTGGAATTTTATAAACAATATCTTGATGACTCATCCAAACTATAGATTTATTATTTTTAAAAAAATTATTGGTTAATAAAGAGTTTGAGTTCTTTGTAATTTCCATTTTCCCAAATTCTCTTTTATTTTTTCCAAGTTTAATTTTGCCTTTAAAATGTTTTGCGATTAATTGAAGACCATAACAAATGCCTAATATTGGTATTTTACTGTTAAAAACATGACTTGGGATTTGTGGAAATTTACTTTTAGTTACCGTTGCTGGTCCTCCAGATAAAATTATACCTTTTACATTTTTTAAGAAATTTTTTTTTTTTAATTCATCTATTTTTACTATTTCGCAAAAAACTTGTTCCTCTCTTATTCTTCTGGCTATTAGTTTTGTAACTTGAGATCCAAAATCAATAATTATGATTTTATCTTTATTAGTCTCTTGACTCATTTAATTGGCGGAGGTTTTCAATTTATCGGACAATGACGTTTTTTTATCACATAAATTATTACATATAGAACTAAGTTTTTTAATTAATTGTTCGGCTTCTTTGAAATTAGATTTTTTTATATTAAGAAGTGTAAGTTGATATATAGCTTCTTCATTTTTGGGATTTAAGAGAATTACAGTATTTAAATTATTTTCCTCTAAATCGATTAATTCTTTTTTTTTATATATTTTAGCTAAATACAAATATGACTTTTCACTCTTCGGATTAAAGACGATATCTTTTTCAAATTGAAACTTAGCTTCATCATATTTTTTGGTTTCAAAAAAATTTTTTCCTTTTGAGAAAAATTTATTATCTTCCGCAAATAAATTTACTTGAAATAAAATAAAACTTACAATTATTGTCCAATTTTTCTTCATAATTTAAAATTTAATGTTTTATTTATTTGTTCTACACTATGTACCATACTTTCATAGAATCCAGCCTTAGTGATTTTTACAAATTTAGCTCTTTTATAAATTTCAGAAATATTTTTTGATCCTATATATCCCATTGATGATCTTAATCCTCCTTGAAGTTGATAAATAATATTTTTCACTGAACCTTTATAAATTACTCTTCCCTCTACGCCTTCTGCTACAAATTTTGATTTATCCTTTTGATTTTTTTGGAAATACCTATTTGCAGAACCAGCTGACATAGCACCTATTGATCCCATTCCTCTATAAGATTTATATAATTTATTTTTATATTTAAATTTCCTTCCTGGACTTTCGTCAGTTCCAGCAAATATTGAACCCATCATAATTGCATCTGCACCTGCAGCTAGAGCTTTTGCTAAATCACCAGAAAATTTAATTCCTCCGTCAGAAATGATCTTTATTTTTTTTTTATGTAATACTTTTTTAACATTTAAAATTGCACTTATTTGTGGAACGCCAACTCCAGCTACCATCCGAGTAGTGCAAATTGATCCCGGGCCGATACCAACTTTTATTATATCTGCGCCTTCGTTATAAAGTTTTTTTGCTGCTTCTGCAGAAGCAATGTTACCTACACATATAGGTGGAGCAGATTTGAGTTTTTTAACTTTATTTAAAATTGAAATAACTTTCTTGCTGTGTCCGTGAGCAGTATCAATTACTATTAAGTCTACTCCGCAGTCTATTAACTGTTTTGCTCTTATTATATCCTCATTTGCGGTTCCTACCGCCGCACCGACTAAAAAATTTTTTCTTTTAACTTTCAAAACTTCATTGCCTTGTTTTTTATAATTTAAATTTCTATGTATAACACCTAGGCCGCCTGATTTAGCTATTGCCAAAGCCATTTTTGACTCTGTTACTGTATCCATTGCAGAAGATAGAAAGGGAACTTTTAATTTAATTTTACTACTCAAATCTATTGCTAGAGAAGTTTCAGATGGTAAAGTCGATGAATATCTCGGAACAAGTAAAACGTCATCGAAGGTTAGGGCTTCATTTATTAGTTCCATATAAACTTATATACAATTTTTAAAAATTATAAAGTCTTTAATATAGCGCAATGTAGATAAGTTTCTTTTGATTCGTTTCTGCTAGCTTTTGGTTTAAAAAATTGAACTTTTACAAACTTAGATTTTGCAAGATTTTTTACTTCTATAAAATCCTCACCCATAAATATTTTTGATACCAAAACTCCTTTAAGTTTCAAACATTTTGAAGAAAATTCAATTACATCAGCACATAGTTGATTTGTCCTTATACTGTCTAAGGTTTTGTTGCCAGTTGTGTCTGCTGCCATATCTGAAATAATCACGTCAAATCTCTCGCTAAAAAAGTTAATAATTTGCTTTTTAGAATCTTTTTCCAGAAAATTACATTGCAAAAATGAGACTTTATTAATTTTTTCTATTTTTTGGAGATCTACAGATAATATTTTTCCAGAAGAGATGATTTTACTTGAAACTTGTGACCATCCTCCGGGGTATGATCCTATATCTAGTAAGTTTGAATTACTTTTTATAAATTTAAATTTTTGGTTTAATTCAATTAATTTGAAGGCCGCTCTTGAACGATATCCTAAAATTTTAGACTTTTTAAAAAATTGATCCCTATGTTGTTTGATTTTCCAAGAATTACTTTTTTTTCTCTTTTTTGATTTTTTCATTATAAGACATCTTCGTGGTCATCGTCTGATGTTTCTAGATTTTCTTTTTTAATTTGGTTTTTATACATTAAAAAACTAATGGGTATAAATATTAGGTAAATTAAACCAAATATTAACAGTGTTTCAAATGTATAAAATAATAAAGAAATAAATATTGTACCAATGCCCAATAAAATAAAAGCAGTAGTTTTAGGAGAAATTGAAATTTTTTTTAACGATAAAGTGGGCGCTTTACTTACTAACAAGATCGCAATTAAAATTGTAAAATAAGGAGTAAAAAGTTTTAAATCAAAATTGAAATTTAAGTCTGCAAGCTCATAAATCAAGGGCATTAAAATCAATAATCCACCAGCTGGTGATGGAACTCCTTCAAAATAATTATTTCTCCAAATTTGTTTATTATCAATTTTAGTTAAATTAAATCTTGCAAGCCTAAGCACACAACACACTGAATAAATTAAAGTAATTGCCCAGCCAAGTTTTCCATAATTGTTCAATTCCCAAAAATACAAAATGAAAACTGGAGCTATTCCAAAGCTTACAAAATCGGTTAAAGAGTCAAGTTCCTTTCCAAATTCCGATGTTCCTTTAATTAGTCTTGCAACTCTTCCGTCCAAAGCGTCTAATATTGCCGCAAACAAAATAAAAATTACTGCTAAGCCATAGTTTCCATCTATTGAAAATTTTATTGAACTTATGCCTAAACAAACACCTGCTAAAGTAAGAATATTTGGTAACAGATATCTTGTCTTTTTTGATGAAACAATCTTAAAGTTTTTTTTTTCTTGCATTAATCTTCCGCTAGTATGCTTTCACCGGCTGTTACATTTTGGCCAATTTTAGCTAAAGTATTTTTCTTATTGAAAAATACATCAACTCTACTTCCAAATCTAATCATGCCAATTCTTTCTCCTTGGGTAAGAGTTTGATCCTTGTTTACTTGCGTTATTATTCTTCTAGCTATAAGTCCAGCTATCTGAACAACTACGATCTCTTCACCAGTCTCCGTTTTAAGTAAGTAATAATTTCTTTCGTTTTCTTCGCTAGCTTTATCCAATGAAGCATTTAAAAATTTACCTGGTTTATAAATTATATCTTTAACTGTTGAACTCAAAGGTGATCTATTTACATGACAGTTAAATACATTCATAAAAATACTTATTTTTGTGAATTTTTTGTTTTCCATATTTAATTCTATCGGCCCACTAGACTCTTCAATTTTTGTTATAAGTCCATCTGCTGGACTTACAAGATACTTATTGTTTTCTAATGAAAATCTCTCAGGGTCTCTAAAAAAAAAATAAACCCAAATTGTAATCAAAATTGACAGATAACCAAAAAAATTTGAAAATGACCATATCACCAAGGTTGCAATAATCGCTATTGCTAAAAATTTATATCCTTCTTTATGTATTTTAGGAAAAATATTGTTCATCTTTCATTTATTAAGTTTACTAATTTTTTATTAATATGTATAAAAATCACACAATATCAATTTATATTTATGTCTAAAATAAAGGTTAAAAATCCAATAGTAGAGCTAGATGGTGATGAAATGACAAGGATAATATGGTCATTTATTAAAGATAAGCTTATCAAGCCTTACCTAGATTTAAATTTGAAATATTACGATTTAGGAATGGAAAATCGTGACAAAACTAATGATCAAGTAACAATTGATAGTGCTAAAGCAATACAGAAATATGGAGCAGGGGTAAAATGCGCAACTATTACTCCTGATGAAGCTCGAGTAAAAGAATTCAGTTTAAAAAAAATGTGGAGATCGCCTAATGGCACCATAAGAAATATTGTAGGGGGAACTATTTTTAGAGAGCCTATCATTTGTAAAAATGTTCCAAGACTAGTTCCACATTGGACAGAAAGTGTGATTGTCGGTAGACATGCTTTTGGAGATCAGTATAAAGCTACAGACTTTAAAGTTCCAGGAAAAGGAAAAATGACAGTTAGATGGGAATCTGAAAATGGCAAAGATAAAATTGAACATGAGGTATTTAATTTTGATGGGCCGGGAATTGCACTCTCTATGTACAATTTAGATAATTCTATAAGAGATTTTGCGAAAGCTTGTATGAATTATGGTTTAGCAAGGAAATGGCCGGTTTATTTTTCAACAAAAAATACAATTTTGAAAGCTTACGATGGCAGATTTAAAGATATATTTGAAGATGTATATCAATCAGAATTTAGGGATAAATTTATAAAAGCAAATATTACTTATGAGCATAGATTAATAGATGATATGGTTGCATGCGCAATGAAATGGAACGGAAAATATATTTGGGCTTGTAAAAATTATGATGGGGATGTTCAATCTGATACAGTTGCTCAAGGTTATGGTTCTTTGGGATTAATGACAAGTGTGCTGAGAACTCCTGATGGTAAAATAGCAGAAGCCGAGGCTGCTCACGGAACAGTTACAAGACATTATAGACAGCATCAAGCAGGTAAGGAAACATCTACAAACCCCATTGCATCTATATTTGCTTGGACAAGAGGATTGGCGCACAGAGGAGATCTCGACGGAAATCAAGAATTAATTAAATTTGCCGAAACATTAGAAAAAGTATGTATAGAAACTGTTGAAAGTGGCTCTATGACAAAAGATTTAGCAATATTAATAAGTAAAGATCAAAAATTTTTGACAACTAATCAATTTTTAGAGACAATTAACTCAAATTTAAAAAAAAAACTTAATTAATTTTTTCAGTTATCGCTTTAAAAGCTTCTTCAATTCTATCTTTATTTGATCCACCCGCTTGTGCGAAATCTTTTCTACCTCCCCCACCTTTTCCACCAAGTATATCCGAGGCAATTTTTACAAGATCAACTGCATCATGTTTTGAAACAAGATCACTAGTTACTCCAACAGCAACCCCAACTTTTTCTTCAAATATAGAGATACTTATGATTATACCTTTTTTAATATCTTTTTTTCCCTGATCTATAACACTTCTTAATTCCTTGGGTGGAAAATCTTTTAGAACTTGTTGTCTTAAAATTAAATTTCCAATTTTTTTATCTTTTATCTTATTCTTTTCTTTATCTTTAATAACATTTCGAATTTTAAGTTTTTCAAGTTGTTTCGTTAAAATTTTTAAATTTTCTGCTAAATCTTTATTTTCATTTAAATCTGGTTTTATTTTATAATTTAATAATTCTTTTTTAATTTTATCTATCTGATCTTTGTTTGTTTTATCTTTAATTGATTTGTTTTGTTTTTGTGATTTTTCATAATCTTCTAGCTGTTTGTCTCTTAAAGCTTCTACTCTTCTTATACCGGAAGCGATGGAAGACTGGCTAATAACTTTAAACTTTCCAACTTCCCTTGTATTTTTTACATGTGTTCCTCCACAAAGTTCTGTTGAGAAAAAACCATTTGACTCTTTACCCATAAATACTACTCTGACCTCTTCACCATATTTTTCTCCAAAAAGTGCTAAAGCACCCATTTTTACTGCCTCTTTAGGGGTCATTATTCTTGTTTGTACTTCTGTAGAACCGTTTACTATTTCATTTACTACTTTATTAATTTTGTTCATCTCTTCTTTTTCTAATGGTTTGTTATGACTAAAATCAAATCTTAGCCTTTCAGGTGAAACAAGTGATCCTTTTTGAGTAACGTGTTTACCTAAAGTTCTTCTTAAAGACTCATGTAATAAATGAGTGGCCGAATGGTTAGCTTTAGAATTATTTCTGTTTTTAATATTGATCTCAAGATTAACGCTTTGACCTATTTTTATTGAACCAGACTCAATTTTTCCTGTATGAACAAAAAGATCACCCATTTTTTTTTGAGTATCACTTATATTAATTTTGCAATCGGAATTAAAAATCACACCTTGGTCCCCCAATTGTCCCCCGGATTCTCCATAAAAAGGAGTTTGATTTGTTATAATTTCAATATCGCTACCAGCTTTAGCGCTATCTACAAATTTATTATTTTGAGATATTTTTAAAACAACTCCTTCTGCTTTTTCAAACTCATAACCTAAAAATTCAGTTGGTTTTAATTCCTCCCTTATTTTAAACCACCTTTCTTCAACTGATTTATCTCCTGATCCCTTCCAATTAGCTCTAGCTAGTGTTTTGCTTTTTTCCATTTCATTTTCAAAAGCAGCGTTATCAACTTTAATATTTTTCGTTCTCAAGATATCTGCTGTTAAGTCAACAGGAAAACCATAAGTATCATATAATTTGAAAGCGACTGATCCAGGTAATGTATTATTTTGTACTTTATTTAAATTTTCATCTAAAATTTTCATTCCTCTTTCAAGAAGAGAAGAAAATTTTTCTTCCTCATTTTTTAAAGTCTCTAATATAAGATCTTTACCTGTTTCAAGCTCTGAATAACTTTTTTTCATTTCATTAAGTAAAACATCAAAAAGTTTGTAAAAAATAGGTGACTTGCTGCCTAAAGAATGTGCATGTCTCATTCCTCTTCTCATTATTCTTCTTAAAACATATCCACGTCCTTCATTTGAGGGTAGAATTCCCTCAGCTATTAAAAAACTGCTGGCTCTCAAATGATCTGCTATAACTCTATGGCTAGCAATAGTTTTGCTGTTAATTGGTGACTTGATTATATCTGATGAGGCAGTTATGATTTTTTTAAAATGATCAATATTATAGTTATCGTGAGTTCCTTGTAGAACTGCCGTCATTCTTTCCAGACCCATTCCAGTGTCTACAGATGGTTTAGGTAAATTAATTCTTTTATTTTTTGAGATTTGTTCAAACTGCATGAAGACAAGATTCCATATTTCTATATATCTATCTCCATCTTGATCTGCACTGCCTGGTGGTCCTCCTTTAAGTTTTTTCCCATGATCATAAAATATTTCTGAACACGGTCCACAAGGTCCAGTATCACCCATAGACCAGAAATTATCAGATGTTGAAATTTTAATTATTTTATCTTCACTTAGACCAGCAATTTTTTTCCATAAATTAAAGGAATCTTGATCTTCATGAAATACGGTAACCGAAAGTTTATCTTTAGGAAGTTGAAAGTCTATAGTGAGTAGCTTCCAAGCATGCTCTATTGCTTGCTCTTTAAAATAATCACCAAATGAAAAGTTTCCCAACATTTCAAAAAATGTATGATGACGTGGGGTATAACCAACATTTTCTAAGTCATTATGTTTTCCACCTGCTCTTACACATTTTTGAGATGTGGTAGCTGTTTTATAAGGTTTCTTTTCTAATCCTGTAAAAACATTTTTGAATTGAACCATCCCGGAATTAGTGAACATTAGTGTAGGATCGTTATTTGGCACTAAATTACTTGAGTCTACTATTTCATGATTGTTTTTCTTAAAATAGTTAAGAAATTTTTTTCTTATATCAGACAATAAAAACTGGCTCATATAATATTAAATACAGATATTTATATGGTTGTCTAGAAGGAGATTACACGGTTTTTTGTTCTTCGTTATCAACTACTAGACAAATTTCAGATTTTGTTAAAAATCTTTGTCCTGTTCCATTATCTAATGAAAACATCCCTCCTATACCCTTCACAGCGTCTATAGTAAGGTCTGTATGTTTCCATTTTTCATATTGATCACCATTCATGTAAAAAGGAACACCACCTATTTCACCCAATTTGATGTCGTTATCTCCTAAAGGAAATTCACCTTCTTTGAAACACATCGGGGCACTACCATCGCAACAACCTCCGGATTGATGGAACATAAGTTTCTCTCCATATTTTTCCTGAAGTTTAGATAGTAAGCTTAAAGCTGAGTGAGTTGCAGATACTTTCATTTTTATTGTACGGCCCATGATTTAGAATCATGGGCCAGTATATATTATTGGTTAAAAGAATCCCAATTTCTTCTCAGCGTAAGAAACGTGTAAATTCTTATTTTGTCTATAATGATTAAGCATCATTTTGTGAGTTTCTCTTCCCACACCGGACTGTTTATAACCGCCAAATGGAGAATGAGCTGGATAAGCGTGATAACAATTTGTCCACACTATTCCTGCTTGTATAGCTCTTCCCATCCTATAAGCAATATTCCCATTCCTAGTCCAAACACCTGCTCCTAAACCATAAAGAGTGTCATTCGCAATTCTCAATGCGTCTGCTTCATCTTTAAATTTAATCACAGAAACAACCGGCCCGAAGATTTCTTCTTGAGAAATACGCATATTGTTTTTAGCTTCAAAAATAGTTGGTTGAATATAATTTCCTTTTTCCAATCCACTATTAAGTTTTCCAACGCTTCCTCCTGTCAGAACTTTAGCACCTTCTTTTTTCCCTAGATCAAGGTAAGATTTTATCTTCTCCATTTGCTCTACAGAGGCTTGTGCTCCGATCATAGTTTCCATTTTTAAAGGGTTGTCTTGAACAACAGCTTTAGTCCTTTTGATGCATCTTTCCATAAATTTATCGTATATGGACTCTTGAACTAACGCTCTGCTTGGGCAAGTACATACCTCACCTTGGTTTAGATTGAACATTACAAAACCTTCAACACATTTATCTAAGAAATCATCATCTTTATTCATAATGTCTTCAAAGAAAATGTTTGGAGATTTTCCGCCTAATTCCAAGGTAATTGGAATTATGTTTTGTGCAGCATACTGCATTATTAGTCTTCCAGTTGTTGTTTCACCTGTAAAAGCAACTTTAGCAACTCTTTTTGATGATGCTAAAGGTTTACCTGCTTCTAAGCCGTAACCACTTACGATATTTACAACTCCTGGAGGCAATAAGTCTCCAATAAGTTCCATCATAACCATGATTGATGCTGGCGTTTGTTCAGCTGGTTTAAGAACTGAACAGTTACCTGCAGCTAAAGCTGGTGCAAGTTTCCATGTTGCCATCAATAATGGAAAATTCCATGGAACTATTTGACCAACCACTCCAAGTGGTTCAGGTATATTGTAAGAGTATTGAGAGTTGCTTATTTCAGCTACAGAACCCTCTTCGGCTCTTATTACTCCAGCAAAATATCTCCAGTGGTCTATCACTAAAGGTAAATCTGCTGCCATACATTCTCTGATTGGTTTACCGTTGTCTAAACACTCGGCCGTGGCCAATAAATTTAGATTTTTTTCGAGAACATCGGCTATTTTGTACAAAATATTTGACCTAGTAGTGATGTCTGTCTTTCCCCATTCAAGGAAAGCTGCGTGAGCTGCGTCTAGAGCAGCCTCTACGTCTTTCTCATTCGATCGTGCAACTGAACAGATCTTCTCATTATTTATCGGACTAACATTATCAAAATATTTGCCTGACTTTGGTTCTACAAATTTACCATTAATAAAGTTCCCGTATTTAGCTTTAAATGGAAATTTTACTTTTAAATGAGAGGTATCTAGTGCTGAAGACACTTTCGAACTTCTTGATTGTTGTGTGCTCATTGATACTCCTTTTGTTAATTAATTAATTAAAACTAATTATTATATCTTTGTACAAGGTCGGAAGTTCAAATTGGGTTTGTTTTTTAGATTTTACAATTACAATTTTTGATTGATTCAATTTTTAGTTGTTTAATATTTCATGGGAAACGGGATAAAGGGGGCTTAAGCCCCCTTTTTAATATTAGATGACTTTTACTTCTCCTCTTCTTTGCTAATTTTTTCTTTAGGTGAAGGATTGCCTTCTAGCTCTTTAGCTATCGCGCCTGCTTTTTCTCTTACAGCTTTCTCTATTTCATCAGCTATGTTTGGATTTTTCTCTAAATACAGCTTGGCATTTTCTTTTCCTTGACCAATTTTTTCACCTTTATATGCATACCATGCACCTGATTTTTCGATTATATCAGCTTTGGCTCCTAAATCTATTAATTCACCATTTTTACTAATACCTTTACCATACATCAAATCAAACTCTACAACTTTAAAGGGAGGAGCTACTTTATTTTTAATAACCTTTACTCGTGTTGTATTTCCGATTATTTGATCTTTATCTTTTATTGCTCCTATTCTTCTAATGTCCATTCTTACTGAAGAGTAAAACTTAAGTGCATTTCCTCCAGAAGTTGTTTCTGGATTTCCAAACATGACACCTATTTTCATTCTGATCTGATTTATAAAAATTACCATTGTATTAGATTTGGATACTGATCCAGTAATTTTTCTAAGAGCTTGACTCATCAATCTTGATTGTAAACCTACGTGATGATCTCCCATTTCACCTTCTAACTCAGCTTTGGGTGTTAGTGCAGCGACTGAGTCAACAACTAAAACTGAAACTGATCCTGATTTTATTAAAGTGTCAGTTATTTCTAAAGCTTGCTCACCAGTGTCTGGTTGAGATATTAATAATTCATCTGTTTTTACACCTAATTTTTTTGCGTAAGCTGGATCCATTGCATGTTCAGCATCTACAAATGCGCATATTCCTCCTGCTTTTTGAGCTTCAGCAACAACTTGTAAAGCTAATGTTGTCTTACCTGAAGACTCAGGTCCATAAATTTCAATAATTCTTCCTTTTGGAAGTCCTCCTATTCCGAGTGCTAGATCTAAACTTAAAGATCCGGTTGAAATAGACTCAACGTCTAAAGCCTCTTGCTGACCAAGCCTCATTACTGAGCCTTTTCCAAAATTTTGATCAATTTGGCTAATTGCAGCTTCTAAAGACTTGTTTTTTTCTTTTAATTCTTGTTGTTTTTTGTTGTCAGGTTTAACAACTTTTAAGTTATTTTTTGTCATTTTTTTTCCTTTTTTTGTTACGAATCATTCTCTTAAATGTACACATTTTGTTCTTTTTATCAAGAACTTTTAATAAATCAATAAAATGCTCTTTTTCTATGTTTTTAAAAGATATTAATAGATAAACCGCCAAGTTGAGCTAAGAGTTCAAATTGAGATATAATAAAATCTCTTTCTGATTTTGCGTGAGCAATTCGAGCATCTAAAAGCAAGCTTCTGGACTGGATGACCTCTAAAGTTGTCCTAGAGTCTCCGGAGTCATATTCTAAGGTTATTCCTTCATTGGCAATTTCGGCTGCTTTTAATTGTGAAGCTGTTGAGATCAAAATACTTTTAGAAGATTGGTATTTTGACCAAAAATTTGCAGTTTTAGTTTTTACCTCATTTTCAACGTCTTCTAAAATTAGTTTATTTTGCTCTTTTTCAAATCTCGACTTTTTAATACTAGAATAATTTTTACCGCCTTTTATGAGTGGCCAGGTAATAGTGGCTTTAAAACTCTCCTCGTCTATTTCGTCAACTGAAGCACTAAAATCATCATTTTCGGACCTTGAGTAATTCAACGAAGCTTTAGGCGATAAACTGGCTTTTTCTATCTCTAGATTTCTTTTAGATATCTCGTAATTAATTTTAGCAATGATAAGTTGTGGATTGTCTTTTTTAGCAATGTTTATAGCTTCATTTAGAGAATTAGGTAAATTAAGTCTCAATTCACTAGGTTTAAGGGGATTTGAGGGTATTTTAGCTTTGGTAATTCTTTCAAATTCTGCGTTGGCTGTTAGAAGCTCAGTTTCTGCTGCTATTAATTTTGCGTTAGCACCAGCAAGTGAGGACTCTGATTGGGCTAAATCAGTTAAGGTGATTTCACCCTTTTGGGCTCTAGCCCCGTCTGACTCTACCTGTCTTTCAAACAAATCAACATTTGATAAATTAAAGTTTTTATTCTGATTATTATATATTAAATCAAGATATGCTTTTGAAGCACCTATTATAATATCTTGTTCTTTTTGTTTCAGTTCAAAATTTGACTTTTCAAATTCCAACCTTGATTTTTTTAGGGAATTCAATCCACTAAATCCTTGAAAAATTTTTTGATCTACTGAAAATTTTTTAGTTTCAGAGTCTGTATTTGAGTCTGAAAGATTTTCTCCAAGTTGATTAGTTCTATTAGTTGATTGAGTTGAACTTATATCGCCTGATAAGGTTACCGACGGTAAAAATTCACTTATTGAAATGTTAATTTTTTCTTTTACTGACTTTAGTTTTTGCCTTTCAGCGTTAAGTTTAGGATTATTTTCATAAGCAGATTTAATATAATATACCATATCTTGAGCCTGCGCTGGTTTAAGATAGATGAAAATTATAAAAAAAAGAAAAAGTTTTTTCATTTTATTTTAAAGTGATTTTGCTAAACCTATGTTTTCTATCAAGAGAAATGGTAATATCCGATAATTTATCCAAATTTCTTATCATTTGTTTAGAGGTTCTTTCGTAATGCATTACAAATTCTTTAATTTTTATTGGCGACATAGTGTTTTTACCTGAGGAATTTAATTTTAATTTTTTTTCTTGTAAGATTCTCCATTTCAATACATACTTAAAATTAGGTACCTTTAGAAAAATTAATTTATCTATTAGTTTAAATATTTTCATATATTTGTTTTTAAGTTCATAATTTACTTTATTTCTCCAAATCATTTGCTTATCATATTTTCTCTCTAAAGTATTAATTGGTTTAATTAAATCTTTTTTTTTTTGATTTATCGCTCCTACACACCATCCTTCAAATATAATAATTTCTGGTTTTTTTGTAATTTTTAACCATCTTTTTTTATTCTTTCTATCGTCTTTTGATTTATCAAAAGTTGGTATTGATAGGGATTTAAAATTCTTTTTTTTTAGTTTTAAAAGTATAGATTTTAAAAGTTTTGTGTCATGGGTTCCGGGAACTCCTCTAGTCAAAAAAAGTTTATGTATTTTTCGAGACATTTTTTTTCTCTCACTTAATGTTTTATAAAAATCATCTAAAGAGAAACAAACAACATTTAATCCAAATTTTATCTTCAAAATTATCTTTAGTATTTTTCCAATTGTTGTTTTTCCTGAGCCTTGACCTCCAGACAAACCAATAATAATTGTTGTTTTTTTTTTTAAATATTTTTTAAAAATTAGATCACAAATAGGTATATAAAAATTTTTAAGTTGATTTAATTTATCATAAAATAAAACCTTGCCTTTTTCCTCTTTGAAAAGAAAATTAAGATATTTTTCTTTTATTTTTAAAAAAATAGAATTTTTTTCTATCATTTTTTATCTAATGGATGATTTTTTCCGTCAATTAAAACTGTATCTTTAATATTTGTAGAGTCTATATCATCGATGCATCCAACATTAAAACCGGTCATTGCAGGATTAGACCTGGGATTATGATGTGTGTATATCCCACATACAGAACAAAAAAAATGCTTGGCAATCTTAGAATGAAATTGGTAAAGATTTAATTTTTCAATACCTTTAGTAATCTTGAAATCTTCATTTTTAACCATTGACATAATTGATCCTTTTCTTTTACAAATGGAACAATTGCATCTTAAAAGTTTTTCTAATTTACCAATTACATTAATTTCTGCTTTTATTTCTCCACAATGACAAGAAAGTTTTTTCATAAAGTTTCACACTTTTTTTATATAATAAATTATATAGGTTTGTGAGTATCCACAAGGTCTCAAAAAATGTATGGAATGTTCACCTTTTGATTCATTTTTGATTCTAATTCGGACTCTTTATACAACTTATTGTTGGTTGTGGATAAAGGTTTCTTTTTTATTTTTATGAGAATTGTTGAGAGCATCTAAACTTTCTCTCTTTGAAATAACAAAAATTAATAGACAAAATATGACAAGTATAATTTGTATGATAGGAAATAACACTAAAGAAAATTTAAAATCCAAAAAGAATAAAAAGATTATGGCAAAAACAGATCTTAAAAATACTGTTTCTTTAAAAACTGCAATTATAGAGAGTGAATGTATAATCAATTTGAATAGCGACATCTTCGAAGGACCAAAATATCTTTTTCCTCTAACAGAGTTTATTGAATAAATTTCATTTATATGTTTTTTTACAGAACCCGAAAAGCTGCTCCACAAACTTTTCTTATCTGATAAAGTTATAATGTCATTTTTTGTCAAACAAGAATAGTTCCCAAAATTAATTTTTTTACCTGTAAAAAAAAGAGTTAAAATTTTGTGTATTTCATACATTGATCTAAAAATAAAACCCTCAGATCTTTTTACTCTTCTTGCAACTACTGATTTATCTTTAATATTTAAAGATTTATTAATTAAAAGTTTTAGTTCTTCGGGTCTATCTTCACCGTCACCATCCATCAATATAGAATAATCAAAATTTGTTCTCAAAGACAAGTATTTTATCCCAAAGGCTATGCATCTCGCGTGTCCTTGATTTTGTTTCATTTTAATCACTTCTATTGACTTAAAATTACTAGGAACTTTAAATTCATTTTTTTCAGTAACAGATGCATCATCAATGATTAATCCGCTAAATTCGATATTTTTATATTCTCTGATAATAATATTTATTTCATTCAATAATTTTTCGAGGGAATCCCAGTCGTTAAAAACTGGTATTAAAATTTTAAACTTTTTCATTTTGTACCTATCATGCAGTAACCTATCGGTTTTATTGTGCCGTAAACTCCAGGGCAAACCTTTTTAAGAACTTTTGGATTTCCAGTTAAAATCACCCCTAGATTATTATTGAAAATATTTTTGTTTTCTGGGATGGTATTGAGCCATTTAGGTCTGGAATTTAAATGATAGGATAGATTTCCAGCTGACCATTCATCTCCTATAACAAAACCGATATTATTATTAAAGTTTTTATCCCACTTGTTTTGAACTAGTCTTGAAATTTCTTTTCCTGGAAAATCTGTCCTTTTATCAGTTTCAGTAATTGAAATATAAAGATAAGTTATTGGCGATATAAGAAATATAACAATAAAAATTTTTAAAAAACTGTCTATTCTCTTAAAGTCAATTTTTTTTTGAAAAATATAAATAAATAAAACTCCCAAAAAAAGGTAAAAAGGCGTCATCCACATAGTTCTTATTTTAACTCCCATTAAAAGAGATGTTATCAATATTAATAATACTGGAGCTAAATTAATGAAAATAAGAAATAATAACTTTTCGTCTTTAAAATTAAAATTAAAATTAATTTTTTTTGATAGAAATACACACATTAAAATAAACGGCAAAAGCAATCCAAGTTGTTTGCCTAAAAAAATTAAAGGATTAGTTATATGATTTAAAAAAATATCTTCTTGCGATCCAGTTCTATGCAATCCATAATTGATTGTTATAAAATTGTTAGAAAGCAACCAAAATAAATGAGGTAATAGAATAATGACAAAAGGTATTAATGAAATTAAAACAGAGAAGTTTTTTTTACTTCTTAAAATCATAAAAATAAAAAATAATGATATAGAAAAAACAAGATATGCAAATAAATATTTAGACAAAAACCCTAAAGCACCAAAAGTTCCTAAAAGTATATAGTTCTGAATTTTATCTTCTTTAAAGCTCTTCCAGCCGTAAAATACAGTTAGCGCCCAGAATGGTAGCTGGCAGACATTTACATTAAATTCCGGTGTTGTAAAATTATAGAAAAAAATGCCTTCTAAAAGAAAAATGGAAATTAAACTGCTTAATTTATTATTAAAAAAAATATTTGCAAACTTCCAAATTATTAAAAATGTAAAAATTACAAATATTTGACTTAAAAGATAATACGCCCAATCCTGATTTCCAAAAACAAAATAAAAAATTTCAACTGCTAATGCACTCATTGGTGGGTGTTTGTTAAAACCCCAGTCGAGATTACTGCCCCAAGCCAAAGCCTCAATAGTGTCTAAAGGTAAATTTGTATTAGAAATTGATGGAACAAATACCCAAACAATTAAATGAGTAAATAAAAATAATACAAATATATTATCTATATTTTTTTTGTTAATCATATGTAATAATTATACAATTTAAAGACTATTGACACCTATAAAATCATTCATATACTGCCACTTTTATTTATGCCGAAAAAGTCTACAAAAAAAGCATATGTTCCAAATGCAAAAGAAAAATATATGTGTGCTAAGCACAAAAAATATTTTACCAGTGAACTTCTAAAATGGAAAAAGGATATAATAAGATCCAATAACTTGGGTAATATTTTAAATTCGTCTGATGATAATATCTCCTCTGCAGATGTAGTAGATCAAGCTTCATCCTATACAGATAAAACAGTAGAAATGAAAGCATTGAATAGAAGCAGAAAACTTATAGAAAAAATTGATGCAGCTTTAAAAAGGATTAAAGATGGAACCTACGGTTACTGTGAAGAAACTTCTGAGCCTATTGGTTTAAAAAGATTAATTGCTAGACCAGTGGCTACTTTATCAATTGAGGCCCAAGAAAAGCACGAACGCATTGAAAAAATATATGTAGACTAAGCTTCAGGAATCGTCTCGCCTCTTTTTAATAAATCATAACCTTTTTTTACAGCTTCTCTTTTAGATATGGTTGAATACCATCTAGATAAATTCTTAAAATTTTTGAGCCCTATATCATGCCACTCATGTCTAGCAATCCAAGGAAAAGTAGCTATATCAGCTATTGAGTAATCTCCAGCTAAATATTCACTTTCGTTCAATCTATCATCTAAAGCTTTATAAATATCTTTTGCTATTTTAAAGTATCTCTCTTCTCCCCATTTGCTTTTACCAGAATTATAATGATGGAATTGATGGTGTTGGCCCAACATAGGGCCTACGTAAGCCATCTGGCCCATTAACCACTGATGAATTAAATGTTTCTTTTTCTTAAAATAAAATTTTCCACTTTTTTCTCCCAAATACATCAAAATAGCTCCAGATTCAAAAAGAGAAATTTTATTTTCGTGATCAATAATAACTGGAATTTTGCTAAAAGGACTTAGCGTTTTAAATTCTTTGCTAAATTGTTCATCTTTATTTATGTTGATCTTTCTAATTTTATATTTGTAGGATATTTCCTCAAGCATGATAGTGATTTTTTTACCATTAGGAGTGTTAGCGGTTAAAACTTCTATCATTTATCTTTTATACCTAAACGACTATGAATTTCCTTAGAAGAAGTGGTAAATTGAAATCTATATTTTTCATTTGGTCTTGCTCTCTTAAAACATTCAACTGAGGCAAGGGCTGCTTCGTGGAAACCAGATAGTATTAGCTTGAGCTTTCCTGGATAATTACTTATATCACCTATCGCAAAAATTCCTTCTTTATTAGTTTGAAAGTTATTTGTATTTACATCAATTGTTTTCTTAGTCATATTTAATCCCCATTCAGCAATTGGACCAAGCTGCATAATTAAACCAAAAAATCCAAGGATTATATCAGCATCTAATTTTTCAGTTTTACCTTCATCATTTTTAATTGTAATAGATTTCAAAGTATCTCCTTCATTGACTGAATGAATCTGAAAAGGAGTTTTTATTAATATTTTGCCACTTTTTTTTAATTTATCAAGTTGACTTAGAGTATGTGGAGCACCTCTAAATTCATTTCTCCGATGAACTAATGTTACTTTTGAAAATTTTGAAAGTTCTAGTGACCAATCCAATGCGGAATCTCCTCCACCAAATATTACTATATTTTTATTCTTAAATTTTTCTTTGTCTGGTATCGAGTAAAATATATTTTTTCCTTCATATTTTTCTAAATCTTTTAAAGGTAATTTTCTTGGCTCAAAGGATCCGACACCACCTGCAATTATAATATTTGGAGCTATAAAACTTTGACCTTTATTTGTTTTAATTTTCCAAAGATTGTCCTCTTTAACCAACTCTTGAACCCTCTCATTTAAATGAAATTTTGTTTTAAAAGGTTTTATTTGCTCCAGTAAATTTTTTGTAAGTGTCTCTCCGCTACATTCAGGTAGTGCAGGAATATCATATATTGGTTTATCAGGATATAATTCGATACATTGACCTCCTGGTTTATCTAGGTTGTCGATAACTTCCATTCTCAAACCTTTTATACCTAGTTGGTGGACAGCAAATAAACCTACTGGCCCAGCTCCAATTATCACTACATCAGTTTTCTTCATTAACTTTGTTTTTCCGGTGTGGTTACAACTAATCCGTCTAATTGGTCTGTAACAATTAATTGACAACTTAATCTACTGTTTTTTTTAGGTTCATGCGCCATATCTATCATATCTTGTTCTGCATCTTCTGCTTTTTCAATCTTATTAAACCATTCATCTTGGACATAAACATGGCAAGTTGCACAAGCCATAGATCCACCACAATCTGCGTCAATTCCTGTAATATTGTTTTGAACAGCACCTTCCATTACGGTCAAACCATTCTCTATTTCAATTTTTTTTTGATTTCCGTCTTTATCTATAAAAGTTATTTTTGCCATTTAGTATATATAAATATCAAAAAAAAATAGGGCAAGAGTTAACTTGCCCTATTTAATCAAATTAGTTTCTAATTATCTAGAAGCTAATCTTGTATTTTGCATTGCAGCTGCCCAAATAACTAGACCGAAAGCGATCTTGTTAACAAAGTCAGCTAAATTGTAAATAATGTTTAATGCATTAGCGTCTACATTACCTGTTAGGTAACCTAAAATATATCCTAGAGGATATATCGCCCAACCGATTGTAACGATCATTCTCATTGCACTGAAAGCAGTCTTTAAAGATCTGTTTCCACTCTTAGCAGCAGCAATTCCTGCTTCTCCAGAGAATATTTCGAACAATATGTAGATCCATCCCGCCATTCCGATTATAAATCCTACAAATGGTTGGATATAACCAGCTTCACCTAAGTATCCGCCGATTAACATCACTAAAGAACCAATTAATAGTTTCCAGAATATTGAACTTGGCACTTTTCTTACTGCAGCCAAGATTAGATAGAACTCGATCATTTGAAGTGGAACAGTGATTAACCAATCAATATATCTATATACTGTTGGTGTATCTCCTGTGCTTATCCAAACGTCTCTCATATACATGTAGTGAACAAATGCAACACCAGTAACTAATCCAGCTACTGAAATAGATGTTCTCCATGATGCAGCAACGGTACCTCTTTCAGCGAAAAAGAATACAGTAGTTGCAATCATACCCATTGATACAAGCCAGAAAGATATTCCTACGAAATCCCCGGTTTGTAGCAAGGCAGTCGCAGCGTTAGCTGGTCCAGTAATACCCAAAAAGGCTACTGTAGCTAAAGCCATAAGACCTAATTTTCTCATGAAAACCTCCCTCGTTAGTTAGTTTTCTATTTAGTTTAATATTAAACTAGTTAATAAATGATTTACTTTTCATTTATTAAATTAGTTGGCAGAACATTAATAAAAATCGAAGTCACAGTGAAGCCTTTTTTTTATCAAAAAAGCCTGAATTTATTGGTTTTTTAGTTTTTTTTTGGGGATATTTATGTTTATTATGAGTAAATTTACCAAAAACAAAGGAGCTGATTTGCAGAGTAAATACAAAGAAATTTATGATTCTTCAATAAAAAATCGGGAAACTTTTTGGAAAGAAGTGGCTGAAGATATTTTTTGGTACAAAAAACCGACTAAAATACTCAATTCTGATAACCCTCCATTTTATAAATGGTTTGAGGATGGGGTAACTAATACATGTTATAACGCTTTAGATCTTCATTTAGATCAAGGTAGAGGTGAAAAAATAGCTATTATTTATGATAGCCCAATAACTGGCGTTCAAAAAAAAATTTCTTACAAAGATTTAAGAGACAGAGTGGCATTATTTGCAGGTGCATTAAAAAAACAGGGGATACATAAAGGTGATAGAGTAATTATCTACATGCCAATGATACCCGAGGCAGTTATTGCCATGCTGGCATGCGGAAGAATTGGAGCTGTTCACTCTGTTGTGTTTGGTGGTTTCGCTGCAAATGAGCTTGCAAGCAGAATAGATGACTCAAAAGCAAAATTAATAGTTTCTGCTTCTTGTGGTTATGAACCTGGGAGAACTGTGCATTACAAACCTTTAGTAAATAAAGCTCTGGAACTTGCAAATCATAAACCAGATAAGTGCATAATTTATCAAAGAGAAAAAGATAAAGCAGAATTAAATTCTAAAATAGATATTACTTGGGAAGACTCTATCAAAGATGTAAGTCCAGCTGATTGTGAAAAAATGAACGCAAATGACTATGCTTATATTCTTTATACTTCTGGTACCACTGGATTACCTAAAGGAATAGTAAGAGACATTGGAGGTCATATAGTTGCACTAAAATGGACTATGAAAAATATTTACAACATAAATCAAGATGATATCTGGTGGTCAGCAAGTGACATAGGATGGATAGTTGGTCACTCTTATATTGTATATGCTCCACTTTTTTATGGATGTACAACTATTTTATTTGAAGGTAAACCAGTGGGAACTCCTGATGCCGGTGTCTTTTGGAGAGTTATATCAGAACATAAAGTTAAATCTTTGTTTACCGCTCCTACAGCTATTAGAGCAATTAAAAAAGAGGATCCTAATGGAGATTTTTTTAAGAAATATGACTTAAGCAAGTTTGAAAAATTATTTTTAGCCGGTGAAAGAGCTGATCCTGATACTATTAAATGGTTTGAAAAACTTTCTAGTTCTCCTGTAATTGATCATTGGTGGCAAACTGAAACAAGTTGGGCAATTACAGCTGATTGCACGGGTATAGAGTCTTTTCCGGTTAAATATGGTTCAGCATTCAAACCAGTTCCTGGATACGATTTGAAAGTTTTAAATTCTGATGGTAAAGAGGTGGATCGTGGAAAAATGGGAGACATAGTTGTCAAACTACCACTTCCTCCAGGAACATTTCCAACTCTTTGGGGTGCGGATAAAAGATACAAAGAAAATTATATGTCTACATACCCAGGTTATTATTTAACTTACGATGCCGGGCATGTTGATAAAGATGGATACGTTTGGATTATGTCAAGAACAGACGACATAATTAATGTTGCGGGGCATAGACTTTCTACAGGAGCTATTGAAGAAGTTTTAGCCGAACACAAAGATGTTGCTGAATGCGCCGTCCTTGGTATCGCAGATAAACTTAAGGGTCAATTACCGATAGGATTACTTGCATTAAAAGCTGGTGTTACAAAAAATAAAAAAGAAATAATTTCTGAATGCATAAAAATGGTAAGAGATAAAGTTGGTCCAGTTGCTGCTTTTAAAATTGCGATAGTTGTAAAAAGACTTCCAAAAACAAGATCAGGAAAAATATTGAGAGGAACTGTAAGAAAAATTGCAGATAATGAACCTTATAAAATGCCTGCTACTATTGACGATCCTGCAATTTTAGATGAAATCAAACAAGATTTGAAAGATAATAATATTTTAAAAAACTAGCGGCTGTCCCTGGGCAGGTATTATTATTTTTCCCTCTGTCATAACTATATTTCCGTTAACTATTGTTGCTATAGGAAATCCTCTAACTTTATAATTATGAAAAGGTGTCCATCCACATTTACTAGCGATCATTTCATTTTTTATAACTTGTTCTTTATTCATATCAATAATTGTTAAATCTGCATCAAAATCTTCTTTTATAAAACCCTTATTTTTTATTCCAAAGATTTTACATGGATTTTCGCACATCAATTTTATTAATTGTTCTAGAGAGAGTTTTTTATTATTTACATGATCCAACATCACAGGAAAAATGGTCTGGACACCGGGCATTCCTGAAGGGGAGTTAGGATATTCTTTTTGTTTGTTTTCCTTTGTATGCGGCGCATGATCTGAACCTAGTACGTCCACAATATTATTTTTAATTGCATTCCATAGCTTATCATAATGTTCTTTTGTTCTTATAGGAGGATTCATTTGAGCATATGTTCCTAATTTATCATAACAATCTGGAGCGTATAAAGTTAAATGTTGAGGTGTAGTTTCAAAAGTTACGTTTTTTTTATGCATTGCCAAAAAATCTACCTCTTCTTTTGTTGTTACATGCAGCACATGAATCTTTTTGTTATATCTCTCAGCAATTTTTACAACTCTACGAGTTGAAGACATTGCCGTCTCACTATTTCTCCATTCTGGATGAGAATGGACATCCCCTTTTTTAATAAATTTTTTTCTTAAATTTAATATTTCTTCATCTTCAGAATGAATTGAAACTATTCTATCACTGTTTGAAATTACTTTTTCAATATCTGCTTCTTTATCAACTAATAAATTTCCAGTTGATGATCCTGCAAAAAGTTTAATTCCACAGCAACCTTTTAAATTTTTTAGTTGAGATAATTGTTGTGTGTTTTCAGGGGTTGCTCCAAAATAAAAAGCGTAATTGCTATGCATTCGATTTTTTGCTAAATCGAGTTTTTTTTCAAACTCTACTAAATTAGATGTTGGAGGATTTGTGTTTGGCATCTCAAACAAAGAGGTAACTCCGCCCAAAACAGCTGCTCTACTTCCGCTCTCTAAATCTTCTGAGTCAGTTGATCCAGGTTCGCGAAAATGAACCTGAGTATCTATTATTCCCGGAAGAATAATTTTATTAGTTGCGTCAAAAACTTTTGAATTATTTAATTCAATATTACCTATTTTTTTTATAATTTTTCCTGATAAACCAAGATCAATCTTAACTAATTTACCATTAATGTAACAAGATCCATTTTTAATGATGAGGCTATATTTATCAGACATTTTATTTAGTTATATAATACAATATAAACATATTTAAAATGAAAAAAGATCAAATTATTATTCTTGAGGATAGGGGCATAATCTCAGTTGATGGAAAAAATTCTAAAGAATTTCTCCAAAACATTATAACTAACGACATTAATAAAGTAAATGATAGCAATACAATATTTTCAGGTATATTTACGCCTCAAGGAAAATATCTATTTGAGTTTTTTTTAATAAAATCTGAGACTGGATATTATCTAGAATGTGACTCAGAATTTACAAATGAAATTATTAATTATTTAAAAAAATATATTTTAAGATCAAATGTTGAAATTAAGGATTTGTCTGGAAAATTTGTCGTGGGAGTTATTAATATAGATAAATTTAAAGAGATAAAAATAAAAGAAAAAAAAAGTAATCAAACAATTTTTTTTAGATCTAGCCCTTTATTCGAAGATCCAAGATCTTCAAAACTAGGAGCAAGAATATTATCAAATTTAGAAAATCTTTATTTAACAATTAAAAAACTCTCACTTAAAATTGCAGACAAAAGGGATTATTTTAAATTAGCTCATTTAAATGGTGTTCCAATAAAAGGACTTAGAAATTTACAGAATAATCTATTTGGACTTGAGGCAAATTTTGATGAGCTTTCTGCAATAGACTTTAAAAAGGGTTGTTATATAGGACAAGAAAATACTGCAAGAATGAAACTCAAAAACAAAATTAGACGAAAACTGCTTGCATTAAAATCAGATAAAGAAATAAAGATTGGTAGCGATATAGTTTTTAATAATATTTCTATAGGTAAAGTTTTGATAAGTAATCCTTTACCCTTTGGGCTAATAAAGTTATTTGATCCAGATTTATCAAAATTTGAAGATGAATTTTTAACTATTGATAAAGAAAAAGTAAAAATAATTTAAAGGATAATTAAAATGATTGGTATATTAGGTGGAATGGGAACTCAAGCTGGTCTTGATTTTTGTAATAAGATCACAAAACTTAATAAAGGTAAAATTGATCAAAAATATCCAATGTTTATTTTATATAACAAGTCAAACGTACCTAGACGATCTGAAAATAAGAATAAATACAGAGCAGTTTTAAAAAGTCTAATTATAGGATGTCAATTCTTACAAAAAAATAAATGTAAGTTTATAGCAATACCTTGCAACACTGCTCATCATTGGTATGAAGATTTACAAAAAAAAATAAAAATCCCAATTTTAAATATGCCTAAAGAAGTTTACAATTATACTAAAAAAAATTGTAAAAAAAATGCAAAGATTGGGATACTGGCAACAGAAACAACCATTAAAACTAAAATTTATTCAAAATTTTTTAAAAAAAGTTTTCAATTAATTTATCCTAGTAAAAGTATACAAATTAGAAATGTAAATAAGTGTATAAAATATATTAAAATGGGAAGAATTAAAGATGCTGAAAAATCAGTAAAGCCCGCAGTACAATATTTAATTAAAAACAAATGCAAAAAAATAATTCTTGGATGTACAGAGTTGCCGATTGCAATTTTTGCCTACAAATCTTTCAAAAGAATCAAAATGTCGAAAATTTTTTTAGACCCAAATCTAATTTTAGCAAAATCATCTATGAAAAAAATAAATACTATTTCCTAGATCCAATAAATTCAAATAAAGGTTCGTGATAACTTTTTTTATTAAAAAAAATTGATTTTCTATTGTTTTGAAATCTATATAACTTACATGTATCAAAATGTATTTTATTAAAATTGTTTAATTTAAAATCTATTATAGAAATTGATTTTTCATTTGATTCTTCATTAGTCCCTTTGCTTTTATTTTTTTCATTTCCGAACCATTTTTTTGTTCTCGAATCATATTGAGGTTTTATAATTCTATTTAAAGTTAGAAAAAATTTAGTAGTTTTCATTGCTTTTGAATTAAAATAAAAATCTTTCCATTTTATTGGCATCTCATTAAATGAGCAAAAATTTGTCAATAAATCAACCGAGTCATCATCCAGTTTATTCAAATATGGAATAGGCAAAAGTATAAAATCGAAATTTTTTATATAATCTTTTTTAATAATTTCTTGCATTTTTAAATCTTTTAAACTTGCAATTTTTGAGTTTGGAAATTCTTTTATTAAATAATAATGACAAACTGCCAGTTTTTCGGGAAAATCTAACATTATAAATGTTTTAGAGGGAAATTGTTTTTTAAATAAAAGGTCGAACTGACCATAATTTGATCCGATATCTAAAACAGTTTGAATATCTTCATCTTCTTTTATTAAGAAATTTTTATATAATTGTATCATCCAATGATGCCTTATCCATCTCAATGTATAAGATATGTCTTTTTTTTTATAAATTGCAGGGTTTCCAGTTTTCGGAACAGGAAATCTTTTTAAAATATCTAAATCAACCCTTGTTTTAATGAAGTCGAAAGCATCTTCTAAATCTGCTATTTGATAATGTTGTTTTTTGAAAAATGAATACTTATAAATGTTGAAAATTATTTTCTTTAAATTGTTAGAAAAAACAGGCACATCAGTAACGGTCAAATTAAATTTTCTAAAATTTGATATGATGCTTGGATTAGCAATTAATTCTTGAAAAATATTTTCAGAATATTTTAACCAAAAATCGTGAGGTAGATTATTTGATTTATTAAATCTTAAAAAGAGCTCATTGTGGTCCTTTAAGTCTTCTAAAATTTTATCAAACAAAAGCTTTTCTTTCATGCTAATAGATTTATCATTTTTTTTGTGCTATTGGAAATAAATGAATATTAAAAAAGTCTTTTCAAAGTTCCAAAAACTATCTAGATCTCCAGATTATAATAAATTTGATAATTTTACAAAATATACCAGAAGACAAACGGTTGCCAGGTTTTTAGCTAGGTATGAAATTTTTAAAAAGCAAATCGATATTAAAGGTTCAATAGTTGAATGTGGTGTCAACGAAGGAATGGGTTTGATGTCACTTGCTCATTTCTCGGTAACTTTAGAACCTTATAATTATCAGAGAAAAATAATTGGTTTTGATACTTTTGAGGGGTTTCCTTCGATCTCTAAGTTAGATAATCGCAATAAAATGTCTTTTAAGGGCTCTTTTAAACAGAATTACAATTCATATAAAGATATCCAAGAAAGTATTAAAGTATTTAATAAAAATAGGTTTATAAAAAATAAAACAAAAATAACTCTTGTTAAAGGTAACGCTATTAAAACTATACCTGCATTTGTAAAAAAAAATAGACATTTAGTGATTTCTTCTTTGTGGTTAGATTTTGATATTTATGAACCAACCAAAGTCGCTTTAGATAATTTTGTTCCACTAATACCTAAAGGTGGAATAATTATTTTTGATGAATTAAATAATGAATATTGGCCTGGGGAGACAAGAGCTTTTTTAGAAAATAAAAAAATTAAATACTCTAAACTTCAATCGTTCCCCTTTGAACCAAATATCTCCTACATTATTTTAAAATAATTAATTTTGATTTTTATTTATTTTTTCAATTTTATTTAAAATATCTTTTACAACAAATTCGGAGCCTTTTAAAGAAAGGTGATCATCATCCCAATAAAAAATATCTTTTTTTGAATTTGTCACACATCTGTTTTTAAGAATTGTATCACATAGATGGGTGTGGGGATAAATACGGTAAATATTTTTAAGCTTGATGCTGTCAAAAAGTTTAAAAGTCTCCGAATTTCTCTCTTTGAAAACATCGTAGCTTGTAGAAAATAATTCAATTTCTTTTTGTTTTTTTATAACTATTTCGTTATAAATTTTGCGTGGAACATCAAAACCGACCTCTGGAACAGGATAAACAATAATAATTTTATGACCCATATCATGGATTTCCTTCAGATCTTTTCTAAATGCTTCTTCAATGAATTTTTTTCTTTGTGATGTTGAAATAGTTTTTTTTGAGATTGGTTCAATGTATTCCTCCCAGTCTCGGTTATTTTGGTATCTATTTTCAACTCCACCCTCCTTATTATCGAAATAAGTTTCTAAAAGTTTGACTGTAAATCTGTGATGCAAAACTATTATTAAGTCTTTGTTATCGAAAAGATAATTTTTAATATTTTTGTTTGCTATGTTAAAATTTTCGTTTTTTTTATTTGTTTTTCTATTTAATAAATTAAAATCATTTATGTAAAAATCAGTAAAAAATCTTTTGAGTTGATATCCTTGTCTTTTTAAATCATTATTTAGATTATATTCAAGTGTCCCTGCGTGAGAATCTCCTATGAGCACTACAATACCATTTCCTCCAATAGAATTAAAAATTGTATTCGTCTTCTTTACTTCCTTTTGTAAAATTTCTGGAAGTCTAGACTTAAAACCCCCTTTATTTAAAGCTAATACGTTGAAAGAGCAAATGATTATAAGAAAAAAAGATATTGAGCTGACTAAATATCTTTTTGAGATTGATCCTTTTTTTCTAAAAGGTTTTTCGATTAAAAAATATGAAGATATTGAAAAAAATATTACTAATGAAACTAAAATAATTTTCTTTGTGATATCCCCGCTAATTAATCCAGATATTCTTGCAAATGAGAACAAAGGATAATGGTATAAATATAAGGAATAAGAAATTAAACCAATACTTACAAAAATTTTAGTAGATAGAAGCTTAGTGATATAATCTTTTTTATCTGCAAACCAAATTATCAAAGCAACACCTGTGACTGGTATTATAGTTAAAAATGATGGGTGAAACATCTCATCTTTATAGAATAGGAATGAATAAATAATTAAAACAAGGCCAAGACATGGAAGAAATTTTTTATAAGAATAATTTAAATTGTTTTTTTTTCTTTGACTATAATATGCAAGCAAAGAACCAGCCAGCACCTCCCATGCCCTACTGTGCAGAAAATAAAATGTAGAAGAAGGATGGTTTTTTGACCCCCACTCTGCAAAAAGTAAACTTAATACAAAAAGTAAGATTAAAATCTTTGTTAAATTTTTTTTAAAAAATTTTAAAGAAAAAAATATAACAATTGGAAAAACGATATAAAATTGTTCCTCTATAGCCAAAGACCAAGTATGTAGAAAGGGTTTCAAAAAACTACTAGGTGTCCCATACTCAAGTCCAGAAAAATGGAAATAAAAATTAGAACCAAAAAAAATAGTAGAGATTATTGACTTAGAATAACTAATAAATTCATTTGGTAGAAGATATACCCAAGCAAAAGGAAGAGAGAAAATGATAACTCCGAAAAGAGCGGGTAAAATTCTTCTTGCTCTTCTCTCATAAAAATTACTAAATGAAAAATCCTTTTTTAAATTAATTTCTTTTAAAATTATTGATGTAATTAAGTAACCAGAAATAACTAAAAATATGTCTACACCTATAAAACCCCCCGTAAAAATTGGGATACCTTTGTAGGTTAGATCTGCATGATAAAGTATTACAGCAATAACAGATATTGCTCTTAATCCGTCAATTTCTGGTCTGTATTTTATATTCAAGTTTATTTTCAAGATTAAAGTTAATAATTAACTTTCTAAACATTTATTTGAGTATTTTCAAACAATGAATTAAGCTTGAAACAATATTTACAAAGGTTTTCAATAGTGTTCAATACTTGAACAATAATCAAAATTAATTTATAAAGAAAATTAATTATGAGAAAAAAAAGAAAAATTTTAGTAGGAGACTCATTGTCAAGTAATATCTCTGGATGGAGTTTTAAAAATATTTCAAAAACATTTGATAAACATGTTTCGAAGTCAGTGCCTTTTTATGAAGAGGGGCATAATATTATTACTGAATTGAGTACCTTTTTTTTAAATGATAATTCTATTTGTTATGATTTAGGCTGTTCGACTGGTTCATTGTTAGAAAAGATAACTAAAAAAAATTATTTCAAAGAAAAGATCAAATATTTTGGAATTGATATTGAAAACTCTATGATCAAAGAATCTAAACGAAGATCAAAAGGAAAAAAAAATATTAAATTTATTAATGCGGATTTAAAAAAAATTAAATTAAAAAAATCTGACCTTATTATTTGTTATTACACGATTCAATTTATAAGGCCGAAAGAAAGACAAATTATATTCAACAAAATTTATAATTCTCTTAATTGGGGCGGTGCTTTCATTTTTTTTGAGAAGGTTAGAGCTCCTGATTCCAGATTCCAGGACATTGCGGTTCAATTATACAATGATTATAAATTGTCAAAAAAGTATTCCCCTGCGTCAATTCTCGGCAAGACAAGTAGTTTACGAGGTGTGTTAGAACCTTTTACAAGTGCTGAAAATTTTAGATTACTCAAACGAGCTAAATTTAAAGATTGTATGACAATAATGAAACATATTTGTTTCGAAGGTTTTATAGCAATAAAATAATATCATGAAAATAACTTATATAACACACGCTTGTGTCATGGTTGAGATTAATAAATTAAAAATTTTAACAGATCCATGGTTAGTTGGACCTTCATGGGGAGGGAGTCTTTGGCATTTTCCAACCCACAATTTCACTCCTCAAAACTTACCTACTCCAGATATAATATATTTTTCTCACGGACACGATGATCATTTCAATAATGAAACTATTAAAAAGTTTCCAAAAAAATGGTTTGAAAAATTAATAATTGCTCCAAACTTCAAAGAAAAGTGGTGGAAAGATAGTTTAAAAGCAAAATTTAAAAAAATTAAATATTTAAATCACAACGAAATTTTTAAATTTGATAAAGAATTGAGTTTTCAGATGTTTCTTAATGATAAAGGTAACATAGATAGCTCTTTAAAATTAAGATTTAAAAATAGGACCTGTTTCTTTCAAACTGATAATATCATGTCAATAAAGGAAGCGAGAAGGATTTCAAAACTAGGAAAAATTGATGTCGCTTTTATGATGCCTTATTTAACTGGAATATTTCCAGCATTTTACAAAATGAGAAAAGAGGAAATGATCAAACTAGGTGAAAAGAAAAAAAATTCATCAATTAAATATTGTTACGATTTAGTTAAAAGCTTAAAACCTGATTACTTAGTCCCCTATGCAACTGATATAGCAACTTTAGGAAAAAATTTTTATGCAAACTTTATTCATAATAATAATAAAAAAGACTTTCAAAAATTTATTGAAAGAAAAAATTTTAAAACAAAATCTTTAATATTATCGCCAGGGGACTATTTAAACTTTAGAGAAGATAATAAAATTCAAAAAAAAATATCTAAATATAAATTCAATTCTAGAGAATTTGATAAATTCAAAAAAAAAACAAACTATAGCTTCTCCAAATATCAGAAAAATGAAATGATTTTAGAAAGCTTAGAAAAAAAGCCAGTAATAAATTCTTTCATAAATAAAATTAAGAATGGTTTAAAAAAAATTAATAAATATAATTTTACCGTTCTTTTTTTAATAAAATATAAAGATCAAAAGGAAACCTCTTTTTTAGTAAACTTCGGTAGTAAAAAAATAATAGAGAATATACCAAAAAATAAACTTTACATTCCAAAATTAATAATTTTCACTGAATTTTATAAAATAGCAAACCTTATAAAGAAAAAATATCCAATGAATTTTATGACTTTCCACAATGGAGCAATTACATGTCAAAGGGACTCTAAAGAATTATCGCGTAATGAAGATAAATTTTGGATGTGGATATACAATTTACCTTTTTGATAAAGTCATTAATGTGCGGTCGGAGAGAATCGAACTCTCACGGGAAAACCCACACGCCCCTCAAGCGTGCCTGTCTACCAATTTCAGCACGACCGCATATATAATGCGACAATAAATGAATGACAATTATTGTTCAAGTTGATAGAATAGAATTAGTATGTCTGTACAGCAAGAAAATATAAAAAGTTCCGAAGAGATCTATAAAAAAATCTCAAAATTTGTGCCAGATGTCGAATGGAAGATACATCAGCCTCTTATAGAAAAAATAAATAAACTCAAAAAAGAAAAAAACACTATAATTTTAGCTCATAATTATCAGACGCCAGAAATTTATCATGGAGTGGCTGATATTGCAGCAGACTCTCTGGCGCTTGCGGTAGAAGCTTCAAAAACTACAGCAGATAAAATAATTATGTGTGGAGTTCATTTTATGGCTGAAACAGCAAAACTTATGAGCCCAAACAAAAAGGTTTTTCTACCAGATATGAAAGCTGGTTGTTCACTATCTACATCAATATCTGGAGAAGATGTAAGAATGTTAAAACAAAAGTATCCTGGAGTACCTGTGGTTTCGTATGTAAATACATCTGCAGATGTTAAAGCAGAGACTGACGTGTGTTGTACCTCTGCTAATGCTGTAAAAGTTGTGGAGTCTTTAAATGTCGATAGAGTAATTTTTTTGCCAGATCAATATTTAGCTGACTATGTTTCAAAAAATACAAAAGTAAAAATTATTTCATGGAAAGGGACATGTATAGTTCATGAACAATTTAGTGCAAAAGAAATCGAAGATATTAAGAAACAAAATCCAGGAATTAAAGTAATTGCTCACCCAGAGTGTCCTCCAGATGTGATTAAAGCATCCGATTTTACAGGGTCAACTTCTGGAATGATAAATTATGTAAAAGATAAGCAACCAAAAAAGGTTATGTTGGTAACTGAATGTTCGATGAGCGATAATGTTGAAGCAGACAATCCAAATGTTAGTTTCATTAAACCTTGTAACCTATGCCCTTACATGAAGAAAATAGATTTAAAGAAAATACTTGATTGTTTAGAAAATGAAACAAATGAAATATTATTAGATGATAAAACAATTGAAGCTGCTAGAAAATCTGTAATTAGAATGACTGAAATTGGTCGTTAGATCAGTGCAAAAAATAAATCATAAGTATATTAATTCTGTAGTTAAAAAAGCCTTAAAGGAAGATCTCAAGCCAATGGGTGATATCACTACTAGACTTGTAAAATTTAGTAATAAAAAAATTACAGCCAAAATAATAGCCAAGCAGAATGGAGTAATAGCAGGGATAGAATTTTGTAAACAAGCGTTTAAATTGATTGGAAAAGAGTCAATTTTTAAATCTAAAATAAAAGATGGTAAGTTTATCAAAAAAAATAAAGTTATAGCTGAAATTTTAGCAAATACAAAAACTATACTTACAGCTGAAAGAACGGCTTTAAATTTTTTAAACCATGCCTCAGGAATAGCAACTACAACTAATAATTTTGTTAAAAAAGTTGGCAAAAAAACTAAAATTTGTTGTACAAGAAAAACAACTCCAAATTTAAGGTTATTAGAAAAATATGCAGTCAAACAAGGTGGGGGTTTTAATCATAGGTATAATTTAAGCGATGAAATTTTAATAAAAGATAATCATATAAAGGCTGCTAAAGATTTGAAAAAACTTGTTTCTAGAGCCTCTAAATCTAAAAAAGTTGTTACGGTTGAAATTGAAAACGTGAAACAATTAAAAAAAATATTGGGACTAAAATTCAAAAGAGTTCTATTTGACAATATGAATATTGTTCAACTAAAAAAATGTCTTAAAATTTGTAATAGAAAATACGAAACTGAGTATTCTGGCAACGCTAATTTAGGAAATATAAGAAAAATAGCTAGAACTGGAATAAATAGGATTTCAGTTGGTGCAATTACCCATAGTGCTAAATCTTTTGATAGTAGTTTGATAACTAATTAGAATTTTTTGTTGTAAGAAAATGATAGTAAAGATGAATTCATATCATTACTTTTATTTTGTGTTCCAAAGGCATTGATTATAATGTATGATTATTTTGAAAGCTCAGCTTGAGCAGCAGCTAATCTTGCTACTGGCACTCTGAATGGAGAGCAAGAAACATAATTTAGTCCTGTTCTAGAACAAAACTCAATACTCTTTGGATCGCCACCGTGTTCACCGCAAATACCTAACTTAATATTTTTATTAGTCTTTCTTCCTCTGGAAGAGGCTATTTCTACAAGTTCACCTACTCCACTTTGATCAATGCTTACGAAGGGATCAACTTCAAAAATTTTATTATCTATATAATCATTTAAAAATTTCCCTGAGTCATCACGGCTAATACCAAAGGTAGTTTGAGTAAGATCATTAGTACCAAAACTAAAGAAATCAGCGTGTTTAGAAATAGATTTAGCTTGAAGGGCTGCTCGAGGTAATTCGATCATTGTACCAACAATAAATTCCAATTTTATTTTATTTTCTTTTTCTACCTCTTTTGCAATTTTATTAACTAAAGTTCTTAATATTCTTAATTCTGACTCTGTTGATACTAGGGGTATCATTATTTCCACAAACGCAGATTTAATTTTTTCTTTTTTTAGCTCAACTATTGCTTCAAAAATAGCTCTACATTGCATCTCGTAAATTTCTGGAAAAGAGATCCCTAATCTACAACCTCGATGACCCAGCATAGGGTTTTCCTCATGTAATTCAGATATTCTATCTTTAATTTCTTTTGCAGCTAAGTTTAGAGATCTAGCAACTTCCTCTATATCTTTTTCAGCTTTTGGTAAAAATTCATGTAATGGAGGATCTAAAAGTCTTACAGTTACTGGAAGATCAGACATTACTCTAAAAATCTTCTTGAAATCATTTCTTTGATGAGGAAGAAGTTTTTCTAAAGCATTGTTACGATCTTCTTTGGATTTAGATAATATCATTTGTCTAACTGATAAAATTCTTTCTTCATCGAAAAACATATGTTCTGTTCTACACAGTCCTATACCTTCAGCACCAAATTCTCTTGCTGTTTTACTGTCAGCTTCCGTCTCAGCATTAGTTCTTATTTTCAATTTTCTAAATTGGTCTGCCCACTTCATTATAGTTGAAAAATATCCAGATATTTCAGGCTGTACAGTTGGTATTAAACCTTTCATAACTTTACCACTTCCACCGTCTATTGTGATAATATCACCCTCTTTAATTATTACATCTCCAGCTTTAAATTGTTTAGAGTCGTAATCAATTGTAATTTCACTAGAACCGGAAACGCAGGGTCTGCCCATTCCTCTTGCGACTACAGCTGCATGGCTTGTCATACCTCCTCTAGCTGTTAAAATACCCTTTGCGGCATGCATTCCATGTATATCCTCCGGAGATGTTTCTAATCTAACTAATATTGTATCTTGCATCATCCCACTCAGTCTCTCAGCTTCATCTGCAGTAAAAACAACTTTACCACTTGCAGCTCCTGGTGATGCAGGCAATCCAGACGCGATAATCTCTTTTTTTACTTTATCGTTTAAAGTTGGGTGCAATAAAGTATCTAATGTATTTGGATCAATTCTTAATAATGCCTCTTTCTTTGATATTAATTTTTCTTTGACCATGTCAACCGCTATTTTAATTGCTGCTTTAGCTGTTCTTTTTCCTGATCTTGTTTGCAACATCCACAATTTATTATTTTCAACAGTGAATTCAATATCTTGCATGTCTCTATAATGATTTTCCAACTTTAAAAAAACTTTAGATAATTGTTTAAAAACTTTTGGCATTACTTCCTCCATAGAAAGCTCATCGGCTCCTGCATCTTTTTTAGCTTTTTTTGTAATATATTGAGGAGTCCGGGTTCCTGCTACTACATCTTCACCTTGAGCGTTTATTAAAAATTCTCCAAAAAATGATTTATCTCCATTAGAAGGGTTCCTAGTAAAAGCAACACCAGTTGAACAATCTGAGCCCATATTACCAAAAACCATTGCTTGAACATTTACTGCGGTTCCCCAATGATCTGGGATATAATTTAATTTGCGATATGTTTTTGCTCTTTGACTCTGCCAAGATAAAAAAACTGCATTAATTGCACCTTGAAGTTGTTCTTTAACATCTTGAGGAAAATTTTTTTTCTTTTCTTTTTTAACTAATTCTTTGAAGTTTTTTATTAATCCGTCCCAATCATTCTCGTCTAAATCAGTATCTAACAATACTCCTTTTGTAAGTTTGTAATTATCAATTAACTCTTCAAACAAATGATTTTCTATACCTAAAACAACTCCACTATACATTTGGATAAATCGCCTATAACTATCTTTAGCAAATCTACCATTGGATGTTTTGTTTTTGAGTGCTTCAACTGTTTTATCATTTAATCCTAGGTTAAGAATTGTATCCATCATTCCAGGCATGGAAATTCTTGCACCAGATCTAACTGAAACTAGTAAAGGATTTTCAAGATCGCCGAAAAATTTATTAGTTTTTTTCTCAATTTTTTTTAATTCTTGGTCAATATTTTTAATGATTTCTTTTGGTAGTTTTTTTTTATTTTTGTAAAACATATCACAAACAAGTGTTGAAATTGTAAAACCCGGAGGAACTGGAAGGCCTAAGCGTCCCATTTCTCCAAGATTTGCTCCTTTTCCACCAAGAACATTCTTCTTATTTTTAAGTTTATTTATAGATTTATCCTCAAAATTAAAAAGTAGTTTTTTCATTGTGTCCCCTCTAATTTGGAAAAATTTAAAAAATTATTAAAAGTATTGCAAAACATCTGTAATAGTTCTAAACGATTATTCTTAATATCTTTATTCTCATCATTTACGACAACATTATCAAAAAAATTATCTGTGAATGGTTTCAACTCTGATAGGCTTAAAAGTAAACTTTCATAGTTTTTATCACTCTCTTTCATAGCTTGATTTTTTCTAATTTCATTAATTTTATTAAATAAATTTTTTTCCTCATCTTTTCTAAACAAAACAGAGTCGGGTTTGCCCAGAATATTTTCTCCAAAATTACCAATAATATTATAAGCCCTTTTGTAGGAGCTAATAGCATTTTTTCCAATATCTTTATTTATATATTTATTCATTAATACGCTTTTTTTAAATAATTCTAAGAAATTTTCTCCAATGTGAGAGCTTATAGCTGCTTCTATAATGTCAATTTTAATATCTTCTTCTTTTAAAATATTTCTCATTCTTTCCTTTAAAAATTCCAAAATTTCTAATTCAATGTCTGAATTTATAACATCCACCCCTTGATCTTTAAATAATGAAACATTGAGATTTATTAATTCTTTCAACCTAATATTTAATTTATTTTCAATAATAACTTTCAATAATCCTATTGCAGACCTTCTTAAAGCAAACGGGTCTTTAGAGCTTGTTGGTTTTTGATTTATTAAGAAAAAGCCGACAAGAGTATCTAATTTATCTACTATTGAAATTGTATAACTTATAGGATTTTTGGGAATTATAGAGTCATTTCCTATAGGCAGATAATGATCACTTATTGCTCTAGCAACATCTTCTTCAAAGCCTTGGGCTATTGCAAAATATTTTCCCATCTTTCCTTGTAAATCTGGAAATTCACCAACTAGTCCTGAACAAAGATCTGATTTTGATATTGATGCTGCAATTTCAACCTTTTCTTTATTTATATTGAATTCATCTGATAAAAACCCTCCAAGTTTTTTTAATCGAATAGACTTGTCATAAACAGTTCCTAATTTTTCATAAAAAGTTATTTCTTTTAATTTAGAAATTTGTTTTATTAAATTTTTAGATTTATCTCTTTCCCAAAAGAACATGGCATCCGAAAGTCTAGCTTCTACAACTTTTTTATTTCCGTCTTTAATTATATTATTTTTATCAGATTTATTTGATACCACAAAAAAATTATTTGTGATTTGATTTTTTTGATCGAATAAAGGAAAATATCTTTGATGGCCTTGTAAAGTTGAAATAATTATTTCTTTTGGAATATCTAGATATTTTTTATCAAAGCTAACAAGAAAAACGTTGGGATTGTCTACTAAATTTACTACTTCTTCCAGTATAAAAGAATTAAATTTTTCTGAAAAGTTGTTCTTAAAACAAATTTGATTAAATTTTTTTAGAATTATCTTTTTTCTTTCATTGTGATCGAAGACTAAATTTTGATTTTTCATAAACTTTTTATAGTCTTTAAATGAGTTGATTTTTTTAACTGTTTTAGCAAGATCTTTCTCGACTATAATATTATTATTAGATTTTAAATGGCCATAATTAAATTTAAGTAAGTTTTTATTAAATATTGCAAATATTGATCTCAAAGGTCGTGCCCAAATTAAATCAGTATCTGACCACCTCATAGATTTCTTCCATTTTACCGAAGAAATAATATTTAATAAATTTTTTACTATTAAATTTTCTACTTCTATCTCTGATTTGCTAGTTTTTAAAAAAAAGAATTTACCTTTATCAGTATCTTTTTCAAATAGGTTTTTCTTATTTGATTTGTTAGCTCTTAGAAAATTATTGAGAATATCCTCAATTACTCCAACCTTTGGGCCTCTAATTTCTTTTGACGGTATTACAATCTTTAAAGGTAAATTTTCTATATGAATTGTTAGCCTGGTAGGAGTAGAATAAGCATTAATCTCTTTTATTTCGACGCCAGACTCTTTTAGAGATTTTTCAAGTTTTTCTTTTATCTCTTTTCTGGCAGCTATTTGTAAATTCGATGGTATTTCTTCGCTGTAAAGTTCAAATAAAAATTCTGACATAATTTATTTTTGATTATTCAACCACACTGATCCAGAGCCTTTAGCTAATTCTCTAATTCTATTTATAAACCCTGTTCTTTCAGCAACTGCTATCACACCTCTAGCATCTAATAAATTAAATATATGGCTTGCCTTTAAACACTGGTCATAAGCAGGAAGAGCGAGATTGTTTTTTAGTAAATTTTTACATTCTTGCTCTGCTAAATCAAAATTTTTAAGCAATGTTTCAACATTGGAATGTTCAAAATTATAAGCAGAGAATTCCTTTTCAGCTTGAAAAAAACTTCCTTATATTTTACTCCTTGGTTATTCCAATCAATATCAAAAACATTCTTTTTTCCTTGCACAAACATACACAGTCTTTCTAGACCATAAGTCAATTCAACTGGAACTGGCTTACACTCTTGGCCGGCCATTTGTTGGAAGTAAGTAAATTGCGTTATTTCCATTCCATCACACCAAACCTCCCAGCCGAGTCCAGCTGCTCCAAGTGTGGGGCTCTCCCAATCATCTTCAACAAATCTTATGTCATGTTTTTTTACATCAATTCCTATAGATGAAAGACTTTTTAGATAGGTTTGTTTTATATTATCAGGTGAAGGTTTTATGATCACTTGAAATTGATAATAATGTTGAAGTCTATTAGGATTTTCACCATATCTCCCATCTGTCGGTCTTCTTGAAGGTTGAACGTAAGCAGCCTTCCATTTGTTTGGGCCTAATGAACGTAAGGTTGTTGCGGGATGGAAAGTACCTGCTCCTACTTCTAAATCATAAGGTTGCAATATAACACAACCGTTCTTGCTCCAAAATTTTTGAAAATTCATTATTATTTCTTGAAAAGAAAAGTAACTTTTTTTTTTATTTTTTTTTGGGGGCATTTATAAACCAAATCTTTGCCAAATAGCTTTCTCTTCTAAAAGATTTATTAAATTTTCTACCTGATTGTCTACAGATGAAGATAATTTTTTTGCTAAAAATCCTTTTTGTTTTTCAAATTTTTTAATAACAACTTTATCTCCAAATTTTTCCCTTAGAACTTGTTCAGCATTCCCAATACCATCGATCAAGCCTAATTTGAGTGCAGTTGAACCGGTCCAAAATTCTCCAGTAAATAAATTATTTTTTTCAGGATCCTTTAATTTCTTACCCCTACTTTTTTCAACAATTTTAATAAAATCAGCGTGCAATTCTAATTGTATCTTTTTAAGTCTACTTACGTCTTCCTCTTTTTCATCAATGAATGGATCAAGCGTGCTTTTGTTTTTTCCTGCAGTATAAACTCTCCTCTCTACTCCAATTTTTTTTATTAAATCTTTAAAACCAAATGAAGCAGAAATTACCCCGATTGAACCAATGATAGAACTTGAATTAGCATAAATTTCATCCCCGGCACATGCTATGAAGTAACCACCAGATGCAGCAACGTCTTCAGCAAATACTATAACCTTTTTTTTATTTTTTTCAGCTAATTGTCTAATATAACTATAAATCAAATGTGATTGAACCGGTGATCCTCCAGGTGAGTTTATAGAAATAGCAACATTTTTTGCTTTCTTAAGTGAAAAAGCTTTTTTTAAAATATCTTGTTGGCTTGAGAGGTCCATACCCTGTTTAAATCTTCCAAGATTACCGATAACTCCGGTTAACCTAACGTGGGGAACTATTATTTTTTTTTTAAAAATTGAGAACATATTTGATAGATATCTTCATTCTTATATCAATGCTATGTAATTTTTTAAACAATATTTGCACTACTTCTAGTTGAACTTGAGGTGCGTCACCAGGGTAAAAATTTAAAAGTTTATTATAGATAAAATCAATTATAACAATGAAGATATGGGAAGAGTTATACCTTTAAAAAAATCAGCAAATACTGCCTACTTAGAACTTAAAAATTTATTAGATGAAAAACTAGTAAAGGTTGAAGAGTTAATAAATATAAAACTCCAAAGTAAAGTTGATCTTATTAAAAAAATGTCTGACCATCATTTTGTATCAGGAGGGAAGCGACTCAGGGCTCTTTTAACTCTAGGTTCTGCAAAAATGGCTGGTTATGAATTAGGTAGTAGAGATATAAATTTAGCAACTTGTGTAGAGCTTATACATTCTGCAACATTACTACACGACGATGTAATAGATGAAAGTAGATTAAGAAGAGGTCATAAGACTACAAACTCTATTTGGGGTAACCAATCATCTATTTTGGTAGGAGATTATTTTTTAAGCAGATGTTTTGAAATTATGGTAGATGACGGGGATTTAGAAATTTTAAAATTACTGTCATCAACATCAGCAAAAATTGCACAGGGAGAAGTCTTACAATTACAACATAGAGGTGAAGCTGATTTATTAGAAGATACTTACATAAAGATTATAACTATGAAAACTGCTTCACTGTTTTCTGCCGCGACTAGAACTGGAGCTTGTATAGCGGGATGCAGTTCTAAAGAAAAAAATGCTTTAGAGTCTTATGGAAAAAATTTAGGTTTAGCTTTTCAGATTGCCGATGATGCTTTAGATTATTATGCTAAAGAGCTTGTATTTGGTAAAGAGATTGGGAAAGATTTTTACGAAGGTAAAACAACATTGCCTCTAATTTTAATCTTTCAAAGAGCTAATAGTGAGGAAAAAAATTTTCTAAAAGAAGTTATGAGTAAAGAAAAAAGAACTGAAGAAGATCTTAGTGAAACTCTTGCCTTGATAAATAAATATAAGGCTGTGGAGGAAAGTTTAAAAAGAGCAGAATATTTTGTAAATGTATCTAGAGACTCGTTAAGTATTTTTGAAAATAGTGAAGAAAAAAAAATTTTACAAAACTTAACTGATTTTAGTTTAGGAAGATCTTTTTAAGGATAAAGTAAATTTTTTGACCACTTTCCATTATTAATCTTATAATTTAATCTTTCGTGAATTCTACCTTCTCCATCTAGCCAAAACTCAACTTCTTCAGGTACCAATCTCCATCCAGACCAATGAGGTGGCCTTGGAATAGTGTTTCCTTCAGGATATTTTAACTCAAATTCTTTAATCTTTTTTATAAAATTTTCTCTTTTATCTAAAATTGAAGATTGTGAAGAGGCCCATGCTCCAATTTTGTTTTTGTAAGGTCTCGAATTATAGTATTCATCTGCTTCTTTATCATTTACTTTTTCAACCTTACCCAAAATTCTTACTTGTCTCCTTAAACTTTTCCAATGGAAACACATAGAAGCTTTTTGATTAGATTTTAAGTCTGATCCTTTTCTACTATTAAAATTTGTATAAAAAACAAATCCTTTTTCACTCAACCCTTTCAATAAAACCATTCTTACGTTCGGTTGATTGTTCTCATTCGATGTAGCTAAGGCTAGGGCATTGGGATCGTTTATTTCGGTTTGTTCTGCTCTAGAAAACCATTTTTTGAATAATTCAAGTGGATTTTCTGCTTCTTCGAAGCATTTATCCAAACCAAGTGAATTTTTGCCATTTTTTTGATTCATAATTTCTTTAAAATAATTTATACATTAAATAACTATGTCTTTTAACACTTTTGGTAAAATTTTTAGGTTTACAACATGGGGTGAATCTCATGGTTCTGCTATCGGTTGTGTAGTTGATGGCTGTCCACCCAACATATCTATATCAGAGGCTGAAATTCAAAAAGATATGAACATGAGGCGTCCTGGCCAATCTAAGTTCACCACTCAAAGAAAAGAGTCAGATAAAGTAAATATCTTATCGGGTGTTTTTAATGGCAAATCTACAGGCACACCTATATCTCTAATTATTTATAATGAAGATAAAAGAAGCAGAGACTATGAGTCTATTAAGAATAAATTTAGACCTGGACATGCAGATTTTACGTATTTAAAAAAATACGGCATAAGAGATTTTAGAGGTGGTGGACGTCAGTCAGCAAGAGAAACTGCGAGTAGAGTTGCGGCCGGAGCTATCGCTAAAATAGTTCTAAAAAAAATTTTAGGTAAAAAATTTAGTGTAATAGGTGCAGTAACTCAATTAGGTTTAATGTCGTGTGATAAACTTAATTGGAACAATAATGAAATTAGAAAAAACCCATTTTTTTGTCCAGATAAGAAATCGGTTAAGTTATGGGAAAAATATTTATTAGCTGTAAGAAAATCAGGTTCTTCATGTGGTGCTATAATTGAATTGAGAGTTACAGGAATTCCTGTTGGTTTAGGTGCTCCTATTTATTCTAAGCTAGACACAGATATAGCCGCAGCTTTAATGAGCATAAATGCTGTGAAAGGTGTAAACATAGGAGCTGGGATGAATGCTGCTTTTCTTAGTGGAGAGGAAAATTCTGATGAGATGATTTCAAAGTCTGGAAAATTAAATTTTAAGTCGAATAATGCTGGAGGTATTTTAGGCGGAATATCTACTGGACAAAATATTATTGCTTCATTCGCGGTCAAACCAACTTCTTCAATATTGAATAAAAGAAAAACAATAGATAAGAAAGGCAAGAATACTAGTATATCTGTAAAAGGTAGGCATGACCCTTGTGTTGGAATAAGAGCCGTGCCGATAGGAGAAGCAATGCTTTCTTGTGTATTACTAGATCATTTTTTAATGAATCGTGCTCAATGTGGTTAATTAAAATACCTTGTTTTTAGCTAAAACAATATTTGAATTTAAAGTCCCTTCTATTTTATTAGCTATAGCTTGAGCATCAAGCCCAGCTTTTTTATACATTTTCTCTGGACTATCTTGATTTAGAAAAATATCAGGTAAAATCATTGATCTAAATTTCAATCCTTTATCAAATATTCCTCTATCCGAAAGAAGCTGCATAACATGAGAGCCAAATCCTCCAATTGAACCTTCTTCTATTGTAATAACAGCTTCATGATTAGTAGAAACTTCAATAATTAATTTTTCATCCAAAGGTTTTGCAAATCTTGCATCAATAATTGTTATGTTAATTCCTTTTTTTGAAAGGATATCAGATGCTTTTTTACATTCTTCTAATCTTGCTCCAAAATTTATTATTGCTGCCTTTTTTCCTAATTTAATAATTTTACCTTTTCCAATTTTTAAAACTTCATCAATATCAGGCAATTCTATTCCCAATCCATTTCCTCGTGGGTATCTAAAGGCAGATGGTCTATCATTTATATTTACCGAAGTATTAATCATTCTAACAAGTTCAGCTTCATCACTAGCGGCCATTACCACAAAATTTGGTAAAGTAGATAAGTAAGTAATATCAAATGATCCTGCATGAGTCGGTCCATCCGCTCCTACCAAACCTGCTCTATCAATTGCAAATCTTACGGGAAGAGATTGAATAGCCACATCATGAACTACCTGGTCATAAGCTCTTTGAAGAAATGTAGAATAAATTGCAGCAAAAGGCTTAAACCCTTCCGTTGTTAAGCCAGCAGCAAAAGTTACAGCATGTTGCTCTGCAATACCTACATCGAACATCCTTTCAGGAAATTTTTTTTCAAATAAATTTAAACCCGTTCCTGATGGCATTGCTCCTGTAATTCCAACAATTTTAGTGTCATTTTCTGCGTGTTTTATTAATGTTTCAGCAAAAACTTTTGTATAGGCTAGCTTATTTGTTTTCGTTTTTTTTTGTTCTCCAGTAACTACATTAAACTTTGACACTCCATGATATTTATCACCGGATTCCTCTGCGGGTTTATAACCTTTGCCTTTTTGAGTAACTGTATGGATTAATATAGGACCTTGGTGATTTGAATTTTTTACATTTTCCAAAATTTTAACCAAATTTTCTACATCGTGACCATCTATAGGACCTATATAATAAAATCCTAACTCGCTAAAAAGGGTACCACCTGTAACTATACTTCTTAGTAGGTCTTCTGCTTTACCTGCTTTTTGGCTAAACCTCTTTGAAAAAGCTGAAGTAATCATTTTGATAGTTTCCCTCAAACTAAAATAAATTTTTCCTGAAAGAAGTTTTGGTAAATACTTGCTCATAGCACCAACTGGTCTCGCTATTGACATGTCGTTGTCATTTAAGACTACAATTAATTTAGCTTTTAAAGCTCCGGCGTTATTCATTGCTTCATAAGCCATGCCAGCACTCATCGCGCCGTCTCCAATTACAGCTATTACATTGTTTTTGTCATTAGATAGTTTTTTTGCGACAGCCATCCCAAGTGTTGATGAAATAGACGTTGAACTATGTGCTGCTCCGAATGGATCGTATTCGCTTTCTTCTCTCTTGGTAAAACCTGAAATTCCTCCGCCTTGTCTTAAAGTTCTAATTTTACTTTTTCTGCCAGTAATAATTTTATGCGGGTAGCATTGATGCCCCACATCCCAAACTAATTTATCTTTTGGAGTGTTAAAAACGTAATGTAAAGCAATTGTAAGTTCTACTACTCCTAGACCAGCTCCAAGGTGACCACCTGTTTCAGCTACCACTTCTATTAATTCTTCTCTTAATTCTTTTGAGACTTGTTTCAATTTATCCTTACTTAATTTTCTTAAATCTGAAGGATAATTAATTTCATCTAAAAATTTTTTCATTAATATTTTCTCTTTAAAATAAATTCTATCGTATTATTTAAATCTTCTGCCTTTTTTCCATGTTTTTTTAATTTTCTCAATATTTTTTTTTTTAAATTATCTGCATAATTGTATGCCTTTTTAAGACCTATTAAATTTATCAACGTTGATTTACCTTTTTTATCATCTTTTTTAATTTGCTTGCCTAGAATCTTCTTGGAACTATTAACGTCTAAGAAATCATCTGCAAGCTGAAATAATAATCCAATTTCTTCACCTATAATTCCAAGCTCTCTTTTATCTTTTTTATTTTTATTTGCTACAACTCCTACGGAAAAGCAACAAAAATTAAATAATTTACCCGTTTTCTTTTTTTTGCATATCAACTATTTCTTTAAGAGACTTTTTTTTATTTTCAAAACTCAGATCTCGTTCTTGTCCACCGGCAATTCCATTATGTCCAGAAAAAAGTGATAAAGATTTTACAAGTTCCACTTTATTCTTGTCTGAAACTAAATACTTTTTATCAGTAATCATTTCAAAAGCTAAAGTCAAAAGAGAGTTTCCTGCCAAAATTGCTGTCGCTTCTCCAAATTTAACATGTGTAGAACTTTTACCTCTTCTAATTTTATCGTCATCCATACAAGGTAAATCATCATGTATCAAAGAATAAGAATGAATTGACTCGACCGCACCACAAATATTGATAAGTTTTTTATCTTCTAAATTAAATAATTTTCCCGTACTAAATATCACAGATGATCTAACTTTTTTTCCACCTGATAATACGCCGTATTTCATTGCTTTTAAGAGTGGAGTTTGTTTTTGGTTTTTTAAATATAGTTTTAAAAACCTATCTGTTTTTTTTGCATTAATAGCTAGTCTTTTTTTAATCATTTAATTTTTTTGGATATTTTTGAGATTTTTTTAGTTTTCTTTTTAAAGAGGTCATATATATGTTTATTTAGACGAATTAATCTTTGATAATCATCACTAAAACCCTCTAAATCAGCATTACTTTTTTCAAGTTTATTCAGAATTTCATTTATTTCAGCTTTGGCCTCTTTTAAAGATTTACTTTTAATTTCACCTAGAATATTTTTGCCTTTCATCGAATACATAATAATAGCATTATGAAAAATATCTATTCAAATATCTTAAAATTTAATAAAAAAAACCTTTCTAAAACATTAAAATATTTAAGAAGATCTAATATCGTAGGTCTTCCTACTGAAACAGTTTATGGGTTAGCAGGAAATGCATACTCTTCTAAGTCGGTAAAAAAAATTTATAATCTCAAAAAAAGACCAAGGATTAATCCGTTAATAATACATTATTATGACCTCACAAAACTTTATAATGATGTTGAAATTAATGAAACTTTTTTAAAACTTTATAAATATTTTTGTCCTGGACCAATAACATTTATAATGAAAAAAAAGAAATCATCTAAAATAAGTAAATTAGCATGCGCAAATTTAAAGACTGTAGGGGTAAGATTTCCAAATAATAAAATTACAAGAAAAATATTAAAAAGAATTGACTTTCCACTTGCCATGCCAAGTGCTAATAAGGCTAATGCAGTAAGTCCTGTTACAGCTTCAGACGTTGCAGATGAATTTGGAAAAGATATTAAAATTATAATAGATGGTCGTAAATCAAAAATAGGAATTGAGTCAACAGTCCTTGATCTAAACAAAAAACCTAATATTTTAAGACCAGGCGTTATAAGTAGAGAAAAAATAGAAAAAATTCTAAAAAAAAGAATTATGAACAGCAACATTAATAAAAACATAAAATCTCCCGGTATGTTTAAAAAACATTACTCTCCAAATATACCAATGATACTTAATAAAAAAAAAGTAAGTAAAAATCACGCATTTATAACATTTGGAAAAAGATATAAGAAATCTATAAATACCTATAATTTAAGTGAAAATTCTAATTTATATGAAGCGGCTAGAAACTTATACAAATTATTTAGAAAGATAAAAAAAATGAATTACAAAAAAATTTATGTTGCAAAAATACCTAATAAAGGAATTGGTGTAGCTATAAACGATAGATTAAAAAGAGCGGCTGGAAAAAAATGAAAATTGAAGTAAACAATCTGAAAAAAAATTTTAGAAATGTAGAAGCTGTTAAAAATATTTCATTTAAAATTCAGAAAAATCAAACCATGGGTTTATTGGGGCCAAATGGTTGTGGTAAGACTACATCTATAGGAATGATGCTTGGATTAATCAAGCCAACCAGTGGAAATATTTTAATAGATAATAAAGATATAAATAAGTCAGACAAAAATTTCTTATTAGAAAAAATTAATTTTGCTTCGCCCTATGTTGAGTTGCCAAAAAAATTAACTGTAAGACAAAATCTTGAAATTTATGGTAGATTATATGGAGTGGTCAACTTAATAGAGAGGATAGAGGAAATTGTAGAAAATTTAAATATAAATTCTTATTTAGATAAAAAAACAGGTGAATTATCATCGGGACAAAAAAATAGAGTTTCTTTAGCTAAATCACTTATAAATAAACCTAAACTTTTATTTTTAGATGAGCCGACAGCAAGTTTAGACCCAGATGTTGGAGATTTCGTCAGAAATTATATAGAAGATTATAAAAAAAAAAATGAGCTTACAATACTTCTTGCATCTCACAATATGTCAGAAGTTGAAAGACTATGCGATAACGTAATTATGATGAAAGAGGGTAAAATAGTTGATCGAGGAACTTGCAAAGAATTAATTGATAAGCATGGTAGAGGCAATCTCGAAGATACATTTTTAAAAATAGCGAGGAGTAAAAATGAGATGGCATAAAATTTATGGTTTGAGTTTAAGACATTTTTATTTAATCAAAAGCTCTTTTCCAAGATTGATCGATCTAATTTATTGGCCTACAATTCAAATTTTTTTATGGGGATTTATATCTAAATTTTTTACTTTAAGCTCAAGCTATTACAGTAATACCGTCGGCATAATTTTAACAGCAGCAATACTCTATGATTTTTTATTTAGATCAAGCATAAGTTACAATATGATGTTTTTAGAAGAGATTTGGAGCAGAAATTTTACCAACTTATTCATAGCCCCTTTAAAAATTAGTGAAATTATAACTGCATTAACTTTAACCGCTATATTCAGGACATTGATAGGTTTGGTGCCAGCAGCTTTTTTAGCTATTCCTTTGTTTGGGGTCTCAGTCTTCAAATTAGGTATTCCACTAATTTTCTTACTTTTAAGTTTATATATATTTGGAGTAACTTTAGGTTTATTAGTTACGGCAGGACTAATAAGATTTGGTCCATCTTTTGAAAATATTGCATGGGCAAGTCTTTTCTTTTTAGCTCCTTTAGGGTGTATTTATTACCCTATTGAAATTTTACCAGATTGGCTTCAAACAATATCTAAAATTTTGCCCTTAGTTCATATTTTTGAAGAAATGAGAAATATTTTAATAAATGATGCTATTAATTACTATACAATATTTAAAGGTGTTATCATTTCTCTTTTATATTTTACTGCTGGAGTAACTATCTTTTATATTTCTTACTCTGGTGCAAGGGAAAGAGGCACGCTTATTAACATGGGGGAATAAACATGAAGTTAATTGATTGTTTTTCGTATTTTGATGAAAATTTAATTTTGGATATAAGATTAAATACATTAGCAGATATTGTCGAAAAATTTATAATAGCTGAAGCTACAAGAGATCATGCGGGAAATAAAAAGAAGTTAAATTTTGATTATAATAATTTTAAAAAGTTTAAGGATAAAATTACTTATATAATTGTAGACGACTTACCTATGGATACAAAACCTTTAAAAAAGAATTGGGGATCTAATCATGTTCGGGATCAGCATCAAAGAAATTCTCTATCAAAAGGATTTTCAAAGTATAATGAAGAAGATTTAATCATGATTTCCGATATTGATGAAATACCTGATCCAAAAAAAATTTCCTATTTTAAGACTAAAAATAAGTATGCTTGTTTTTTACAAAAAAATTTTCAATCGAAGTTAAACTTACAAAATTTTACAGACAAATACTGGATGGGAACTAAAATTTGTCAAAAAAAATTTCTTAGATCGCCTCAGTGGCTTAGAAATATAAAAACAAAAAAAAGACCCTTTTGGCAATTTTATAAACCAAAGGCTCCCCAGTTAATTTATGATGGTGGTTGGCACTTCAGCTTTTTAAAAAGACCAAAGGAAATATCAAAAAAAATTAAAGTTTTTGCACATCAAGAGTTCAAAAAAGATAATTTCTTTGATGAAGGAAAAATACAAGAAAGAATAAATAATAAAAAAGATCTATTTGATAGAAATATCAAATACGAAAAAGTTGAATTAAATGAAGATTTTCCAAAATATATAGTTGAAAATAAATCTAAATTTAAAGAATGGATTCTTTAATTGGTGCGCCCGGAAGGATTTGAACCCTCAACCTTCTGATCCGAAGTCAGACGCTCTATCCAGTTGAGCTACGAACGCAAATGTATATAATTTAAATAGAAATGATAAATAACACAATCAAATTTTTATCCAACATAAAAGATGAAGGTAAAAGGCTTGATATATTATTATCGGAAAAAATACCTGATTTTTCTAGGACATATTTAAAAAAAATAATTGAAAATCAAAATGTTAAGGTAGATAATAAAATTATTTCTTCACCTTCAAAAAAAATTAAAGGAGATCAACAAATACAAATTAGTATAAAGTTGGAAGAAAAAGTAATTGTTAAGCCGAAAAAAATTAAGCTAGATATTGTTTATGAAGATAATAATATTTTAGTAATTAACAAGCCAAGTGGAATGGTGGTTCATCCAGGTGCAGGAAATTATAAAGACACATTAGTAAATGCTCTTATTTATAAATATAATAATAATTTATCAAATATAAATGGCCCTATTAGACCTGGAATAGTTCATAGAATCGATAAAGATACAAGTGGGTTACTAGTTGTAGCAAAAAATAATTTTGCTCATAATTTTTTAAGCCAGCAGTTTAGTGATCATTCAATTAAAAGAACATATCTTGCTTTAATATGGGGAGTTATTAGACCCCTAAAAGGTAAAATAAAAACATTCATTCAACGAAGTAAAAAGAATAGAAAATTGATGTCTGTTAGTGAAAAAAAAGGGAAACTAGCTATAACAAATTATAAAACTATAAAAGTATATAATATCAAAAGTACTCCTAAGGTCAGTTTAGTTGAATTTAATCTTGAAACAGGTAGAACTCACCAGATTAGAGTTCATATGCAATTTATAAAAAATTATATAATTGGTGATAAGTATTACGGAAAAAAATTAAGAGGTTTTAAAAATATTGAAAAAAAATTTGAAAATTTAATTAAAGAATTAAATGGCCAAGCATTACATGCCAAAAATTTGACTTTAAAAAATCCTTCAAATAAAAAATTGATTAGTTTTGAGTCTTCCGTTCCAAAGGATTTTAAAAAATTATTGAATTTTCTTGAAAAACAAGTGGTTGAAAATTAATTACACAACATATAAATAATTCATATGAAAAAAAATAATGAACTGTCAAATCTGCCAACACCTAACACAGGTGGTTTGTCGCTATATTTATCTCAGATAAAAAAGTTTCCAATGTTAGACGCAGAGGAAGAGTATATGCTTGCTAAAAATTGGAAAGATAGAGGAAACTTAAAATCAGCTCACAAATTGGTCACAAGTCATTTAAGGTTGGTTGCAAAAATTGCAATGGGTTATAGAGGCTATGGATTACCAATTAATGAATTAATATCTGAGGGTAATATTGGATTGATGCAAGCAGTTAAAAAGTTTGATCCCGATAAAGGTTTTAGACTTGCAACATACGCAATGTGGTGGATTAAAGCTGCAATACAAGAATATGTATTAAGATCTTGGAGCCTGGTAAAAATGGGAACTACTACAGCTCAAAAAAAACTCTTTTTTAATTTAAGAAAAATAAAAAATAAAATTGCTCCTGGTCAAGAAGGTGATTTAAGAAATGAGCAGGTTAATGAAATTTCAAAAAGACTAGATGTAAGTTCTGAAGAAGTTGTAAATATGAATAGAAGAATGATGGGTCAAGAAAAGTCACTTAATGATCCAATTAAATCAGGTGAAACTGAGGAATGGCAAGATTGGCTGGTAGATGAAAGTCTAGATCAGGAACTTTTAATTTCTCAAAGACAAGAGCTTGAAAATAAAAAAAATCTACTTAAAGACGCAATAAAAATTCTTAATACTAGAGAAAAAGAAATAATTGAAGCTAGAAGATTGAATGAAAACCCTCAAACTTTAGAGGATTTAAGTAAAAAATACAAAATTAGTAGAGAAAGAATTAGACAGATAGAAACTAAAGCTTTTGAAAAACTTCAAAAATCAATGATTAATGCAAATAAATCTAAAAACTTGCTTGCAGCTAAATAAAATTATTTAAAAGGATTTTCTATAAGTATTGTATCTTTTCTCTCAGGACTTGTTGAGATACTTGACACTTTTGTCTCTATAAATTTTTCAAGTTCCTTAATATAAATTTTTGCATTATCTGGTAATTTATCAAAATCTTTTATACCGTTTGTTTTAGCTCTCCATCCCTCAAAAGATCTATAAATAGGTTTTACTTTTAGTTGATCTTCTACAGCTGCAGGTAAATAATCAATTTCTTTACCTTCTAGATCATAAGCAACACACATTTTAATTTCCTCTAATTCATCTAAAACATCAAGCTTAGTTAAGGCAATACCATTTATCCCTGATATTTTAATGGTTTGTCTTACTAGGACCCCGTCAAACCAACCACATCTTCTTTTTCTGCTAGTAACAGTTCCAAACTCTTTGCCTCTACTGCCGAGCTGTTCGCCAGTTTTATCTTTTAATTCTGTTGGAAAAGGACCTTCACCAACTCTTGTTGTATAAGCTTTAGTTATTCCAAGGACATAATTTATAGTGTCAACTCCACAACCAGTACCAGTAGCAGCAGATGATGCAACAGTATTAGATGATGTGACAAAAGGATAGGTGCCATGATCAACATCTAATAAAATACCTTGCGCACCTTCAAAAAGAATTTTTTTTCTTTGAGATTTAAATTCGCTTAATCTTTTCCAAACTGGTTGAGAATATTTCAAAATTTCTGGAGCTATTTTTAAAAGATCTTGCTTAAGTTTATCTTTTTTAAAAATTTTTTTTCCAAGGCCTTTTCTAATTGCATTATGATGTATAAGAACAGTTTCTAGTCTTCGGTCTAGATTGCTCTCTGAAACCAAATCCATTACTCGTATAGATCTTCTACCAATTTTATCCTCGTAAGCAGGACCTATTCCTCTTCTAGTTGTCCCAATTTTAGATTTTCCAGCTGAATCTTCTCTTATTTCATCCATCTCTTTGTGGAATGGTAATATTAAATTAGCTGACTCTGAAATGATTAAATTTTTTTCATCTACGTTTATTCCTTTTGATTTAATTTCACTTATCTCTTCTAATAGTGCCCAAGGGTCTACAACAACACCATTTCCTATAATAGAAATTTTATTTTTTCTAACTATGCCTGAAGGTAATAATCTTAATTTATATGTAACATTATCTATTACTAATGTGTGGCCTGCATTGTGTCCCCCTTGAAAGCGTGCAACAACATCAGCCTCACTAGATAACCAATCTACAATTTTCCCTTTTCCTTCATCACCCCACTGTGAGCCTACAACTACAACATTTTTCATTATCTATATTTCCTATTTATTTTAATTGAGCTTAAGTGATTAATTGGTCCATGACCTTTTCCATAGTTAAGATTGGATCTTATTGATTGATTAACATATTTAATTCCAAGCTCACAGGACTTATTTAGATTTTTTCCACATGCAAAAAAAGTTGTAATTGCGCTTGATAAAGTACAACCTGTTCCATGAGTATTTCTAGTTTTAATTCTTTTATTTTTGTAAATATTAAACTCTTTTTTATTTAGAAAAACATCGTACATAGTGCTTGTTTTACCATGGCCGCCTTTTATCAAGATATTTTTAATCCCTAAACTAAGCAAAATATTGGCAGCATTAATCATATCTTCTAGGTTTCTTATTTTTGTTTTTGTTAAAACTTCTGCTTCAGGTATGTTGGGTGTTATCAGGTGGACTTTTTTTATCAATTTTTCTTTTAAAATTTCTATAGCTTTATCATTTATTAACTTAAAGCCTCCTTTAGCAATCATAACGGGATCTAGAATTATTTTTTTTGTTTTAACTTTTTTTAAAGCCTTTATGACTGCCAGAATTACTTCTGATGAGTGAAGCATGCCTATTTTAATTGCTTCGGGTTTTATATCTTTACAAGTAAATAAAATTTGTTTTTCTATTTCTTTTGGAGGTATTGCCAATACTGAGTTAACACCTGTAGTATTCTGAGTTGTAATTGCAGTAACCGCTGTCATTGCGTACCCTCCCAATGCGGTAATAGTTTTAATATCAGCCTGAATTCCAGCTCCTCCAGATGAGTCTGATCCCGCAATTACTAAAATTTTAGATTTAGGTTTCAATTATTTTATCGAACTCTTAATTATTTTTATACATTTTAAAATTAAACTTTTATCATATGACTCGGCCATTATCCTAATTTTTGGTTCAGTTCCTGATTTTCTAACCAAAATTCTTCCCTGGTTGCTCATAATTTTGTTGGCTATTTTAATTGCATTCTTACATTTTGGTTTACTTAATATATGTTTATCTCTTACAATTATACTTTCTAAAATTTGTGGCAAAGGTTTAAAAACATTTAGTAATTCACTGGCTTTCTTACCTTTTCTCAAAGAAAATAAAACCTCAAGCGCTACAAGCAAACCATCACCAGTGGTAGCAAATTTTCCTAAAATAATATGGCCAGATTGTTCACCCCCTAAATTAAAATTCAATTTTTTCATCTTTTCTTTAACATACCTATCTCCTACTTTGGATCTAGAAAATCTAATTTTTTCTTTCATTAAAAATTTTTCTAGTCCATAATTAGACATTAAAGTTCCTACCACACCTCCTTTTAAAATTCCCTTTAATTTCCATCTTCTAGCCAGCATAGCTATAATTTGATCTCCATTTACAATTTTTCCATTCTCATCACACATAATAATTCTGTCAGCATCACCATCAAAAGAAATACCTAAGTTAGCTTTAAATTTTTTTACTGCTAATCTAATTTTTGATGGGTAAGTTGAGCCACATTTTTCATTAATATTTAGACCATCTGGTTTTACACCGAGAGATATCACTTTGGCTCCAAGCTCTTTTAGTAATTTTGGGGCAGCTTTATAACAAGCTCCATTTGCGCAATCTAAGACAATTTTTGTTCCTTTAAGTTTAAAACTATTTGGAAAATTATTTTTTAATATTTCTACATACTTATCATTTCCATCTTCTAATCGTTTAACTCTCCCTAATAGTTTTGGATTTGTTAGTTGTTTTGTATTTTTTGCATCTATTAATTTTTCAATTTTTTTCTCAATTTTATCAGATAGTTTCATCCCATCAGGTCCAAATAATTTTAAACCATTATCATAATAAGGATTATGTGATGCAGTAATCATAATCCCCATATTAGCTTTCATTGATTTAGTTAACATTGCAAGTCCATTTGTTGGTAATGGACCCAGCGTAAAAACGTGCATTCCACCAGAAACAAGTCCTGAGACTAAAGCGGGTTCAAGAGTGTATCCAGATAATCTTGTATCCTTAGCAATAATCGCAACTTGTTTATTTTTTTTTTGATTTTTAAAATAAGTACCAGACGCAAGACCAAACTTAAAAAATTTCTCTCCAGTAATATTACCTTTATTGACTGTGCCTCTTATTCCATCTGTGCCAAAATATTTATTTTTCATTATTAGGTGTTTAATCTTTGTAAATCTTTTTAAATACTAAAATACCTTGTTTAATTTCTTGCACATCATGTACTCTAAACATTTGTACACCTTGTGAAAGTAAAAAAAGAACTGATGCAAGCGTTCCTCCTAATCTAGTTTTGCTATCATAATTTTTAGTTAATTGTCCTATAAACCTCTTTCTTGAAGTTCCGATTAAAATAGGAAATCCAAGACTATGAAACAAAGAAATTTTTGAAATTAAAGTCAAATTATGTTTCAAATTTTTTCCAAAACCAATACCGGGGTCTAAAACTAATTCTTTGTTATTCGAATCATTTATTTTTTTTTCAAAAAAATCATAAATATCTAAAAGAACATTTTTGTATTTTGGATTTTTTTGCATTGTATTAGGAGTTCCTTGTATATGATGAATCACTTTAGGAATACTCATATTTATTAGTTTATCTTTAGATTGATCATTATAATTAAAGCCTGAAATATCATTTATTAAATCTACACCATAATTGTATCCTTTTATCATGATCTCTGGTTTTCTTGTATCAAGTGAAAGACAAATTTTTTTATATTTTTTTTTAAAATTTTTAATCGTGTATTTAATCCTATCCCACTCCTTATTTATTGGAACTGTTTTTGATCCAGGTCTTGTAGACTCACCTCCAACATCTATAATGTTGGCGCCTGAAATTATCATTTTCTTTATGTGTTGCTCAGAACTTTTTTTTTTATTATATTTGCCACCATCTGAAAAACTGTCAGGCGTTAAATTTAAAATACCCATTATAGAAGGTTCAGAAAAATTTACGTTTAATAAAAAGTTTTTTCTTTTTAATGTAATTTTTTTTAAATCCTCTTTAATTTTTTTTTTTACTTTAAATTTTAATAAATTTATTTTTTTTATTTTTATCTTTTTAGAAGTTGTAAATTTAGAATTTCTTGTAAATAATTCAATCTTATCAAAAGCAATCTCTTTATTTCCACATAATGGTAATGCTAGTTTTTTTTTAATAAGGTACTTTGCGCGATAACCATAATAAAAATTACACGCTCGAGTGTAATATTTATTCATTGGTATGCTTCTTAAATTGCCGGTTTGGGTTTAAGACCTAAAGAATCGAGTGCCGAAGACTCTTTTTTATTATCGTCCTCTTTGTCATCTTTAAAAGATCTTGATGGTTTAATATCTCTTAAGATTAAATCTCTTATCTCATCGCCAGATAGTGTTTCATAAACTAATAAAGCTTTAGCAATCTTGTGCAAATCATCAATCTTTTCAGTTAAAACTTTTTTAGCTCTTTCATACCCTTTATCGACTATTTTTTTAACTTCAGAATCCACTTTTTTAGCTGTTTCCTCTGACATGTTTTGTTGCTTTGTGACTGATCTTCCTAAAAAAACTTCTTCTTCATTTTCTCCATAAGCTATGGTTCCCAATTCTTTACTCATTCCGTATTTTGTTACCATATTTTTAGCCATTTTTGTTACCATGTCGATATCTGATGATGCACCAGAAGTTACTTTATCGTGTCCAAAAATTAACTCTTCGGCAATTCTTCCACCCATAGCAACAGCAATATCTGAGTACATTTTTTCTCTTGTGACTGAAAGCTGATCTCGTTCGGGCAATCTCATGACCATACCTAATGCCCTACCTCTTGGTATAATTGTAGCTTTATGAATTGGATCAGATGCTTTTTCATTTAATGCGACTATAGCGTGGCCACCTTCGTGATATGCTGTAAGTTTTTTTTCATCTTCAGACATTACCATCGATCTTCTCTCAGCACCCATCATAACTTTATCTTTTGCTTCCTCAACATCAGACATTGTTACCACTCTCTTATTTTTTCTAGCAGCTAATAATGCCGACTCATTAATCAAGTTTGCTAAATCAGCACCAGAGAATCCTGGAGTACCTCTTGCAATAGTTCTTAGCTTAACATCTGGGCCGGTATTAATTTTTTTTATGTGCACCTTAAGTATAGCTTCTCTTCCAACAATATCGGGATTACCAACAACAACTTGTCTATCGAATCTTCCTGGCCTTAATAATGCAGGATCAAGAACATCTGGTCTGTTTGTAGCTGCAATTAAAATTATTCCTTCATTGGTGTCAAAACCATCCATTTCTACTAAAAGCTGATTCAAAGTCTGTTCTCTTTCATCGTTGCCTCCGCCTAGACCTGCCCCTCTACTTCTGCCTACGGCATCAATTTCATCGATGAAAATTATACAAGGAGAATGTTTTTTTCCTTGCTCAAACATATCTCGTACTCTAGAAGCACCTACTCCAACAAACATTTCTACGAAATCAGAACCAGAAATTGAAAAGAAAGGAACGTTAGCTTCCCCAGCGATTGCTTTTGCTAATAAAGTTTTACCAGTTCCAGGAGGTCCAATCAAGAGAGCGCCTTTCGGAATTTTTCCACCTAATCTACTAAATTTTTTTGGATCTTTTAAAAATTCAACTATTTCCTCAACTTCCTCTTTTGCCTCTTCAACCCCGGCAACATCATTGAAAGTTACTTTTCCTTGTGCTTCATTTAGAAGTTTTGCTTTTGATCTTCCAAACCCCATGGCACCACCTTTTCCACCTTGCATTTGGCGCATAAAAAATATCCAAACTCCAATAAGTAAAAGCATTGGGAACCAAGATAATAAGATTCCTAAAAGTGAAGGCATTTTATCCTCTAGTGGAGTTGCAATAATGCTCACTCCCTTTTCAGATAATTTTTCAACTAGATTAGGATAGTTTGGTGAATAAGTTGTAAAATTAGATCCATCTGCAAGTTTACCTTTAATATTGTTTCCTTGTATTTCAACTTGAATTACTCTTCCATCATCTACCTCTTTAAGAAATTTTGAAAAAGGAACTTTGCTTTTTGCTGAGTTAACGTTTTCGGGATTTTGAAACATATTAAATAACCCTACTGAAAGCAGGATTATTATCATCCACATAAATAAGTTTTTTAAATTCATATTATAAATTTAGGTATTTTTGCTATATAAACAAGTGTTAAAAATAACCCAGTATAATTAAATTGTTATAATAATTAATCATTTTTTACAATTTTACCTTAATTCCCTTTCTAAAATCATCATTTTACCTCTTTTTGTGATCAAACAACCTCCTAAAGTAGATTTGTTTACTAAAGTTCTTTTAAATCTTTCAATCATTTTCACAATTTTTTTTGACCGAGGTGGATAGTAAGATTTGGTAAGAGACTTGATAGAATTACTTAAGATTTTTAATTGAATTTCATTGGTTTCTGAAAAAAGTAAATTTGTATTTATTAAATATTTATTTTTTTTCTTTAATAGACATTTTTTACTTATCTTATGAATATAATTTTCAACAGTCTCCTTTGTGGAGGCCAGGTTTTTAATTGAGCGAATTATTTGGTCATGATGTATACCATTTTTCTCAAAATTTTTAGCAAGATTTCTAATTTTTGTTCTAAGAAATTTTTTATCTTTATTGCTAGGATCTTTTAAACTTTTTCCAAAAGTTTTTTTAGTTATTTCAACTAAATCTTGTTTTCTAAAACTGAGTAATGGCCTTAATAGCTTAATGTTTTTATTTAATTTTGTAACTAATTTCATAGATGATAAACCATCGATTCCACTTCCTCTTGAAAGTCTAATTAAAAAAGTCTCAATTTGATCATCGCTATGATGACCTGTCAAAATAAATTTTACATTGTTTTTTTTACAAAAAGTACTTAATAGATCGTATCTTACTATTCTTGCTTGATTTTGGATGTCTTTAGAAATTTTTTTTTTATTATTTATAACTTGAAGTTTAATTTTTTCTTTTAAAAATATTTTTTTTACAATTTTTGCCTCTTTTGAGGAATTTTTTCTTAAATTATGATTAATTAAAACGTAAAATATTTTATTTTTATTTTCTTTACCATAAAAGTTACAGAGTGTAGCTAAAGCTAAACTGTCTGGTCCGCCTGAAATAGCAGCTAAAATATTTTTTTTTTTAATATATTTTTGAACAATTTTTTTAAAAACTATATAGCTTTTTTGAAATTTTTTACTTAAATAAAAGTTTTTATGATTTTGCACACTTGAATTTTTTCTCTTCATATTGTGCTTTTTGTAACACAGACTTGTTAGCTTTTGGATATTGTTTTTTTACTCCTAAAATCATTGAACAACCTTGATCTTTTTCCCCTAATTGAACCAAAGTAATTCCAAGTTTAAGGAGATTGTCAGGAGCCTTTTTGCTTTTCGGGTAATTTTGGTATCCGTCAAGATACGCTGTTGCGGCATCAGAGTAAAGTTGTCTAATTCTAAAAGTTTCTCCATACCAATATTGAGCATTACCAGCTAGATCATGATCTTTATTTTTTTCAATGAATTCTTTTAAAGCAAATTCTGCGGTTTCATAATCTCCTATTTTCATAAAACTTACAGCAAATTCATATTGTTTAGCTGGTGGCTTTTCCGGTAAAAGAGATTCTACTTTTTCTGCTTGTTCAGTTATAACTGTTCCAGCTGAATCTATTGATTGTGTTTCTTGTTTTTCTGGAAGACTTGCTGTTGAGTAAGCAGGTGCAGCTCCAAAATCCTGAGGTTTGTCACTCCCTGGTAATTTTGTAGATTTTTTTTTGGAATTATTTTTTTTATTAATTTTTGAAATATTTGAAGAATTTAGATCTTCTAAGTCAGTAAATCTAAGTTGAGTATCAGACTGAATTTTTGTAACTCTATTAGAAAGTTTATCTAATTTAAAATTTATTTCTTCAAAGCGGTTAGTTAATTCTCTAAATTGATCCTCAATTTCATTTAATTTTAATAAATGTTTTGTTAAAACATCTTCGTTCAAGTTGTTTGAAGAATTTGACACAGTTATATCAGATTTTTTATAAACGGCTTTTTCAAGCGTTTTTAAATCTTTTGATATAATATTTATTTGATCAGCAATCGCATCAATTTTATCCTCTTCAGCTTTTAATAAAAAATTAAAGCTTATAGTAAGAAAAAAAATAAAAGTAATAATTTTTAAAAAATTACGATTGTGCATATTAAATTTTTAATTCTATATCATGGCAAAAAAAAGACCCCTGTGTTTAACTCGTTAACAGGGGTCTTTAAAATTCTTTAATCTAAGCTTTATTTAACTTTTACAGTTACTGATCGTCTATTTTGCGACCACGCTAATGGAGTTGAAGCCGTATTTACAGGCTTTTCTTTTCCATAACTAATGACGCTAATTCTTTTACCAGAGACTCCATAAGTCATCATATAATCTTTTGCAGCGTTAGCTCTTCTTTCCCCTAAAGCTAAGTTGTACTCTCTAGTACCTCTTTCATCTGCATGACCTTCAATTGTAATGTTGAGCTTAGGATTCTTTCTTAAATATGTAGATTGTTTTCTTAAAGTTTCTCTAGCAGCAGTAGTTAGAGAAGACTTGTTTGTTGCGAAAAAAACTCTATCTGGAACTCCACTTGCTAAATACTCAACAGTTTCTTTTCCAGTATAAACGTCTCCATCCATACCAGCCTTTTTTTGAGTAGCACAAGCGGAAAGTGCTAAAGTAGCAAATATGACTAATAATATGTTTTTTATTTTTGTGATAAATTTCATATACATCCTTATGGTTAATGGTTAGAATATTTCAAATTATATAAGATTATTCAAGTTAAAATTTCACAATAAATACCTCACTTTCCTTACTTTGACAGAATAGAAGACCAAGATGGGTCTGAGGCATCTGTCTCAGTCTTAATTTTTCTCTCATTATAGCCTGTAATATCAATAGACCACAATTTAGCTGAAAATCCCTCTCCTTGAGAACCTGATTTAGTTTCTCTATAAAAAACAAGAACCCGACCGTTTGGAGACCAAGACGGGGCTTCTTGATAAAAATTTTCAGTTAATAATCTTTCACCCGTTCCATCAGTACGCATTACACCAATATAAAATTTTCCTTTTCTTACTTTAGTAAAAGCGATTAAATCGCCTCTAGGTGACCAAACTGGTGTTCCATATAATCCATCACCAAATGTAATTCTTTTAACATTTGTACCATCACTTTTCATAACATAAATTTGCTGAAGTCCACTACGGTCAGAATTAAAACATATATATTTTCCGTCTGGCGAGTAAGAAGGAGAGGTATCAATTGATGAGTGATCTGTAATTCTCTCTACTACGCGATTTTCTAAATCCATAGTGTAAATATCTGAGTTCCCATCTTTTGCAAAACTCATTATTATTTTTTTTCCATCTGGAGAAAACCTTGGGGCAAAAGTCATACCAGGAAAATTACCAACAACTTCTTGTATTCCAGTTTCAATATCTAATAAGTAAACTCTTGGAAGATTTCTAAAATAAGACAGATAAGTTACTAACTGATTTGCAGGATTAAATCTTGGGGTTAAAACCAATTCATTTCCTAAAGTTAAATACTTAGTGTTTGCTCCGTCTTGGTCCATTATTGCCAACTGTTTTTTTCTTTTGTCTTTTGGGCCACTTTCAGCAACATAAATAATTCGAGTATCGAAGTAACCTTCCTCGCCTGTTAATCTTTCGTATATTTTATCTGAAATAATATGAGCAACTCTTCTCCAGTTAGAGGGTGTTGTAGTAAAAGCTAGAGCTCTCATTTCTTTTGAAGCTGCAAGGTCCCAAAGCCTAAATTCCACTTTTAATTTATCATTTTGCACAAGGATCTTTCCAGTTATCAAAGCTTGAGCTTTAATTAACCTCCAGTCCTCAAATCTTGGTTTTAAATGTGCTATATCTGGTTTTTGAACAAAAGCATCTTTCTTCAAAGGATTAAATAATCCAGTAGACTTAAAGTTTTTTTCTATTATTTTTGAAATATCCTCACCTAATTGTTTGATTTTTACATCTTTATGATCGGTAGAAGATGGATCTACATGTAGTGGGGAAACTGCTATTGGTAACGGATCTAAATTTCCTCTTGTTATGTCAACTTTAATAAGTGCATTACATATGTTTATGCTTAAAAATAAAAGTATAGGAGTAGCAATAATAATTTTTTTCATTTTTAACCTTTTAACATTTCTGTTGGATCGAAATTAAGCTGAATATTTTTCCATTTGTCATAACCTGTTGGAGGAACTTTTAAAGGTTGACATATTCTAACAGCTCTTAAAGCACTTTCAGCTAATATTTTATAAAATTTTTGGCCGGGTCTATTCATTCTTTCATGATCTAAAACTTCAGATTTTAATATTGTTCCATCTTTTTTTAATTGTAATTTTATTCTTACCAGTAGATCTTCATCGAATGGAAGACCTAAAGGTACACTCCAGCATCCAAATATCTGAGCTCTAAGCGCATCTTCCTCTGATAAAGACAGACCGGAAGCAAAAGAATTTTTAACAGAGCTTTGTGTTAATTTTTTTTCTTCTCTTTCAGTTTTTGCCTGAATTTCTTTGGCTTTATCAATAAGTGCAGCTATTTCATTGGTGTCAATTATTTCTTTTTTTTCAAATTCAGAGGATTGTCTTATTTCAGGTTTAATTTCCTCAGGATTTTGTTTTTTTTTTACTATTTTTTTTTCTTCTTTTAAATCATTCGGTAATGGGATTCTATCTGGTTTTTCTTTCGCTTTTGCTGCAGGAGGAGCCTGCTCTGAAACTATTCTTTTTTCTTCTTCTTTAACTTTTTCTATTACTTTTCTTGCTTTTGGCGCATAGGGTATATTAGTCTTGTCTGAAATTTGTATTAATTCGACAGATACTATCGGTGGTAAATCTATTGGTTCTCTAATCATAAAAGGCAGTGTTAAGGCTGTTAATAAAATCATTATCAAATGAAAAGAAACAGAAAATATAAAACCTTTTGTCATAATTCATTTGTTATTGTTTATATGGCTCTGATATTAAAGCGACTTTTGAAAATCCTGCTCCAGACAATGTTCCCATTACTTCCAATACTCTCCCGTAATTAATTGTTTTATCGCCTCTAACATAAATTCTAGTATCCGTTCTATTCTTTGCTATCGCTAGCAGCTTAGGTACGATTTTTTTAAAAGTTACTTGATGCTCCTGAATAAATACCTCTCCCTTAGAATTAATTGTAATTGTAAGAGGTTCTTGATCGTCAGGTAAAGAGTCTGCGGCTGACTCAGGTAAATCTACTTGAACCCCAACAGTTAAAAGAGGAGCGGTTACCATAAATATAATTAATAGTACCAACATTACATCAACAAATGGAGTCACATTTATTTCACTCATTGGATCATTTTTTGAGCGATTAAGTTTAAAAGCCATATCTTAGATTATTGAGAGAAACCTCTTGCAAAAATTTTCTATTCTTGCACTGTACCTTTTGCTATCACTATTAAATTTATTATAAGCCACTACTGCTGGAATAGCAGCAAGTAATCCTAAGGCAGTCGCAAATAATGCTTCTGCTATACCGGGTGCAACAATTGCAAGACTAGTATTCCTTGAAATTGCTATTGACTGAAAAGAATTCATTATCCCCCATACTGTACCAAATAATCCAATAAATGGAGCTGTTGCACCTACAGTTGCTAAAAAAGTAAAATTTTTTTCAATATTTGTAATTTGTTTTTCTGTATTTATTTCTAAAACTCTTTCAACTCTTGCTGCTTGAATTGCTGAAGACTTAGATCTAGTTTTCATTACTTCACTCATTGCAGATTTAAAAATATTCGTAACCGGGTCTATTGATTTAAGAGGCAAACTATCACTAAAACTTTGAGCGGACTTAGCTTTCCAAAATTTATTTTCGAATTCAAGTGTTGAAGTATTAATTCTTTTAAACATCTTGTACTTATCGAATATTATTGCCCAAGACCAAATAGAAGCAGCTATTAATAATATTATAACTGATTTCACAACAATATCAGCTCTAACAAACAAATTCCATAAGGTGAAATCATTCGCTCCTCCTAAACCAACAACTTGTGTAGCTATATCAGTTTCCATTAATGATTAATTACTTTTAGATTGTGTCATGAATTAGACCATTAAAAAAACTTTTTAAAGATAAACTTATTTGTGGTCCTCATTAAGCCTTGTTTCACTGTAAAATCTAGCTATTAGAATAGCATCAGACTTATTTACATCTTTTTTTTTTGATAATTTATCTGAAATTAATGGATACATTTCAATAGCCTTTGTTCGGCTTGCGTCTTTAGAGGAGTTTATTAAGTCAAAATGTTTCTTCCATTTAGCTGGCCGAACAAAGAAAATTGGTAGACTCATGGCGGCACAAATCCCCTTTATAGCACCAAACGTTTGACCAAAATTAAACATGCTTGTAACTCCCTGACCTGGCATTGCGCTAACATTTTCTACTACAACCATAACATCATCATTTTCATGGATAATATCTTTTAAAAGCTTTGCAAGTTGAGCGCTGTTTAGTTGTCTTTTATTTTTTTTTCCCTCAGGCATAACAGGGACATCAAAGATATCTAAAACTTTATTATTCTCAAGAACAGCGATTGCTCCATTTAAACCAGGATCTATACCAATTATAATCATAAATCTATTTTACAATTTAAAAATACTTTTTGTACGTCATCTTCATCCTCAAGAGAATTAAAAATTTTTTTAATTATGTCTATTTTTTCTCTAGAAAAATTCAAATAATTATTAGCTCTCCATTCAATACCTGTATAAATAATATTTTCTATTTTTTTTTCTATTAAAGTTTTTACTTTATAAAAGTCGTCTTTTTTACATATAATTTCATAAAATTTATCATAAGTATTGCAATCTTTTGCTCCGGAATTAATTGCAATATCAAATATTTCCTCTTCTAAAAGATCTTTTCTATTTATTAAAATTACCCCACAAGAAAAAAAAAGATGGGCGGTTGAGCCATTTTCTCCAAGTCTTCCATTGTTTTTTTGAAAAATTGTTCTTAATTTTGAAGCTGTTCTATTTTTATTATCTGTCAAAGCTTCAATTATAAATGCAACGTTAAAAGGCCCAAAACCCTCGTACCTTAAACTTTGATAATTTTCTGACTGATTGTTTGAAGACTTGTTTATTGCTCTTTCTATATTATCTTTTGGCATGTTTGATTGTTTCGCTGCTTGAATCGCGGTTCGCAACCTTGGATTAGTTTCCGGATCTTTGGCTCCAAGTTTTGCAGCAACAGTTATTTCCCTTGAAAGTTTTGAAAAAATTTTAGAACGTTCTTTATCCTGACGACCCTTTTTATGCTTTATGCCTGCCCAGTGAGAATGTCCAGCCATAAATCTAATATTTTAATTCTCCACCGAATAAAAATCTTTTAACTGATTTTGCTAATCCAGTTACATTGTCGCCTTCAACGATTATACCTGAGAGACTTGCTTGTCCCTCTGAAGGGAAATGAGCTTTTGCATTCTTATCTTTTAAAAATTTTAAAATTGAATTTTTTTTATCCATTCCTATAACTGAGTTATAATCTCCACACATACCAATATCAGTTTGAAAAGCTGTGCCTTTTTCTAAAACTCTAGTATCAGCAGTTGGAATATGTGTATGTGTACCTACAACTGCGGTTGCTTTACCATCAAAATAATGTGCCATTGCATTTTTTTCACTAGTAATTTCTCCATGTAAATCTACCACAATAAAATCTACATTTTCTTTCAATTTTATTTTTTCTTGTAATTTTTTTGCTGCATCAAATAAATCTTCGGTCTTTTTCATAAAAACATTACCCATTAAATTTATTACTCCTATTTTAAATCTTTTATTTTTACTTTGAAAGACTCCATAACCTTTGCCTGGTGACCCTTCAATAAAATTATTCGGCCTTAGAAGCCTAATTTCTTTTTCAATAAAATCTGTGGTTTCTTTTTTATCATAAATATGATTTCCAGATGTAATGACATCCACTCCAATCTCAAAAAATTCTTGAGCAATTAAATTAGTTATGCCTCGTCCATCATCAGCAGAGTTTTCTCCATTAACAATAGTAAAATCTATATTTTTTTCATCAATAATTTTTTTCAAATTTTCTTTAAGAACTTTTCTACCAGATGAGCCCACAATATCACCAAGAATTAAAAGTTTCATCTATACCATTCCTTTTTCAGTCAAAATGTAATTTAATTTTACATCGTTCTTGGATACAGGAAGTTTATTGTATTTTTGAAATGAAAAAGCAACACCAATTGTAATTAACTTTTTATCTTTTTTTAAATATTTGTTTAAAAAATTATCATAAAAACCTTTTCCGTAACCCAGTCTATTTTTTTGATTATCATATGCTAGCAAAGGAATTAAAAAAATATTAGGTTTAATAGTTTTAGATGAAATATTAGGTTCTAGCATTCCGAATCTATTCACTTTTAAGGGATCTAAATAGTTCCATTGGATAAATTTCATTTTGTTGTTAGTTGAAATAATTGTTGGTAATGAAAATTTAATTTTTTTCTTTTTAAGAATTTTAAATAATGGAATAGTATTTACTTCGTAATTCGATGGATAATACAAAGCAAGTTTTATGTTTTTTATGGAAAATTTTTTTATTAAGGATATTAGTGGTAAATAAAAATTATCTGCAATTTCATAATATTTTTTTTTTCTTAATGAAGAATAGTTTTTTCTTATTTTATCTTTTATTTTCATCTATTGAATTTTTGAGGTCGGACCAGTATTTTCAATAATCTTTTCAAGAGATTTGGTAGTTCTATCTAACATAGACTCGTAAAGACTGTTATTCTCATCAATAGTTTTCTTGAAACTTTCTATTTCGTTATTCAACTCTTCCATTTCTTTATCTTTATTGTCTTTATATTTTATTGCTAAAGATTTTAATTCTAAAAATTTCTTTGATAGATTATCTAAATTTCTTTTTTGAGATGAAACTCTTTTTTTTAAATCAAAGTAATCATCTATGAGTTGAATAGTAGTAATTAAAAGTAATTTGTTTTCACCAATATTTCCTAGCTTGCCTTTTAATTCTGTATATTTATTATCAAGAAATTCTGTCAATTTTTTTAAAGACTCTTCTTGGCCATCATCACATGATAATAGGTAGTCCTTATTATTGAATTTAATATTTACATTTGCCACTTTTCTATTTCCTCTACAAGTTCTTCTGTTTCTTTATTCAGTTGATTTATTTCTTGATCAAATTCTTCTTGTTGTAATTGTTTTTTTTTCATCTCTTCTTGTAATTTTAAAATTTTATTTTTTATGTATTTATGCTCTTTCAAAAGATCGTCGTATTTAATTTCTATTTCTTTTTTTTCTCTTTGTAATTGATTTTTTTCAGTTTTTATTTTTTCTACATCATACCCTGATTGTGAATAACTTGATGACAAATTTGATAATTTATCAATAAGTTTGTTTAGATTTTTTTCTTTAGATGACAGGTTGCTCATTTATTTTTTTTTTTATATCATATTATTGATATAGAGACTCTAAGTCTATATAGGTAATCAAATAGTGAAAGTTAAATTTAATCAATTATCAAATGCAATAAGGTTTCTGTCTATTGATGCCGTACAGAAAGCTAACTCTGGACATCCAGGTATGCCTATGGGTATGGCTGACGTTGCAACGGTTCTTTTTAAATACCACCTCAGGTTTAACCCAAAAAATCCGGAGTGGATTAATAGAGATAGATTTATTTTGTCTGCGGGACACGGATCAATGTTGCTTTACTCTCTATTGTATCTAACAGGTTATGAAAGTGTAAAACTTGACGATCTAAAAAACTTTAGGCAGCTGGACTCGATATGTGCCGGGCATCCAGAATATAAAATAAATTCTGGAATAGAAACTACTACAGGTCCATTGGGCCAAGGATTGGGTAATTCAGTAGGAATTGCAATTGGAGAGGAGATTTATAGAAAAAAGTTCGGATCAAAAATAATTGATCATAAAACTTATGTGATAGCTAGTGATGGAGATTTGATGGAGGGAATAAGCCATGAAGCTATGAGCTTAGCTGGACATCTTAAATTAAAGAACCTTATTGTATTTTTTGATAATAATAAGATTTCTATAGATGGCTCAACATCTTTGAGTGTTTCAGATAATTATAAAAAAAGATTTGAGTCGTACGGTTGGAATTTTTTAGAAATCAACGGACACAATGAAAAACAAATAAATCTTGCAATTAAAAAAGCAATTAAGTCCAATAAACCTAGTTTAATATCATGTAAAACTGTAATTGGATTTGGATCACCTAATAAGTCTGGAAAATCCTCTTCTCATGGAGCTCCACTTGGGGATGAAGAGATTAAATTGACCAGAAAAAAATTAAAATGGAACCATTCCCCTTTTAATATACCCGACGAGATTTTAAATACATGGAGAGAAATTGGAAACAAGGGATCAATTATAGAAAATAACTGGTTAAAAAATTTAAATTCATCAAATCAAAATTTAAAAAATGAATTTAACAAAGTGAATAATGAAATTTTTATCGATAAATTGAGTAAAACTATATCTATAGAAAAAGAAAAATATTTTCGGGAAAAACCTCAAATGGCGACAAGACAATGTTCAATGAAAACTATTGAATGTTTAACTGAAATTATGCCAAATCTCATAGGAGGCTCAGCAGATTTAAGTGGTTCGAATAATACAATGACGGAAAAATCAAAAATAATTAAAGCAAAAAATTTTAGTGGCAATTACATTCATTACGGGGTTAGAGAACATTGTATGGCCGCTGCAATGAATGGACTTGCCTTATACCATAACATAATTCCTTTTGGCGGAACTTTTCTTATATTTTCTGATTATTGCAGACCTTCAATAAGACTTTCAGCTTTAATGGGTTTACGAGTGATTTATATTTTTTCTCACGACTCTATTGGTTTAGGTGAAGATGGTCCAACACATCAACCTATTGAACAATTGACAAGTCTTAGAGCTATACCAAATTTAAATGTTTTTAGACCAGCTGATATAAATGAGACTCTTGAGTGTTGGGAGATGGCCATTAAAAATAATAAAGGTCCAAGCGCCATAGTGCTTTCACGTCAAAAACTACCTTATATAAATCCAAATTTTTCAGAAACTAATAAATGTGCCAAAGGTGCCTATCAAGTAAAAATTACCTCACACTCTAGTAATGTTACTTTGATAGCGTCCGGTTCAGAGGTCTCTTTGGCTCTGGAAGTACAAAAAGATCTAAAAAATCTAAATATTGACTCAACAGTTGTATCTATGCCTTGCCAAGAAATTTTTGACTCACAAGAATCTGAATACAAAAATAAAATTATAGAAGAGGATAGTTTAAAAGTATCTTTGGAGGCAGGAATTGCAATTAGTTGGAAAAAATATCTTTCAAAAAAAGATTTAAGTATAAGCCTCGAAACTTTTGGAAAAAGCGCACCACACAAAAAACTTTTTGAAAATTATAACCTCATGAGTAATGATATTGTTTCCTTGATTCAAAAAAAGATGAGAGAATAATAGGGTAAATGTCTAATTTAAGAATATTTTCAGGCAAAATTCCCATAAATGGTAAAAGATTGTTGCTTCGCGTTGATTTGAATGTGCCTATAGCTAATTCAGAAATTAAAGATGATGTAAGAATAAAAACTATTTTACCTTTTCTAGGTGAACTAATAAAAAAAAAAGCTAAGGTAGTAATAATTTCACATTTAGGAAGACCCAAAGGAAAGGTTGTACCTGGGCTTTCTTTAAGACCAATAGTAGAATACTTAAAAAAAAATCTTAGTGAAAAAGTTTATTTTTACAACGAAGAGATTAACGAAAAAACTGTCAAATTAACAAATAAACTAAATCCAGGAGAAGTTCTTATTTTAGAAAATATTAGATTTTTTAAAGAAGAAGAGAATAACGATGAAATTTTTGCGAAACAGTTAGCTAGACTAGGAGATGTCTTTATTAATGAAGCATTTTCTTGCTCTCATAGAAAACAAGCCTCTGTTCACAAAATCACGAAATTTATAGAAAGTTATGGTGGTCCGCAATTGTGTAAAGAGATAAAATCAATAGACCTAATTAAAAAGAATAAAAAAAAACCTGTCACATGTATTATTGGAGGGTCAAAAATTTCAACAAAGATAAACATCATATCAAGTTTAATAGAAAACTCTGATAATCTAATAATTGTGGGTGCTATGGCGAATAATTTTTTACATTTCAATGGTATCAAAATTGGCATGTCTTTAATGGAAAAAAATGTTGAAAATATTATAAAAAAAATAAATTTGATAGCAAAAGAAAATAATTGTAAGATTTTTATACCTAAAGATTACTATGTTTCTGAAAATACTGATGGGATGCCAGTTTATAGGTCACAACATGAGGTTAAAGATAGAGAAATGATTTTAGATTTAGGAAAAAATTCTATCAAGTCAATTGGTGAAATAATTGATAAGTCAAATACTGTTTTTTGGAATGGACCTGCTGGATTTTTTGAAAATAAAAATTTTCAAGAAGGTACGCTATCTTTGGCAAGTAATATTGCAAAAAATACTAAATCTAAATCTTTAATTTCAATAGTGGGAGGTGGGGACACTATAGCGGCATTAAAGAATCAAGGATTTGAAAATAGTTTTACACATTTATCAACAGCAGGAGGTGCATTATTGGAATCTCTTGAAGGAAAAGAGCTGCCTGCTATAAAAGCACTTAGGATTTAATTTATGGATATAAATAGTATTGCAAAAAAAATGGTTGCTAAAGGCAAAGGGATATTGGCTGCGGACGAAAGTACAGGTACAATGGAAAAAAGATTGAAAAGCGTCAATGTGGAATGCACAGAAAAAAATAGATTAAACTTCAGAGAAACTTTGTTTTCTTCAAACTCGATGAAAACCAATATAAGCGGAGTAATATTATTTGATGAAACTTTAAGGCAAACCTCAAGCTTAGGTATTTCAATACCAGAATTAATTATAAAAAGTGGTGCACTACCAGGTATTAAGGTAGATAAAGGTGCCAAAATTCTTGCAGGTTCAAAAAATGAAAAAATTACAGAGGGACTCGACGATTTAAGACCTAGAATGGAAGAGTATTATAAGTTAGGAGCGAGATTTGCTAAATGGAGAGCAGTATTTTCTATTTCAGACACTCATCCAACTGTTCAATCCATTAAATCAAACGCCCATGCCCTGGCAAGATATGCGTCTATAGTTCAAGAGGCAAAAATGGTTCCAATTATTGAACCGGAAGTACTAATGGATGGTGATCATACAATTGATAAATGTTACGATGTAACCAGTATTGTGATCAATGAGTGTTATAAGGAACTTCAATTACATAATGTAAATTTGAGTGGCACGGTATTAAAGCCTAATATGATTATACCAGGAAAAGATTGTAAATCTAAAGTGTCAACAGAGGAAATAGCTGCAAAAACATTAAAATGTTTAAAAAATAATATGCCTAAAGAAGTTCCCGGAGTAGCTTTTTTATCAGGCGGTCAAAGTGAAATTGAAGCAACTAGAAATCTTAACGAGATTAATAAGATCAATGATACTGATTTTAACTTTACATTTTCATATGGTCGAGCATTACAGCAATCTGCGCTTAAAACCTGGGCAAAATCTATGGATGATAAAAGTAAAGTTCAAAAAGTTTTTAATCATAGGGCTAAAATGAATGGTCTTTCATCTAAAGCCGAGTGGTCAGATAGTCTTGAACAAGTAGCTTAAAATTTGAAAAAATTTATTTACTTAATTTCACCAAATAAAATTTACAATTCTTTTTATAATGATTTAGATGAAGTTTTGTCCTCCAAAAAAATAAAGTTTTTTCAGCTAAGATTAAAAAATAAAAAAGATAACGAGATCATAAAAATCTCAAAAAAAATAAAAAAAATCACTTTAAAACATAAGGTAAAGCTTATTATTAACGATAATTATAAAATTGTAAAAAAAATTAATGCTGATGGCTGTCATCTAGGTCAAGCTGATGGATCAATTGAAAAAGCTAGAATTTTATTGAAAGGTAAAATTTTGGGAGCTACATGTCATAATTCTAAAAAATTATGTAAGTTAGCTTTAAAAAGTAGAGTGAACTATATTGCATTAGGTTCTTTTTTTAACTCTAAATTAAAACCTAATGCAATTAAGGCAAAACTAGATTTGTTAAAATGGGCTAAAAAAAATATTAAAAAAAAAATTGTTGCTATTGGTGGAGTCAATAATAAAAATTTTAAAAAATTACTAGTAAGAGGAGCGAATTATATTGCAATTTCATCTTATATTTGGAATAACCCATCATTAAAACCTGTGGAAGCAATAAAAAAAATAAAATGAAAATTGGTGCAAACGAAATTAAGGTCGGAATGATAATAGAGTATAAAGACGATTATTGGACAGTCCTAAAAACACAACACGTCAAACCTGGCAAAGGAGGAGCGTTTAATCAAGTTGAACTAAAAAGTATTTTAAGAGGTACTAAATTAAATGAAAGATTTAGATCAAGTGAAAATATTGAAAAAGCTGAAATTGATGAGAAAAAATTTAATTTTTTATATATGGATGAAAATGATTGTTTTTTTATGGACAATAAAAGCTTTGAACAAATTTCATTATCAAAAAAATTGACAGGTGAAAAATATAAACTTTTAAAAGAAAATTTAGAAGTTGTGATTACTTTTATGGAGGACAAGCCCATTTCTTTAGAATTGCCGAACAATATTGAATGTATTGTAGAAAAAACAGATGCCGCTGTAAAAGGACAAACTGCAGCTTCCTCTTATAAGCCGGCAACTTTAGATAATGGATTAAATATATCTGTGCCTCCATTTATAGAGGCTGGAGAAAAGATTTTACTAGATACCCGGTCTCTTGAATACATAAAGAAATCAAACTAATGAGACTTAATTCCCCAAAAATTAATATTATGTATCGGGCATGTATGAAAGCTTCAAAATCACTTATTAGAGATTTTGGTGAATTAGAAAAACTTCAAGTTTCAAAAAAGGGTCCAGGTGATTTTTTAAGTGCTGCAGATAAAAAATCGGAAAAAATTATAATACAAGAATTAACAAAATCTTACCCAGATTATAGTGTGTTAAGTGAAGAATTAGGAGAAATTAATAAAAGTGAGGATGATAAATGGATTGTAGATCCTATAGATGGCACAACTAATTTTTTAAATGGTATACCTCAATTTGCAATTTCTATTGCTTACGAACATAAAAAAGAAGTTATGTGTGGAATCATATTTGACCCTATCAAAAATGAAATTTTTTGTGCGGAAAAAGGACTGGGTTCATATCTAAATAATTCAAGAATTAGAGTTTCAAATAAGAGGAGGTTAGAAGAATCAATTTTAGTAACTGGTGGACCCAAGTTTAATAGTAAAAATAAAAATAAAATTTTTGATGAATATTTTGATATTTCTAAAAAATGTAATATTCCAATAAGAAAATTTGGTAGTGCTTCTCTTGATATGGCTAATGTTGCATGTGGTAGGTTTGATGGATATTGGCAGTGGGAATTAAACTATTGGGATATAGCAGCAGGAATTATTATAGTTAAAGAAGCTGGAGGTTTTGTCGATGAAATTACAGAGAGCAATAAAAGTTCTAATAAAATGAATATTATAGCTACAAATTCACAAATACATGAAGAACTTTTAAGCTCTTTATCAAAAAAAATATTGAGTAAAATAAAGTATTGATATAAAACAAATTTTATGAAAAAAAATATACACCCTAATTATCACAAAATAAAAGTGGTTATGACAGACGGAAGCGAGTTTGAAACAAGATCTACTTGGGGTAAAGAAAATGATGTATTAAAATTAGACATTGATCCTAAATCCCATTCAGCTTGGACTGGTGGGGCTCAAAAAATTTTAGATAAAGGAAGAGTAAGTAAATATAATAAAAAATTTAGTAACCTAAGAAAAAAAAAATAAATTATGTCTGAAGTTCCATTTATGCCAAAAGCTACAGCTGTTTGGTTAGTTGAAAATACAACATTAACTTTTAAACAAATAGCAAAATTTTGCAATTTACATGAATTAGAAGTTAAGGGAATAGCTGATGGAGATGTTGCAAAGGGAATAAAAGCGTACAACCCTATTATAGCGGGACAATTGTCAAGAGATGAGATTAATAATTGCTCAAAGGATCCTGAAAAAGATTTAAACTTAACTCAAAGAAATGAATTTGTAGAAGTTAAAGAGAGAAAGAAACCAAAGTATACACCATTATCAAAAAGACAGGATAGACCAGATGCAATATTATGGTTAGTAAAAAATTATCCTGAGTTGATGGACAGTCAAATATCAAAACTTGTTGGAAGCACTAAAGGCACCGTTTCATTAATAAGAAAAAGAAGTTATTGGAACTTTTCTAACTTAAAAGCAAAAGATCCGGTTATTTTAGCTTTGTGTACTCAAGACCAGTTTGAGAAGTCTTTAGCAAAAGCTAAAAGAAGAGTAGAAAGAGAAAAAAAAGAGAAAATAAAAAAAGAAAATTTAGAAAAAGAAAATTTATCTAAAGGAGAGAATCTTGATGAGTAAAAATCCAAAAGTTGCAGTAATAATGGGTAGTAAATCAGACTGGGAGATTATGAAAAATTGTAGTGATACTCTTAAATCGTTTAAAATAGATTGTGATACCAGAGTAATTTCAGCACACAGAACACCTAAAAGATTAGAAAATTTTTTAAAAGAGTGCAAAAGAAATAATACAAAAATAATAATTGCTGCTGCTGGTGGAGCGGCACATCTAGCTGGTGTTACTGCAGCATTAACTACTATTCCAGTTTTAGGTGTACCTATAGAAAGTGTATTAAAGGGAATTGATAGTCTATTATCAACTGTACAAATGCCTGCTGGCGTTCCAGTGGCAACACTTGCTATTGGGAAGGCTGGCGCTATAAATTCCGCACTATTTGCAGTTGCTATACTTGCAAGTGAACATCCGGATATCGCTAAAAAACTTAAAAATTACAGAGACAACTTTGAAAAAAAAGTGCCAAAAAAACCTTTTTAATTCAAACTGGACAATTCACTTCTTAGATGGTACCAACCGATAAAATAACTGGAGGTTTTTATTAAAATAGAAGTCAAGGATAATAATGTTGAACAAGCTTTAAGAGTTTTAAAAAGAAAGCTTCAAAAAGAAGGTTTTTTTAAAGTTATTAAAATGAAAAGTAATTATGAAAAACCCTCTGAAAAAAAGAAGAGAATAAAAACTGAAAATTTAAAAAGAGTAAAAAAACTCCAGAAATTAAGAAATAGAATATAGTTTTATATCAATAGGAGTGTGATGCCATCTGGTAAAGTTAAATGGTTTAATTCTAGAAAAGGTTACGGTTTCATAACTGATGACGAAACAGAAAAAGATATCTTTCTGCATATAACTGCTTTAGAGAAATCTAAATTAAGAGTGCTAAAAGAAAATCAAAAAATTAAATTCGAAATAAAAGAAGAAAAAAATAAATTACAGGCCATAAATCTGAAGAAGGCTTAAATATCGCGGGGTGGAGCAGTCTGGTAGCTCGTCAGGCTCATAACCTGAAGGTCGTAGGTTCAAATCCTACCCCCGCAACCAAATATATGAACCAAACAATCAGAAATATAACAATCATTGCTCACGTTGATCATGGAAAGACTACTTTAATAGATAGTTTAATGAAACAGAGTGGATTATTTAGAGAAAATGAAGTGGTTGAAGATAGAGTTATGGACTCTGGAGAATTAGAAAAAGAGAGGGGTATTACAATTTTAGCAAAGCCAACTTCTATCAATTGGAACAATTCAAGGATAAATATTATAGATACACCTGGTCATAGAGATTTTGCTGCAGAAGTTGAGAGAGTTTTACATATGGCAGATGGTGCGTTATTATTAATAGACTCCGCAGAAGGGGTTATGCCTCAAACAAAATTTGTTTTATCTAAAGCACTTAAACAAGGATTAAAGCCTATAGTAATAATTAATAAATTAGACAAGCCTGATGAAAGAGCCAATGAAGTTTTAGATGAAACATTTGATTTATTTGTAAACTTAGGAGCAAATGAGAAACAATTAGACTTTCCAGTTTTATACGCTAGTGGAAGATCGGGCTGGGCCTCTAAAGAAATAGATGGTCCTAGAGAAAATTTACATCCTTTACTAAATTTAATTATTAATCATGTAAAACCATCTGCATTGGATAAGACTAAACCTTTTGCTATGTTGTCTACCCTTCTTTACGCAGACAGCTTTCTTGGAAGAAGTTTAGTAGGTAGGATTGCTCAGGGAACAGCTAAAGCAAATCAACAAATTAAAGCTATTAACCTTAGCGGGGAAAAAATAGATGAAGGTAGATTAACAAAAATTTTTAGATACGAGGGTACAAAAAAAGTTCCAATTGAAAAAGGTGAAGCAGGAGATATAGTAATTATTGCTGGACTAGAAAAAGCAAATGTTGCTGATACGATTTGTGATTTAGAAGTTGAGACACCGATCAATGCAACACCTATTGATCCTCCTACTATGTCAATAACTATAACGGTTAATAGTTCCCCATTAGCTGGTACTGAAGGTAAAAAATTAACAAGCACACAAATTAGAGAGCGTTTAATTTTAGAATCTCAAAATAATGTAGGAATTAATTTTGAAGAAAATGAAAACAAAGACGCATTTGTTATTAATGGTAGAGGTGAACTTATGTTAGAAATTCTTTTAACACAAATGAGACGTGAAGGGTTTGAAATGACAGTTAGTCCTCCTAAGGTTTTGATTAAAAAAGATGAAAAGGGAAATAAATTAGAGCCTTTCGAAGAAATAACAATGGATTTAGACGAAGAATTTTCATCAAAAGTTATTGATTCGATGAATAGAAGAAAAGGAAAACTGATTGATCTTAGAGACACTGGAAAAGATAAAAAAAGATTAATATTTCATGCTCCTACAAGAGGATTAATGGGTTACACAAGTCGATTTTTAACTTTAACAAAAGGAACGGGGGTAATTAATAGAATTTTTCATTCATACGGAAACTTCACTGGAGATATGGAGGGAAGAAGAAATGGTGCATTAATTTCAATGGAAAAAGGTAAGGCTGTAGCTTTTGCAATCTTTAATTTGCAAGCTAGGGGTGAAATGTTTGTTACTCATAATGATCCAGTATATGAGGGTATGATTGTTGGTTTATCCTCTAAAAGTGGAGATCTTGAAATAAATGTTTTAAAAGGAAAAAAATTAACAAATATGAGAACTCAGGGAACAGATGAAAATGTAGTTTTAACTCCCGTAAGAAAAATGGCGATAGCTGAACAATTAAGCATACTCAATACAGATGAGGCTTTAGAAATAACACCAAAATCTTGTAGACTTAGAAAATTAGTCTTAGATCCTCACGAAAGAAAAAGACAATCTAAAGCAAAAGCTTCTTAAAGGTTAAATTTAGATTTCTTGCTATCAGCTAAAAATCCCTTAACAGTACTTAAAGTCATAAATTTAAAACTTTTACCAAATTCTTTTATTTGATTTATAACTTTTGGAGGCATTGTAATGATGTTGCAATTTAATTGTTTTGCCTGGATATAATTATAAGCCTCTCTTGTGCTAGCCCAAAGTATTTCAATATTTTTATTATTTTTTGTAAGGGAGATGCCTTTTTTAAAAATTGGTACAGGATCTTTTCCTTTATCCGCCATTCTTCCAGCGAATATAGATATAATTGATTTTGTTTTTTTATTTAAATTTTTATAAACTCTTTTAGTTTGTTCATATGTGTATACTGCAGTAATATTTAATTTTATGCCTTTATTACTCAATTCTTTAATTACTGATCCCATAAATAATCCTTTTGAGTTTACTACTGGGATTTTCACATAAACGTTTTTTCCCCATGAATTAATTTTATAAGCTTGTTTAAGCATTTCATTAGGATTATCCGCAAAAACTTCAAATGAAATCGGTTTTTTTTTGCAAACTTTTAATATTTTTAGTGAGTAATTTTTATAATTTTTTGCACCAGCTAACCTCATTAGACTTGGGTTGGTAGTAAAACCATCCACGATATTTTGATTATTAAAAAACTTTATAGTTTTATAATCGGCAATATCGCAAAATATTTTTGTTTTCATTATTCTATATTTTTAACTATATCCTCAGTCATTTTTTTTGCATCCGCAAATAACATTAAAGTATTGTCCCTATAAAAAAGTTCGTTATCTACACCTGCATAACCAGGAGATAAACTTCTCTTTACAAATAATACGGATTTACATTTTTCTACATCTAAGACTGGCATCCCAAATATAGGACTTTTTGGATCTGTTTTTGCTATAGGATTTGTGACATCATTTGCCCCAATGACAAAAGCAACATCAGTATTAGCAAAATCATTATTAATATCATCCAATTCAAAAACTTCATCATATGGAACATTAGCTTCAGCTAATAAAACATTCATATGACCTGGCATTCTTCCAGCGACCGGGTGTATAGCATACTTTATTGTTACACCATTTTTTTTTAATTTATCAACCATCTCTCTTAAAGCGTGTTGTGCTTGCGCTACAGCCATTCCATATCCGGGTACTATAATAACTGAAGAAGCGTTTTTCATTAAAAAAGCTGCGTCTTCGGCATTCCCATTTTTTACAGGCTTTTGATCTTTATTCTTACCAACTTCATTTGAAGAGTTATCTGCACCAAAACCTCCAAGTATTACATTTGCAAAAGATCTGTTCATACCTTTGCACATAATATAAGAAAGAATTGCTCCTGATGAACCGACCAGCGCTCCAGTAATAATTAGTGCAGTATTTTCAAGTGTGAAACCTATACCAGCTGCTGCCCATCCCGAATAAGAATTTAACATAGAGATTACTACTGGCATATCTGCTCCACCAATAGGGATAATTAATAAAATTCCTATTAAGAAAGAGATAAAAATTACGCTCCAAAAGAAACTATCTACCTGAGTTTTGCAAAGATAAAATATTAAAACTATTATAGAAATACCTAAAGCTAAATTAATAAAATGCTGACCAGTGAAAGTAATCGGTGCTCCTGACATTATCCCTCTTAATTTTAAAAATGCTATTATTGATCCGGTGAAAGTAATTGCACCAATAGCTGCACCAATTGACATCTCCACTAAACTTGCAAGCTTAATATTTGAAGGTGATCCTAGGTTGAAAGCACCAGGATTTAAAAAAGCTGATATTGCAACAAAAACTGCCGCAAGACCAACCAAACTGTGAAAACCAGCAACTAATTCTGGCATAGCAGTCATTGGTATTTTAAATGCTATGAATGAACCTATCGCGCCACCAGCAACAAAAAAAACTAATAAATAAATTATAGATGATGAAAAATTGCCTACTGAGAGAATAGTAACCGTGATAGCAATTATCATACCAAGTATACCAAAAAGATTTCCTTGTCTTGAAGTTTCAGGTGATGATAGACCTCTCAAAGCTAAGATAAAAAGTATACCCGAAGCAAGATAAAATACTGCTGATAAATTTGCTGATATCATTTCTTGGTTTTTTTCTTTTTATACATTTGAAGCATTCTTTGGGTTACTAAGAATCCACCAAAAATATTTATTGCGGCTAAGATAATTGCAAAGAAACCAAAAATTTTTGAAGTTTCAAAAATATTTTCTGAGGTTCCTGCTAATGCTGCAATAATTGCACCAACAATAATTACTGAAGATATTGCATTAGTAACAGACATTAATGGTGTATGCAGAGAAGGTGTAACGCTCCAAACTACATAATATCCAACAAAGATTGCAAGTACAAATATACTTAATCTAAAAATAAATGGGTCAATTTCCATATCATTATTCCTTTATTAATGTATTTTTAATTATTTCATCTTTCATATTTATCACAAAAGTTTTCTTTTCTCTGCTATATAGATTTCTTACGAAACTGAAAATATTTTTTGCGTACAAATTTGAAGCAGTTAGCGGTAACTTATTCATAATATTACTTAAACCTATAATTTTTATACCGTCAATTGATACAGTTTTATCTATTTCAGAATAAGCAGAATTTCCTCCTTGTGAAACTGCTAAATCAAAAATTACTGAACCGGGTTTCATATTTTTAATCATATTTTCAGTTATTATTCTTGGTGCTTTTTTGCCAGGTATTAAAGCTGTACATATTATAATATCGCTCTTGGACGCTGCTGTTGTTAACATTTCAGCTTGTTTTTTTTTAAATTCCTGACTTGCTTCTTTTGCGTAACCACCTTTGGTTTCTAAATTTTCGGAGCCTTCAACGGTTAAAAATTTTCCACCTAAGCTCTCGACTTGTTCTTTGGCGGTTAATCTAACATCTGTAGCTGAAACTATAGCTCCAATTCTTTTTGCTGTGGCTATTGCCTGCAAACCAGCCACTCCAGCACCTATTACTAAAATTTTTGCTGCTGGTACTGTTCCAGCGGCAGTCATCATCATGGGTACAGCTTTTTCATATTCATAAATCGACTCTATTACTGCTCTATAACCAGCTAAATTTGCTTGTGAAGAAAGAACATCCATTGATTGTGCTCTTGTTATTCTTGGCAAAAAATTTAATGAGAAAATATTAATATTTTTTTTTAAAATCTTTTTTTCATCAGTAAACTCGCTAATTATTAGATTTGAATCTGACTTTAATAATTCTAAATCTGATGTATTTGGTAAACGTACTTTACAAATAAGATTTGATTTTGTCATAACAGCATTTGAGTTATCCAATATTTCTACGCCGTTTTCTTTATAGGCATTATCGCTGTAACCAAGATTTTCTCCATAACCCTGTTCTAAACAAACGCTCAAACCTAAATTTTTAAAACTTTTAGAAGTTTCTGGGGTAATAGAAATTCTTTTTTCTGGTTTCTGTTCTTTTGTTGAACCTATAATCATATCAATTTATTTTTATAGTAAGGTAACAGCTAAGATAACTAAAATAGCTATAACAATGGCTGTGCCCCACAGAACAAATTTTGTAAAATTATCCCAAGTATTTTTGTGATCTTGGTTGTTCATAGATGCTAACCTTGGCGAGCCTTAAATTTAGGATTTTTTTTATTTATTATAAAAACTTTTCCTCTTCTTTTGACAAGCTTAGAGTTTAAGTCTCTTTTTTTTAATGATTTAAGTGAGCTAGCAATTTTCATAATTTTTAATTTAAAGCCTGGCAACGACCTACTCTCCCATGTCTTAAGACAAAGTACCATCGGCGCTGAAGGACTTAACTTCCGAGTTCGAAATGGGATCGGGTGTGGCCCCTTCGCAATAATCACCAGGCAAAGACTTATAGTATTTTAATTTTTAATTGTAAACAGTTATTAAAGATTGAATTATAAGACTAAATTGTAGATATTAATGATTTAATCAGAATATAAAACAATGAGTTTAAAAATTATTGGGGAGATTGGTTTAAATCATCTTGGCAAAAATGAAATTTTAAATGAATATGTTAATAAGTTTAAAAACAAAGGTCTAAATGCAATTACAATTCAAATTTTTGAAGATAATAAATCAAATTTTAGATTAAAAAAATACCAATTAGAAAAAAAGTATATAAGAAATTTTATTAAAAAAGCTAAAAATAATTTTGACGAGGTTGGTGTTGCAATTTTTGATTGGAAAGATTTTAATTTTTTAAAAAGTTTAAATTTAGATTTTATAAAACTATTAAGTAAATCATTTGAAAATTACAAATATATTAAAAAAATTCAAAAGTTAAATTTGAAACAAGTTTATTTGTCAACTGGATTAAGTTCAAACAAAAAAATTTCTGAAATTATCTCAAAACTTAAAAAGCAAAAGCTTAATCTCATACATACATCTTTTAATGAAAATAATATTAAAAAAGATTTTAGGAAAATGGAAAAAATGAGAAAATTAGATATACCTGTTTGTTTTGGGAGTCATTATAAAAATAAAGGAAACTTGCTTGCCGCTTGTAAACATGACCCAAAAGCAATATTTTTTTACTTGAAATTAAATAAAAAATTACAATATCCAGATAATAAACATGCTATACCATTGAATAAAATAAAATTTATAATTAATAATATAAAAAAGATTTAGTAATGAAATTTAATTTCAGAAATAAACTGGCTCTCGTTACTGCAAGCTCGAAAGGGATAGGGTACGAAATAGCGAAACAGTTGGCCCTAAATGGAGCTAAGGTTGCAATTAGCAGTAGAAGTAAAAAAAACTTAGTTGCAGCAAGAAACAAAATTTTGAAAGAAAAAAAAAATGTTGATTGTAGATATTTTTTATGTGACCTTTCCAAATTAAATCAGATTGATGCATTACAAAAAAAAGTAACAAAAAGTTTCAAGTCTAATATTGACATCTTAGTTAATAACTCCGGTGGACCTAAGGTATTAACTGCAACAAAAACAAAATTAAAAGACTGGAGTTTTGCTTTAAATAATAATTTGTTGAGTTCCATACTTATGTCGCAAAAAGTTATTCCAGGTATGAAAAAAAATAAATGGGGTAGAATTATAAACTTGACTTCAACAACTGCTAAAGAGCCTAGCCCGTCTTTAGTTCTTTCTAATGTTACAAGAGCAGGAGTAATATCTTTTGGAAAATCACTTTCATATGAAATTGGTATGTACGGAATTACTGTGAATTCTATTCTGACTGGAGGTGTTTTAACAGATAGAATTAAGTCACTAATTGGAAAAGATAAAAAAAAAATTAGTAGAACATTAAAAAAAATTGCTAATAATATCCCAGTTAAAAGAGTAGCAAATCCTGATGAGTTTATTCAAATAGTCTTGTTTTTGTGTTCTGAAAATTCCAGCTATATTAATGGTTCAGCTATTACCGTTGATGGTGGAGTATCAAAAAGTATTTTTTAAATTCTGAATGGTGGGCGTGATAAGAATTGAACTTATGACCTCTACGATGTCAACGTAGCGTTCTACCACTGAACTACACGCCCAAAATCTCTAACGCTAATCTTATATTATCTTATTTATAATGTGGTATATTTTTTAATCTAATGATAATAAATTTTAATTCAATAATTTATGTTAGCTAATAATAAATACAAAATTGAGCATTTTTTCAATTTTTTTCTTATTTTATTTCCTTTATCCTTTTTGACTGGAAACTTAATAATAAATACAAATCTTTTTCTATTATTGATATTTGGAATTTTAACTATTTTTAAAAATAATTTGAAATTTAGGTTCGATGCTGTCACAATTCTTTTAGCATTATATTTTTTTTCAACAATTTTTTCTACGTTATTAAATAATGAAATACCTGGTTCACAAATTTATTTTAAAAGTTTTTTTTATTTAAGATTTTTATTTTTATTTATTGTTTTAAAAATATTAAGTGAAAATAATCTTGTTAATCTCAACCTTCTTTTTAAAGTGTGTTTTTATTTAACAACAATAATAGCACTTGATATTTTTATTCAATTTCTTTTTGGAAAAAATATAATAGGTTTGAGCCCATTATATAATGAATTTTACACAGGTATTTTTGGAACTGAAAAAATAGCTGGTGGATATTTACAAGAGTTTTTTTTACTATCTTTAATTTCGTTAATCAATTTAAGAGAAAAAAAGTATTATAATGTTTTCTTTATTTTTTTTACTACCTTGGTGCTTTTTTCAATTATTATTTCGGGAAATAGAGTTCCTTTAATACTTATACTTTTTTCACTATTAATTTTATTTATGTTTATCAAATCTTTAAGAATTAATATTATGTTATGTTTTGTTTTCTTTGGATTAATTTTTGGATATTTATTTAAATTTAATGAGAAAATAAATCAGAGTTATCTAAATTTATATCAAAAAATTTTTGTTACGAGTAAAGTTTCTACTTATGGTAACATAATTTTTGATTGGTCAAACTATCTCGAAAAATCTGAAAAAGATGAAGTAATACCTGAAAAGTTTAAAAAATTTAATTTTTTTTCTGAGACTTCAAACTCCAGTACTCATGGATATATTTACCTTCTAACTTTAAGATCCTTCTCAGAAAATAAATTAATTGGTAATGGTTTTAAATCTTCAAGAAGATATTGTTACAATGAAGTAAGCATTAAAGATAAATGGTGTTTATCGCATCCACATAATTATCATTTGGAAATTTTAAACGATAGCGGTATTTTGGGATATTTGTTAATTACTACAGCTATAATATTATTATTTTTTAGTTCGTACAAAAATTTAAAAACCAAAAAAAATCTTATCTCTTTAATTTTATTAATAGCAATATTCATAGAGGTCTGGCCTTTAAAATCTACAGGTAGTCTTTATAGTACTTGGAGCGGATCTATTGCTTGGTTCATATTAGCGCTTAGTTCTCAAAATCTAAAAAAAATTAGAAATTAATATTTGAAATTTTTTAACTTTTAATTTTTTCTATTAAAGAAATAGGAAGCAATAAAAGTAGAATAGATTTCAACTTGAGAAAATTATTTTTTAATTTTAATATTTTTCTAAATGCGTCATACCTTCTGCCTTTTTGAAGAATATCGAAGAATTTTAGATAATTTATATAATTTTCAATATTGCTTAAATCTATATTTTCTGAGTTATTTTTGTTAGCAAGCCATTTTTCCATTTCTAAAATTTCTAAGTCTCTCTTCTTTATAGATAAATTTTGCCCGTGGACTCTGTAGAAAGCTAAATATTTATTTATACCATGAAAAAGCCAGTTATCACTTAACTTAACGTTTAGGTCGAAGTCACCGATGATATCATAACTTTTATCGAATCCATTTACTGAATAATAAGCATCTTTCCTAATCAATGAAGTTAAAATTCCAATATAAAAGTTATTTAAAAGATATTTTTTTATATTCCCAGAAAAAATTTTTTTTTTATAACTTTTTTGTCTTTTTGATTTTTCATAATAAAAGTAAAAATTTGAGTATACTAATCCAACTTTAGGGTTTTGGAAATAAGGCACTTGTTCGATTAACTTGTCCGGTGTCCACCAGTCATCACTATCTAAAAATGATATAAACTCTCCACTGCTCACTTTAATTGCCTCATTTCTTGCATCATAAAGTTTTAAGTATTTTTTAGATTTAAAGTATTTTAGCCTATTGTCGTGAAAAGAATTAAATATCATTTTACTATTATCAGTAGATTGATTATCCCAAAAAATTAACTCCCAATTTTTGTATTTTTGGGAAATTACACTCTCGATACTTTTTTTAAGATATCTTTCTCCATTATAACAATTTATGATCACACTAACTAGAGGTTCGTTTTTCATTGTTGTCTGTATGACTTAATAGTTTTTTTTAATCCAATTAACAAATTCATTTTATTTTTCCATTTTAATATCTTTTTTGCTTTGGAAATATCTGGAAAATTTTTTTTTGTCTCATCTCTTCTTAAAGGGATTTGTCCGAATTCTGGTTTTCCACCTCCAGTAAGACGAACAATTTCCTTTATCAGGCTCCTAATTTCAACAGGTTTTCCACTTCCGATATTTATAATTTCACCAGTCGAACTCTTAGTTTTGAATGATTTGAAAATTGCTTCTACAACATCATTCACATGGATAAAATCTCTTAACTGTTTTCCGTTAGAACAAGGAAAGCTCTTATTCTTTATGCAAGAATTTATTGAAATTGGTATAACTCTATTCAAATCTTGTTTTGGTCCATACGCTTGAAATAATCTAAGAATTGTAACTGGAAAATTATTTTTTTTGAACATTTTTTGCAAATATAGGGTAGATTTTAATTTTGCTTTTCCATATGGAGCTTTTGGATTACAATAAGCTGTTTCCCTAATAGGTGATTTGACATCACCATATTCAGCTCCACTTCCTAACTGCACAAATGACTTTATTTTTGAATTCAAAAAAATTTGTACTAAATTTTTACAACCTAAATAATGACTTTTAAAAACTTGATCACTATCTCTATGATTTACATAGCCACCTAAATTAACGATATAGTCGTATTTTCTTTTTGCGAATTTATTTAATTTTTCTTTTTTTGAAATATCACAAATTAAGTATTTAACTTTTTTAACTCTTCTTTTTTTTTTTGGCTTTTTTGTTGAAATACTCTCAACACAAAAGTTTTTTTTTAAAGCTTTTTTGGCAACATAAAAACCAATAAAACCGGTCCCTCCAACTATTAAAATTTTTTTTTTCAAATTTTTTTCTTTTTCAAAGTTTTTTCAAGCATATCTTTATCACGCTTAGTATCCATACATTGCCAAAAACCTCTATGTTTATAGGCAATTAACTCTTTCTTTTTTGATGCATTTTCAAGGGGTTCCTTCTCTAAAAATGTTTTATCACTTTTTATAAATTTTAAAAAATTTGGCTCCATTACAAAAAAACCACCATTGATCCACCCCTCGTCAATTTTGGATTTTTCTTTAAAACTTTTCACAAATTTACCGCTAAATTTTACAGCACCGAATCTTGCTGTGGGTTGTACAGCTGTAAGTGTTACTAATTTTTTATACTTTTTATGGAATTTTAAAAGGCTTTTTATGTTAACGTTAGAAACACCGTCACCGTAAGTCATAAAGAATGTTTCATTACCTATAAATTTTTTCAATCTTTTTAATCGACCACCTGTCATAGTTTTATTTCCTGTATCGACAAGATGAATATTCCAATCTTTAATTTTTTTTTTAAAAAATTTTTTTATCACTTTTCCTTTATATCCAAGAGCAACATAAAAATCTTTATATCCAAATTTGGCATAATGACTCATAATATGTACCAAAATTGGTTTTCCATTGATCTTTATCATCGGTTTTGGAATTGTTTTTGTATACTCAGAAATTCTTGTCCCAAAACCACCAGCTAAAATTATTACTTTCATTTTTTTAAATAAGTTTTGTAAAGTTTGTTATCTGTTTTTTGGAAAACTCTATTATATTTTTATTTTTTTGATAATTTTTATACCATTCTGTAGTGTAGTAAATTGTGTTTTGAAAATTAAGTAGATTTTTCCATTTGAGAAGAGTTAATGATTTTTTGCTATCTAGTTTAAGTAATTTGTTTTCATCTTTACCGCCATTCTTTAATACTTTCCATTTTGCTTCTGGAATATTTTTTTTTATTTCATTCATTACATCAATGACTCTATAATTCTTTTTAAATGATGGCCCAAAATTAAAAGAATGTCCGTGAAACTTATTGCTTACGTACAAATGATACCCTAATTTTAAATATCCATTTAATGGTTCTAAAACATGTTGCCATGGCCTAGTAGATTTAGGATTTCTTAATATAATTTTCTTTTTCTTAAAGATAGATTTTATACAATCAGGAAAAAGTCTGTAGTTTGACCAATCTCCACCCCCAACAACGTTTCCAGCTCTGACTGAACTTATGCGAATATTTTTTTTCTTATTATAAAATGATTTTACATATGAGTTTATCAATAACTCGGCCGAGGCTTTAGATGCACTATAAGGATCATCTCCTCCTAATCTATCAGATTCTTTGTATGCTCTTTTTGTTTCTAAGTTTTTATAACATTTGTCACTGGTAATAAGCACAACTGAACAAATTTTTTTGATCTTTTTTAAGCTATTGAGAATATTTAAAGTACCTATTAAATTTGTGTGCCAAGTATCCAACGGTTTTTCATAGGACTTTAAAACTAAAGACTGTGCTGCTAAATGAAAAATAAAGTCAGGATTAATTTTTTTTACTGTTTCTTCGACTTTTTTTTTATCTTTTATATCAAAAAAAAAAGTTTTAAATTTTTTATCTAATCTGTGTTCTAAAAAATTTGAAGGTTTTGTATGTGGTAATTTTGAAATGCCTACAACTTTTGCCCCGAGCATATCAAGCCAAATTGATAACCATGTTCCTTTGAAACCAGTATTGCCGGTAATCAAAACTTTTTTTCTTTTGTAAATTTTAAGGTATTTCATAAATAATTTTTACTTATTTTTATAAACCAATTTTCTTAATTCTTTTATAGAGAGAAATCTTTTATTTTCATCACTTCTATAGCAAAATCCTTTCTTACAAAATTTAGCTCCCCTATATTTATTAAGATAAGTTGAGCTTTGATACTGATATTCCGAATCAGGCAATATTATATAAATATTTTTATAACTTATTGTTCTCATTGCTTCACTTTCAGATATAAGTTCCTCATTAATTTTTTCACCAGGTCGAATGCCAATCTCTTTAATTTTGACGTTAGGAATAATAGCTTTAGTTAAATCTAAAAGTTTGTATGAAGGGATTTTGGGAACAAAAATTTCACCTCCAATCATATTCTTTAATGATGAAAGCACAAATTCACAACTCTCATCCAGTGTTAAAGAAAATCTTGTCATCTTTTTATCCGTAATATTGAACGATGATTTATTTTTACTATTAAGTAAAAGAGGTATTATTGATCCTTCACTACTCATCACATTTCCATATCTAACTACCGAAAAAATCGGGTCATTATTTTTAACAGTATAGTTATTGGCTGAGATAAACATTTTATCTGCAGCTAGTTTTGTGGCTCCGTAAAGATTGACTGGAGAGGAAGCTTTGTCAGTACTTAAAGCAATAACTTTTTTTATTTTATTTGAAATACAAGCGTTTATTACATTTTGAGAACCAATAATATTTGTTTTGACAGCTTCAAATGGATTGTATTCAGTAATAGGAACGTGTTTCATTGCAGCTGCATGAATAACAATATCAGCTCCTTTCATGGCAAATGATAATCTTTCGTAATCTCTTACATCACCTATAAAATATCTCATTTTAGATTTATATTTTTTTAATTTATTGCTTAATCTAAAATGTTTTTGTTCATCCCTACTAAAAACTAATATCTTTTTAGGATTGTACTTTTGCAAAATCTTTTTAATAAAACATTGCCCAAAAGATCCAGTTCCACCTGTAATCAATATTGTTTTTCTGTTAATCATTTTGTTTCTCCTTTTTAATTAAGTTGTCAATTTTTTTCTTTAAAATTAAATTTCCAATATCTGAACTAATGAGATTTTTTCTTATTTTTTTTGAATACCTTAACCACTCTTCTTTTTTAATTTTTCTCATCCAGTCAAGAATATTTTTAAATTTTGTTTCGGAGAAATTATTAGTCCAAAACTTTCCATGAGAATATTTAGCTGGCCACCCAAAAGTTACATTATATCTTTTGCTTCTTCTAATAGTGAAAAAAGCTACTTTTTTTCCCCTTCCAAATAATTCATATCCTAACGTGGAATCGTTTGTCACAACTAAGCTCTGGTCCATTAATTTTTCAAAATTACCATTTATGTAATCACTATATACTAATTTAAATTTAGATTTTAGATTTAATTTGTTAAAAAATTCTTTTTCTTTCAATTTTCTGTCTAGGGTTTTGGACATTCCAATATTGCTGTTATATTTACAATATAAAAATAATTTTAGGTTATTTTGATATGCATACTTATCTAAAAATTTAACGATCTTAACTTGAATATTTATTGCTGGATGATTGAATCTAAATTGTGAAATATAATTTACTCTATCTTTATTTAAATCTTTTGTAATTTTTTTTTTTGAAAAATTTGATCTAAAAGAACCTATAATATCTATTTCGTCAAAATTCTGGATGTATCTTTTATAGAATTTTCTATAAGCTTCTCCAAAAATAAATAAATGATCACATTTATATTTCATTTTTTTATTGAAATGTGACATTAATGTTTCACTTCCATACCAATTATTTTGAACTGAGCAGAATTTGATCTTTTCATTTTTTATTTTGTCTTTTAGAAGATAAAAAAAATCATAATTATCAAAGGTAGTAAGTATAACTTTGGGTCTAACAAAAAAAGATAAAACTTTAAAATAATTTAGTATAAATTTTTCACCTAAGATCAAAGTGTAAATTGCGGCTATGATAAATACAGTTAAATTTAACTTTTGAGATAATTGATGTATAAAATAAATTTTTCTATTAAAAAGACTCTGAAATTTCTCAATATAGTTTGGTGAGGTGTAAATTATTAATTCACATGGTCTTGGCGGTAATATTTCCAGATTATTTGTCATAATTAGTAATTGAGAGTGTTAAAAAATGATTTATCTTTATTCTTTAGATTTTCGAAATTACCTTCCTCAATAATTTTTTTATTATTAATTACATAGATATAATCGCTTGCCTCTATAATTTTGGATTTATGAGCTATAACTAAAATTGTAGTACTTTTCGAAAGCTCTTTAAGAGTGTCTCTAATTATATTTTCAGATATCTTATCAAGACCGCTAGTTGCTTCATCGAGAATTAACAAAAAGGGCTTTCTTAAGAAAGCTCTGGCTAATACAATTCTTTGTCTTTCACCACCTGACAGCTCACTTCCTCTTTCTCCAACTATACTGTCAAGTTTTTTTGGTAATGTCATAATAAAATCATAAGCATTTGCTAATTTTAAACTTTTAATAATATCATCTTCAGATGTGTTATTTTGAGCCCACATTAGATTATTTCTAATGGTGTCATAAAACAATATTGGGTCTTGCGGAACAAAACTTATCTTTTTTCTCAAAAACTCAATATCAATATTATTAATTTTATCATTATCAAAAAATATTTCTCCTTCTTGGGGAGATTGAAGGCCTAATAATAAATCAGATATGGTTGATTTGCCTGATCCTGATTTTCCAACAATGGAAGTGATTTTGTTTTTTTTTATTTCTAAGTTTAAATTTTCTAAAATATTTACTTTATTATCATAATGAAATGACAAATTTTTTAAATGAATTTTATTTTCTATGTTTTCTATTTTCTTTATTCCAGTATTATATTTGAATTTTACTGCTTTAATCTTTAAATCATTATATTGCTCAAAGCTTGGAAAATATGTTGCTAATCTTAAATTGGATCTAAGTATAATTGCTAATAAAGGTAATGCGGAGTATAAACTCCAAAATATTGCAGCTAAATAAGTTAGATTTGATTGAATATCACCTACGTACCCAAATATTAAAATCAAAATTAAAATCGCTGTTGGTTTAAAAGCATTGCTAGAAAGCGACTGGAGTATCCTTTGTTTTATCGCGGTTGTATTAAACTCTTCAGTGGCTTCTTTGATCTTATCTAAATTTCTTTTTTTATTACTATAACTTATTATTATTTTAGCAGCTTGAATACTTTCATTAATCAAACCAATAACAAAATTTCCAGCTTCGGTATTTTTTTTTCCAAGCCTTAAAAGAATTCTATTTAAAAAGATAAATGGAAGTAATAGACCCAAAGTAAGAATCAATACTAAAATTGTTATTTTAAAATCAAATAGAAAAGGTAATACAAGGTAGGCTAGAATTTGAATAGAATAACTAGCTGTAGTTGCAAGTTCTGAAAAAAGATCTGAAATCTTATTAAGTTCTTCATTTAAAGAATTCATTAATTTGCCTTTTCCTAAACCATTGAAAAATTTCCACTGTGATGAAAAGCTTGCGTCTAACAAGGACATTCTAAAAGATTTTATTATTTGAAATTTTATCTTTAAAATAATTTCTAAAACTTTAATAGAAATAAGTGCTTTAAAAAGATTGGTAAAAAAAAATAGCAATCCGAAAGTTAGATAATTTCCAGTGAGACCAAAATAATTTAAAATATTGTTAAAAAATTTTGTAATTTGGTTTGGACTATCAGATTGAGAATTTAAAATTATATCAACGAAAGGCACTATTGTAACAACTGAGGATATTGCCATTAATGCTTCCGTTAACATAGCTAAAATTAGAGCTATAAAAAGTGCAATATTATTTTTTAGGATATTTCCAATAACATATCTTAAATTACTCATTAATTTCACTTTATTTGGTTGATAATTTAAGTTAATTATGTAATGTTCAATTATTGAACAGTCAAGTAAAATTTAGGTTTTTAAATTAAAAGAGTATTAAAATATGGATTTGGGTAAAAGAATTATATTTGGGACCGCTAATTTAACTCAAAGATACGGTATTAATAAAAAAACACTGCACTCTAATAAAGGGCAAATTAATTTGCTTCTCCAAAAATTAATTAAAAAAAAAATTAATCTAATTGACACAGCGATAAAATATAATTGTGAAAAAGAAATTGGAAATCTATCTGGCAACTTTTCAATTATCAATAAAATAATGCTAGGTAAAAGACATAATAAATTCCACCAACTTGAATTTGAAATTCAAAACTCATTAAAAAAACTTAAGAAGAAGAAGCTTTATGGTTTACTAATTCATAACCCCTTATATCTTAAAAACAAAAATGGTAAAAAAATATTTAAAAATTTAGTAAAATTAAAAAAATTGAAATTAACAAAAAAAATTGGTTTCTCAATTTATTCTCCAAATGAACTTAAAATTTTATTTAAAAAATTTAAACCAGATATTGTGCAATTTCCAATAAATTTATTTGATCAAAGAATTATTGATACTGGATGGATAGATACTTTAAAAAAAAATAATGTAGAAACACATGGGAGGTCGATTTTCTTACAGGGACTTTTATTAAAAAAAAAAAACAATATTCCAAGAAAATTTAAATCAAAAAAAAAATATTTTAATATCCTTTTTAACTGGTTAAAAAAAAATAATTTATCAAATTTGGATGGTTGTTTAAATTTTGCTTTCTCTAGAAAAAAGGTTGATAAAGTTATAATTGGATTTGATAGTATAGATCAATTAAAAAAAATATTAAATTACAAAAAGTCCAAAATACAATATAATTATAATAGTTTAAAAGTAAGAAATACAAAAATTATAAATCCGCAAACATGGTAAAGAAAAAGGTTACAATTATAATTCAAGCTAGAATGGGGTCACTTAGGTTCCCCAATAAGATAATTCAGAAAATTGGAAATAGGCCCGCAATTATTTTTTTGTTAGAAAGAGTTCTTAAATCAAAAAATTTTGATGATCTAGTTGTGGCTACGACAAATTCAAAATCAGATGATGTTTTAGTAAATATGTTAAGAAAAAAAGGTTTTAAAGTTTATAGAGGCTCAAGTGAAAACGTTCTTGAAAGATATTATAAAGTGTCGAAGAAACTTAAATCTGATTATGTAGTTAGAATAACAGGTGATTGTCCGTTTATAGATTATAAAATCTTAGATGAAATGATTTTAAAAATAAAAAAAAATGATTATGACTATATTTCAAACGTCAATCCTCCTACATACCCTGATGGTTTTGATGTAGAAATTTTTAAGTTTGATCAATTAAAAAATGCATTTTCAAAAGCTAAAAAATTATATGATAAAGAGCATGTAACGCCATATATAATTAAAAATGCAAAAAAAAAATATAATTTTTCTCAAAAAAAAAATTACTCTAGAATAAGACTAACGATAGATGAAAATTCTGATTTAAAAGTTTTAAATGATGTTTATAAAGAAATTAAAAAAAAACATTTTTTAAATAATGATGTGATAAAACTCTTTAAAAAAAATAAAAAAATCTTTAGACTCGATAGAAATATTATGAGAAATATTGGTGGGAAAATAAATGCTGGTCAAAAACTTTGGAGCCGAGCAAAGAATATTATTCCTGGCGGTAATATGTTGTTATCAAAAAGACCTGAAATGTTTCTACCCGGTGGGTGGCCTACGTATTTTTCAAAAGCTAAAGGGTGTCATGTTTGGGATTTAGAAGGAAAGAAGTTTTTAGATTTTTCAACAATGAGTGTAGGTACTAATCTTCTTGGCTATTGTAATCAGAGAGTTGATAGAGAAGTTATTAAAACTGTAAAAAAAGGAAACATGTCTTCGCTTAATTGTCCTGAAGAAGTTTTTTTAGCTGAGAAATTAGTCAAAATGCATAAAAACTTTGATATGGTACGTTTTGCTAAGACCGGTGGAGAAGCTAACTCAATAGCAATCCGTATTGCAAGAGCTTATACGAAAAAGGACAACATTGCTATTTGCGGATATCATGGATGGTACGATTGGTACCTATCTGCTAATTTAAAATCTAATGATAATTTAAACTCACATCTTTTGAAAGGCTTACCAATTGAAGGGGTTCCAAAAAAATTAAAAAATACTGTTTTTCCGTTCATGTATAATGATATTAAAAGCTTCTACAAAATTTGCACAAAAAATAATATTGGAATTGTAAAAATGGAAGTTCACAGAAATTTTCCACCAAAAGGAAATTTTTTAAAAAAAGTAAGCAATTTTTGTAAAAGAAAAAATATTGTTTTAATTTTTGATGAATGCACTAGTGGTTTTAGAGAAACATTTGGAGGAATTCATTTAAAGTATAAGGTTACACCTGACATATGCATTTTAGGAAAAGCTTTAGGTAACGGTTACCCGATTACTGCAGTTTTAGGAAAAAAAAGAATAATGGATAGCGCCCAAAGCACTTTTATCAGTAGTACTTTTTGGACTGAAAGAACTGGTTACGTCGCAGCATTGAATGTTCTAAAAATAATGGAGGAGAAACAAACATGGAAAATTGTTTCTAAACAAGGAAAGATTATTAAAGAAAGATGGAGAAGATTAGCCAAAAAATATAATCTAAAAATTAATATTTTTGGCTTGAATGCGATTCCAAGTTTTACTTTAAGCTCAAAAAAATGGTTAAAATATAAATCTTACATTACTTATATCATGCTTAGAAATTCAATTTTAGCTTCAAATCTTATTTTTTTATCGATTTACCATAATAAGAAAAATTTAAATAAATATTTTTGGCATTTAAATAAAATCTTTAAAAGTATTAAAGATTTTGAAAAAGGAAATAACTTGGAAATTTTAGATAAAATACCTCAATGCCATGAAGGTTTTAAAAGATTAAATTAGTTTTTTATTTCTCAAGATAAAATAATTATCAAAAATTAACATATCTAAATCTGAATTATTAAAAACGTGTAATGCATCACTCGGTGACATTACAATTGGAAAACCATGTAGATTAAATGATGTGTTCAGCAGAGCCCCAACTCCTGTTAATCTATGGAATTCTTTTATCAAGTCATAATACTTTGGGTTAAAGCTTCTTTTAAGCATTTGAGGTCGGGCTGTTAAATCATATTGATGAATTGCAGCTTTAAGATGTTCTTTACCCTTTTCGGTAGTGTCAAACGCTATAGTCATATGTGGAGAAAAAATCTTTTTAGGATTTTTAACATATTTATTTACCATAAAGTCTAAAACAGACGGAGTAAAAGGCATCCAGAAATCTCTATTTTTTATTTGAGTATTAATTTTTTTTAATACTTCTATTTTTGAAGGGTCTGCTACAATACTTCTATTGCCCAAAGCCCTGGCGCCAAATTCCATCTTTCCACTAAATCTTGCTCCAATATAACCTCTGGATAAATATTGAGCAATTTTTTTAAGTGGCAAATTTTTTTTAACAATATAAGTTTTTTTTTTCATTTTTTTTATAGCAGAATAAATTTGATCATCATTATATTCAGGGCCCAAGTAAATATTATTAAGTGGCTTTGTTTTGCCATTTCCATAAATATTATAATAATTACCAAGAGCCAAGGACTCGTCACCGCCACTAGCAGCAACATATAGTTCCTTTAGAGAACTTATTTCAGATAAGCATTTATTTAGCTTTATATTCATAGAAATACCCCCAGAAAAAACTACTCTACTGATTTTGTATTTTTTTATTGCATATTTTACCCAATTAGAAACTATTTCCTCGGTATAAAGCTGAAGGCCTCCAGCTATATTATCGAATCTATAAGGTTCAAGTATTTTTTGAAACGAGAAGTATATATCTTTTATTTTGCTAGAATTTATAAAGTTATGACCTTTTGTAATTTGAAAATTTTTTTTAAATAAATTTAAAACTTCTCGTGAATACTTCTCATGTGCATAAGGTGCTAGCCCCATAACTTTATATTCGTGTTCATCAGGCTTCATGCTCAATAAAAGAGTGATGTACTTCCATAATCTGCCTAGGTTACTATTACCAGTTCTAAAAACTTCCCTTATTTTATCATTTTTTACAATAGATATAGTTGCATTAATTTTTTCTCCGACGGCGTCCATCGTAAAAACCAAAGCCTTTTTTTTTCTAAATGGACTTGCAAAATATGCGTACGCGGAATGAGATGGGTGATGTTCAGAAAATTTAATTTTATTATCATCTATTTTAAGATGTTTTTTTAATGTTTTAATCTGAATAGAGCGAAATAAATTTCTATCATAATCAGAACCATCATAAGTCCAGTTTACAGTATTTATATTTAGATAGTTTGTTTGAGGAAATTTCTTTTTTTTTTGTAGTTTATAAAAATATTTTCTCTTAATACTCGAAATTTTTTTTTTCTCTATCAAAATTGGTTTTTGATACTCATATTGTTCGTTAATCCAATCACTGACACTGAAAGTATTTGATCTAGCTAACCTTATTGTAAAGGGGTCTGCTGCTATTTTTCCGTTAACTAAAACTTGATCAAGTTTTCTTTTTCCAAGGATTTTTAAACAATAATCAATAGATTTTTTTGGATAACTGATTTGACCTTTTTTTCTGGTAAATCTCTCCTCACTAACTAAAACTTCTACTGAACCGTTACAAATTAAAGATGCACTAGATGTATGACTGTCTACAATTGAAATTATATTCATTTTTCAATTTCTTTTTTTAATTCTTCATACTCCTTTATTTTTCTTTTCATGAAATTGATTGTAAGTTTAGTTTTTGTAGCTATTCCTTTTGGTGTAAGAATGTAGAAATAATTTACTTTTTTTGGATTATTTTTAAAGTTTTCAATCTTTATCAATCCTTTCTCTTGTAGAGCTTTCATTACATAATTTAACTTTCCTAAACTAAATCCAAGTTCACTGGCTAATTCCCTTTGGGATGACTCTTTTTTTTTATGTATTTGCCTTAAAACATTAAAATGGTCTTGATCATCTTTCATAATATTTAATATATTACCGTTCATTTATTGAACAGTAAAGCAATTTTTTTGCTTATTTAATAAACAAAAATATTCCTAGGTGCCTTTCGTTGTTTGATTTTGGAATTAATTTTTATCAAATATTTGTTATCTAATAAAATTTTCTCAACATTTTTTAAGCTTGGATATTTTACTTTAGATATTTTTAAAACCTGCTTGACTAGTTTCAAATCTTCAATAGTGTCGACAGTCAATCTTATTTTTGATAATATACTGCTATTACTTTTGTTTTGTCTCAATAGAACTGAAGATTTTATTTTTTTATTTTTTAAAAAAAGGTTACCCCAAATCTCAGTGTCTTTTATTTTTTTTGTCTCTAATACTTTTTTGATTTTTTTTACATTCAAAACCCAGCCGTAACTTCCTATAGGAGCTCCATTATAACAGGTAAAATCACTTTTCTTATTTATGTGGTGATTTATCATTCTCTGAGCTAACGATAAATCAAACAGTGGATTATCAGCTGTACAAACAAATACATTTAAAAAATTCTTTTTTTTTGCTGCTAAATATATTCTTTTGATAACATCGATGGCTTCACCTTGATAAAATCCAATATTTTTTTGCTTTGCTTTAAGAATTAATTTTCTATCACTAGATTTATGAGAAGTGGCTAAAATTATGTCTTGGTTTTTGAATAATCTTTTTAACTTTAAAATTATATATTCAATAATAGTTTCATTTTCGTTAATTTTAAGCAATGCTTTCTTTTTTAGTCTTTTTGACTTAAGTCTTGCAATAATAACTGCACCACAATTAATATATTTTATTTTATTACTCATTCCTATGAAAATTAAACTTTCCGCATATTATGGTTTAAGCTTTTTAATCTCTAGACCAAAATCCTCCCAACTTTCGTACATTGGATAGGTTAAGATTTTCTTTTTTTTTAACTTAAGATAATTAAATAAAATTGGGACAGATTTTATTTTATATTTTCTGATTATTTTTATTATTGCTGGATTAAATAAATAAATACCTGCATTTATGTTAAAAAAAGTGGTTGGTTTTTCCTCAAAGTTTTGAAACCTATTATTTTTTGATGCTATCACACCATATGGATTAATAAATTCAAAATTTTTAACTGCCATAGTTGCTTCAGACTTATTTTTTTGATGATAAATCAGCATTTCCTGAAAATTAAGACCTGTGATTACATCACAATTTACTAGGAAAAAACTGCTATCTAATCTTTTTTTTAACAAGCGTAGGCAGCCTACTGTTCCCATTGGAGAATTTTCTTCAATATAATTGATCTTTACGCCAAATTTCTTTCCATTAGAAAAATAATCTTTAATCTTTTTTTTTAAATAATAAATAGAAATATAAATTTCTTTAAAACCCTCTTTTTTTAATTTTTCTATTATATGAACTAATAACGGCTTTCCATTTAATTTAAGCATAGCCTTGGGTGTTTTTTTTGTAAGTTTACCTAACCTCTTACCAAAACCACCAGCCATAATTATAACTTTACTATTTATATTATTAGTTTTTGATTTTGCACTACCCTTATAATAAAGTCCTACCAATTTTCTATTTTTTAATATTGGTAGGTGTGTAATATCAAATCTTCTCAATATACTGTCAGCCCTATCAGTGTCTATATTAGGTTTGGCAGTAACAGATTTATAGTTTAAAATTTTTTTTATTGATGATTTTAAATTAAGACCGTTTAAAAAACCTCTCCTTATATCGCCATCTGTAATTGTACCTAAAAAATTTTTTTTCTTATCAACCACGATTACAATTTGTAGGCCAGAATGGTTAAGACTTTTTACACAATCTCTGATTAAAGATTCCAGTGAAATAACAGTTTTGTTGAAATTTACCTTTTTAATAAACATTTTTTAAAATTAGTTTCTTTTTTTAAGATTTTTTAATAAAATTTTTACAAATTTTGAACTTGGATTTTTATAAACATAGTAAGGATTTTTAATTTTTTTTCTTGTTTCTTTACCATTAATAACTTTTTTAATAGTTTTAACAATCAAATTTTTGCTGAAACTCAAATCCTTAACACTTTTTGCTTTCTCTCTTCCTCTTTGCCTAATTCCTAAATTAATTGACAATGTATTCAATGAAGGAGCTTCAATAATACCTGAAGATGAGTTTCCAACTAATAAATTACAAATTTTTAGAAAAGACAAATAATCTTTATGTCCAAAGGAGTCAAAATAAATAGAATTTTTATTTTTATTAGAAAAATCCTTAATTTTTCTCTTTATAAAATCACTTTTTAAATCTGCACCCGGAGCAGAAAATATTAATCTTACCTTTTTAAATTTTTTAATACTACTAAGTAAAATATTTAAATTTTTGTTCACATTTTCTAAATCTAAAGTTTCAGGATGGTAAGAGATCATTATATTTTGTTTATAAAATTTAAAATTAAATTTTTTTTCAAGAAATTCCCTGTTGAATAAATATTTGTTAATATCCTCTAAACCCGGAGCACCAATTAAAAATACTCTTTTTTTATCTATACCAAAATTTAAAAGCCTCTTTTTGGATTTAGGTGTTGCAACAAAATGATAGTTTGAAATCATAGACATCGCATTTCTTATATAATTATCAATAGCTCCCTCTGTTATTTCCCCACCATGTATGTGCACAATCTTTACACCTTTAAGTAAACAAATTAAAGCAGCCGGTAAAATCTCATATCTATCGCCCAAAAATATAATTGTTTTGATTTTACTCCGATCTAATTTTTTTTTAAAGATACTTATTAGTTTATTGGATGATGCGGCCATATCAATTTTATGTTTATTAAAAATAATGTTAGGACAATAAATTAATTCTGAATTGATATCTTTTTTTATTTCATTAACTGTGTAACCATAAACCTTTGAGAGATGAGAACCTGCTACAAAAATCTTGAGTCTTACATTTATATTTTCATTTAATTTTTTTATAATATTGCTTAAAATTCCATAGTCTGATCTAGAGGAAGTAAAAATACCAATGTTATACATATTTAATCAAAGTAAACTTTTTAAAATTTTTCTTAGCTTTTTTTCCAATAACTTTTTTCCAAAACATGGCGCTAATACCTTTGTCGGGTCTTAATGTTACTAGATTTTTTTCACTAAACTTTTCACCTTTTTTAATATCTTTTAAAGCATAAATAGACTTTCTTACTAAATTTTTATTTTTATTCTCTGATATTGTGCACTTCTTAATTTCATTTCCTGCAGCATGTTTCATAAATTTAATTCCATTAATTACTTCGGTAAACTCATTGGTATTAATAGAGGATTTATGATCCGGCCCTTTAAATTTTTTATTTAGTGTAAAATGTTTTTCAATTAAAATAGCGCCTAAGCTAGCAGCAATAATTGGTGTTAAAGTGCTTGTCGAATGATCAGAATATCCAACCTTCAAATTTAATTTTTTTTTTAAAAATTGAATACTATTTAAGTTAAGTTCTCCAACTGGCGCTGGATAGGCTGAAGTACAATGTAATAAAATGATATTATTTTTTTTTACTTTATTTTTTTTTAAAATATTAAGAGCCCAATTAATTTCGGCCATATTAGACATTCCAGTCGATAAAATAATTTTTTTATATTTTTTTGATAAAAAATTTATTAATGGAAAATTTGTAATTTCCCCAGATGGAATTTTCGCATAATCCATTTTAAATTTTAATAAAAATTTTGCACTTTCTAAATCAAAAGCTGTAGAGAGAAAACCAATTTTTTTTCTTTTACAATAATTGTATATTTTTTCAGTATCTTTTTTAGTTAATGCTAATCTTTTAAGCATTTTATATTGATTGGTATATTTTGTATTTTTTTTTTGGTATTCAGCTAGTTTGGCGCTTTTTGTTGATAATAAATCAGGATTAAAAGTTTGAAATTTTATATAATTAGCTTTCAATTTTTTTGCTGCATCAACCATTTTTTTTGCTATTGAAATTTTACCACAATGATTAACTCCAGCTTCTGCAATAATAATAATTTTCTTCATTTATTTAAAAACTTTTTTGTTAGATACATTTTTCTTTATAATTTTACCGGCTCCTATAATAACGTCTTTACCTATTTTTAAACCTTGTATTATAATTGAGCCACTTCCAAGAAAAGTTCCATTTTTAATATGACTATCACCGTTTACTATACAGCCAGTTGATAAGTGACAGTTGTTTTCAATTTTAACACTGTGCTCTATTAGTGCTCTTGTATTAATAATACAGTTTTGACCAACTTCGCTCTTAGCATTTAAAATTGCATGATGCATAACAATCGTACCTGCACCAATCTTTGTTGAGTCGGCTACGTAAGCATAAGGTGAGACAATAGAGGGTAAAATAAACTTTTCTTTTAATAAATTTTCGTGGAGTTTTCGTCTTATATTTGGGTTTTTTATTTGCCCTATCGATATAAAAGCCTTATTTGTATATTTTTTATAAAACTTAAGCTGCTTTTTTTGTCTGAAAACTTTATATTTTCCAATTTTTCCATCAAATTTATCCAAAACGAACAATATTTTAAATTTTTTTGTTTTTTCTATAACATCTATAGCAGAGACCGCATGACCACCAGCGCCGAATAAAATTATTTTTGTTTTATTTTTCATTTTAAAATATTACTACTACTTGGTAAATTTATAATTCTAGTATATGCTAATTTTGAATTTCTTAAGTTCATTTTTGGACACTTTCTATACATTTTAAAAGATGAAATCAGATCCCAAAGAGGTCTCACCTTTAAACCTGAAGAGTGACAATCCCTAATAATTTTTGTTTTTAAACTCGCGGCTTTCTTAGACAAAACAATAGTTTGTAACCAAAAGTTACTTTTACAATTTTTTGGAGATCCTAATATTTCTATTTCTTTTGTCTTAGCAAAAAGTTTTTTATAAATTTTATACAGTTTGAATTTTTTCTGTCTTAATTTATTAATTTTAAGTAATTGAGAATAACCCAGCGCCGCGTTAAGAGCAGGAAGTCTAAAATTGTAACCAATTTCATTATGTAAATACCTCCATGGATGATTAATTTTTGCGGTTGTGCAAAGATGTTTAATTTTTTTATAAATAGAGACATTATTTGTAACGATTGCTCCTCCTCCACCAGTTGTGACAATTTTATTTCCATTAAAACTAAATACTCCCACATCGCCAAAAGTTCCCACATGTTTATTTTGTGAATAGCTACCAATACCTTCAGCAGCATCTTCGATCACTCGAATTTTATATTTTTTACAAACTTTCATAATCATATTTATGTTACAAGGATGACCAAAAACATGAACAGGTATTATAGCTTTGATAGGTTTTTTTGTTTTTTTATTGAAACAATTGTTTTTTTTTATGTAAGTATTTCTTTTTAAATACTCGTCCAATCTAATTGGGTCAATTCCAAGATCAGTTTCTCCAATATCTACAAAGTGGGGAGTAGCATTACAATGAGCCACAGCGTTTGCGGTAGCTACGAAGGAGACAGCTGGTATTAAAACTTCATCATCTGATTTTACGCCCGTTACTTTCAAAGAAATAAAAAGTCCGATTGTTCCATTACTAACCGAAATTACATATTTAGATTTGGTAATATTTTTAATTTCATTTTCAAATTTGTTGACGTAATCCCCTACCGTGGAGATCATCCCAG